>NZ_JAEBEF010000049.1:0-504 GCF_046548815.1 Amycolatopsis sp. cmx-4-83 | reverse complement strand
TATTCCGGAATCGAATGTTTAAAAATATTTTTAAATATGTTTTAGGGTATAATTAGGAAGATTGTATGCGTTCGTTGCGAAAAAATTTATCCGAGTTTCGTTATCCGGTAATAGTGTATTCGGGTGCCGAAATGTATCCGTTTTGTATTATTTTTTGTTCCGGAACCGAATGTTTAAAAATATTTTTAAATATGTTTTAGGGTATAATTAGGAAGATTGTATGCGTTCGTTGCGAAAAAATTTATCCGAGTTTCGTTATCCGGTAATAGTGTATTCGGGTGCCGAAATGTATCCGTTTTGTATCGTTTTTCGTGTCGGAATCGAATGTTTAAAAATATTTTTAAATATGTTTTAGTGTATATTTAGGAAGATTGTATGCGTTCGTTGCGAAAAAATTTATTCGAGTTTCGTTATTCGGTAATAGTGTATTCGGGTGTCGAAATGTATCCGTTTTGTATCATTTTTCGTGTCGGAACGGAATGTTTAAAAATATTTTTAAATATG
>NZ_JAEBEF010000048.1:0-508 GCF_046548815.1 Amycolatopsis sp. cmx-4-83 | reverse complement strand
TTTTAATCTTAAACTCTCGTATAAAATATATAACCATTTATCTCATAACCTTAAAATTTAACGATTATACTAACAAATCAAAACTCTCTTGTTTATCCTCATCCCACACACGTACACATTCTTCCTTTTAAAACAGTAAAAATTCATCAACCAACGATCTTAAATACACGTCAATATCATTACCGGATTATTTTAAACCTTAAATAAACGCCGACATCATAATAAACTTCTACTTCATACACAACCAAAAAAAAAAATTAAACATACAAAAAATCACAAACCAAATACTATAACCACTACTCAACTCACCGAATAAATTAAATCCATCAGTACTTAAACCAAACCTTATATTCCTTACATCACCTTCAAACTCCAGTAATTCTCTATCAATTAATCTCCACTGAACCCCATCAACGAAATATCTCAGCATCTTATCTTCCTTACGTTCTTTCTTATACCATCGCATCAACTTAGCATTCACCTTATTCCTGAACTTAACATTATAAAA
>NZ_JAEBEF010000047.1:0-519 GCF_046548815.1 Amycolatopsis sp. cmx-4-83 | reverse complement strand
ATAACCATATCAGCGAAAAATATATTATCTATAACATTAACAACAAACGTACCTGAAATAAAAATACTCTTACTTCCGCCATTCTTCAACGAAACTAAATACTGCTTACAATTTCTCTTCCAGTAACCAAATTCATAACAGTAAAAACACTCTTTATCTGAAACAGATCCAGATCCAGCTTTAACCTTAAACGCTGAATTTAACTTAAACGTTCCAGCCTTACCCTTCTTCTTCCAAAAATTACCCTTCTTCTTAAAACTAAACTTATTCTGTATAACCATCACATAACTGATACTAACGCTTTTCTTAATATCTACCTCTGCTGTCTTAAACATACCACACAGTTCATTCAGACCCTTCTCCGTCCCATACATATAATAATTTAAAATAAAATTCCCATAACTAAACGGAAAAAACGAAAAAATAAAATCAGTAACCAACTCTTAACCCATTAAAAAACCCAACTTCTCCAACCGTTAAATATAACCAACCATCTTAATTACGTATAATCCTACTGCT
>NZ_JAEBEF010000046.1:0-531 GCF_046548815.1 Amycolatopsis sp. cmx-4-83 | reverse complement strand
GACCTACGCCCGGCTCAACGGACGCCTGCAATCCCTGCGGACCCACGTCACCGAGGCGATCGGACGACCCCGCAAACCCCACAACGGCAAAGGCGAAGCCGCGATCGACCTCTCCGCCGGGCACGACGGAGAACCCCTGCTGGCCGGCACCTACGTCGACTACGACCCCTCACCCCGCGAATACGACCTCGCCCTCGCCCAAACCGTCCTGCGGGTCCACAACCGGGTCACCGACCTCTACAACCAGCCGATGAACCAGCTCCACCAGCAACTGCGGCTCACCGTCGAAGCATTGCGGGAACGGCAAGAACACGACCTGATCAACAACACCGACTTCGGGCTCCTGCACAACGCCGGCCTCAAACAACGACTCACCACCCGCACCGGCCCACCCACCCCACTGGACATGGACGACCTGCTCTGCCGGCGACGGAAAACGAAATTCTTCCTCGCCCACCCCCGCGCCATCGCCGCCTTCGGACGCGCCTGCACCGCACACCGGGTATATCCCGACATCACAGTCGTGGACGG
>NZ_JAEBEF010000045.1:0-573 GCF_046548815.1 Amycolatopsis sp. cmx-4-83 | reverse complement strand
GCACGCAGGGGACAGCGGTCCCTCGCCGACGCGTTCTCCTTCCCACGCAGGCGATTCGAGCCCGTCGCCGACCCGCGGCAGCGAGCCCTCGCACGCGGGCGACAGCAGTCCCTCACCCACCCGTGGCGGCGACGGCACGCCCCCGCATGGCGGGGACAACACACCGTCCCGCGGTGGGGATAGCAGCCCGTCGCCCACTCGCGGCAGCGACGGCACTCCCTCCCACGCCAGCGACAACACACCCTCCCGGGCGAGCGACAGCAGCCCCTCGCCCACCCGCGGCAGCGACGGCACGCCCTCCCACGCCGCCGACCACGGTCCCTCACCCACCCGCGGGAGCGACAGCACGCCCTCCCACGCCGCTGACAGCGGTCCCTCGCCGACCCGCGGCAGCGACAGCACACCCAGCCACTCCGGGGGCAGCAGTCCATCCACCCACACCGGGTCCTCGCCGGGCTCGCACGCCGGGACCGACACCCCCAGCAGCGCCGCACCTCCCCGCACCGACGGCACCACCTCCGCCAGCGGCACCGCACCCACCACCCCCCGCACCAGCGACCCCGGAACCGTCCC
>NZ_JAEBEF010000044.1:0-597 GCF_046548815.1 Amycolatopsis sp. cmx-4-83 | reverse complement strand
ACGCCGTGGACGTTGCCGAACGTCGCCGCCAGCAGGTAGCGGCCGCGGTCGCCGGAGCCGAGGGCGTCGATGGTCTTGAGGAAGTCGCCTTCGGCGGTGTAGAGCTTTTCGTTGATCTCGGCTTCGACGCCGTCTTCTTCGCCGCCGACGACGCCGATCTCGACCTCGAGGATGATCTTCGCGGCGGCGGTCTTGGCGAGCAGTTCCGCGGCGATCTCGAGGTTTTCGTCGAGGTCGATGGCGGAGCCGTCCCACATGTGGGACTGGAACAGCGGGTTCTGGCCGTTCTTGACCCGCTCGGCGGAGATCTCGATGAGCGGGCGGACGAAGCCGTCGAGCTTGTCCTTGGGGCAGTGGTCGGTGTGCAGGGCGACGTTGACGTCGTAGCGCGCGGCGACGACCTGCGCGAACTCGGCCAGCGCGGTGGCGCCGACGACCATGTCCTTGACCTTCTGGCCGGAGGCGAATTCGGCGCCGCCGGTGGAGAACTGGATGATGCCGTCGCTCTCCGCCTCGGCGAACCCGCGGATGGCGGCGTTCACGGTCTCGGACGAGGTCACGTTGATGGCGGGGTAGGCGAACTCGTTCGCCTTCGCC
>NZ_JAEBEF010000043.1:0-604 GCF_046548815.1 Amycolatopsis sp. cmx-4-83 | reverse complement strand
GCGGTCGACGTCTGTCCCAGAACAGCCCGGGCGATCTGCTCGGCATCCAGGCGATCGGACTTGCCGTCCATCCGCCGGGCCAGCCGGTTTGTCCGGTTGACCTCGATGACTCGGACGTCGGCGGTGGTGAGGAACCTGCTCAGGGTGGCCCCGAACGACCCGGTGCTTTCGACACCGACCGCGGTGACGACACCGTGGCTTGTGATCCAGTCCAGCAAATGGGCGTAGCCGCGGTCGCGGGCAGGGAACTCGCGATGTCCGAGAAGCCGGCCGTGCTCATCGACCACGGCTGCGTAGTGGGTGTGCTTGTGCGTGTCGACGCCGCCGATGACACGGGTGGCAGAAGGTGTCATGCTGGAACTCGCTCCTCCGGTGTGTTCGCGCTGGCGGATGGGCGAACCGACCGGACGGGCGACAGGTCTGTGACGGGGCTTCTGATCCAAGCTCCTATCAGGTCAGACCCGTCTGGCCGGTGCGCATGCGGTGCTGCGCCCGAGCGGGCCGACAAATCGAACGCAGGACACCACGAACTACCCGTGGGTCACACCTTGGCCGGGGTCAGACCAGCCCGACGCAGCACCAAGCCCCAGTCTTCACAGATCTT
>NZ_JAEBEF010000042.1:0-654 GCF_046548815.1 Amycolatopsis sp. cmx-4-83 | reverse complement strand
ACCAGAATTTCCTCTGACTTCGCCCCGCTCAGACATAATTCACCATCTTTCGAATCCCGACAGACGTACTCCAACTCGAACCCTTCACAAAAAATCAAAATCGACCAACGATACGACCCGTAAAAACCTCCCGCTCGTTAACTTCCTTACGCATCCCAAATTTAAAACCCGTCGACTCGCACGCATATCAGACTCCTTAATCCGTATTTCAAAACGAATCGAATAAAAAACCCGCAAACCGTTACAACGCAGCATCCCGAAAAATACGCCTTACGACGCGCGGTAACCGACCGTACCGACGACGACTGCCGGAAACACCTAAAATCCCCGAACTTAAACCGCCGACGCGACCGACAACAATCCACACCCCGAACCGAACGACGAACCAACAAAAACCGTTCCACATACGACCGAAACGCATCGCCGACCCCCATCCGCTTCCCTCCCGACAATTTCAAACACTCTTTAACTCTCTTTTCAAAATCCTTTTCATCTTTCCCTCGCGATACTTATTCGCTATCGATCTCTCGCCTATATTTAACCTTAAACGAAATTTACCGCCCGATTTAAACTACATTCCCAAACAACCCGACTCGTTAACGACGCCTCGTAATAAAACAGAATCCGAACCGGACAAAACTCTCACCCTCCCAG
>NZ_JAEBEF010000041.1:0-656 GCF_046548815.1 Amycolatopsis sp. cmx-4-83 | reverse complement strand
AATCTCCATCTCCATATTCCATATACGCCATCCTCCTGATAATAAATCCTCCAAAAACTAAAACATACTATTACGCCTAATAACTAACAAAAAATCTAATAATAAAAATTACATAATTACTTAAATCATCACAGATTAATACGCAGACCATTAAATACATTAAAATAACAACACATATAACTCTAACCGTATTACTGTACACGCGACACGCAAATCATAAATAAATTACACACATACATCACATACACAAAAAACCATACTGATCACAAAATACATACATCCTGCAAAACAAAATTAAACATCCTAACGTTCCAAACTTCGGAAACCCGAAACTCCATCTTCCAAACCAAATTTAAAAAACCTAATTTTACCGAAAACGACGAAACGGTTAAATTTCATATATAACTTTTTCTATAAATCAATTTTCATATAAAAATCGCCCCGATCCGAAATCGTACCGAAAAATTACGACTAATTTACCGAAACATACGCATACGACAAAATCCCAACCCCGGCAGTAAATCCCATCTACTATTACACATCTAATACACCTGACGTATAACCCTGAATCTCAATTCAACCAATCATATTAATCTTCACTCACTGCAACTAAATTTACATATATCACTTAACTCCGATAACGAAAACCAACCGAT
>NZ_JAEBEF010000040.1:0-710 GCF_046548815.1 Amycolatopsis sp. cmx-4-83 | reverse complement strand
CTCAACAAAGCTTAACCAAAAAAAAACTAACTACTCTTCCAACTAAACATACAAAACTTCTTAACTGAAAATTTAATTTACCAAAAACGCTAAATAACCTATTCTCAAATTTTAACTCCGGTTCTATATTTACCTACCAGTCTAAATTATACAACCTACTCTAAACAAACATCGAACCAAACAAATATATAAACAAAACAACGACATTACCATCATCAGATTCCTCATTTACTCAGAATAACATAACGATCAAACAATCTCAAACTGTAAAAAACAGACGAATCGATTCGAATTTTTTAACCATACATAATAAACCTAACCTCACGACATCCGCGCACCCGGAAATCGCTTCCTGTATTAACCTTCCCCATCAATCCCCTTAACCCGTATCGGACTCATTTCCTTTAATACAAAATTCCACAGACCCGACCTCTGCCGTTCTGTAACCACACTTACCACCACGTACGACCGCAGAAAAACTCCGTTCCAAAAACAATAAAACGACCGCTCACGTCTAAATTCAATCAGATACTAAACTTCCCCATCCCATACTAAATATAAAATTAATACTTTCAAACACTTAATCACGAACGCCGACACGTTTCGACCTTAATTCATTTTCATATAAACAGACGGAACAATCCACCAAATATCAAACACAAACCTGACCCTGTCCGTCATCCTTATAATTACGACAAAAATAAAACATT
>NZ_JAEBEF010000039.1:0-788 GCF_046548815.1 Amycolatopsis sp. cmx-4-83 | reverse complement strand
GCGGTGACGTCGGTGTCGAGTTCGCGGGAGAGGCGGTGGGCGAAGTCGTTGGAGGAGGCGTCGCAGCCGATGAGCCGGATGGGGCGGCCGTCGTAGTCGGGGTTGCGGCGGAGGATGTCGGCGAATTCTTCGGGGGTGTAGTGGTGGTCGCCGATGCGTGCGTGTCCGTCGGGGGTGACGTGGACGTCGACGGTGTAGCGGCCGTGGGGGTCGGGCGGGACGCGGTGGGGGAGGTCGCCCATGGTGGGGTCGTCGGCGTGGTAGGAGCTGCCGGCGGGGGTGTTTTCGGCGTGGCGGGCGTTGATCTGGTCGGGGGTGGGGGGTTCGGGGTCGTGGTGGTGGGGGGTGCTGTCGGGGTCGGTGGGGGTGTGGTCGTGGGGGGTGTTGTCGTGGGGTGCGTGGGTGCTGCCGTCGGTGCCAGGGGTGTGGCCGTCGGTGCCGTGCGGCCGGGTGCCGGGGTTGGCGCCGTTGGTGCCGGGGGTGTGGCCGCCGGTCTCGGCGCTGTGCGGGCGGGTGCCGCCGTTGGTGCCGGGGGTGTGCCCGCCGGGGCGGGTGTCGGGGGTGTGGGTGCCGGGCCCGTAGCCGCTGCGGGCGGCGGGTGCGGGTGTGTCGGGTGTGCGGGGACGGCTGGTGGGCAGGTCCGCGCCGGTGCGGGGCCGTGCGGGTGCGTCGGTGTGCGCGCCGGGGCTGCCCGGGGTGCCGGTCCAGCCCCCACCACCGCCGCCGGTGCGCGGGGTCCCACCGCCAAGCCCGCCACCACCGCTGCCGGGTGTGCCGCCGGGCGGCAT
>NZ_JAEBEF010000038.1:0-862 GCF_046548815.1 Amycolatopsis sp. cmx-4-83 | reverse complement strand
ATCCGTCTAATGGTGTTAAAGTTATAGAGTGTAAGTGGATTTATAAGAAGAAAAAGGATATGGATGGAAATGTTTATATTTATAAAGTACGATTTGTTGTAAAAGGTTTTCGATAAGTTTAAGGAGTTGATTACGACGAGATTTTTTCGTTCGTAGTGATGTTTAAGTTTATTCGGATTATTTTAGTTATAGTTGTATATTTCGATTATGAGATATGGCAGATGGATGTTAAGACAGTTTTTCTGAATGGAAATTTAGCTGAGGACGTGTATATGATACAGTCCGAGGGTTTTGTCGATTTAAAAAATGCTGGAAAGGTATGTAAGTTTCAGAGATTTATTTATGGATTGAAGTAAGTATTTAGGAGTTGGAATATTCGTTTTGATGAAGTGGTTAAAGGGTTTGATTTTATTAAGAACGAAGAAGAGTTTTGTGTTTATAAGAAGGTTAGTGGGAGTTCTGTAGTATTTTTAATTTTATATGTGGATGATATATTACTGATTGGAAATAATATTTTTATGTTTGAGTCCGTAAAGATTTTACTGAAAAATAGTTTTTCGATGAAGGATTTAGGGGAAGCGGTATATATTCTGGGTATTAAGATTTATAGAGATAGATCGAGAAGGTTTATAGGTTTGAGTTAAGATATTTATATTGATAAAGTGTTGAAGCGGTTCAGTATGGAAGAGGTAAAGAAAGGGTTTTTGTCTATGTTATATGGTATATATTTTAGTAAGATTCAGTGTTTTTCGACTGCTGATGAGCGGGATCGTATGAGTAGAGTATTATATGTTTCGGTTATTGGATTTATTATGTATGTAATGATAAGTATTCGTTCAGATGTTTTATATGTGTTAAGTAT
>NZ_JAEBEF010000037.1:0-936 GCF_046548815.1 Amycolatopsis sp. cmx-4-83 | reverse complement strand
GCCACGATCATATCGTACGCCTCATAATTTATTTCGAACTGCATCTGCAACTCGAATTCCATACAAACAAACATAAAACAGCTTACTTCAAAATTAACATCACATACTTTCTTATAAACATTCTTAACAGCAGCGGATACATCATCAGCAGATTCTTCTGATAATAAATTATCTAAAACATCTTCCTTTTTCTCAACCCTGAAAACAATTCTCAGATTACGGATCCAATCCGAATAATTTATTCCATTCAACTTATCCTTCTCAAAAACCGAACGCAAAACAAACGATACGATAATATTACTAAATACCATTTAATCTACAACAAAAATAATACAAAATACACTAAAACAAACGTATCCATAATAAAACAAATCACATTAAACTATTTTAACAGAATCTACTCCCACTAAAATCAATATCCCTCTATTAAAACTTAATAATTCAGAATCCACAACTAACAAATCTACTAATAAACTTTAACATCACCGCTAACAAACGAAATAAATCGGTAAACAACTTTTACTAATCATATCACATATAACTCCTGTTATTAAATAACATCTCTATATCTCGGCGCCCAACCTTTATACCCCAAAATCCTTAACCGTTAAAATAACCTTATTAAACAAACCAACCCTTATACGTATAAATATCCGACACAAACCCGTCTAATCAAAAAAAACTAATAACACCCTAATTTCATAAACCCACCACTAATTATACAAAACATAAAACGGTACAAATTTTAATTAAAAAAACATACTAACTTAAACTTTCTGAAAAATCGTTCTACTTCTAACATCACAGCATACAGAAAATAAAACATAAATAAAATAACATTCACACAGCTTATAACACAGTATAACCCGTTTTCATATGGTGATCTCCATCTCCATAGAACCTGTTCACCATGGTGATCTCCATCTCCATGTTCCA
>NZ_JAEBEF010000036.1:0-951 GCF_046548815.1 Amycolatopsis sp. cmx-4-83 | reverse complement strand
AACAAAACGTACATATTATATACAGAAAAAAATACTTCTCGTATTAAATTAATCCTAACACATATCTCCACATATATCCACATTATTAATTCAACATCTCCATATCCATAACTTATAAAACATAATCATCAACTAATACATATACTAATCTAATATTCATATATATCCTCACATAAACTCCGACTAAAAACAACTTTAAAATAACCATACAAATAAAAAATTTCACATACAATTCACATAATTACAAATCAATTCAAATAACCTTTAATAAATATTCAATAAACACAATATACAAATCATAAATACAAATAAAATATCATCATCTCTATAATTACCTCTAAAACATACCTCCAACAGTCTCCCACTTACACTAAAATCAATCTAAAAAATACCTAATACCCATAACTCTTACATACGCATCATACTTAACCTGCGAAAATAATTTTATCAACGAATCAGAAATATTCAGATCCGTATATATTTTACATATCTTAATCTCACCCCGGTTAACGAAATCTCGAATAAAATAAAATCGCCGCATTACGTATTTATTCTTCTGATAATTCCTTAACTCCTTTACTTACGCAATTACCCCATTATTATCACAGTAAAAATTCAATAAACTGAACGCATTCGAAAACACACCAAACTCAATAAAAAAATTCCTTATCCAAACACCTTCCTTCGCGACTTCCGAAACCGCGATATACTCGACTTCTGTCGTAAAATCGACCACCGTCTCCTGCTTAAAACTCTTCCAACTAACAGCACCACCATTTAACGTAAACACAAATCCTGTTACAACGAACTCCTCCTCACCTCCATAAACGAAAAACATATCTTTAATCCTTCTCAAATACTTAAAAATATTTTTCACCGCTATCCAGTAACTCTCACCTGAATCAGATTAATATCTGCTTATCATACTTAACACATATAAAACATCTAAAC
>NZ_JAEBEF010000035.1:0-1073 GCF_046548815.1 Amycolatopsis sp. cmx-4-83 | reverse complement strand
CTTGATGCCCCTATCGATGTCAAGCGATCGCTGGCAGACCAGTGTGCTGCGTGGCCTGGGCGATGAGGTTGAAGAGCTCTCGCGCGACATAGCGTTTCAGGCAGCGGATCGCTTCGCGCCTGGTCTTGCCTTCGCAGACGCGTCGGTCGATGTAGGCGCGGGTGCGCGGATCCCAGCGAAGTCGTGCGATGACGATCATGTAAAGGGCGGAGTTGGCTTGACGGTCGCCGCCTCGGTTGAGCCTGCGTCGTTGAGTCTTGCCGGAAGACATCTCGATAGGACTTGCTCCGCAGAGTGCCGCGAAAGACGCTTCATTGGTGAGCCGGTGTGGGTTGTCGCCGGCGGCCAGGAGCAGCGCTGCGGCGGTGTCGGGGCCGACGCCGTATCGCTGCAGCAGTTCGGGTGTGTGGGCGTTGATGGCATCGGTGATCCGCTGGTTGAGGTCATCGACCTCGCAGGTGAGCTCGATGATCCGGCGAGCCAGCAGTCGCAGGGTGTATGCGGCGGCCGCCGCTGGTGTGTCGGGCTGGTCCGGGGCGAGGCCGGCGCACCGACGGACGAGTTTGGGGTTGCTGATTCCGGTCATCGAGTCGCGCAGGGCCGGGTCGGCGCCGACGAGGATGGCCTTGAGCTGGTTGATCGCCTGCGCCCGTGACTTGATGGCCGAGGCTTTGGCCAGCTTGAACAGGCGGATCCGTTCCACGTGACCGTCGCCGGCCTTGGCGACGGCAGTAGCTCGGCCGGACAGGACCGCTCGGGCTGCTGCTTCGGCGTCGATGGCATCGGTCTTGCCACGGCGCCGCCGGTGGGCTTTGTCCGGCTGGTTGACCTCGATGACACCGATCCCGGCGCCCAGCAGATGACGAGTCAGCGCGGCGCCATAGGAATGGGTGCCCTCCACTCCGGCCTGCCGCACCCGGCCCAGCGCCGTGGCCCAGTCCAGCAGCTCGCGGTAGCCCTCGGCGGTGGTGGGGAAACTGCGACTACCGAGGAAGACGCCGTGAATGCTGATGACGGCGGCGACATGGATGTCCTTGTGTGTGTCGACGCCCAGGATCACATCAGGCGAACTG
>NZ_JAEBEF010000034.1:0-1113 GCF_046548815.1 Amycolatopsis sp. cmx-4-83 | reverse complement strand
TGTGATGTCCGGGGAGGTTGGTCAGCCGGGTGACCGGCGGCTTGCCGCCGGTTGAGCTGTGGGGTCGATGATGATTGTAGAAGTGCATCCAGCCCGGTAACGCCGCCCGGCGCAGGGCATCGGACGGGTAGAAGCGTGCGTAGGCCCACCCCTCGGCCAGAGTCCGGTGGAAGCGTTCGATCTTGCCGTTGGTCTGTGGCCGGTAAGGCCGGGTCCGTTTCGGGCTGATGCCCAGCTCGGTGCAGGTGTCGCGCCAGGCGTGGGACCGGTAGGCCGAGCCGTTGTCCGAGAGCACCCGCTCGACACGCGCGCCGCGGGCGGCGAACCAGGCCACCGCCCGGCGCAGGACCCCGATGGCGGTGGCGGCGGTTTCGTCGGCGTGGATCTCGGCATAGGCGACCCGGGAATGGTCGTCGAGCACGGTGTGCACGAACGCGGTCCCGATCTTGGGATTGCGGTGGGCGTTGCGGGGTTTGCCCGGTGTCGCGGCCCGGTTGCGGTCGCCTTGGGCGCGCCCGACGTAGCGCCAGCCGCCGCCGTCGGGGATGTTGCCGAACTTGGTGACATCGACATGGATCAGCGAACCGGGATGGTCGTGTTCGTAACGGCGCAACGGTTCGCCGGTGACCCGGTCGATCCGGGAAAGGCGGTTGATCCGGCAGCGCACCAGCACCGCGTGGACCGTGGATGCGGGCAGGTCGAGCCGGCCGCCGATCTGGACCGGCCCGAGCCGCTTGCGCCACCGCAACCGCACGATCGCCCGCACCAGGTGCTCGGGGGTGCGGGCCGGGCTGTGATGCGGACGCGAGCTGCGGTCAGCCATCCCGGCCGTTCCTTCGGCGCGGTAGCGGTCGGCCCACTTCGCGGCGGTCTTGGTGGCGACCATGAACATTTTCGCCGCTGCTGTGCAGGTCCAGCCCTGTTCGACGATCAGGCGGGCCAGTCGTAGCCGGGTGCGTGGGGTCAGGGTGGCGTTAGGGTGGGACACGAAGGCCTCCGGGCGGTGACGTGGTTCCTAGACAGCTCCACTTCACATCCGGAGGCCTTCACCTGTCTGCACGACAGGCCGTCACCGGGTCACCTCAGCTCGGGACAACGTCCCTGAACATCACA
>NZ_JAEBEF010000033.1:0-1116 GCF_046548815.1 Amycolatopsis sp. cmx-4-83 | reverse complement strand
CTAGCTGTATTGGCCATGGAGGTTGGGTACGGGGCGACACGTGATCGGATGATCTTGGTGTGAGGGAGGGCCTCCGGGTTCGGTGTGGATTGCGACGTCTACACCGATCAACGGAGGCCCTCGTGACTCACGCTAACGCACCGCTGACCCCGACCGGCAGACTGCGCCTGGCCCGCTGTGTGGTGGACGACGAGTGGCCGTTGCGGCGGGCGGCGGAACGGTTCCAGGTCTCGGTCACCACCGCGACCCGCTGGGCCGGCCGCTACCGCACACACGGCGAAGCCGCCATGACCGACCACTCGTCCCGGCCGGCGACCAGCCCGAACCGGACCCCCACCCGCACGGAGCGGCGGATCATCAAAGTCCGTGTCCTGCGCCGGTGGGGACCGGCCCGGATCGCCTATCTGCTCGGGTTGAACCCCTCCACGGTGCATCGGGTCCTGACCCGCTACCGGCTGGCCCGCCTCGCCCACCTCGATCGGGCCACCGGCCGGCCGGTCCGCCGCTACGAACACGCCGCACCCGGTGACTTGGTGCACGTGGACATCAAGAAGCTGGGCAACATCCCCGACGGCGGCGGCCACCGCGCGCACGGCCGCGCCACCGGCGGACGCAACAGCTCGGCCCACCGCGATCCCGCCCGGCTCCGCCGGGTCCACGGGCGCCCGAACCTCGGCTACAGCTACCTGCACAACGCCGTCGACGACCACTCCCGCCTGGCCTACGCCGAAATCCTGCCCGATGAAACCAAGGAAACCGCGGCAGCGTTCTGGACCCGAGCACAAGCGTTCTTCGCCGATGCCGGGGTCACCGTCGTGCGGGTGCTCACCGACAACGGGTCCTGCTACCGCTCACGCGTGTGGCGCGACACGCTGCGCGACGCGCAGATCGTGCACAAACGCACCCGACCCTACCGACCGCAGACCAACGGCAAGGTGGAACGGTTCAACCGGACCCTGCTCGATGAGTGGGCCTACGCCCAGCCCTACCAGACCGAAACCCAGCGCCGCGAAGCCCTCCCAGGCTGGCTACACACCTACAATCACCACCGCGGCCACACCGCACTCGCCGGCAAACCCCCCGCCAGCCGCGTCCCCAACCTCACAGGGCAATACA
>NZ_JAEBEF010000032.1:0-1156 GCF_046548815.1 Amycolatopsis sp. cmx-4-83 | reverse complement strand
ATACGAGAAGTAGTTTTTTTTTTAAACAATATATACGTTTTGTTTTTAGATCTGAGATTGTCGTATGTATTTTAGATGTGGATCGATTTATTTAGGGGTTATTAAACGTTACGCCGTAACAGGGTAGTTATAAAGGTAGTTTTCGGGTTTGTTAAGAAGTATGTTATGAGATATGGTCAATTAAGATGGGATTTGTTTCTTTCTGATTGAGAGTGATATTTCTGGGTTTTTCGAGTGATCGGATTCGAAAATGTATGGTTATGTTACGTACGGTTAAGAGTTAATTTATAAAGGGATTTCGAATTACAGGATCGAGAAAGAGCGGTCGGTTTGAAGTTAGATTAAATATCGTGAGGTAAAGGGAATAGTATGTATATTATGTTGTGATGGTTCGTCTGATATGATTTTCGTGTGCGTATAGGAGTTGGTACGTTTTGTTAGAGGTCGTTATCGATTATTGGGTCGAGTAGGAGTATTCGGGTTATGTTTATACGTATTCGAATTTATAGGGTTATATATTTAAGGGGCTGGAAGTTTAATTCGGATTTGATCTGAGTTGGATTAGGTTTAGGAGTATTAATGGGTTTCGGATTCAGAGGTTTATCAGGAATTTTTATAAATAGAGGGGTGGGGGCGTTTTAGGGTTGATATTTTTTGGTGAAATATATCTGTCGCGTTTTTTATGTTTTCGTCTGTTGTAATTCGCGGATTTAGCAGTCCGGTTTGCGATGTTTTTTTTCTGTACGTGTGGATATTTTGGAGGTGTTGCGTCTGCAGTATTTGGACGAGTTACGATCAGTCGTCGATGAGTTATGACGAGCCGCGGTATGAGGGCGATTTTGCTGTACGTGGACGAGCTGCTGAGGAGCTGCTGGACGTGATCGATTACGTACGATTACGTTGATCGATTACGTATGATTACGTAATCGTTTTTACTGTATCGACGTATATTTATATTTTTCGTATCAGTAGTGCGTCGAGTGGTAATTTCGTGATTTTTATACGGCAGTTTTTTCTGGTTATACGCGGTAGAAATTTTGATTTGCGTTAGTGTAGTTTATTTTGTATTTTTATATTGATTACGAATATTATTACTGTCGGGTTTTAGTAAGTTTTTATAGACAGACGGGGTAATTATCCGATTATTAAAGAGTTA
>NZ_JAEBEF010000031.1:0-1358 GCF_046548815.1 Amycolatopsis sp. cmx-4-83 | reverse complement strand
GTTCGGCGGTGTCCTACTCTCCCACAACCCTTCGGTTGCAGTACCATCGGCGCTGTCAAGCTTAGCTTCCGGGTTCGGAATGGGACCGGGCGTTTCCCTGACGCTAAAACCACCGAAACACTCCGAAACAACACACGCCATACTAGCGTGGTGTTTCAGAACCGTAGAGTGGATGCGCAACATCTTCGTAGACAAGTCCTCGGCCTATTAGTACCAGTCAACTCGACAACACATTACTGTGCTTCCATTTCTGGCCTATCAACCCAATGGTCTCTTGGGAGCCTTAACCCACAAAGGGGTGGGATACCTCATCTTGGAACAGGCTTCCCGCTTAGATGCCTTCAGCGGTTATCCCTTCCGAACGTGGCCAACCAGCCATGCCCTTGGCAGAACAACTGGCACACCAGAGGTTCGTCCGTCCCGGTCCTCTCGTACTAGGGACAGCCTTCCTCAAGTATCCTACGCGCGCGGCGGATAGGGACCGAACTGTCTCACGACGTTCTAAACCCAGCTCGCGTGCCGCTTTAATGGGCGAACAGCCCAACCCTTGGGACCTACTCCGGCCCCAGGATGCGACGAGCCGACATCGAGGTGCCAAACCATGCCGTCGATATGGACTCTTGGGCAAGATCAGCCTGTTATCCCCGGGGTACCTTTTATCCGTTGAGCGACACCCCTTCCACCAGGAGGTGCCGGATCACTAGTCCCGACTTTCGTCCCTGCTCGACATGTCTGTCTCACAGTCAAGCTCCCTTGTGCACTTGCACTCAACACCTGATTGCCAACCAGGCTGAGGGAACCTTTGGGCGCCTCCGTTACTCTTTAGGAGGCAACCGCCCCAGTTAAACTACCCATCAGGCACTGTCCCTGAACCAGATCATGGCCCGAGGTTCAGATTCCCAATTCGACCAGAGTGGTATTTCAACAACGACTCCACAGTAACTAGCGTCACCGCTTCACAGTCTCCCACCTATCCTACACAAGCCGAACCGAAAACCAATACCAAACTATAGTAAAGGTCCCGGGGTCTTTCCGTCCTGCCGCGCGTAACGAGCATCTTTACTCGTAGTGCAATTTCGCCGGGCCTGTGGTTGAGACAGCCGGAAAGTCGTTACGCCATTCGTGCAGGTCGGAACTTACCCGACAAGGAATTTCGCTACCTTAGGATGGTTATAGTTACCACCGCCGTTTACTGGCGCTTAAATTCTCAGCTTCGCCATTACTGGCTAACCGGTCCTCTTAACGTTCCAGCACCGGGCAGGCGTCAGTCCATATACATCGTCTTGCGACTTCGCATGGACCTGTGTTTTTAGTAAACAGTCGCTTTCCGCTGGTCTCTGCGGCCACCCACCCCTAGC
>NZ_JAEBEF010000030.1:0-1360 GCF_046548815.1 Amycolatopsis sp. cmx-4-83 | reverse complement strand
CCTAGTACTGCAACGGCAGTTAGTGGTGTTGTGGTAGATCATCCTGGTGGTGGTCGATGTGGTGATGGATCAGCTGGACCGGGTGCATGAGCGGATTGCGGGCCGGTTCGCGCGGTCGGAACCTCGAGGTCGGGCGCGGGAGTATGTGTCTGGGCTGGTCGCGGGTCTGGAGCGGAAGAACGGGTGGACGCTGGCCGAGCAGGCCGGTGAGGTCTCGCCGGACGGGATGCAGCGGCTGCTGCGCTGGGCGGACTGGGACATCGACGGTGTCCGCGACGACGTTCGGGACTACGTGATCGAGCATCTCGGCGAACCCGGTGGCGTGCTGATCGTCGACGACACCGGGTTCCTGAAGAAAGGCACCCGGTCGGCCGGCGTGCAGCGGCAGTACTCCGGCACCGCCGGACGGATCGAGAACTGCCAGATCGGCACCTTCCTGGCCTATGCCGGTGCCGGCGGACATGCACTGATCGACCGGGAGCTCTATCTGCCCGAGCCGTGGATTGCCGACCAGGATCGGTGCCGGCGAGCAGGGATTCCGGCCGGGACCGAGTTCGAGACCAAACCCCGCCAAGCCATGGCGATGCTGGCACGGGCATTCGCCGCGAAGGTGCCGTTCACCTGGATCACCGCCGATGAGGCCTATGGGCAGGTCAAGTACCTGCGGTTGTGGCTGGAAGCCCACGACGCCGCGCACGTGCTGGCCACCAAGGTCAACGACACCCTGGTCTCCACCGGCGGTCGCGAAGCCCGCGCCGACGAACTGATCGCGCAGTTGCCCGCTCGGTCGTGGCGGCGGCTGTCGGTCGGTGCCGGGGCGCACGGGCCCCGCGAGTACGACTGGGCGCGGGTGCCGATCCGGATCGGCTGGCAGCCGGGACGTGGACACTGGCTGCTCGCCCGCCGCTCACTCTCAGACCCGACCGAGATCGCCTACTACGTCTGCTACGGACCTCGCCGTTCGAGCCTGCTGAACCTGGCCTGGATCGCCGGGACTCGCTGGCGGATCGAGGAGTGTTTCCAGCAAGCCAAGAACGAAGCCGGACTCGACCACTACCAGGTCCGGTCCTGGCGGGCCTGGTATGCCCACATCACCCTGGCCATGCTCGCTCACGCCTGGCTTGCGGTCTCCCGATCCCTTGTCGCAAAAGGGGAACCGGCGTCGCCGAGCCGGGCATGATCGGATTCACGCTACCGGAGATCAGGCGTCTGCTTATCAAGCTGGTGCTGCGTGTCGCCGACGCCGCCGACCACATCTGGGCCTGGTCCCGCTTCCGCCGTCGACGACAACACCAAGCTCGCCTCAGCCACTACAAACGACGAGGCTACCCACTCACCTAACTGCCGTTGCAGTACTAGG
>NZ_JAEBEF010000028.1:0-1978 GCF_046548815.1 Amycolatopsis sp. cmx-4-83 | reverse complement strand
CGGCGGGCAGGGCGAGTGCGGTGACGCGGGTGGCGGCGCGGGCGGTGAATTCCCAGGTGGTGTCGTTGCGGGCGAGGAGGTCGGCGCCGAGGTGGTCGCCGTCGGTGGCGGTGGTGAGGGTGGTGTCGTCGCCGTAGGGGCCGGTGCGGTGGCGGGTGACTTTGCCGTGCGCGATCAGCACGAGCGTGTCCAGGGGGGTGCCTTCGGTGACGAGGGTGGCGCCGGGGTCGTATTCGCGTTGCTCGAACGCTTCCGCCAGTGCTGTCAGTGCGGTTTCGTCGCTGAAGCCGCGCAGGAGTTGCAGTTCGGTGAGTTCGGCGGGGACGACGTGGACGTGGGTGCCGGTGGTGTAGAAGGTGAGTTTGCCGTCGCCGAGGGTGTAGGTGAGGCGCCGGTTGACGCGGTAGGTGCCGGCGGGGACGTCGACCCAGGGTAGCTGGGTGAGTAGCCAGCGTGGGGTGATGGCCCGCATCTGGGGCGGGGTTTTGGTGGTGGTGGCCAGGGTCCGCGCGGCGGCGACGCCGAGGGAGAGCTGCACCGGTGGTTCGTCGGTGACGGTCACGGTCAGCCTTCCCGGCCGAGTTCGACGCTGTCGAGCACCGCCAGCGCGTCCGGGACCAGCACCGCGGCGGAGTAGTAGGCGGAGACGAGGTAGGAGATGATGGCCTGTTCGCTGATGCCCATGAACCGCACGTTGAGCCCGGGCTGGTATTCGTCGGGCAGGCCGGTCTGGTGGAGTCCGACGACGCCTTGGGCTTGTTCGCCGGTGCGCATCAGCAGGATGGAGCTGGTGCGGGTGTCGGAGACGGGGATTTTGTTGCAGGGCAGGATCGGGACGCCGCGCCAGGCGGGGACCTGGTGCCCGCCGAGGTCGGTGGAGCCGGGGTAGATGCCGGCTTTGGTGCATTCGCGGCCGAACGCGGCGATGGTGGCGGGGTGGGCGAGGAAGAAGCCGGGGTCTTTCCAGACCAGGGTGAGCAGTTCGTCGAGGTCGTCGGGGGTGGGTGGGCCGGTGCGGGTGGGGATGCGCTGGGAGAAGTCGGCGTTGTGCAGGAGCCCGAAGTCGGTGTTGTTGACCAGTTCGTGTTCCTGGCGTTCGCGCAGGGCTTCGATGGTGAGGCGGAGCTGCTGTTCGATCTGGTTCATCGGCTGGTTGTAGAGGTCGGCGACGCGGGAGTGCACGCGCAGGACGGTCTGGGCGACGGAGAGTTCGTATTCCCGGGGTTGGGCTTCGTAGTCGACGAAGGTTCCGGGCAGGTGGGGTTCGCCGTCGTGGCCGGAGGCGAGGGAGATTTCGGCTTCGCCGTGGTCGTTGGACGCCGCCGATCCGCGGGCCTCGTAGGCCTGCAGGTGCGCCTGGAGGGTTTCGGCGCGGGAGAGGACGTCGTCGAAGGCGGTGCGGGGGAGGGTGAGGACGGTGCAGGTGGTGACGGCTTTGGCGGTGAATTCCCAGATGCCGTCGGTGTGGGTGAGGGTGGTGTCGCCGAAGTAGTCGCCGTCGGCGAGGGTGGCGAGGGTGGTGTGGTCGCCGTAGGCGCCGGTGCCGATTTTGGTGATTTTGCCGTGGGCGATGAGGAAGACCTGGTCGGCGGGGGAGCCGAATTCGACGAGGGTGTCGCCGGGTTGGTATTCGTGCTGGGTGAAGCGGGTGGCGAGTTCGGTGAGGACGTCTTCGTCGTCGTAGCCGCGCAGGGGGGCGAGTTCGCCGAGTTCGGGGGGGATGACGCGGACGGTGGCGCCGGTGGTGGTGAAGGTGACGCGGCCGTCGCCGACGGCGTAGGAGAGGCGGCGGTTGACGCGGTAGGACCCGGCTGCGACTTCGACCCAGGGGAGGGCTTTGAGGAGCCAGCGGGTGGAGATGCCTTGCATCTGGGGTACGGACTTGGTCGTGGTGGCCAGTGTCCGGGCGGCGGCGCGGCCGAGGCTCAGTGGTGTCTGTTCGGATTCCACCGGGTCGGTGACAGTCACAGCGAAAACC
>NZ_JAEBEF010000027.1:0-2060 GCF_046548815.1 Amycolatopsis sp. cmx-4-83 | reverse complement strand
GCTTCAGGATGTTTGGCCCCCCTTCTCCCGAAGTTACGGGGGCATTTTGCCGAGTTCCTTAACCACAGTTCACCCGATCGCCTTGGTATTCTCTACCTGACCACCTGTGTTGGTTTGGGGTACGGGCCGTGCATGCACTCACTAGAGGCTTTTCTCGGCAGCATAGGATCACTCTACTTCGCCTCAAACGGCTACGCATCACGTCTCAGCCTCATGGAACACGGATTTGCCTATGTTCCGGCCTACACGCTTACACCAGGACAACCATCGCCTGGCGGAGCTACCTTCCTGCGTCACCCCATCGCTTGACTACTACGAAATCAGGTCCCACGCTCCACACACAAACCTCCATCCGAAGACTTCAGTCCATGGCTTTGGGTGGTTAGTATCAAACGCCTCGTCATGGGCGCACATGCTCGGGTACGGGAATATCAACCCGTTGTCCATCGACTACGCCTGTCGGCCTCGCCTTAGGTCCCGACTTACCCTGGGCGGATTAGCCTGGCCCAGGAACCCTTGGTCATCCGGCGGCAGAGTTTCTCACTCTGCATTCGCTACTCATGCCTGCATTCTCACTCCCACACCCTCCACGACTGGCTTCCGCCGCCGCTTCCCTGGATGCAGGACGCTCCCCTACCCATCCACACCACTAGACAACACCCTCAAGGAGTGAAGCCGATGTATTGCATGAATGACACAGCTTCGGCGGTGTGCTTAAGCCCCGCTACATTGTCGGCGCAGGACCACTTGACCAGTGAGCTATTACGCACTCTTTCAAGGGTGGCTGCTTCTAAGCCAACCTCCTGGTTGTCTGGGCAATCCCACATCCTTTCCCACTGAGCACACACTTAGGGGCCTTAGCTGGTGTTCTGGGCTGTTTCCCTCTCGACGACGAAGCTTATCCCCCGCCGTCTCACTGCCACGCTCTCACACTACGGTATTCGGAGTTTGGTTGATTTCGGTAACCCGGTAAGGCCCCTAGACCATCCAGTAGCTCTACCCCCGCAGAGAAACACGTGACGCTGCACCTAAATGCATTTCGGGGAGAACCAGCTATCACGGAGTTTGATTGGCCTTTCACCCCTACCCACAGCTCATCCCCTCAGTTTTCAACCTAAGTGGGTTCGGGCCTCCACGACGTCTTACCGTCGCTTCACCCTGGCCATGGGTAGATCACTCCGCTTCGGGTCTAGACCACGCGACTACATTCGCCCTATTCAGACTCGCTTTCGCTACGGCTACCCCACACGGGTTAACCTCGCCACGCAGCACTAACTCGCAGGCTCATTCTTCAAAAGGCACGCCATCACCCTCAAGGCTCTGACGGCTTGTAGGCACACGGTTTCAGGTACTCTTTCACTCCCCTCCCGGGGTACTTTTCATCTTTCCCTCACGGTACTCGTCCGCTATCGGTCTTCAGGAAGTATTTAGGCTTACCGGGTGGTCCCGGCAGATTCACAGCAAATTCCACGAGCTCGCTGCTACTCGGGAACACCAAACAAACAATCAACGACATGTTTTCGCGTACGGGGCTCTCACCCACTCCGGCCGCCCATCCCAAGGCGTTCCACTAACACGCGCGATCATTCCGAGGACTGTCAGATCCTCGACGCTGGGTCCCACAACACCGCACATACAACGCCTGACAGCTTGACATATGCACGGTTTAGCCTCTTCCGCTTTCGCTCGCCACTACTCACGGAATCACGGTTGTTTTCTCTTCCTACGGGTACTGAGATGTTTCACTTCCCCGCGTTCCCTCCACACACCCTATATATTCAGGTGCGGGTAACACCACATCACTGGTGCTGGGTTTCCCCATTCGGAAATCCTCGGATCACAGCTCGGTTGACAGCTCCCCGAGGCTTATCGCAGCCTCCTACGTCCTTCATCGGCTCCTGAAGCCAAGACATCCACCATGTGCCCTTAACAACTTGACCACAAAGATGCTCGCATCCACTCTACAGTTCTCAAACACCACACCAGAAACAAACAGCGTTCCAGGGCTGTGACGCCCTGAGGCGTGTTGCCTCAGGACCCAACAGTGTGCACAGTGAACA
>NZ_JAEBEF010000026.1:0-74189 GCF_046548815.1 Amycolatopsis sp. cmx-4-83 | reverse complement strand
ACATGGACGACCTGCTCTGCCGGCGACGGAAAACGAAATTCTTCCTCGCCCACCCCCGCGCCATCGCCGCCTTCGGACGCGCCTGCACCGCACACCGGGTATATCCCGACATCACAGTCGTGGACGGGAAACGGGTCTGTGCCTGGCGGGGCGTGCCGATCCTGCCCTGCGACAAAATTCCCGTCACCGACACCGGAACCACCTCGATCCTCGCCATGCGCACCGGCGAAGACGACGCCGGAGTCATCGGGTTACGCCCCCAAGAACTCCCCGACGAATACCAGCCCGGCATCAACGTCCGGCTCATGGGAACCAGCGACCGCGCGGTCACCTCATACCTCGTGTCCGCCTATCATTCCGCGGCCGTGCTGGTGCCGGACGCGCTGGGAGTACTGGACGACGTGGAGGTCGGGCGCGCATGACGACCATGGACGCACGCACCGCGGCACGTTCGCTCCCGGACGTGCTCGCGTGGAGCAAGAGCCTCGTCGACCCGGCGCTGCGCACCGCCGCGGAACGCCTGCCGGACATGATGCGGCGGATCGCCGGCTACCACTTCGGCTGGTGGGACGCCCAGGGCGAACCGTCGACCGCGGACGGCGGCAAGGCGCTGCGGCCCGCGCTGGTCCTGCTGTGCGCGGAGGCCGCGGGCGGCGACCCGGTGGACGCGGTGCCCGCGGCCGTCGCGGTCGAGCTGGTGCACAACTTTTCGTTGCTGCACGACGACGTCATGGACGGCGACACCACCCGCCGCCACCGCGCGACGGCGTGGACGGTGTTCGGCACCGGCGCCGCGGTGCTCGCCGGGGACGCGTTGCTGAGCCTGGCGTTCGAGGAGCTGACCCCCGATGGCGCGAAAGTGGTGTCCCAGGGCGTGCTCGAACTGCTGGAAGGCCAAGCCGCCGACCTGGACTTCGAGCAGCGCGACGACGTGACGCCGCCGGAGTGCGTCCGGATGGCGACGGGCAAGACGGCGGCCCTGATCGGCGCGGCCTGCGAGCTCGGCGCCATGCACGGCAACCGCCCGCCGGCCCGGTTCGGCGAGTTCGGCCGGTCGGTGGGCTTGGCGTTCCAGCACGTCGACGACCTGCTCGGCATCTGGGGCGACCCCGCCGAGACGGGCAAATCGGTGTACTCGGACCTGCAGAGCCGCAAGAAGTCCCTCCCGGTGGTGACGGCGCTGTCGTCGGGCACCGAGGCGGGCGCGGAGCTGGCGACGCTCTACGAGGGCACGGACCCGCTGGACGAGGCGGAGCTTTCCCGCGCGGCCGCGTTGGTGGATCTCGCGGGCGGCCGCCAGTGGAGCCAGGCCCAGGCGTCGGCGCTGGTGGCGAAGGGACTGCGCGAACTGGCGTCGGTCAACCCGGTCCCGCGCCCGGCGGCGGAACTGGCCGCACTGGCCCGGCTGATCACGACCCGCACGCACTGAAGCGGGGACGGCTCGCGCGCGGGGCAGGCGCGCGTTCGGGGAAACACGTGCGGTCGGCGCGGCCGCACGTGTGAGCCTGAAGAGACGGCCGGCTCGCCCGCGGGCAGGCGGACGAGCGGCATCCGTGGCCGGCGGGGCACCCCGCCGGCCACACGCGTGATTGGCGCGGCCGCGCGGCCGGCCACGCGAGTGATCGGCAGCCGCCCGCAATCGCCGCCGAGCCACACGAGTGATCGACAGCCGCCCGCAATCGCCGCCGAGCCAGGCGCGTGATCGGCAGCCGCCCGCAATCGCCCGCCGGACCACGCGCCTGATCGGCAGCCGCCCGCAATCGCCGCCGAGCCACGCGCGTGATCGGCAGCCGCGCGCAAATCGCCCGCCGGGCCACGCGCGTGATCAGCAGCCGCCCGCAAATCGCCGCCGGGCACGCGCGTGATCAGCGCGCCCGCACGCGGCCGACAGAGCAGCCCGGATTGCCTCGGGCGCGAGTTCGGCAGTCAGCCCCCCACAGCCGGCGGTGCAAACCCAGCCAAGCCAAGTCCGAACTCGCGACCGCTCGGCCATGCACGCATGATCGGCACGACCGCGCGAGGCCGGCGGACCAGCCCCGGCCGCGAGTCCGGCGCGCCAGCCCAAGCCCAGCCGGCGGTGCGAACCGACCCGGCTCGGCGCCGCTCTACTTGCCCGGGCGGGTCAGGCCGTCCTTGTCCGCGCCCAGGCTCAAGATGTTCTTGTCCGTGTCCCCCAAAGCCTTCGTGACCGGCCCGGACTTCTCCGAAGTCGACAAGTCGACCAGCCTGATCGGCGCGTCCAGCTTGATCAACGTGGGCACGTACTCCGCCTTGTCGACCTTCCACCGCTCGCCGTCCCGCACGAAGCGGAACCGCGCCGCCGCGCCTTCCTCCGTGTCGCCGCGGGGTTCCGAGTGGCGGGCGACGCTGTTGCCCAGCCCGTAGGCCACCCACTTGCCGCCGAGCTTCTCGAACGGCTGGACCACGTGGGCGTGGTGGCCGATGATCAGGTCGACGTCGTCCGACGCCAGGATCTTCTTCGCCTGCGAGCGCTGCTCCGCCGTCGGCTCGTGCTGGTACTCCACGCCCCAGTGCAGGCTCGCGATCACGACCTGCGCCCCCGCCTCGCGGGCCTTGCGGGCCGCCGACAGGACGTCGTCGACGTCGATCTGGTTGGCCAGCCACGGTTTGCCGGCCGGGACCTTGATGCCGTTGAACCCGAAGGCGTACGACACCTGCGCCACCTTGACGCCGTGGACGTCCATGACCAGCGGTTTCGCCGCCTCCGCCGCCGACCGGGCCGAGCCCGTGTGCTTGATGCCGACGGCGTCGAGCTTGTCCAGCGTGCGCGAGACGCCGGCCGCGCCCTGGTCGATCGTGTGGTTGGACGACGTGGAGCACGTGTCGTAGCCGGTGTCCTTGAGCGCGTCCGCGATCTCCGGCGGCGCGCTGAACGACGGGTACCCGCTGTACGGCCCGCCTTCCGGCGCGAGCGGCGTCTCGAGGTGGCAGATCCCGAGGTCGGCACCGGAGATCAGCGGCTTGACCCCGGCCAGCAGCGGGCGGTAGTCGATCTTGCCGCTGCCGTCGGCCTCGGCCTGCTCGGTCAGCGCCGGGTGGATCAGGACGTCACCGGTCGCGACGACGCTGAACGACCCGTCGGGGGCCGCCGCCGAAGACGAGGCCGTCTCCGGGAACGGGGTCGGCGCCGGGCCGGACTGCTGCGGCGTGCCGCTGCACCCGGCCACCAGGACGGCGACCCCGGCGAGCGCGGCGACGCGGTGCTTCGTCATCGGTCCCCCTCCTGACGTGGTCCGGCCATCCTGCCAGCCGGGCGAACCCGGCAGAGAGGGCATCCCGGTCATCCAAACTCCCACCACAGTCGACAACACCGATCAGAACATTCGCACAGGACAAAACTGGACAACGCGCAGCCCAGCGGGGAAAAAATACGATAAATGACCCTGACGTGTGCCACGATGCAACTACGGAGAGTAGGTCTCGCTCCGCTAACTGCGGCTTGACGCTCCACGAACGGGTGTTTTGTAATACCAGTCACTCGGAAGTAACCGAGCCGCAACACTCGTCCCCGGTCCCATGGGAGCACTCGATGTCCACATACCCGCACAGGTCTCGCACCTGGAGCGTTGTTGGTTGTTGTTTGATTTCCGGCGTCCTGATGGCCTCGTGCTCCTCCGGCAAAGACACGGCGGCACCGCAACAGCAGGCTCCGGCCACCGGCAAGATCACGCTGTACTACCTGCAGAAGCAGGGTGACCAGCAGTACTTCGTCGAGCAGGCGCAGGGGGCCCAGGAGAAGGCCAAAGAGCTCGGCGTCGAGCTCAAGGTGGTCAACCTCGGCCAGGACGCCAACAAGGCGATCACCGAACTCGACGCCGCGGTCGCCCAAGGCGCCAACGGCGTCGCCATCGTCGTCCCGGACCAGGCCATCGGCCCGCAGGTGATCGACAAGGCGAAGAGCGCGGGCATCCCGATCATCGCCTCCGACGACGTCATCAAGGACGGCACCGGCGCGAAGGCCGCGTTCGTCGGCTTCAACGGCAGCCAGATGGGCGACTCGGTCGGCACCGAGGCCGGGAAGCTGTTCAAGGCCGCCGGCTGGACCGCCGCCGACACCAAGATCATCAGTGCCTACAAGCAGGACCTGAGCGTCTGCACCGACCGCGTCAACGCCGCCAAGGCCGCGTTCCAGAAGTCGGGCGACCCGGGCGTCCAGGTGATCGACGTCGGCACCGACAACTCCCCCGTCGACGCGCAGAACCGCTCCGGCGCGGTGATCGGCTCCAACCCGGGCGTCAAGCACTGGGTCGTCTGGGGCTGCAACGACGAGAACGAAACCGGCGTCGTGACCGCGCTGGCCAACTCGGGCGTGCAGGCGGGCAACATCATCGGCGTCGGGCTCGGCGCGTACCTCACCTGCAAGGACTGGGCCGCGGGCAAGGACACCGGCAACAAGTCCGCGCTCTACATCTCCGGCGCCGAGGTCGGCCGCTCGGCGATCCAGGTGCTCGTCGACAAGGTGAAGAACGGCAAGGAGCTGCCCGCGGAGACGATCGCGAAGACCACGATCGTCAACAAGGACAACTACAAGCAAGCCGGCGTCAACTGCACCTGACCGACCCCTCCCCGACCCGGCACTTTCACGTGAAAGTGCCGGGTCGGGTCCACCGCTCGAAGGGCGACCATGTCCTCCTCTTCACCCGCGCTCGCCGTCGAGGGCATCGGCAAGCGCTTCTCCGGGGTCACCGCCCTCGACGACGTCTCGCTGGAGATCCGCTCCGGCGAGGTCCTCGCGCTGATGGGCGAGAACGGCGCCGGGAAGTCGACGCTGCTGCGCGTCCTCTCCGGCGACCAAGGCCCCGACGACGGGCGCCTGCTGCTGGACGACACCGAGGTCGCGTTCGACACCCCGCGCGCGGCGATGGCCGCCGGGGTCCGCGTGATCTACCAGGAACCCGAGATCATCCCGCACGTTTCCGTCGCGGAGAACGTCTTCGTCGGCGAGCTCCCCGCCAAGGTCCGGGTCTTCAACCGCCGCACGCTCCTGAAGGCGACGCAGGACGCGCTCGCCGAGTACGGCTTCGAAGGCGTCCTCAACCCGGCCACGCTCGGCGTCGCGCTGTCGGCCGCCCAGCGGCAGATCGTCGAGATCCTGCGCGTGCTCACCGCGGCCACCCCGCCGAAGGTGATCGCCTTCGACGAGCCGACATCGTCGCTCTCGGAGCACGAGGTCGAGGCGCTGTTCCGGCTGATCGGGCGGTTGCGCGACAGCGGCGTCGCGGTCGTCTACGTCTCGCACCGGATGAAGGAGATCTTCCAGCTCGCCGACCGCGTCGCGGTGCTGCGCGACGGGAAGCTCGTCGGCGTCCAGCAGGTTTCGGAGACCGACGAGCCCGGCCTGGTCCGGATGATGATCGGCCGCGACCTCTCGGCGCTGGAACGCCGCGTCACCCAGGACACCGGCGACGTCGTGCTGAAGCTCGACGACGTCACGACCGACGACGTCACCGGCATCTCGCTGCGGGTCCGCGCGGGCGAGGTCGTCTGCCTCGCCGGCCTGGTCGGAGCGGGGCGCTCGGAGCTGGCCCGCGCGATCGTCGGCGACCTGCCGATCCGCTCGGGCACCGTCGAGCTCGACGGCAAGCGGCTGCGCGCGCACAACCCGGGTGACGCCGTCAAAGCCGGCATCGGCTTCGCGCCCGAAGAGCGCAAGACGGACGCGTTGCTCATGCAGCGGTCCGTCCGCGACAACATCTCCATCTCGGTCCTGGACCGGCTTCGCCGCTTCCGCGTCGTGAAACGGGCGAAGGAACGCGCGCTAGTCGAGGAGTACATCAACGAGCTTCGCGTGCGCACGCCGTCGATGGAGCAGGAAGTCCGCAAGCTTTCCGGCGGCAACCAGCAGAAGGCCGTCCTCGCGCGCTGGCTGGCGCGGCGGCCGAAGCTGCTGATCCTCGACGAGCCGACGCGCGGCGTCGACGTCGGCGCGAAGGCCGAGATCTACCGGATCATCGACGGCCTCGCCGCGGAAGGCATCGCGCTGCTGGTCATCTCCTCCGACCTGCCCGAGGTGCTGACGCTGGCCGACCGCATCCTCGTCATGCGGGCCGGGCGGCTGGCGGGCGAGCTCAGCCGTGCCGACGCGACCGAGGAAGCCGTGCTGACCCTCGCCATCCCCGAAACCGAACCGGCAGTAGAAGAGCAGCAGGAGATCGGCGCATGAGTACCCCCACCAAGGAAACGACGGCCCCGGCCGCACCTGCGCAGCCGAGCGCTGCGCGCCGGGTGCTGACCGGCATCGGCGTGCAGAACTCGAGCCTGATCATCACGCTGATCGCGTTGATCGTCCTGCTGAGCATCCTGAACGACAACTTCCTGCGCACCAACAACCTGCTGCTGATCGGCAGCGCGATCACCATCATGGGACTGCTCGCCCTGGTCCAGACGCTGGTGATCATCCTGGGCGCGCTGGACATCTCGGTCGGCTCGATGGCCGGGCTCGCGTCGGTCATCTCCGCGATGGTGTTCACCTCGACCGGCAGCGCCGGGGTCGGCATCCTCGCCGCGATCGGCGTCGGCATCGTCTGCGGCCTGATCAACGGCATGATCATCATCTTCGGCCGGGTCAACCCGGTCGTCGCGACGCTGGCCATGCTCGCCACCTACAAGGGGGTCGCGCAGGTCATCTCGGACGGCAAGTCGCAGGGCTACACCGGCGGCGACGACCTGTTCATCTTCCTGGCCAAGGGGTCCGTGCTCGGCCTGCCGTCGCTGGTGTGGGTGTTCCTGATCGTCGCGGCGCTGCTGCACTTCCTGCTCAAGTACACCGACATCGGCCGCAACGTCTACGCCATCGGCGGCAACGACACCGCGGCGCGGCTGGCCGGCATCAACATCAACCGGTACATCATCGGCGTGTACGCACTCGCCGGCGTGGTCGCGGCGGTCGCGGGCATCCTGATCACCGCGCGCACCGGTTCGGGCCAGCCGGTGTCCGGGTCCGAGGGCCTGGAACTGCAGGCCGTCACCGGCGCCGCGCTCGGCGGGACGATGCTCAAGGGCGGCCGCGGCTCGATCATCTCCACCGTGCTCGCGGTGATCATCCTGGGCGTGCTCGACAACGGCATGTCCGGGCTGGGCATCAACCCGTTCTGGCAGAACGTCGCCCACGGCGCCCTGCTGGTGATCGCGGTCGTGCTGCAGCAACTGCGCAGCGGGGAGCGTCGCGTCGGCCTGCCCGAGTAGCGCGGGCGGACGGCGGTGAGCGGTCCACGGAGCCTGCACGCGCGCATCGTCGACGAACTGGGCAGGCTCATCGTCGAAGGCGTCCTCGGGGACGGGCAGCCGCTCGTCCCCGAGGAGCTCGGGCGCCGGTTTTCGGCGTCGAGGACGGTGGTGCGCGAGGCACTACGGGTCCTGGAGTCCAAGGGCATGGTGACGGCGCGGCCGCGGGTCGGCACGTGGACGCTGCCGCCCGACGCGTGGGACGCGATCGACCCGGACGTCATCGCCTGGCGCGTCAACGGTCCCGACCGCCCGCGGCACCTGCGGGAGCTGCTCGAGCTGCGGCTGGCGATCGAGCCCCAGGCGGCGCGGATGGCGGCGCGGCACCGGCGGCCGGACGAGCTCTCGGCGATGGCGGCGGCCTACGAGCTGATGGCGGACGCGGTCGAGCGGTCCGACGCGGAAGCGTTCGGCGAGGCCGATTCCCGGTTCCACGCGGCGCTGATCCGCGCGTCGGGGAACGCGCTCATCGCGCAGCTGCAGATCCCGGTCGTGGCGGCGTTGCGGGCGCACGGCGAGCCGATGGAGCTCGTCGCGCATTCCCGCGTGCTGACGCTGGTGCTGGCGAAGAACGCCGACGGCGCCGAGTCCGCGTCGCGCCGGTTGCTGGAAACCGTTGCGCCGTACCGCTCACCGGCACCTTGACACGTCCAGCGGGAAGCGCTTCACTCGCTGCGGATGACCGCCGCCATGACCTGCTTGAGGAGGACGCTCCCATGCGTTTCCGGGGTATTCGTGGCTTCGGCGTGCTCGCGGCCGCGGCCGTGGCGGGGAGCCTGCTGACGGCTCCCGTCGCCACCGCCGCCGTTTCCTGCGCCGTTTCGGACGAAATGGTCGCCGCGGGCAACTACTGGGCCGCGAACGGGACGAACCCCGATCCGGCCGACTGGCAGAACGCGACGTTCCACGTCGGCAACCTGGCACTGGTCCGGACCACCGGCCAGTCCAACCACAAGACGTACCCGTGGGCGCAGGCCAACGGCTACCAGCTGCCGGCCGACCCGAAGCGGCCGTTCTTCCCGGACGACCAGGCCGCCGGCGAGGCGTACCTGGACCTCTACACGTACTTCCACCCGGAGATCCCGCTCGACTCGATCCGCACCCGGATCCAGGCCGAAGTGGCGTCGGTGCGGGCGGGCCACCGCGACTACTGGAACTATGTAGACGCGCTGAACATGGCGATGCCGTCGTTCGCCCGGATGAGCCTGATCGACCACGATCCGTCCTATTTGGACGCCATGGACAGCTTGTTCCGGTCGGCGGAGCACAAGCTGTTCAACGAGTTCACCGGGTTGTGGTACCGCGACGAGCGCTTCAAGGGCTCGGGCGTGTTCTGGTCGCGCGGCAACGGCTGGGCGCTGGCGGCGCTGACGAAGGTGCTGCAGGTCCTGCCGGCCGACGACGCACGCCGTCCGGAATACCTGCGGGTGTACCGGAAGATGGCGGCCACGCTGGCTTTGACGCAACGCCGCGACGGCTTCTGGAACTCGGACCTGCTGAACCCGTGGGACCATGGCGGCCCGGAGACGAGCGGCACGGCGTTCTTCACCTTCGGCATCGGCTGGGGCATCACCGCGGGCGTCCTCGACGCGGCTCGCTACCGCCCGGTGGTCGACAAGGCGTGGACGGCGTTGTCGACGAAGGCCCTGCAGGCGGACGGCAAGGTCGGCTACGTCCAGCCGGTGGGCGACCGCCCGGCGAAGGCTCACGCGGCCGACACCGCGGCTTACGGCGTCGGCGCGTTCCTGCTGGCCGGCCAGGAAATCGCGAAGCTGCAAGGCTGCTCGGCCGAGTAGACCTACTTCAGGCAGTCCCCGGGTTCGCCACGGCGCAGGGCCGGGTCGGACTGGGGGAAGGTGCGGGCCACGCCGGGGCCGGACGACCGGTGCTCGAAGCGGACCGTCACGCGGCCGTGGCCCGCGCCCTGGACCCAGCCCGTGCCGAACTCCTCGTGGACCACGTCGTCGCCCTGCCGCCACTCCGAAGGCGCGGAGGGAGCCGGTGCCGACACCACCGTCGACGTCGAGGGCGCCGCCGGGGTCGCCAACGTGAACAGCGCGTCCTGGTGCGGTACCGAAAGGCCGCTGTAGGCCACCCCCGCCAGGCGGATGCCGCCGAACTCCGCCGGGTCCAGCAGCAGGCGCTCCGCCGTCGCGGCCAGCTCGGCCAGGTCGTCGGTCGGGGCCGAGATCGTCTCCGAGCGGGTCACCGTGTGCATGTCGGTGTGCCGCAGCTTGATCACGACCGTCCGCGCCACGCGCTCGGCCTTGAGCAGCCGCTGGTGCGCGCCGACGGCGATGCGCCGGACCTCCGCCTTCAAGGAGGCCAGGTCCTTGATGTCGGTGTCGAACGTCGTTTCGGCGCTGACCTGCTTGGTCTCGGCGCGCCCGGCCACCGGGCGGTCGTCGGCGCCGGTCGCGAGGCGGCGCAGGTCGCGGCCGACCACGCCGCCGAGCGTGGCGACGGCGTCCTGTTCGGACAGTGCCGCCAGCTGCCCGAGCGTCTGGACGCCGATGAACCGCAGCTTGCCCTCCGCGACCGGGCCGATCCCCCACAGCGCGCGCACCGGCAGCGGCGCCAGGAACTCCCGCTCGGTGCCCTGCGGCACGACCAGCAGGCCGTCCGGTTTGGCCTCGTCGGACGCGATCTTCGCGATCTGCTTGCCGTTGCCCGCGCCGATCGACGCCACCAGGCCGGTTTCCGCGCGGATCGCCGCCCGCAACGACTCGCAGAACTCCGTGACGGCGGCCGGCGAAGCACCGACGAGCGACGGCGGTTCGGCGAAAGCTTCGTCGAGCGAGATCTTCTCCAGCACCGGCGCCACCGCGGAGACGACGGCGAACACGTCCTGGCTGAGCCGCTCGTAGACGCGGAACCGCGGCGGCACGATGACGCCGTTCGCCGGCAGCAGCCGCCGCGCCTGGGCCATCGGCATCGCCGACTTGATGCCGAACGCGCGGGACTCGTAGCTGGCACCGGCGACGACCCCGCGGGGGCCGAGGCCGCCGACGAGCACCGGGCGCCCGGCCAGCGTCGGGCGGGTGAGCTGCTCGGCCGAGGCGTAGAAGGCGTCCAGGTCGAGGTGGATCACCCAGCGGGCCACGTCAGTCCCCGCCGGTGGCGTCCAGCAGCTGGTGGAGCGCCTGGGTGTAGCTCTCGAACGCGGCCCGCCCGCGGCCGGTCAGCCGGACCAGCGTGACCGGCGTGCGGTGTTCGAACGCCTTGGTGATCTCGACGTACTCGGCGTCCTCGAGCTTGCGCAGGTGCGTCGAGAGGTTGCCGGCCGTCATGTCCAGCAGCTGCTGCAGCCGCGGGAAGGTGATCTGGTCGCCGGAGCGCAGGCCGGCGAGCGCGACGGTGACCCGCAGCCGGGCCTGGGCGTGGATGACGGGGTCGAGCTGGGGGAGTTCGCTCATCGGCGCTTCTCGCGGACGAAGTACACGATCGAGGCGAGCAGGAACCCGCCACCGCCGCACACCGTGAGCACGAGGAAGTTGTGCGGGTAGCCCACGAGCACGCTCAGCGCCGCCGACACGATCACCCACGCGCCGAGGCCGTACATCAGCTTGTCCTGCCAGACCATGCCGCCCGCCAGGTACATCACGCCGGTGATCAGCAGCCAGGTGCCCGACCACAGCAGCGACACCTGGTCGGCCGAGAGCACCTGGAACTGCGTGATCCGGATGTCGACGACCATCAGCCCGATCGAGGCGAGCGCCCAGCCGTAGCCGTACATCGCGCCGACCGTGCGGGACGGCCCGCGGATGCCGCGCCCGGTGCGGATGCTGGCGTACGTCGTGTAGGCCATGGCGCAGACGAACAGCACGGGGACGACGATGGCGCCGGCGACCCAGCCGGGCACCGCCACCCAGGACCGCGTGGTGAGGTAGGTGAACCCCCAGCCGACGATCCAGGCGAAGGCCCAGGCCGCGAGCATCCGCGCCGGGCCCCCGCCGAATTCGCGCTGGTTCCGCCGGGACTGCTGAGCGATCAGGTTCAGCGACTCCTCGGCCGACATCGGCTCGTCTTCCACCCGGTCCGCCCTCCTCCCGTACGTTGCACGGAAGCTACTGTGCCATTCGTTGCCGATCCGGCCACAGCCACGGCCGAATCGGCCCGTGCCAACGGGCACGTACCGCTCGGGGGGGGGTGGCCTGCTTCTGGCCGGATTGACAACACGCACTCAGAGCCTGGCCGTGTCCAGCCGGAAGCGGCGCACGACCACCAGTGCCGGGAGCACGAGCCACCCCGCCAGCACGAGCACCGCGACCCACGTCCCGGACGCGTGCGTCAGCGGGTCGAGGCCGACCCGGCGCAGCCAGTACGTCGGCACGAAGTGCGCCACCGTCGCCATCCAGCCGGGCAGGATCTCCAGCGGAATCCACAGGCCGCCGAGCATGCCGAGCGGCATCATCAGCGCGCCGGTGACCGCGCCGACCGTGTCGCCCTTGCCGAACAGGCCGATGGCCAGGCCGAGGACGGCGAACGGGAGCGTGGCCGCCCACAGGAACACCAGCTGGCGGCCCCATTCGGCGGCGGTGAGCGGTTCGCCGCGCAGGAAGCCGACGAAGAAGATCGCCAGCAGCACCGGCAGGGCGACGGCCATCGCCGACGCGACCTTGACGGCGAGGTAGCCGGGCCCGCGCATCGGCGTCAGGCGGAGCTGGCGCTGCCAGCCGTCCGTGCGTTCCTGCGCCACCCGGGTGCCGGTGAACAGGGCGCCGCCGCTGGCGCCGTACGCGGCCATGCCGATCATCGTCTGCGTGCTCGAGTGCAGGCCGTTGTCCAGGACGTAGTCGCCGAAGATGGCCCCGAAGAGCAGGTACATGGCCACCGGCATGCCGATGGTGAAGATCGTGAACTGCGGGCTGCGGACGATCCGCTTGATCTCGAGGGTCAGGTAGGTGGTGTTCACGCGGCGGCCTCCTCGGCGGTGAGCGCCAGGAAAGCCTCTTCGAGGCCCAGCGCGGTGATCTCGATGTCGGACGCCAGCGGGTGCGCGGCGAGCAGGGCGCGGATGGCGGCGTCGGAGTCGGCGCAGGCCAGCTCGGCGCGGCCCGCGCGCAGCTGGACGCTGGTGACGCCGGGAAGCACGGCCAAGCCGGCTTCGGTGGCCTCGGGCACGACGGCCTTGAGCACGCGGCCGGACACCGCGGCCCGGACCTCGGCGACCGGGCCGTCGGCGACGACGGCGCCGTGGCGCATCAGCACCACGCGGTCGGCGTAGTCCTCGGCCTCGGCCAGGTAGTGCGTCGCGAACAGCACGGTCCGGCCGGTCGCGGCGAACTCGCGGATGGCCGCCCAGAACGCGCGCCTGCCGTCGACGTCCATCGCGGCGGTCGGCTCGTCGAGCACGAGCAGCTGCGGGTCGCCGGCCAGCGCGAGCGCGAACCGGACGCGCTGCCGTTCGCCGCCGGAAAGCTTGCCGCAGCGGCGTTTGACGAGGTCCGTCAGGCCGGCGCGGGCGAGCACCTCGGCCGCGGGCAGCGGCTTCTCGTGCGTGGAGACGACCAGGTCGACGATCTCGCCGACCGTGACGTCCGGCAGCAGCGCGCCGTTCTGCATCATCGCGCCGACCAGCCCCCGGTCGACGGCTTCGCGCGGGCTGCCACCCGCGACGATCACCTCCCCCGCGTCCGGCCTGGTCAGCCCGAGCAGCATGTCGACGGTGGTCGACTTGCCCGCGCCGTTCGGCCCGAGCAGCGCGACGACCTTGCCGCGCGCGACCTCGACGGTCACGCCGCCGACCGCCGTGACCCGGCCGAACCTCTTGGTGAGGCTGTTGAGTGCGAACGCCGGTCCCCCAGTCATGGCGTCCTCCTTTCGTGGACTTTGCGTTTCAAACCTGACCCGCACTTTGTAACACAAAGTTCACGTGCCTTCAAAGCCCCCGGCGCCGGAAAGCACGAAAAACGGGGTGCCGGGCACTGTGCCCGACACCCCGTTTTTCCGGATTTTCGCAGGTCAGCCGGTGAACCGTCCGGCGACCAAGCCCTGCGTCGCCGCGACATCGGCCTTGGCCGCGGTCGGCGCCGGCGGCGTCGGCTGCGGCAGCGGGGCGCACTCGACGTCGGCCGTGCGGCCCGGCTTGCGGGCCGGGAGCGCGCCCGTCGCCAGGTAGTCGGCGATCTTGGTGTCGACGCACGCGTTGCCGCGCGGGGTGATCGCGTGGCTGGTGCCGCCCGGCTCCGAGATCAGCGAAGCGCCCGGGAAGCGGCTGCGGACCTCGAGGCTGCCCTCGAACGGCGTCGCCGCGTCGAGCGTCTCGTCGATCATCAGGACGCTCTGCACGCCGCGGCCGTCGATCTTGGCCGGCTTCCCGGCCTTCGCCGGCCAGTACAGGCAGGGCGCGTTGAACCAGGCGTTCTGCCAGGTGAAGTACGGCGCCTTGGTGAAGGTCCGCCAGTTGTCGCGCTTCCACTGGTTCCAGCTCTGCGGCCACTGGACGTCGGTGCACTGGACGGCGAGGTAGACCGCGTAGCCGTTGTCGTCGCCGCGGCCGCCGAAGGCCTCGAACAGCGTCTTCCAGTTCTGCCAGTCACCGTTGTTGACGAACCGGGACAGCGCGTCGCCCAGCAGCGTCCACCGCAGCTGGTAGTAGCTGGCCTGCTGGATGACGTCGAGGATCTCGTCCGGGCCGATCACGCCGCCGGCCGGGGTGAACTGCGCCTTGAGCAGCTGCTCGTTGACCACGCGCTGCACCGCGGACTGCGTCTTGCCGAGGTGGTAGACGTCGTCGTGCTGGGCGAGCCAGCCGAACCAGATGAGGATGTTCTTGTCGAACGCGACGTCCTGGTTGAGGTTGTCGCCGTACCAGACGCCCCGCGGGTCGACGGTCGAGTCGAGCACCATGCGGCGGACGTTCTGCGGGTACAGCGAGCCGTACACCTGGCCGAGGTAGGTGCCGTAGGAGTAGCCGTAGAAGTTCAGCTGCTTCTGGCCGAGCGCCTTCCGGATCGAGTCCATGTCCTGGACCGTGTCCGTCGTCTTCATGTTCTCGAGGAGGGCCTTGGAGTTGTTCTTCGCGCAGGCCTCGGCGTACCCCTTGGAGCGGTCCAGCCAGGTCTTCTCCAGCTGCGGGGTGAACGGCACGTACTGGGGACGGTTGTAGTCCATGTAGTTCGGGTCGCAGCTCAGCGCGGGCTTGCTGGAACCGACGCCGCGCGGGTCGAAGCCGACCCAGTCGTAGGCGTCCCCGGCGTGGTTGGGCACGCGCGGCCCGCGGGTGGCCAGCAGCAGGCCGGACCCGCCGGGCCCGCCCGGGTTGGTGAGCATGACGCCCTGGTACTGCGCGTCGGCGACCTTGTGCTTGACACGGCTGACGGCGAGCTGCACCTGCTCCCCGGCCGGCTTCCGGTAGTCGAGCGGCACCCCCAGGAACCCGCACTCGGCCCCGGCGGCGACGAGCGTCGGATCGGTGCACGCACCCCAGGCGATCGACGCTTCCTTCGCCGGCGCGGCGTTCGCGGCGTTCGCGGCGTTCGCGGCCGGCGCGGCCACGAGCGCGGACGCCACCGCGGCGGCCGCGACCACGGCGAAAACGGTACGTCTCACTGTTTTCTCCCTTTCCCCTGCGACTTCGGGCGGGTGAACCCTAGTCCCGCCCGCGCTTTTCGGGCAGGGCCTGAAGGGCAGGGCCCTACTAAAGGTGGGAATCGGATGCGCCGGGCGTGCTGGACACCGTACGGTCAGGAAAGTCCTTTGTGGAGTGACACCGGGAGGTGCGTCGCGTGATCAGCCCGGACGCCGTGGTCCGCGACTTCGCCGCCGGCGCGCCGGACCGGGAGTCCGCCGCGTGGATCCGCGCCGTGACGTGGTCGGTGTCGGACGACGACGGCGCGTACCGGGTGCTGGTGACCGCCGCCGACGGGAGCGCCTTCGGCTTCGCGGCCCGCCGTGAGAGCCCGGCGCTCACGGTGTGCGACCTGGCGGACCGGTTCCAGGACTTCGTGGCCGACAACCTGCGGATCGGGCTCCCGGCGGTCCCCGGCACCGCGCGCCCGGCGACGCCGGCCGTGGTCGGCGGCGAGGCGTGCTGGACCGACGCCAAGACCGGCTGGCGCTGCCGGATCGGCGACCACCCCGGGAAACCGTGACCGCGGCGGCCCTCACCTCGGCCGCGGCTAGGCATGGCGCCGGACGAAGGCGTCGATCAGCTCCTGCCGCTCCGCCGACGTCGCCCGCTCCAGCTCCACCGTGTCGCCGTCGATCGTCACCTTGATGCGGTGCTTGCCCGCCTGGCGGGCAAGCCACTCCTTCAGCGTCTCCACCAGCCCCGGGAACACGCCGCCGGCCGCGCTGAACGCCACCACCAGCGAGCCGATCGTCACCGGGTCCGCCGCCTTCGCGCCCGGTGGGAGCTCGCCGGGCGCGGCCCGCAGGTCCACGTCCAGCTCGCCCAGCTCGGCGCGCAGCCGGCGGGCGAGCCGGTCGAGTTCCTCCTCGTCGGCGCCGCCCTCCGCTTCCAGCCGCACCAGCGCCCGGGTGTCCGGTTCGGTCATGCGCGCCATGGTGCGCCCCGGGGAACCGCGGAAACAAGGTCCGTTCGGGCAGCGTCAGGCGCGGATTTCGTTGAGGTAGTTGTAGATCGTGTAGCGCGTGACGTCGAGCCGCCCGGCCAGGTGGTCCACCGCGTCCTTGATGAGGAAATAACCGGCCTCGTCGAGTTCGCGCACCACCGCCGCCTTGTGCCGCTTCTTCATCAGGTCCACCGGGATGCCGGCCTTGGTGACCGCCCGGTCGACGAGGAACCGCTGCAGGCTGTCGACGTCCGGTGGGAAAGTCTCCGGCTCGCCGTTGCCGCCGGCCGAAGCCGACGCGTCGACGCTGTTGACGCACAGGCAGCCGACCGCCACCCCGTCGGCGTCGCGCAGGAACAGCGTCGACGAGCGGATCGGCCGCCCGTCCGGGCCGTGCGTGCGGTAGTTCGTCAGGTCCTGCGTGGTGCCGCGGCGGACCAGGCCGAGCAGCAGGTCGGTCATCGGGCCGCCGACGCTGCGGCCGGTCAGGTCACCCGCGATCGCGACGATCGAGTCCGGCAGCCGGCTCAGGTCGTGCAGCAGCACCTCGTTGCCCGGCCCGAGCATCGCCGCCAGCCCCGGGATCGCCGGCACCAGCGCGGTGAGCACCTCGTGCGTGGTCGCGCCCGCGGCCGGCACGACCAGGGGCTCCCGCGGCGCCGTCAACGTCTCCAGCGCGGACCGCAGCAGGTCCGCCGCGGCCGCCGGCGTCGACGCGTGCGGCGACAACCGGACGTGCTCGGGCCGCACGGTCGCCGCTATCCCGGCGTTGGCCAGCGCCGCGCCGACCTGCTCGGCGGGGTGGCCGGGCAGCGTGAACGCGAGGATCCCGGCCCGCCGGTCCACCGCCGACACCACCTCGGCGCCGCACGAGGCCAGCACCTCCTCGAACGAGGTGATCCGCTCGGCGATCCGCGCCGCGATGGCGGCCACCCCGGCGTCCTCGACCAGCTCGAGCGCCTCGGCGAACGCGCCGGAGGTGATCGGGCTGAGGTTGGAGATCGACCAAGCCTGCGCGGTGCCGTCGGGCGCGTGGATCTCGTCGTCGAACAGGCCGGGGTCGCGCGCGCCGGTCCAGCCGGACAGCACGGGGTCCATCCGCTCCAGCGCGTTGTCGCTCAGCACCGCGAAGCCGGTGCCCCAGCCCGCGCGCAGCCACTTCTGCCCGCCGACGACCAGCACGTCGGCGACCTCCCACGGCGCCTCGATCACGCCGAAGCCCTGGATGCCGTCGACGACCAGCAACCGGTCGCCGACGACGTCGCGCAGCGCGGCCAGGTCGGCGCGGAAACCGGTCCGGAAGTCGACCGCGGAGACGCTGACCGTGGTGATCTCCGGCGTCAAGGCTTCCGCGACCCGCTCCGGCGTCACGTAACCGCTGGTCAGCCGGCGCACGCGCAGCCGGCCGGCCTGCTCGGCGCGGGCCCACGGGTAGGTGTTGGCCGGGAACTCCGACGCCGACACCAGCACCTCGCCCGAGCTGTGGAACGCGGCCTGGAACAACCCGAGACTCGTGTGGGGCAGCAGCACGGTGTGGTCGGTGTCCGAACCGGACAGCCGCGCGGCGGCGGCCTTGGCGCGGACCTCCTGCCGCATCAGCTCGTCCACAGTGGACGGACCGGCCGTGGTGGCCTGGTCGAGCAGCGCCGCCGTCGTGTCGAGCACCGCGTGCGACGGCGGGCCGAAGCGGGCGAAGTCGAGGTAGCCGGCGGGCTCGTCGAACTGGAGCAGGTACCGGGGCGAAATCCGCGTCACGCGAGGATCCTCGCCAGGAACTGCCGGGTGCGTTCGTGCTTCGGCGCGCTCAGCACCTCCGACGGCGGCCCGGTCTCGACGACGGCGCCGTCGGCCAGGAACACCACCTCGTCGGCGGCCTCCGCGGCGAAGCTCATCTCGTGCGTCACGACGACCATCGTCATCCCCTCCCCCGCCAACGTACTCATCACTTCCAGCACCTCGCCGACCAGCTCCGGGTCCAGCGCCGACGTCGGCTCGTCGAACAGCATCAGCTTCGGTTTCATCGCCAGCGACCGCGCGATCGCCACCCGCTGCTGCTGCCCGCCGGACAGCTGCGCCGGGTAGGCGTCACCGCGGTGCCCGAGCCCGACGCGGTCGAGCAGCTCGAGCCCCTGCTTCCGGGCGTCGTCCGGCTTGAGGCCGAGCACCCGGATCGGGCCCTCGACGACGTTCTCCAGCGCGGTCCGGTGGGCGAAGAGGTTGAACCGCTGGAACACCATGCCGATGTCCCGGCGCTGGCGGGCGACGTCGCGCTCGCGCAGTTCGTACAGCTTCCCGCCGCGCTGCCGGAACCCGATCGGCTCCCCGTCGACCCAGATCTGGCCGGCGTCGATCGTCTCCAGGTGGTTGATGCAGCGCAGGAACGTGCTCTTCCCGGCGCCGGACGGCCCGAGCAGGCAGACGACCTGTCCCTTGTGGACTTCGAGGTCGATGCCGCCGAGGACTTCGGTGTGACCGTAGGACTTCTTGACGCCGACGGCGCGCAGCAGCGGCTCAGACACGGGCACTCCTCACCAGCGGCACGCCGCGCAACGCCTTGCCGGCGCGGGACAGGGGCCCGCGGTCCAGCCGGTCGGAAGCGCCGAACGAGCGTTCCAGGTAGTGCTGGCCGACGCCGGCGACGGTCACCACGACCATGTACCAGACGGCCGCGGCCAGCAGCGTCTCCATCACCAGCAGGTTGTTGGACGAGATGTTGTTGGCCGCGTGGATCAGCTCGGTCACGCCGATCACCGACGCCATCGACGTGCCCTTGAGCATGTTGATGAAGTCGTTGCCGGTCGGCGGGATGATCACGCGCATGGCTTGGGGCAGCACGACCCGGCGCAGCGTGGCGGCCGGCGTCATGCCGATCGACTTCGCCGCCTCGGTCTGCCCGCTGTCGACGCTGTTCAGGCCCGCCCGCACGATTTCGGCCATGTACGCGCTTTCGTTGAGCGCCAGGCCGAGGAACGCGGCGGTGAACGCGCTGATCAGCACGTTCGTCTGCTCGTGGACCAGGAACGGGATGTCGATGACCGGGAAGACGAGCGCCAGGTTGTACCAGAGCAGGATCTGCAGCAGCACCGGCAGGCCGCGGAAGATCCAGATGTACCCGGCGGCGAACCACCGGGCGACCGGGTTGGCGCTGCGGCGCAGCAGGGCGATGACGATGCCGAGCACGATCGCGACGGCCTGGGACAGCACCGCCAGCACGACGGTGTTGAGCAGGCCGGTCGCCATCACCTTGTAGAAGACGAAGTCCGGGACCTGGTTCCACTCGATCTGCGCGTTGCCGAGCGCGATGCCCAGCAGCACGAGCAGCGCGAGGATGATCGCGGCGGCGACCCAGCGGCCCCAGTGCCGGAGCCGGACGATGGGCAGTGGCTCAGGACCCGCCATTGACCGCGGCCTCCTTGATCGCGCCCTGCTCGACACCCCACGCCTGCAGGATCTTGCCGTAGGTGCCGTCGGCAATGAGGGCCTGCAGCGCCTTCTGCACGGACTCGCGCAGCGGCGCGTTCGCCTTGGTGACGCCGATGCCGTACGGCCCGCCCTCGATCGGCTCGCCCGGGACGACCTCGAAGAACTTGCCCTCGCCCGCGGTGCGCGAGATGTAGACGGCGCTGGGCAGGTCGTTGAGGATCGCGGCGACGCGGCCGGTGCGCAGCTGGTTCTGGTTCTGGTTGTCGCTGTCGGTCGCGGTGACGTTCACCGCGGGCTTGCCCGCCGACGTGCACTTGGCGCTCTGCGCCTCGGCGAACTTCTGGTGGCTGGTGCCCTGCACGACGGCGACGTTCTTGCCGCACAGGGCGTCCGGGCCGGTGATGCCGTCCGGGTTGCCCTTGCGGGTCATGATCGTGATGCCCGAGGTGAAGTAGTCGACGAAGTCGATCTGCGCCTGACGGGCCTTGGTGTCGTTCATGCCGGCCATCGTCAGGTCGATGCGGCCGGACTGGAGGCTGGTGATCAGCGAGCCGAACGCCATGTCCTGGTGGGTCACGGTGACGCCGAGCTTGGCGGCGACCGCCTTGGCGAGGTCGACCTCGTAGCCGATCGGGGTCTTGCCGTCGGCGGCGTAGAAGTTGTTGGGCGCGGACTGCAGGTTCGACGCCAGGTGCAGCACGCCCGCCTGCTTGACGTTGTCCGGCAGGGCGGCGTTGAGCTGCGCGTCCTTCTGCACGCCCTGGACGATCGCGGCGGTGTCCGGGATGCCGGACGCGGGCGCGCCGGCGGCTTGCGACGTCCCGCCCGCGCCGTCCGGGCCCCCACCGCAGGCGGTCACCAGGACGGCCAGGCTCGCGAGCAACACCGCCTGCGCGGCACGTGAACGGGACATAGCGGACCTCCACTGTTCGGCTGGCCGGAACGGTACAACTCTTTGTTGAAGAGGTCAACTGGCTGTTGAAATCTGGTCCGGTGCTAACTTGCGCGGATGAGCCTGCGGATCGGCATCCTGGGTGCGGCCCGAATCGCCCCCACCGCCCTGGTCAAGCCCGCTTCTTGGCACTCCTCGGTCACGGTCGGCGCCGTCGCGGCGCGTTCGCTCGAGCGCGCGCAAGCGTTTGCGGCCCGCCACGGGATCCCGCGGGCGCACGGGTCGTACGAGGACCTGCTGGCCGATCCGGACATCGACGCCGTCTACAACCCGCTCCCCAACGGCCTGCACGGCCGGTGGACGCGGGCGGCGCTGGAGGCGGGCAAGCACGTGCTGTGCGAGAAGCCGTTCACGGCGAACGCGGCGGAGGCCCGGGAGATCGCTTCGCTGGCTTCTTCGTCGGACCGCGTCGTGATGGAGGCGTTCCACTACCGCTACCACCCGCTGGCGCTGCGGGTCGAGGAGATCGTGGCGTCCGGCGAGCTGGGCGAGCTGGCGCGCGTCGAGACGGCGGTGTGCTTCCCGCTGCCGAAGTTCTCGGACATCCGCTACGACTACGCGCTGGCGGGCGGCGCGACGATGGACGCGGGCTGCTACGCGGTCCACATGGCCCGGATCTTCGGCGGCGGCGAGACCCCGTCGGTGGTCTCGGCTTCGGCTCGCCTGCGGTCCCCGCGGGTCGACCGGGCGATGACGGCGGAGCTGCGCTTCCCGTCGGGTCACACGGGCCGGGTGACGTGCTCGATGTGGTCGTCGTCGGTGCTTCGGATCAGCGCGAAGGTGACGGGCTCACACGGCTCGATCAGTGTGCTCAACCCGCTGATGCCCCAGGCGTACCACCGGGTGTCGATCAAGGTGGACGGCGCCCGCCGCACGGAGAAGTTCCCGCGCCGGGCCACGTACGCGTATCAGCTGGACGCGTTCGCGGCCGCGGTGCTGGAGGGTGCGCCGGTGAAGACGTCGGCGGCGGACGCGGTGGAGACGATGACGGTGCTCGACGAGATCTACCGCGCGGCCGGGCTGCCGCTGCGCGAACCGAGCTGAGCCCGGACGTCGGCGAGGGCGAAGCCGAGCAGGTTGAGCCCCCGCCAGGCCCGCGGCTTTTCGGCCCGCGGGTCGTCCGCCGCCAGGCCGATCCCCCAGACCCGGTCGACCGGGCTCGCCTCGACGAGCACCCGCTCGCCGGTCCCGGCCAGGTAGTCCCCGAGTTCCGGGTGCTGCGCGAACTTGGCGGCGTTGCCCGCCACCACGATTTCCCGGCGGTGGGCGACCCAAGCCGCTTCGTCGAACCGGCGCACCTGGCGGCCGAAGTCCTTGGCCTGCTTCGGGTGCACCGCGGTCAGCACCCGCGCGGCCACCTCCTCGTCGCCGAAGAGCAGCGCCTTGCGCCACATCATGTAGTGCTCGGCGGTGGCGAACCGGACGTCGTCGAGCACGAACGGCGCCGGCCACCACTGGCTGAAGCACCCGGAGCCGACTCCGCCGCCGCGAGGCGGGCGATGGCCCCAGAAGCAGAGGTACTTGAACCGCTTCCCCGCGTCGAGGGCGCGGGTCAGCTCCTCGACGCTGCGCGGCTGGCTGCTCATGGCGCCAGTTTCACGCACGAACCGGCCGCTCCGCACCCGAAATTCGGGGCGGAGCGGCCGGCGCGTCGGCTCAAGCTGCCACGTAGTTGCCGCTCAGGATGAGCAGGACCTGGATCGTGATGCCCGTGCCGTAGTAGTCCGTCGCGTCCGGGGACCACGACGAGACCGCCGTCCACAGCTTGTCCAGCCACGCCTGGCTGCCCGGGTCCGCCATCGCCGCCACCGCGAACGGCGCCGTGAAGCACGGGTGCTGACCGCTTTCGGTCTTCGAGCCCGACAGCGAGTAGCCGCTCTGGATCTTCGCCGGGTCGCTGCCCGTGGCGGACTTGATCCACGTCGTCATCTTGCGGACCTGCGCGGCCGCGGCGCTGTTCGGGGCCGTGATCGCGTCGACGCCGAGGCGCCACGGGTCACGGCAGGCGTTCCAGCTGTACTTGCCGTCGTACGGGCCTTCCAGGAACTCCGCCGGCGCCGGCTTCGGGGTCGAGTTCGTGTTGACCACGAAGTCCGGCAGCAGGCCCGTGTTCGGCGCGTACTGCGACTGCAACTGGCTCACCGCGGTCTCCGACCGGGTCCGGACCGACGTCCAGAAGCTGTCGCCGGTGGCCGTGGCGAACGCCCGCAGGTGCCCGGGCATCCAGTCCGACGAGCGCGAGCTGTTCTTGTACTCCGCGTCGTTGCCCCAGTCGCCGAGCAGCGTGAACTTCGTGGACCCGTTGACCTCGCTCTTCTTGATCGCGTTGATGATCCGGACGGCCTCGGCCTTGTAGTTGACCGAGCCCGTGCTGCCCCACTTCTTGTCCGCGATCAGCAGGCCGTAGGCGATTTCGAGGTCGCCGTCGGTCGCGGAGTCGCTGCCGTTGACGCTCTTGCAGTTCGAGTCCTGCTCGGCCGCGTGCAGGTCCTTGTTGTTGACCGACGGGTGCGCCTTCACGAACTTCAGGATCCCGTCGACGATCGAGCGCGCCTGCGTGTCCTTGTCCGCCATCATCGCCGAGATCGTCAGGCCGTAGCCCTCGCCCTCGGCGACGAACGAGTGGTCGGCGTCCTTCGACAGCACGGCGTAGGTGCCGCTGCCGCACTTGGTCGTGAGGAAGTTCTTCTTCCAGAAGTCGTAGTACTTCTGCAGCGCGGCATCCTGGGTGGCCTGCGAGACGGACGGCCGCAGCGTGCCCGGCACGTACGGGGTGCCCGCCGCGGACGCGGTCGTCGGCACGCTCAGCAGCCCGGCGGCCAGCGCGGCCGAAGCCACCACCGCCCGGACGATCTTCTTCATCGCTCCTCCGTAAAGACATCGTTGGCTGCGGCGAGGGCGATGTGAGCGTGACAGAAGGTTCAAGACCCGGTCAAGACTGTTAGGAAACTTTCCTTACTATGACCGTGAGTGGTCTCACCAGGACCCCGGCCACCCGGACGGACTAGCGTGGGTCCCATGAAGCTCGACGACCGCGGCCCCGACTTCCGCACGTTCTGGACCGAACGCCGGCTGGCCACCCTCACCACGGTCCGGCCCGACGGCACGCCGCATGTCGTCGCGGTCGGCGTCACCGTGGACTTCGACGCCGGTCTCGCCCGCGTGATCACGTTCGCCTCCTCGGTCAAGGCGCGGCTGATCCGGGCCGCGGGCGCCGACGGCGTCCCCGTCGCGGCCTGCCAGCTGGACGGCCCGAAGTGGTCCACTTTGGAGGGTCGAGCCGTGCTGCGCGACGACCCGGAGTCGGTGCGCGACGCGGAAAACCGCTACGCCGCCCGCTACCGCCAGCCCAAGCCCAACCCCCAGCGGGTGGTCCTGGAGATAGCCGTCACCCGGGTACTCGGTAACGTCTCGTGACGTGTTCAGGGCGGTGAGAACCGCCCTGAACACTCACGAGGCGCGGGCGTGCACCAGCCGCGTGTACTCCGCCAGCAGGGTGGCCAGCTCGCTGTGCTCCCCCGCCGACGCCAGCTGCTGGTGACCCACCAGCATCGCCATGCCCAGCGACGTCAGCGTCCGCGCGAGGTCGCCGTCGCCGACGATACCCTTGACCGCCTTGCCGACCGTGCGCACCCGCGCGGAGTCGACGCGTTTCTGCGCCGCCCGCACGGTTTCGTCGTTCGCCGCCCACGCCCGGATGGCGGCTTCGGCCTCGTGCGGCAGCCCGAGCGTCAGGTCCATCAGCGCGGCGAAGTCGGCCGACGGGCCGCCGCTGCCGAAGTTCCCTTCGCGCAGGATGCGCACCTGCCGGTTCTCCCAGTGGTCCAGCAGCTGCTCGACGAACCCCGGCCAGCCGCCGAAGTGGTGGTAGAACGACCCGCTCGTGACGCCGAGGCCGCGGCACAGCCGGCCGACGTTCAGCTCGGTGAACCCGTGCTCCGCCAGCACGTCCAATGCGGCCGCGAAGTACGCGTCCCGCGTCACCGGGGGCATCAGACGTTCCGGTCCCGGTTTCGCCAGTACGGTTCGCGCAGCGAGCGCTTGAGGATCTTGCCGGTCGCGTTGCGCGGCAACGCTTCCACGACGTCGACGCTGCGCGGGCACTTGTAGTGGGCCAGGCGCTCGCGGCAGAACTCCATGAGCTTGTCGGCGTCGAGCTGATCACCGGCCACGACAGCCTTGACCTGCTCGCCCCACCGCTCGTCCGGGACACCGATCACGGCCACCTCGGCGACGCCGGGGAACTCCGCCACCACGCGCTCGACCTCGGGCGAGTAGACGTTCTCGCCGCCGGTGATGATCATGTCCTTGACGCGGTCCTCGAGGAACAGGAACCCGCCGTCGTCCAGGCGCCCGACGTCGCCGGTGCGCACCCAGCCGTCCACGATGGTCTCGGCGGTCGCCTCGGGCTTGCCGAGGTAGCCCGCCATCCGCTGCTCGGTGCGGATCCAGACTTCGCCGGTGGCGGCGTCCTCGAGGGTCACCGGGTCGACGATCCGGATGTCCACTCCGGACAGTGCGGTGCCCGCGGAAGCCAGCCGTTCGGGCCGGGACGTGTCCCGGTGCGCCTCCGGGTCCAGGGCGGTGACCGCGCCGGACAGCTCGGTCATCCCGTAGACCTGCGCGAACTTCACGTCCGGCCAGGCGGCGAGCACGGTGCGTAGCAACGGGAGCGGCATCGGCGAAGCGCCGTAGCAGAGGTACTTCAACCGGGAGAACGCCTTGAGCGCGTCTTCGCCGGCCTGCGCGATCCCGGCCACGACGGCGGGCACGAGGAACGCGTGCGTGATCCCGGCCCGCAGCGCGGCGAACAGCGAAGCCGCGTCCGGTTCGCGGGTCAGGTAGGACGGTTCGCCGTAGAGGAACCCGGAAACCGCGTAACAGCTGCCGCCGACGTGGAACAGCGGCATCGCGACGAGGTTGACCTCGCCGGGGCCGATCGGGAACGCGGTGCCGGCGGCGAGGCCGTGGGCGATGACGCCGCGGTGGGTCAGCACCGCGCCCTTGGGGAAGCCGGTGGTGCCGCTGGTGTACATGACGAGCACGCCGTCGCCGGGGTCCACTTCGGACCCCGCGTGTGGCTCCGCGGAAGCCAGGAAGGGTTCGTACTCGTCTTCGTCCCCGCCGACGACGACCACGCGTTCGAGCGCGGGCAGCCGGTCGCGGACCGCGTCGAGCGCGGGCCGCAGTTCGGCGCCGACGAAGACCACCTTCGCGCCGGAATCCCCGAGCACGTAGGCGAGTTCGTCCCCGGAGAGCCGCCAGTTGACCACGGCGTTCGCGGCGCCGATCCCGGCCGCGGCGAAGGTCGTCTCCAGGCAGGCGGGGTGGTTCTTGTCGACGAACGCGACGCGGTCGCCCCGGCCTACCCCGGCGGCCGCGAGAGCACCCGAGAGCCGCCGGGCGCGCTCGTCGAACTCCGCCCAGGTCCACGCCTGGTCGCCGAAGCGCAGCGCGGTGTCCGCCGGGCGTTCGCGCGCCCAGTGCGCGAGGAGCTCGCCGAACAGCCGGACCCAGGGGCGGACGTCGTGGGGCATGGCGGGTTCCCTCCGGCCGGCGCTGGACCATAGACCGGTCTATGGTGCGCCGCGGCCCGCCGGGCGTCAACACCCGGCGGGCCGGCGGCTTTTTCACGCGACAGCAGTACCTTCCAGCTCCACCAGCAGCGTGGGAATCGCCAACCGCGTCACGCCGAGCATCGTGGTGGCGGGCGCGGCCCCAGCCGCACCGAGCCGGCCCGCGAGCACGCCGTAGTGCTGGAAGAGCAGGTCGACGTCGGTCGTGTAGACGGTCAGCCGGACGAGGTCGCCCAACGTCATCCCGCCCTCGCCGAGCACCGCCTCGAGGTTGTCGAGGCTCAACGCCAGCTGCGCCGCGAGGTCGCCGTCGTGCTGGGGTTCGCCGTCGCCGTTCATCGCGGTCTGCCCGGCGCAGTACAGGGTCCGGGCGGGCCCGGCGACGAGCTCGCCCTGGTGGTAGCCCAGCGCCACCGACCACGGCCACGGGTTGACCGCCGTTCGTTCCACAGCCACTTCACTCCATCCGTTCGTAGACAGTGCGAAGAGCCTCGCAACCAATACACGACATCCTGTGTCGTGTATTCGGCTACGGTTTCCGCGTGCGCGCCGACCGGCTGGTGTCCCTGGTGCTGCTGCTGCGCCGGCACGGCCGGCTGTCCGCGGCCACGCTGGCGCGCGAGCTGGAGGTGTCGACCCGCACGGTGCTGCGCGACATCGAGGCGCTGTCCACGGCGGGCGTCCCGGTCTACGCCGAGCGCGGGCGGCACGGCGGTTTCGCGCTGCTGCCGGGGTTCCGGACCGAGCTCACCGGCCTGACCCACGACGAGGCCCTCGCCCTGCTGATCGCCGGCTCCCGCCGCGGCGCCCAGGCGTTCGGCCTCGGCTCGGCGCTGGCGTCCGCGATGCTCAAGGTGGTCGACGCACTGCCCGAGAGCCAGCGCGACACCGCGGCGAGCGTGGCCGAGCGGCTGCTCGTCGACCCGGCGACCGACCTCCTCGCCCGCCGGCCGGCCGCGGAGGAGGTGCCCGACGAGATCGTGGCCGAGGTCCGGCGCGCGGTGTTCGCCGGCCACCGGCTGCGCATCCGCTACGCGGCCGTCGACGAGCCGCCGAAGTGGCGGACGGTGGACCCGATCGGGCTGGTCACCGTGCGCGAACAGGGCTACCTGCTGGCCACGAGGTCCGGCGAGGACCGCACCTACCGGCTGTCCCGGATCCACGCGGCCGAGGAGTTGGACGAGCCCGCGCAGCGACCGGAGCGCGTCGACCTGGACCGGGCGTGGCAGGAGCGCAGCACGCGGTTCCGCACCGGCGGCGAGCAGGTCACCGTGCAGGCCCGGGTGGCCGCGGCCCGGCGGGAGGAGCTGACGGCGACCGCGCTGACCGCCACCGAGCCGGCCGGCGCCGGCGACTGGGTACGGCTTTCACTGGCCTTCCAGGACCGGCGGCACGCCGAGTGGGCGCTGTGGCAGCTCGGCGTGGACGCGGAAGTCCTTGCGCCGCAGTGGTTGCGGACCGCGTTGCACGACCGGGCCACGGCGATCGCCGGTCTCTACGAGACCTAGCCGTCGAAGCGGAGCCGGGCGGTTTCAATCTCGCCGAGGTAGCGCTGGGTCCAGCCGCACATGCTGTCGACCGTCGCCCGCAACCCCTGCCCCGGCGCGGTGAGCGTGTACTCGACCCGGGGCGGGACGGTCGGGAACACCTCGCGCTCGACCAGCCCGTTGCGCTCCAGCATGCGCAGGTTCTGGGTCAGCATCTTGTGGCTGATGCCCTCGACCTCGTTCCGCAGTTCGCTGAATCGCAGGGTGCGCTCGCCGAGCGTCTCGATGATCAGGAACGCCCACTTGTTGGCGACGTCGGAGAAGATCTCCCGCGCCAGCGAATCCGCGCGGGAAAGGTCCGCGTCCTGCTTGGTCACCACCTGGTTCCCCCGTCACCGAAAAGTGCCTTCTTCCGCATGGACCAATACTCTCCTACGGTTCCTGGGTAACCACAAGTGACCACGGAGGAAAGATGGCCGTCACCCTCGTCAACCCGCCCGAGCTGCCCGCAGTCGACCCCTACCACCAGGTGGCGATCGCCGAGGGGACGAAGCTCGTCTTCGTCGCCGGGCAGGTCGCCTGGGAAACGGAACTCGACCTGGCCGCGCAGGTCGAGCAGTGCTACGTCAACGTCGCCGCCGCACTGGCAGCGGCCGGCGCCACCTTCGACGACGTGGCGAAGCTGAACTTCTCCGTCGTCGACTGGACACCCGCGAAGATGCCCGCCCTCCTCGACGGCATCGCCCGGGGTGCCGCGAAGGTCGGCACCACCGCGAAACCGCCGGCCACGCTCATCGGCGTCGCGGCACTGGACGTCCCCGAGCACCTCGTGGAGATCGAAGCGACCGCGGTGCGTTAGGCGAACAGCGCCAGCATTCCCTCGGCCGACCGCACCACCACGTGGGCCGCCGTCCGTTCCGCGTGGGGGCGGTCCGGGCGCTCCGCCTCGTGGCGCCAGCGCCGCAACGCGTCCAGGCCCGCGTCGTAGATCTCGCCCGGGTCCGCGTCCGGTTCCAGGCCCAGCCGGTCGGCCGGGGCCGTGCCCTGGGCGCCCAGCAGGCGGACCGCCTCCTCCGCGGGGTCGCCGGACAACGCCGTCCGGCCGCCGCGGATGTCCGCGATCAGGCGCAGCTCGCGGAAGTCGTGGGCGGCCGCCGCGAAGCGCTCCACCCGGGACACCAGGCGGTCGCCGCCCGGACGGGGCTGGGCCGCCAGCAACGCTTCGAGACGAATCACCGCCGTGCGGGCCTTCAACGCCTCCGCCCGCGCGACGAAACAGCCCGCGAGCGTGTCGCGCAGCTCGCCGAGCCCGCTGCGGCGCACCAGTTCCGCCGACAGCTTGACCCGGTCGTCGCAGCCGGTGCGGATCAGCGTCAGCGCCAGGCGGACGCCGAACATCCCGAAGCGCACCACCAGCGACCGCCGCGTCTCCACCGGGATCGGGCCCGGGAACGCCGGGTCGGTGAACGAATCCACCGACAGCACGTGGCGTTCCAGCTCCTCCCGCGGCACGGCCGCGAACGCGGCCAGGAGGTCGAACTCGTCGTCGCGCAACGACCGGCCGCCGTACGCCAGCTGGCCGGCCACCGCGATCACGCCCAGGAACCCCGTGCACAGCGGGTCTTCGCGCCAAGCGCGGCGCGCGAGCTGCTTCGCGGTCAGCAACGCGTCGATGCGGCCCGCGCCCACCTCGTCGGCCCGGGACAGCACCAGCACCGAGTTGACCGCGCTCTGCCGCGCGAACGGCGAGCCGCCCGGCGGGTGCGCCGCGGCGAGTTCGTCCGGTTCCAGGTGGCGGACCAGCCGGACGGTCGAGTCCGGGACGTCGTCGGCCGGGCCGGGGTCGTCGAGGAGCACGAGGTCGCGCAGCGCGCGCGTCGGCCATTCGCCGAGCGCCGCGGCGAGCGTCGACTTGCCCGACGAAGGCGCGCCGGTGAACGCGACGCGCAGCGGCTGCTCCAGCCGGTTCAGGCAGTCGTGCAGGAGCGCCGAAGCCCGCGGGTCGTCCCGGTAGAGCCCGGCCGCGGCGGCCAGCAGGTCGCGGACGTCCCGCGTCACGCCGAAAGCTCCCGCCGCTGCCGTCCGGCGATCGTGCCGAGCTCGCCCGCGCGCTGGTGCAGGCCGGCCAGCCGGTCGATCTCGCGTCTGATGTGGACGGTCCGGCGCTCGCGTTCGGCGGTGCCGGCCATGATCGTCTCGCGCTCGTGGGTCAGCTCGTCGGCGAGTTCCTCGGCCAGCCCGGTGAAGTGGTCGCGCAGCCGGCGCTGCACGAGGCGGATCGAGTCGCGACATTCCTTGCTGAAGCGGATGAACACGTCGTCGACGTGCCGCTGCGCCGCCTGCTTGGCCACGGCTTGACGGCGCTGCAGCCGCATGCCGCCTTCGTCCTTGATCGTCTTCGCGGCGAACGCCGCACCGGCGCCGATCGAGACGGGGTTGATCAGCGGCAGCCCGGCGAGGCTGGTGACCAGGCCGAACATCAGCACGCCGCCGTAGGACCCGCGCAGGCCGGTGAAGGCCTGCTGCCCCACCTTGAACTTCTCGATCTTCGGCCGCCGGACGTCGTCGAGGCCCTCCACGCCGGATCCGTCGAGCCGGAGGTCGGGCAGCGCGCGGTCGTACTGCGCGCCGAAGCACGCGGCGACGGCCTGCGCGATCCACTCCGCCCGGTCGGCGAGCCACGTGTAGTTGACGTCGACGGCTTCGGCCAGCGCGTTGTCCAGCCACGGCGCGAATTCGTCCCACACTTTCGCCGGGTCGCCCTCGTCGAAGGTGCGGTCGATGGTGTTGACGATCTTGCGGGTCCGCTCGCGCAGGTCGTATTCGGCGTCCGACAGCAGATCGGTGATCTCGTCGGAAAGCAGGTTCTGCCACTTGGTGTTCTGCCGCCGCAGGTCGTCGGCACGGCGTTGCGCGCGCTGCAGCAGCGCGGCCTGCCCGAGCCCGGCGTCTTGGGCGACCGTGTCGACGCGGTCGCGCAGCGACTCCACCAGTTCCGTGGCGGCGGCCCGCACGCCCACGGCGGCCAGCAGCGCGCGGGACTGCTCCGCCGGGCGCGCGGCCTGCTCGGCGATCCAGTTCAGCAGTTCGGGAAAACCGGAGCGGGCGTTGAGATCCGCGTCACCGGCCTTCGCGGCGGCCTGGCGGACGACGGCCGAAACCGGCTGGACGGGGGCGTCGATCCCGGCCTCGGCGAGCATCGCGCGGTTGCGCTCGGCCACCGCGCGCCAGCCCGGGGAGGCGTCGATCTTGGTCAGCGCCACCAGGACGTGCGGGCACCAGGTGCGCACGTGCCGGGCGAGGGCGAGTTCGGCGGGGCTCAGCGGCGCGGTCGCGTCGGAGACGAGGATCACCGCGTCCGCTTCGGCGAGCAGGTCGAGGGCGGCGGCGGTCCGCGGTGACCGCGGGTCACCGACCGGCGGCGTGTCGACGAGGACGAGCCCGGCCGACAGGAGTTCGCGCGGCACACCGACTTCGACGCGGCTGAGCGTGCCGGCGGGGCGGGCGCCGAGTTCACCGGTGAGCCGTTCGACCGCGACGGGGATCCGTTCGAGGGAGCGGCCGACCAGCGTCGCGGCGGGTTCGGCGGAGTAGGCGATTTCGGTGGGCACGGCGGGGGTCGGGGCGTCGCCGACCGCGCACACCGGCGCGTTCAGCACCGCGTTGAGCAAGTAACCCTTGCCCTGTTTGGGAAAGCCGAGCACGCCGAGCCGGATCTGCCCCGGCGGGGCGTCGCGGCGTCTGCGCAGGCGCTCGGCGAGATCGGCGCGGCCGTGCGTGCGGCACGCGTCCATCGTCTCGTTGAGCACTTCGAGCCAAGCGGGGGCGGTCACAGCGAAGGAGTGTCCCCGGTTTACTCCCCGTGCGCACACCGGGTGCCCGTCCCGCGGTCGCACCCAGACCGCGGGACGGGCACCGGTGACCGGTTCGGGGCTCAGTGCCCGATGTGGATGTCGTTGTGACCGAGGTCACCGACGTGGATGTTGCCGAGCGCGTTGTGGCTGAGGTTGCCGGTGACGTCCGACACCACGTCGTGCACGGCGTCGACGCCGTTGTTGCTGCCGATTTCACCGACCACGTTGTGGTCGACGCCCACGGCGCCGGTCACCGTGGTGACGGCGTTGTGGGTGATGTCGCCGACGCCCTGAGCGGCGCTGGTGACGTCCCCGGCGACGTGCTTGACGTCGAGGTCGCCGACGTGCTTCAGCGTGCCGTTGAAGTCACCGACGTGGCTGGTGGCGTCGCCGGTGGCGGTGGTCACGGCGCCGGTGAGGGCCCCGGTCAGGTCGCCACCGTGGACCGGCGCGGCGACGGTACCCGTGACGGCGGTCGCGGCCTGGTCGACGACGTCGCCGCTCTCGACGGCACCGGTGACGGCGCCGCCCAGATTGCCCAGCACGCCCGCGTCGATGCTCTGCGCGAGGTCGCCGCCGAAGCCGAGGGAGCTGGTGGCGTCACCGGCGAGGGCGGTCACGCTCGCCACGTTGTTGGTGACGTCGGTGACGGTGCTCACCGGCTGGCCGAGGCCGCCGACACCGGACAGGCCGAGGTCGCCGACGACCGGCAGTTCGCCGACGCCCAGGTCGCCGACACCCGGCAGCGCCGAGGTGGCCGGCAGGCCGAGGCCCGCGGTGAGGGCGGTGAGCTGGTCGATCGCGCCCTGGATGCCCGGGGCGTCGGTGCCGACGCCGGACAGGCCGCCGATGGCCGGGAGGCTGTCCACGGCGGGGAGGCTGTCGACCGGCACGAAGTCGAGCACCAGCGGGATGACCTCGTGCACGTCGGCGGCGCTGACGTCGCCGAGACCGGCGGCGGCGAGCACGCCCTGCGGGTCCGTCCCGAAGGCCGCCAGCGCGGTCGGGTCGTTGAGCAGGTTCAGCGCGAAATCGTGCAACGTCTGCACGGAGTCCATGGGGTTTCTCCTGGTCCGGTGGTTCGGGGGACGGCATCGGCCGCAAGGACCGCTGCTCTCCGTCATCAAGGTAGGGAGCCGACCCCCCAGCGCACATCGGGGATCACTCCGAGTCGCAGTCCGGTCAGCCGATAGGGGATCGATATGTCATCGTTAGGGAGTTAGGGGCTCATCCGAGACGCGCTCAGTTGGGTTAAATCCCCCCAGGCCCTTGATTGACTAACCCGTTTGGGTGAGGATGCCCCGAGCCCTAGGGGGATTCCGTACCCCTGATCAGCCCCCGCGAGGTGAGGAGGAACCGCCGTTGCCCTACGTCCTCGGGATCGATGTGGCACAGGCGCGGACCCACGCCGCGACCTGCCGCCGTCAAGGCACCGGCTGGGGCGAGCCCGAACCCCTCTGGCTGGGCGAACGGTCCCCGGCCGCGGCGTCCGCGCTGTTCCTGGACGACGAGGGGTACCTGCTCACCGGGGACGCGGCCGCGCAGGCCGGCGCCCGGGTCCCGTCCCGGCTGCTCACCGGCTTCCACCGGCGGATCGGCGACGACGTGCCGATGCTCGTCGAAGGCGAGGCGTTCCCGCCCGAGACGCTGACCACCGTGCTCGTCGAGGGGATCGCCGAGCACGCCGCGGACCTCTTCGGCGGGCCACCGGACCACCTGGTGCTGACCCACCCCGGCGACTGGGGCGGCTACCGCCGTGACGTGCTGCGGCGGGCACTGGCCGGCGCCGGGTTCACCGCCGTCACGCTGGTCCCCGGCTCGATCGCCGCGCTCGGCGCGCACCTGGCCGTGCCCGGCCCCGGCGCGACCGCGGCCGGGGTGTGCGAGTTCGGCGCCGACGGCGTGAGCGTCACGCTGGCGACGGCGACCGCCGCCAGCGGCTGGCAGCCCGGCACGAGCGCCGAAGGCGTGGCCCCGGCGGCCGCGCTGAGCACGCTGTTCGCCCTCGCCGGCGCGGCGTCGACGTCGCCCCGGGGGCTCGCCGGCGTGGTGTTCTGCGGCGACGTTCCCCCGCACGCGCTGCCCGCCCGGCCGCCGTGCCCGATGTTCGCGGGACCGGTTCCGCCGGCGACCGCCGCGCTCGGTGCGGCCGCCCTCGCGGTGCTGCGCGCCGAGGGCCGGGGCGGTCCCCTGGAACCCCCGGCCGTCGAGACCACCCTGCTCCCCCAGGTGGACACGCTCGGTGAGCTCGGCGAGCGGCCGCCCCGGCCGCCAGTCGACATCACGCCGTTCGAACTGCCCGAGCGCGCCACCCCGATGAACCTGTTCCGGCGGCGGCGCCCCCTCGCCGCCGCGATCCTGCTGCTCGCCGCCGGCGTCTCCGCCGGCGCGATCACCCTCACCGCCCGTGAAGCCACCGCGGGCCCCGGCACCTCCCCCGCTCCCTCCCCCGCCCCGAGCCACTGCGCCCGCCCCGGCGCCCCCTCCGGTGAAGGTCACTGTTGAACACTCTGCTCACGCAGGTTTCCCCGCTCCACACCGTTCCCGCGCACCCGGCGGCCCGGCAGCTCCTCGACCGGGTCGCGGCCGAACCCGCCGAACCGCTGAGGCTCGCCGTCGTCGCCCCCGGCGGCTACGGCAAGAGCGTCCTGCTCGCCGCGCTCGACCGCTGCTACCGCGAGGCGGGCGTCGACGCCGTGCTCGTCGACGACGCCGACCGGCTCGGCCCCGACCAGCTCGAGGACCTGCTCGCCGGCGCGGACGGCCCGATCGTCGTCGCGCACCGGCCGGCCGCGGTGGCGCCCGGCTGGACGCTGCTGCAGCTCGGCCCGCTCGGCGTCGAGGACATCGCCCGGATGATGACGGCGGTGACGGGTTCGCCCGCCGACGCGGAATCCGCGGCGGAGCTGCACGCGCGCAGCGGCGGCGTGCCGAGGCTGGCCGAGCGCGCGCTGCTCGGGCGGCTCGAGGAGTTCCGGCCGGAGCTCGACGAGCTCGACGACGCCGTGCTGCGCTACCTGATCGCGGCCGAAGCGGGGGCGGGACGCAACCTGGACCTGTTGTCCGCGTTGCTCGACCGCGACCCCGACCAGCTCCCCGCCGTCGTCGAGGGCGCCCGCGCGACCGGCCTCCTCGCCCCGGACGACACGCTGCTGCCCTTGGCCGCCACCGCCGTCCGCGACTTCGGCCCGCCCGCCCGCCGCCTGGCGACGGTGCAGCGGCTGGTGGAGCTGCAGCTGGCGAACGGCCTGCCGGTGCTCGACCTGGCACGGTCCCTGCTCGGCACGGGCAGTTCCGGCGCGTCCGCGGCGGCGGCCTTCGCGGCGGCGGCCGGCGAAGCGCTGCCGTCCGACGCGCGGCTGGCGGTCCGGCTGTTCGAAGCCGCCGCCGAAGCCGGCGACCGCTCCCCGGCGGTGACGGCGGGCTGGGCCCGCGCGGCGGCGTTGTCCGGCGACCTCGACACGGCATTGCGGCTCGGCGACGGGATGCTCGGCGCGACCGACGCGGAGACGCGCGCGGCCGGCGCCGCGATCGCCGCGACGGTGCTGGCGCACCGCGGCGAGCTGGCCCGCAGCGCGGAGCTCTACCACTGGGCGGCCCGCACGGCCGAGCTCCCCGCGACGAGCTGGGCGGGCGCAGACGCGTTCGCGGCCATCGCCCTCGTCGGCACCGGCGACCTCCCCGGCGCCCGGCAGTTGTTGGACACCCCCGCCCCCGGCGTCGCTCCGACGTTGTTCGCGGGCGCGGCCACCCGGATGGCGGGCGGCATCGCGGATTCGGTGTCCGGCTACGCGTCGGAGACGTTGTCGACGTTGCTGGGCGCGGCGGCGATGCTGGAGCCGGCCCTGGGCGGCACGCTGCTCCCGGACAGCCCGGCCGCGCTCGCCGCGCTGGCGGCGTTGCACACCGGCGAGCTGGCGCTGGCGGAGTCGGTCCTGACGCGCGCGCTGGAGGGCCACACCGGCGGCGACCTCCTGGAGTCCCGCCACCGCCTCCTGCTCGGCTGGGTGGCGATGACGGCCGGCGACCTCGCCAAGGCGGCGGAACACCGCGACGCCGTCGCCGGTCGCCCCCTGGAAGCCCGCGACGAGCTGTTCTTCGCGACGTTGGACCTCGGCTTGGCCCGTCGCGCGAGCGACCTGGTCGGCTTGCAGCGGGCGTGGAACCGCGCGTACCAGGCGTCGATGCGGCAGCAGACGGACCTGTTTTCGCTGCTGCCACTGGGCGAGCTGGCGATCGCGGCGGCCCGCACGGGGGCGTTCGCGAAGCTGGCCCCCCAGCTGGAGCGCGCCCACGCACTCCTGTCCCGCCTCGGCGAGCCTCCACTGTGGACGGTGTCGTTGATCTGGCACGAGCTCCACGCGGCGATCACGTTGGAGGACGCGGAGTCGGCGAAGGCACACCTGGCAACGTTGACGACCCACGCCCACTGCGGCCGCCACCCCCGAGCCCTCGCGACGGCGGCCCAGTGCTGGCTGGAGGTCCTGAGCGGAACGTTCGCCCCGAACCCGATCGCCGCGGCGGCCGCGGAACTGCACGACTTGGACCTCCGCTGGGACGCGGCCCGCTTGGCCGGCCAGGCGGCGATCCGCACGTCCGATCGCAAGGCGATGGTGCAGTTGCTGGAGGCGGCCCGGCAGTTCCAGGGCACGGCGGCCCGGCGGGACCAGGGGGCGACGGAGCCGGCTGCGGCTGGGACCGGTTTGGCGGCGTTGAGCGAGCGGGAGCTGGAGGTGGCCCGTCTTGTCGTGGAGGGGCTGACGTACAAGCAGGCGGGGAGCAAACTGTTCATTTCCGGGAAGACGGTGGAGCACCACATGGCCCGGATCCGCGGAAAGCTGGGGGCAGCGGACCGGCGGGAGCTGCTGGCGACGCTGCGGGAGTTGTTGTCACGGCCGGACGCGCCCTGAGCCGCACCCGCTGAGCTTGCGGCTGTTCCCTGGGTTGGTGATCGCTCGGGCGAGCGCTGCAGACGGCAGATCCCCGGCCCGCTGCACACCGGCCGCGCCCGGGCGCCGACTACGCGGCGCGGCTCGACCGGGGGCAACGTCGCGTGGCCAGCCGCGGCTCGGGGAGGTGCGGCGTAGCTCCACCACGCTGGTGTCGCGCGGGCAGACGCAAAGCGGTGCGGGCGCGGCACGGCCCCACTCGCACGGATGCCGTGCAGTCAGTCAGGGCTGGAGCTGGCGCGGCGCAGCTCCCACCACACCGCTATCACGCGGGCGCGGGGCAGCCCCCACCGCGTCTTGCGGTCAGTCGCGGCTGGGGCCGAAGCGTTCCGTTCGGATGCGGTGCGGGTCGTGGCCGAGGGCCAGCAGGATGTCCGCTGCCGTTTCCACGAAGGCCGTCGGGCCGCAGATGAACGCTGTCGCGCCGAACTCGGCGGGCCAGGCTGCTGTGTTGAGGGTCGCCACGTCGATCCGGCGGGGGATGCCCGGGCGGCCTTCGGGGAGCTCGCGGGTGTAGACGTAAGTGATGTCCAGGCCTGCCACTGGGGTGCGGAGCTCGTCGGCGTAGTACTGCTCGGCCGGGGTGCGCAGGGAATAGATCAGCTTGAACGGGGTGCGGACGCCCGCCGCGCGGCGGGCGCGGATCATCGCCATCAGGGGGACGATGCCCGAGCCGCCCGCGATGAGGAGGACCGGTTCCGGGTTCGTGGGGCGCCACGCGAACCAGCCGCCGATCGGGCCGCGGATTTCGACCGGGTCGCCGATCGCGTACGGGCCGGTCAGGTGCTCCGAGACTTCGCCGTCGGCGACGCGCTGGACCGTCAGTTCCACCCGGTCGCCGTTCGCGGGGGCGGCGAGGGAGTAGCTGCGCTGGGCGCGGTAACCGTCCGCGGCCGTCAGGCGGACGTCGACGTGCTGGCCCGCCAGGTGTCCCGGCCAGCCGGGCAGGTCGAACACGAGCGTGCGGGCCGTCGGTGTTTCGTCGCGGAATTCGGCCAGGCGGGCGACCCGCCAGGCTAGTCGCCCTGATACCGCTGTTCGCGCCATGGATCCCCGTAGTCGTGGTAGCCGACGTTCTCCCAGAAGCCCGGCTCGTCCCGGGTCTTCAGCTCCAGCCCGCGCACCCACTTCGCGGACTTCCAGAAGTACAGGTGCGGCACGAGCAGCCGCGCCGGGCCGCCGTGCTCGGGGGTGAGCGGCTTGCCGCCGTACTCGTACGCGATCCAGGCCTGGCCGTCGAGCAGGTCGGCCAGCGGCAGGTTCGTCGTGTAGCCGCCGTAGGAGTGGACCATGACGTAGTCGGCCTCGGTGTCGAGCCCGCCGACCAGCGTGTCGACCGCGACGCCGCGCCAGCGGGTGTCCAGTTTGGACCACTGGGTGACGCAGTGGATGTCCACAGTGGGCTTTTCGCTCGGCAGCGCCAGCAGCTCGGCCCAGCTCCACGTGTGCTTGTCACCCTTTTCGGTGGTGACCGCGAACTCCCACGTCTCGGTGCGCACGCGTGGCGTCGGCCCCGCGGACAGCACCGGGAAGTCCTCGGCCAGGTACTGACCGGGCGGCAGGCGCGGGTCGCCGCTGCGGGCGCGGCCCTGGAAACCCGGTGTCACGACACCCATGCGGCACTCCCTTCGCGGTCCCGCCGAGCCTACGCCCGGACCTGCAGCCCGAGCGACGTGACGAGCACCGCAGCCTGTTCGGGTGACACGATCGCGCCCGCCAGCTCGGCGTTCAGCGGGTCGAGGGCCGAGAGGTCGCTGCCCCGCAGCTCGGCGCGCGGCAGCTTGACCGCGTGCAGCATCGCCGCGGACAGGTCGACGTCGGCGAACACCGCACCACCGCAGTCGGCCCCGGTCAGGTCGGCTTCCCGCATCCGCACGCCCTGGAAGCTGACCGAACGCAGGTCCGCGCCCGCCATCCCGGCGAACGACCAGTCGCCGCCGATGACCCGCAGCGGTCGCAGCTCGCACTCGGCGAACGTGGCGCCGACGAGCTTGCAGCCGGTGAACTCGGCGTCGAAGAAGTTGCACCGCTTGAAGGCGCAGCCGGCGAACGACGAGTCCAGGTGCCGCGACGCGTTGAAGCGCACGTTGCCGAACCCGCAGTCGGTGAACACCGAGTTCCGCACGACGGCCTCGGAGAAGTCGACCTCGTGGAACTCGCACCGCACGTAGTGGCGTCCGGTGATCTCCTCTCCGTACCAGTCGTCACGGGAGAACCGCTGCTCTTCGACGGGATCTTGCGTGGCCTCGGACACCCCGTCAGGCTAACGGCAGAGCCGAGCCCGAAGGAGCCGCGCATGCTCGACGCCGACGACGTCCGGAAGGCCGTGCCGATGGCGGCCGCCGTCGACGCGGTGCGCGAGGCGTTCCTCGACCTCGCCGCCGGTCGTTTCGCGGTGCCGCAACGGTTGTCGTTCGGCGGCGGCACGACGCTCGTGATGAGCGCCTGCCACACCCCGTCGTCCACGACGGTCGTGAAGACGCTCAACCTGGCCGCCGGGCGCACCCCGATGATCCTGGGCACGCTGGTCTGGAACACCGCTGAAGGCCAGGTGGTCGCCGACGCGGTCGAGCTCACCACGCTGCGCACCGGCGCCGCTTCCGGCGTCGCGACGGACCTTCTCGCCCCGACCGGCGCGACCAAGCTCGCCCTGCTCGGGACCGGCGCGCAGGCCGCCGACCAGGTGCGTGCGGTGGCGGCGGTGCGCCCGGTGCGGCACTTGGCCGTGTTCGGGCGGGACCGGTCGCGCGGGTCGGCGTTCACGGCTCGGCTGGGTGCCGAGTTCCCGGATGTGGCCATGCGGGTCGCCGGGAGCGCGGAGGACGCGGTGTCCGACGCGGAGATCGTGTGTTGCGCTACTTCGTCGAGTACTCCTCTCTTCGCTGTCGATGCCTTGCCCGAACGGGTTCACGTGAACGCGATCGGGTCCTACCTGCCGTCCATGCGGGAACTTCCCGCCGAGTTGCTCGCCACCGCGGGGTGCGTGGTCGTCGATCAGGTCGAGGCCGCGTTGGCGGAAGCCGGCGAGGTGATCCACGCGGTGGAGACCGGGCTCCTCGGCCGTGGCCAGCTGATCGAGCTGGGCGACGCCCTGCGTGAGCCACCGGTGGTGCGCGGGCGGACGGTGTTCAAGTCCGTCGGTCTCGCCGTGCAGGACTGGGCTGTCGCCCGGTTGCTCGGAGATGCGCACGCTTGAACGGCCGAATGGGCTCACCACCCGTGTTCGGAGCGGAGCAGAGAGCAATAGGGAGCGGCCAAACGGCGCAATCTGGGCCTTGGAGCGTTTGATCGGTCACCCGATCCGGGAATTTTCGCGACATGTCTCCTTGGCGAACCACCACCAGACGGAACACGGCCGTGCGGGTCATCACGGCGATCGGCGCGATCTTCGCGGGGATCGAAGTTCTCTACATGATCATGGTGCTCGCCGGCGCCAACGCCGGCAACGCGTTCTTCGTTTTCATCAAGTCACTGGCGGTTCCTCTCGCCTTGTTCTTCCCGGGGCTGTTCCCGGTCAGCAACCCGAGCCTGGCCGTCATCCTCGACTTCGGCCTGGCCGCGGTGTTCTGGCTGGTCGTGACCGGCATCATCGCCCGCTTCGCCGGACGGTGACGGTCGGCGGGCTGCCGACAGGTACCACTGTCGGGCCACCCGCCGTCGGCATCCGCGGTGTCTTTCGGCGACACTGGATGGATGAGCGACGGCAGGTGGTTCGACGGCTGGTCGCCCTGGCCTGAGCTGGCCGGGCTGGCCGCGGCCGGGCGTTCGCTGTTGCCGAACGTCCCGGTCACGCCGGCCGCGCTGGCGCGGACCGTCACCGAGCAGCTCGTCGGACGGCGCCTGACCGCGAAGGTCGACGACCGCGAGGTCGGCCTGACGCTCACCGAACTCGACTACCCGGCCGGCAACCTCCGGCTGGCCACCGGGCGGATCGGCGACGTCCGGATCGTCGCCGAGGACGTCGACTGGCCCGAACCCGAAGGCGGCAGCATTCCGCTGCGCCGGGTCACCGTGCTCGCCGAAGACGTCCGCCTCCGCTCGCTGCCCACGCCGGCCGCCAAGCCCGCGCGGGTCGAGCTGCAGATCGCGGTTTCCGCGGACGTGCTGCGAGAACGGGTGGCGAAAGTCCGCCCCGGGATCGTCGCGGCTCCGGCGGGTAGCGGGCTGCTGCAGATCCACTGGGCGAAGCGCCCCCTCTGGGGCCACTTGACCCTGCGCCCCGAGGTGGGCGACGACGTCGTCGTTCTCGTGCCGGAGACCCTCCACATCGGACAACGACGACTACGGCCGCCACGGCGTTTCCGGCCCATCGTGCTTCCGCTGCCGGAACTGCCGCCGGGGATACGGCTGACGAAGGTGGAGCCGCGGCAGGACGAGCTGGTGCTGCACACCGTGGCGGAGGAATGGCCGGAGCGGCTTTCCCGCATCCCCTTGCCCGACTTGCTGAGCTGGCTGACGACGGCGGCTGTGACGCTGACCCTGCCCAGACTCGGCGGTCGTTCATGACTCTCCTTTGCTTGGGGTGAGCCGGTGGTGGCTCTCACTGGCCAACGTACTCGAACGTTCGTTCGAACACATCACTCACACGGGTAGAGGTGGGTAAGTGTTGCGAGGTAAGGGAAAGGTCGCGTGGGTCGCGGGCTCGGATGGGTGAGTGGGGTGGCTGAGTAGCCGGGTGGGCGGGTTGGCCGCCGGTGGCGTCGCGGCCTCCGCGGGACTGCGAGGTGGCGGGGTTGCGGGAAGCGGTGCGGAACAACCGCGGGAATCAACGGCAAGCAGCTCGGATGGTCGGCGAGTACGGGATTCTGGCCAGAGCGACGCAAACCGGGGCAGCTCGGGCGGTCGGCCGAGCGCGGGAACTTTGCCTGAGTGGCGCGAGACGGCCCGAGTCGCGGCCAAGCACGGAAACGTTGCCCGGACGGCGCGAGACCGACGTGGGACGGCCCGAGTGACCGACCAAGGGCGGGAACCCGGCCAAGCCAAGGCAAAACAACCGCGCGACAGCTCACGTGATCAGCCGGGTACGGGAACTTGACCAGAGCGACGCCGGTCGACTCAAGCGTCGCGATCCCGCAAGTACCGGGTGTGGTCCGCCTGCCGGTCGATCTCCGTCGCGTAGAACCGCTCAGCCACCCGGTGCGCCTCCGTCTCCAGCAAACCCAGCTGCGCCACCAGCTCCTCCCCCGCACCCACCCGCCGGGCCGCGAACCACCACGGGAGGTTCAAGTACGCCTGGACCGACAAAGGCAGGTCCGTGCCCGCCAACCGCACCACCGCATGCTGCAGGTCGGGGTCAGCCGCGAGCCGGTCCGGGTGGGAAAGCAGGTCGGAAAGGACCTCCGCGATCCGGCGTACAGCGTCCACACTGGACGCAGGCAGCCGGGAAGACTGCGTGTCAACCGAAGAAACCAGCGTCTCCAAAGAAGACCGCAGCGAAGCCGACGTATCCGGTACCAGCCGGACCTTCTCACCCGGCGCGAGCAACGCCCCCGCCAAGTACAACGCCACCACCACGAACGGCCAGAACCACCCGACCACCCCGGTCAGGTACAGCACGACACCGACCAGGCCGCCGACGCAGCCGGTGAGGTTCTTGGTCGAGCCCAGGTAGCGCAGCATCATTGGTACCCGCGGATCTCCTTGAACACGTCGGGCAACTGCGTCTCGCGCCCGTCGAACACCTTGCCGCCGGTCATCGTCGCCACCTGGGTCAGCTCGTCGCTGCTGCCTTCGCCGAACAGCACCGTGAACACCGGTACCCGCTTGACCGACGGCGGGAGCGTGCCGAACGTCAGCTGGAAGTCCGCCAGGGACGAGCCGTTCGCGTTCTCGCCGTCGGTCATCAGGACGATCGACGTGAACCGGTCCGGGTCGCGTGCCTGCAACGGTTCCAGGTCCCGGTAGGCCTGTGACAGGCTGTCGTAGATCGCCGTGCCGCCGCTCGCCGGCAGGCCCTCCGCGAACGCCTTGATGCGCGCCAGTTCCGCCGCCGGGTTCTGCTCCGGCACGGTGAACGTCGTGACCCCCGACGGCCGCGTGCTGAACGGCAGCATCAGCACCTCCTCGCGGCTCCGGAACCGCCGGTACCGCCCGGTGAGCGAGTTGTCCGCCCCGGTCAGGCCGGCCAGCGCCGAGCGCAGCGAGTCGATGCGGTCGCCCTTCATGGACCCGGACGTGTCGAGCACGTACAGCGTCCGCGACGGGCGGCGGATCTTGTCGAAGTACGCCTGGAGCAGCGCGTCCATCGCCTGCTGCGTCGCCGGGAACGGCAGCTCGACGAGGTCGCGCGCGGCGAACTGCTGCCCCAGTGCGACACCCGGGACGACCGGGCGCCGCTGCGTCGTCTCCATGATCCGCTTCTGGACGTCCGGCGTCCGCAGGTAGTCCGACAGCCGCTGGTGCGCCGAACGCGCGTCGGAATTGGCGTCCGACAGCAGGGTCAGCGGGTAGTCGGCCGTGACGACGCCGTCGCTCGGGTAGATCAGCGTCAGCGGCTCCGGCAGCTTGCCGGACGCGTTCGCCGACAGCAGGACGGACTCGTAGTTGATCAGCCCGTCGACCTTCTGGCCGGGGTCCTGCCCGCTCGCCCGCCGTGTGTACGCGTCCGACAGCCAGCCCGAAGAGCCCGCCGAAAGCGCCTGCGCGCTGAAGAACTGCGTCAGCTGCGGCGTCACCGACGCGATCTGCCGGGCGTCGATCGCGTTGCCCGCACCGGCCAGCGCCGAAGCGACGCCGACCAGCGCCGAGAACCCCGAGTTCGACGCCGACGGGTCCGTCATGCCGTAGCTGAACGCCTTCTTCCCGGCCTGCGCGGCGATTTCGCCCCAGCTCACCGGCTTCCCCGCCCAGCCGAGCCGCTGCACCACCGACGTCGCCAGCCCGAGCACCACCGGCGAACTCATGATCTTGACCTGGTTCCCGAGCCGCTTCGCCGCTTCGGGGATGCCCGCCGGGTAGCGGTTCGACGAGAACCACACCGCGTCGTACTTCCCGTCGACACTGCCGTTCGCGAGCGCTTCCGCGCCTTCCAGCGTCCCGGTGAAGGTGAACTTGACCGTTACGCCGGTGGCGCGAGCGGCTTCGTCGAGCACCGGCTGCAGGTCGGCCAGCTCGCTGCCGGCCAGGATCCTGAGCGTGCCCGGCTCCGGGTCGCCCAAGGGGGCGGACGAAGAGTCCGAACACCCCGCCAGCAGCAGCACACCGAGGGCGAGCGCCCCCAGCTTCCTGATCATGCTTCCCCCTCGTGCGAACGGCGCAGGTGGTCTTCGGCGCGGCGGATCTCGCCGGACAGCGACTCGACGGTCGCCGCCATCGAGCGGACGGCGTCCGCGCGGAACCCGTCGATCGCGTCGATCGAGGCGTAGATCCGGTCGAACGACCGCCGGATCGTCTCGGTCGCGACCGCCGGGTCGCTGCTCGCTTTCCGGATCTCCGCGGACTGCAGGTCCAGCAGCTCGGTGTTGGCGCGGATCAGCCCATCCGTGGTGGCCTGCAGCGCGGCGACCTCGTCCAGGACGTCCCGCTGGCTCGCCAGCGCGCCGCTGACCAGCAGGGCGACCCGCAACGCGGATACGGTCACCGACACCGCCCGTTCGACGCCGCGGATCACCTCGTCGTTGTTCTTGCGCACCAGGTCCAGCGCGAGGTAGCCCTGCGCGCCGACGGCGAGCTGGGTGAGCAGGTCCTGGTGCCGCTGCCGGATCGGGTACAGCACGTCCCCGCGCAACGCCTGCGCGCGCACCGGGTCCGTGAAGTCGAAGACGGACGCCTGCCGCTCGATGGCGCCGTCGACGGCCTCGGCGAAGGCGGCCGCTTCGGCCAGCTTCCCCATCACCTTCCACAGCCGCTCGCGCTCGCCCTTGATCGCCGCGTTGTCACGGCGCAGGACGTCCTGGCGGCCGCGGAGGTCGACGACGAGCGCGTTGACCGGCTCGTTCGCCGCGCGGTAGCGGTCCAGGGCGCGCTTCGCGCCCGCGGCGACCGGGAACATCCCGAGCAGCTTCCGCCCGGTCAGCGGCAGCTTCGCCGGGTCCAGCTCGGCGACCGTGCGGCGCAGGCCGGCCAGGCTCGTCGTGACGCCGTCCTGCGGGGACGCCACGCTGCGCATCGACCGGTCGAGCATCGTGCCCGCGACGCCCGCGGCGGCCCGCATGTCGGCCTCGCCGACGGCCAGCAGCTCGTCCAGCAGGTCGGTGAACTCCGGCGACCGGACGTCCAGCGCCTCCAGCCGCGACGCGAACTCGCCGGCCCGCGCGGTCACGTCGGCGCGGGTGTCTTCGCTGAGCGTGATGAGGCCGGCCGCGCGCTCGACGGGGATCGCGGCGACCGGTTCGGGCGGGCTGAGCGCGAAGTCCATGTCAGTACTGCTTGCCGACGGCGTCGAGCAGCCGCTCGAGCGTCTCGAACGAGGGCGGTTCGACGGCGTCCACCAGGTCGGCGGGCACGTGCGCGGGCGCGGCGACCTCGGCGAACAGCTTCGGGTCGGTCGTGCGGAAGCCGAAGGTCGCGGCGAGCTTGCCCAGCTCGGGGTCGGTGGACAGGAGCTGGCCGACCTTGTCGCCGTCCGGGGTCAGCGGCACCAGCGTGTGCTTCGAGTACACCGTCGGCGCGGTGTAGAGCAGCCGCATGTCCGGCCGGATGGAGCCGTCGCCGCGCACCACCCGGTCCACGAACTGCGACTCGTAGATCAGCGCCAGCGGCGTCTTGCCCATGCCCGCCGACAGGTAGTCCTCGAACGGCCCTTCGGTGCTGTTCTGCGTGTACCCCTGGTCCAGGAACAGCTTCGACACCGGCGGCAGCACCTTCGCCTCCTGCTCGGGCGTGCTGACGACGGCGTTCCCGTTGGCCACGAAGGAAACGATCGACAGGTACATCGCCGCGGAGTTCGACTCGCGCGGGTCGGTCGTGGTGACGAGGACGTTCTTGCGGGCCGGGTACGCGGTGTTGCCGGGCAGCTGGTCCCAGCGCGTCCCGGCCTTCGCCAGGCCCAGGTACTTCGCGATGTCGAGGACGTCGTAGTCGCCGGCCCCCTTGTGCACCACGCCGTTCGCGCGCAGCAGCGCCACGATCGGCTCGAAGCTGGCCACCGCCATCGGCGACTGGAACGGCGTGTACACCGTCGTCACCTTGCGGTCGCGCTGGATCTTCTGCGCCGCCGGCGAGGACGACGGGAACGCGAACGCGTACTTCCCGAGGTCCACGCTCGTCGCGATCTGCCGCGAGCCCGCGGTGTCCACTTCGACCTTCAGGCCGTGCCGCGCGAAGGCGTCGACGACGCGCCGGTCGGTGAAGAACGCCTGCTTCTCCGAGCCGATGGTGCCGCGCACCGTGGTGAGGTCGCCACCCTGCGCGGCGCCGTCGCCGCGCCCCCAGATGATCACCCCGACGACGGCCAGCACGAGCACCACGGCCAGTCCGATCGACACCCGGCGTTTCACGAGCCACTCCCCTCGACGGGCTTTCGCTCATTGGACGCGGGAGCGGGCCCGTTCGAAGTGAACGGCGGGTGAAGGAACGGTCTCAGGTCACCGGGAACCAGGTCCCGGACGCCCATTCCGTGTCGCCCCAGGCCTTCCGCTCGTCCGGCCGTGGGTCGAGCACCAGATCGGTGTCTTCCCGGAAAACCAGCACCGGGCGGAGTTCGGGGCCGTAGGAAGGCCATTCGGGGCCGTCGGCGTCGGCGACGCCGTCGCGGATGAACCGCACCCAGGCCCGGTGGATGAGCAGCGCGGCGCGCTCCCGCTTCGGGTTCACGTCGATGGCCTGGTCGAACAGCGGCATCGGAACCTTCCACGCCATGGTGGTCTCGGTGCCGTGGCCGCCGTCGAGCTGCTCGGGCACGCCGGGCGCGGCGATGTCGATGCGGTAGCGGAACACGGGCGCGTGCGCGGACTGCGCGTCGGCGAGGCGCTGCGTCGGGATGCCGTAGCGCTCGTCGCCCATCGCGGCGATCTTCGCGGACTTCAGGTCGGGGACGCGCCGGAGGTAGGTCTCGAGCAGGTGCGAAGCCCGTTCCTCACCGAGGATGCCGCTCAAGGTGCCGCTCGCGGGCGCCGTCGCGACGTCGTCGCCGAGCATCAGCGCGTACGTGCTGCCTTCGTTGCTGTTGCAGCCGATCAGCAGCGGGACCCCGGCCGCGCTCCCCCGCCGGATCGGCTCGATCGGCACCTCGGGCAGCACCCGCGGGTGCAGGGTCGGGCGCCAGAGCCACAACGCCTGCAGCCCGGTCAGGATCCGTTCCTGCGCCTCGACGAACTCCTTGGCGGGCAAGGACCGCAACGCTTCGGCGTCGTGGCAGCCGACTTCGTCGAGGAGCCGCTTCGCCAGCGCCGTGCCGGCCTCCGGCGTCGCCACGTGGTCGGCGCCGCCGCTGCTGCTGATCCCCTGGGCGAACAACCCCGCGCCCAGCGGGCTGCCCATCAGGTTCCCGAGGCTCTTCGCGCCCGCCGAGACGCCGTAGACGGTGATCCGCGCCGGGTCGCCGCCGAACGCGGAGACGTTGCGGCGCACCCACTTCAAGGCCTCGATCTGGTCGAGCAGGCCGCACACCCCGGCGTCCGCTTCGGACTCGCCGAAGATCCCGGCGAGGTGCAGGAAGCCGAGCGAGCCGAGCCGGTAGTTGATCGTGACGACGACGATCCCGGCGCGCGCGAACTCCTCGCCGTCGCCGAGCTGCTCGCCGTGCCCGACGCGGTAACCGCCGCCGTGCAGCCAGAACAGCACCGGCCAGCCGCCTTCGGGCGCGGGCCCTTCCGGCGTGCAGACGTTGAGGTACAGGCAGTCCTCGTCGCACACCGCGGACGGGTTCATCGGGTCCGGCGACTGCATCGCGTGCGGGCCGTACTCGGTGGCGACGTGCACGCCACCGGACAGCGACGGCGGCCGCGGCGCCTTCCACCGCAGCTCGCCGACCGGCGGGCGGGCGTACGGGATCCCGCGCCAGACGCGGACGCCGTCCCCCGCCAGCCCCACCAGCGCCCCGAGCTCGGTCGTGACCGTTGGGACGGAGACCATCAGAGCGAAGCCTGCTCGACCGTCGGCAGGCAGACTTCGAACCGGGTGTTCCCGGGCTCCGACTCGACGCGCAGGTCACCCTGGTGGCGTTCGACGACGATCTTCCACGAGATGTCCAGGCCGAGCCCGGTGCCTTCGCCGACCGGCTTCGTGGTGAAGAACGGCTCGAAGATCCGCGGCTTGATGTCCGCCGGGATGCCCGGGCCGGTGTCGCCGATCTCCACGCGGACCTGGTCGTTCTGGCCCCAGGTGCGCAGGGTCAGCGTGCCGTCGCCCCGCATCGCGCCGATCGCGTTGTCGATGATGTTCGTCCAGACCTGGTTCAGCTCGCCCGGGTACGCGGGGATCTTCGGCAGGCTGCGGTCGTACTCCTTGACGACGCGGATGTCGCCGATCTTGCCCGAGAGCATCACGAGCGTGGAGTCGAGGCCGTCGTGGACGTCGACCCACTGGTGCGGCGCGCGGTCCATCTGGGAGTACTGCTTGGCCTTGCCGACCAGCGCGGAGATGCGCGTGGTGGAGTCCTCGATCTCGCCCATCAGCATCTCGGTCTCGAGCGCGTAGGCGAGCCAGCGGACGGCGCCGTCGATGAAGGTGTCGCCGACCTGCTCCAGCACGTGGTCCAGGTCGGGCGTGGTCAGCCCGGCGCGGACGTAGATGTCGGCGAGGTCCCAGCCGCCGTCGATGCCCCGCTCGTCGAACCAATCGGTGATCTCGTCCTCGCGGTCGGCCTGCTGCATCGCGGTCAGCTTCGGCGCCTGCGCGACCTGCTTGACCAGGCGTTCCTGGACGTCGATGAGCTGGTAGAGCAGCTCCGGCTCGATGTCCTTCTTCGCCAGGAAGGCCAGCTTGTGCCGCATGCCGGCGACGCGCTCGCGCAGGGCGGACGTCGCCCGCACCGCGGCCGCGGCCGGGTTGTTCAGCTCGTGCGTCAGGCCCGCCGACAGCTCGCCCAGCGCCAGCAGGCGCCGGCGCGAGCCGATCACCGTGTCGCTGTTGCGCCAGCCGAGGTACATGCCCTCGAGCAGGTGCGTCGCCATCGGGAACCACCGGCGGAACTCGAAGGAGAACTCCTTCGAGGGCAGCGTCAGGAACGTGACGTCGGAGAGCGCGCGCACCGTCGCGTTGTAGGTGTGCTCGGTTTCCTGGTGCACGAAGAACTGCGTCGCGCCGAAGTAGGCGCCGCGCTGGTCGGACCGGTTGGTTTCCACCTCGGTGCCGCTGACCAGCCGCGTCATCCGGATCGCGCCGGTGAGCAGGACGTAGAAGCAGGTCGCTTCGCCGCCTTCGCTGATGACGGTGGAGTCGCCCTCGTACTCCTCGAGGACCGCGTTGCCGGCGATCCAGTCGAGCTGCTCTTCGGAAAGGTGTTCGAACAGGAAGAGCCCGCGAAGCTCGTCCCGCGGCAGTGCGCTCATTGTTCCTCCAGGTACCGGTGTACCAGCGTCACGGCCATCGCGCCCTCGCCGACCGCGGAGGCCACCCGCTTGACCGACTGGGACCGCACGTCACCGGCCACGAACACGCCGGGGATCGAGGATTCGAGGTAGTGCGGATCACGGTCGAGGGTCCAGCCCGCCGGGCGCTGGCCGGCGGTCAGCAGGTCGGGGCCGGTGCGGACGAAGCCGTACTCGTCGCGGTGGATGGTCTCGCCGAGCCAGTCGGTGCGCGGCGCGGCACCGATGAAGATGAACAGGTGGCCGGAGTCGACCGTCTCGGTGACGCCGTTCTCGCACAGCGTGATCCGCTCGAGGTGCTCGTCACCGTGGGCCTGCTTGACCGTGGTGTGCGTGCGGACGTGGATGTTCTCGATGCCGGCGATCTGCTCGATCAGGTAGTGCGACATCGACGCCTCGAGGGAGGCGCCGCGCACCAGGATCGTGACGTCGCTGGCGTGCCGGGAGAAGAACACCGCCGCCTGCCCGGCGGAGTTGGCGCCGCCGACGATGTAGACGTGCTCGCCCTTGCACTCGGGTGCCTCGGTCGCGGCCGAGCCGTAGTAGACGCCGCGGCCGGTGAGCTCCTCGATGCCCTCGGCCTCCAGGGCGCGGTAGTTGACGCCGCTGGCGAGGATCACCGAGTGCGCGGCGATCTCGCTGCCGTCGCCGAAGGTGATCACCCGCGACGAGCCGCGGGCCTCCAGGCCGACGACGTCGCGCGCGGTCAGCACCTCGGCGCCGAACTTCTGGGCCTGGCGGCGCGCCCGGTCGGTCAGCTGCGCGCCGGAGACGCCGTCGGGGAAGCCGAGGTAGTTCTCGATGCGCGAGCTCGTGCCGGCCTGGCCACCGGTGGCCTTCTTCTCGACGAGCACCGTGCGCAGGCCCTCGGAAGCGCCGTACACCGCGGCGCCGAGGCCGGCCGGGCCGCCGCCGATCACGACGAGGTCGTAGAACTCCTGCGCCGGCCGGGTCGACAAACCGACCGCGTCGGCGATCTCGCCGCCGGTCGGCTGCTTGAGCACCTTGCCGTCCGGCGTGACGACCACCGGGATGTCGGCCTCGGTCGCCTCGGCGGCCTGCAGGATCCGGCACCCTTCGTCGTCCTGGACGGAGTACCAGCGGTACGGGACGGCGTTGCGGGCGAGGAAGTCGCGCAGCTCGAAGGACGGCTGGCTGTACCGGTGACCGATGAGCTTGACCTCTTCGACCGGCTTGTCGCCGACTGCCTTCCAGGTCTCGACCAGCGCGTCGATCACCGGGTAGAGCTTCTCCTCCGGCGGGTCCCACGGCTTGAGCAGGTAGTGGTCGACGTCGACGACGTTGATCGCCTGGATCGCGGCGTCGGTGTCGGCGTAGGCGGTCAGCAGGGCGCGGCGGGCGTGCGGGAACAGGTCCATCGCCTTCTCGAGGAAGGCGATCCCGTCCATCTGCGGCATCCGGTAGTCGGCGAGGATGGCCGCGACGGCGTCGCCGCGCAGCTTGATCTCGCGCAGCGCTTCGAGCGCGTCCATGCCGGAGTCGGCACGGATGACGCGGTAGTCCTTGCCGTAGCGGCGCCGCAGGTCACGGGCGACCGAGCGGGACACGGCGGGATCGTCGTCGACGGTCATCAGGATCGGCTGGCTCACGCCTTGCAGCCTACGGCGCCGCGCGACCGGCTGGGGAGGACCGGCGTTTCGGCACCTGGACCCGCTCCAGGTCCTCGGCCACGACGATCTCCCCCTCGAACTCGGCTTTCGCCTCCTCCAGGAACCGCGCCGGGTCGGGGTAGCGCTGCGAGAAGTGGGTGAGCACGAGCTGCCGGACGCCGGACTCGGCGGCGACCCGGGCCGCCTGCTGCGCGGTCAGGTGCCCGAAGTCACTGGCGAGCTTCGTGTCCTCGGCGAGGAACGTCGCTTCGATCACCAGGGTGTCGGCGTGCTCGGCGAGCGCGTACACGGCGTCGCACAGCCGGGTGTCCATGACGAAGGCGAACCGCTGGCCGGGGCGGGGCGTGCTGACGTCGGTCAGCTTCACGCCGTCCAGGTGTCCTTCGCGCTGGAGCCGGCCGACATCGGGGCCGGTGATCCCGTGTTCCTCCAGTTTCCCCGGCAGCATGGTGCGGCCGCCGGGCTCGGTCAGGCGGTAGCCGAACGCCTCGACGGGATGGCTCAGGCGCCGGGCCTCGAGGGCGAACTTCCCGCCGGCGATCGGGCCGTCTCCGGCGATCGGGTGCTCGCGCAGGTCGGCCCGCTCGTAGAACGCGGTCGCGTGCCGCATGCGCTCGAAGTAGTGCGCGCCGGACGCCGGGAAGTGGGCGTGGACCGGGTGGGCCACGGCGTCCAGCGACAGCCGCTGGATCACCCCGGGGAGGCCGAGGCTGTGGTCGCCGTGGAAGTGCGTGATGCAGATGCGGGTGATGTCCGTGGCGGCCACGCCGGCCCGCAGCATCTGGCGCTGGGTGCCTTCGCCGGGGTCGAAGAGGAGGCCCTCGCCGTCCCAGCGCAGGAGGTAGCCGTTCTGGTTGCGGAGGCGCGTGGGCACCTGGCTCGCGGTGCCCAGCACCACCAGTTCGCGGGTCGACACCCCCGCACGGTACTCAGCCGGCGAGCTTCCGGAGCCGGAACGCGAGAACCAGCAGCACGATCCCGTAGATCAGCGCGTAGATGCCGACGAGCAGCGCGACGCCGTACGCGCCGGCGATCGGGTTGATCACGATCAGGATGCCGGCGAGCACGGAGATCGCGCCGGCCAGGATCAGGAAGGCCTCGCCCTGGATCTGCTTGCGCAGGCGGATCGCCGCGGCGATTTCGGCGATGCCGGTGACGATCGCCCACAGGCCGACCAGCAGGGCCAGCAGCAGGACGGTGATGCCCGGCCAGACGAGGACGAGGATCCCGGCGACGATGCCGAGCGCGCCGAGGACCCCGTAGGCGGCGCGGTGCCCGGCGTCGCCCGGGCGGAAGGCCTGCATGAGGGCGCCGATGCCGTCGACGATCGCGTAGACGCCGTAGAGGATCGCCAGGACGAGGACGGTGGCGCCCGGCCAGATCAGCGCGAAGAGCCCGAAGAGCACGGCGAACACGCCGCGCAGGGCCACCAGCGGCCAGGCCCGGCGGGGTTCGACGACGGAGAACGCTGCGAAGGAGGTCATCTGCCGCTCCCGGATCGGTTGGGGACTCCAGTATCGCGACGATCCCGCCCGGCCGGCTCCTCGAACACCCCGTTCGGGGTAACTCCATTGTGGACTTGACGGACGTGGGCTTGAAGGACCGGCGTGCGCCGCGGCCGCCACCACGGCGCACGCCGGTTGCTCAGGGGTAGCTCACCAGGTTGACCGCCTTGGTGCCCGACGGCGTCGCCGGCCCGGTGTTGTTGATGACGTGCGTGATCGTGCCCTGGTAGTTGAGCGACACGGTCACCATGTCGTGGAAGCGGACACCCGCCGTGTTCGGCGCCTCGTAGGCGTGCGCGCTGGCCACGGACGGGTTGGTGCTGAAGTAGCAGTAGCTGCCCAGGCCCCACGCTTCGTGACTGGTGACGTTCGGGCCCACCTTGTAGGCGGAGTAGCCCGGCGTGGAGCCGTTCATCCAGCTCGCCTGGTCCGGCACGTCGTAGGGCATCTCGTTCTGGAAGAAGTAGGTCCGGCCGCCGTTGCCGTTCCAGACGACCTGCGTCTTCTGGTAGTGCTCGACGAACAGGCCGTACATCGTCACGTCGTTGCCGTTGACGGTGAGCCCGGTGTCGGCCGTGTTCGTGCCCCAGCCGACGTACTCGTTGCGGTCGGCGTGGTCGGCGCGCCAGATCCACATGTGGTCGCCGATCACGTTGCTGCTGTTGACGACCAGGCTGTTCGTCGCCTTCCCGACGGCGGCGCCGCCGATCCGGAAGAACACGTCGTGCAGCGACGTCGGGTCGGCCGCGTGGTTCGCGCTCGAGCCGGCCGGGCCGACCTGCATGAGCGTGGCCGAGTTGGTCGTGCCGGCGTCGATCAGCAGGCCGGCGACCTTGACGCCGTCGACGTCGTCCACGGTCATGGCGGTGATGCCGTTGTCCGGGACCAGCGTGGCGATGCCGAGGCCGAGCACGACGGTGTCCGGCCGGGTGACGCGCAGCGTCTGGTTCAGGTGGTAGACACCGGGCGTGACCAGCAGGTTCTTGCCCGCGGCGAGCGCGGCGTTCATGTCGGCGGCGGTGGCGCCGGGCTTGGCGATGTAGAACTGGCCGATCGGCAGCGACGTGCCGGGCGCGGTGCCGTTCGCCCAGCTCGTGCCGGACGCGTTGGTCTTCACGCCGGGCACGAAGACCTGGTAGTTGCCGCCGCCGTCGAGGTAGAGGAAGGGCTTCTCGCGCACGACCGGCGTCTGGGCGACCGTGGTGTAGGGCGGGCTCGGGAAGGTGTTCGCCGGAGCGCCCTGGACGCCCGCGAAGACCATGTTCCAGTTCGAGCCGTTCCAGCTGCCGAACTGCGAGTTGCGGGAAATCCACTGCTGCTGCGAGCCGGAGCGGACCTGGCCGTCGATCTTCGTGTCGGAGATCCAGCCGCCGCTGGCCCAGCCGCCGTCGTCGAGCTGCAGGTCACCGCGGACGTGCATGCGGCGGTACGGCGCGGCCTGGCTGACCGCCCACCGGTCGGCGCCCCCGGTCGGCGTCACGGACAGGTTTTCCGCGCCCCGCCAGAAGTTCTGGGTCGCGTTCTGCGGCGGGAACCAGTCCGCCTCGACGTGCACGGCGCCGTTGATGTTGACGGCGTCGGGGCTCAGACCGAGGCCGAGGACCTGCGTGTAGAAACCGACGTTGACGTCGTTGGCGTAGGTGCCCGGCTTGAACATCACGGCGTAGCGCTGGCTGCCGAACTGGTTGCGTTCCTGCTGGCCGAAAATGCTGTCGAGCCGGCTTTGGATGGTCGAGCTCGGCATGGACGGGTCGAAGATCACGACGTTCGGCCCGAAGTCCGGCTGGCCCGGCGGCTGGCTGGTGTTCACGGGGGTCAGCATGAAGGACTGCGCGGTGGTGCCGTTGCAGGCGTACTGCTGGAGCTGAACCGAGTCGGCGACGGAGGCGCCCGGGACGTCGAGGCACTTCCCGCTGTTGCGGCTGACGAAGTGGTACCGGCCGCTGCCTTCGTCGACGGCCTGCCACTGCTGGTTGGCCCCGTTCGAGTAGGACCACAGCTGCACCAGCCCACCATCGGCGGTGGAGACGTTCGTGACATCCCAGGCGGCGGCCGGGTTGGTGCGCGCGTTCACCCGGAAGTAGCCGTCCCCGGTCGACTGGAACTGCCACTGCTGCGAGCTGCTCTGGTTGCAGGAGTACTGCTGGACGACGGTCCCGTTGGCGGTGCCCGCGGCCCGCGCGTCCACGCACTTCCCGCTGTTGACGGCGGCCACGGTGTACCAGCCGTCGGGCGTGATGGCGGCCTGGGCGCTCGGCGCCGCTACCGCGCTCCCGACCAGGACTGACGCTGCCGCGAGCAACGTCATCACCCTCTTCATGCGAAACCTCCTCCGCCGCGTTCGCGGCATCCATCGAGCAGGAAACGGCAGAGGCGTGCCCGGTCTGGGTAGACGCGGCGTAACGGGCGGGGACCTCGGCGTCACAACCGCGCAAAATGTAACGGGGGCCACACCGGGAGTCAATACACGACTAAAAATAAGGTGTGAAAGTGCAGGTCAGGAGCTTGGGGTGGGTGTAGGTACCCCCGCGCGGAGGGGGCACTGGAGGGGTGTAATGTATGGGCATACGAGATGCGGAGTTCACCTTCGCCTCGGGGCTATGGCGCAGCTGGTAGCGCACCTCACTGGCAGTGAGGGGGTCAGGGGTTCGAGTCCCCTTAGCTCCACTCTCGCAAAACCCCTTCGTTTCAGTCCTCGCGGGCTGACCGGAGGGGTTTTCCGCGTTCCGGGGCCGTGGTCAGTCGGATTCGAGGATCTCGGCCAGCCGCAGCGTGTCTTCGAGGTAGCGCTCGTACGGGAATCCGGCGGCGATGAGCCCGGCGCGGAACTCGTCGTAGAGGGGCTTCCCGTTGACCTGGAACGCCTTCCGGCCGGTTTCCGTGAGCGTGACCAGACGCCGTCGGGCGTGGGCGGGGTCGACCACGACCTGGACCAGGCCGTCCGCCTCCAGGGTGCGCAGGGAGCGGCTGATCGCCGGGTCCGAGACCGACAACGCCTGGGCCAGGCGGTGTTGCGTTGCCGGCTCGATGTCCTCCAGCGTGCCCAGCAGCCGGATCTGGCTGTACGTCAAGCCGTCCTCGCCGTCGGTGCGGCGGCGGGCCGCGTCGCCCAGCAGCATGACCACGCGGTGCAGCAAGTCTGCGAGTCCTTCGTCCACGCCGTCAGCCTAGCAGAGTGTTGACTGGTTAATGTTAACCATGCAAGACTCGCGGCATGGACACCTTCGGTTACTTCGCCCAGTCGGCCTTTCCCCTGGTCTGGATCGTGGTCCCGGCTGTCGGGGCCTACCTGCGAGCCCGCCACGTCACCTCGGCCCGGGAGCGGCTGGAGATCTGGCAGCGCTGGTGGGCCATCGGCGCCTTCGGCATCGGCAGCCTGTGGATGACGGTCGCGTTCCTCGCCTTCCCGGACGTGATGGCCACCGCCATCGGCTTCCCCCGGACGCCGTTCCTGTTCGAGATCGCCTTCGCCAACCTCGGGCTGGCCGTCATGGGCTTCCGCGCGGCTTCGGCGTCAGCGCGTGAGCGCATCACCATCGGGCTCGGCGGCGGCATGTTCCTGTGGGGCGCCCTCGCCGGCCACGTCTACCAATGGTTCGCGGGCGGCGACCACGCTCCCGGCAACACCGGCGGCGTGCTCGTCAACGACCTGCTGATCCCGGCGGTCATGATCGTCCTCGCCGTGCGTTCGCGGCGCCTGGCCCCGGTCGCGGTCTGAGCCACCGTGAAAACCCGGCACAGCAACGAAACCGGCGAAGCCCGAGCGGTCGCCGCCGATCGGCTCACGACGTTCGTCGACGCGGTGATCGCGATCGCGCTCACCCTGCTCGCCCTGGACCTCCCCGCCCCCACCGGCGACACCACCGACGCCATGCTGAGCTCGGCTTTGGCCCACGGCAAGGAGTACCTGGCCTTCGCGCTCAGCTTCACGGTGATCGCCGCCCACTGGCGCGCGCACCACGAGATCTTCCGCTACGTCGGCTCGCTGAGCGGGCGCCTGACCAGCCTCACCCTGGCCTGGCTGTTCATGCAGGTCCTGATGCCGTTCGCCACCCGGCTGCTCACCGCCGACGGCGCCTTCCCGCCGCGGTTCAGCTTCTACGCGCTCGTGCAGGTCCTGGCGTCCGCGACGTTCGCGCTCATCATCCGCAAGATCCGGCGCGAGCATTTGCACCGCTCGGACGTCGCGCCGCCGGAATTCGCGCAGAGCCTCGTGCGCAGCATCTGCCTGGCCGCCGTCTTCGCGGTGTCCGTTCCCGTCTCGTTCCTGATCGGCGGCACCGGCGCGTACCTGTGCTGGCTCACGGCGCCGGTCGTGCTCGCCGTCGCCCGTCGCGTCCAGAGCCGTGCGGTGCAATGACCGCACGCACCACTCGGCCCTCGACGTCCGGTCGTGCCGGCGTGCGGGGATCGCGCTCCCACCGCCCTGATCGGTCAGAGCAGCTCCAGACGGATGCCGTGTCCTGTCCCGTCTCCATCGGGTTCGTGCTCGCGGATGATCCCGACGATCGACGGGTGGCAGGTGAGGAGAAGCTGCTCTCGCCTTCGGACCGTCGCCTCGTAGCCGAGCGCGGACCGGGACAGCCCCGAGTTCAGCCACCTCAAAACCCAGCCGTGGTCAGGTGTCCCGAAGCCTCCGCCGAGGATGTCGTTGAAGGCGTCGAGGCTTCCTCGCCACCTGTAGTCGCCGAGTAGCCGTGAGAACTCGCGAGTGAATCCGTCGAAGTCGGAAAAGCGGGCTCCGTCGATGGTCAGCACAGGGAGGTCGTCTCTACGGTCGGCCATGATCCGAGCATGGCATGCGGAGCTTCCGCCATTCGCGTGTTTCGCGGGCCTACGGCCGGTTCGCTGCCCGCTTCACGGTCTTGATCACCGGTGCCGTCTCGATGTGGGTGATGGCCGTCAGCCCGGCCAGCCGGCCCGTCAAATACCGGTACAGCTCCTGCTGGTTCGCGCACACCACGCTCGCGTACAGGTTCGTCGGCCCGGTCGTGGCGGCGGCGAACGCGATCTCCGGATGTCCGGCCAGCGCCGTGCCGGCCTCCTCCAGGGAAGCCGGGGCGACCGAAAGCCAGAGCATCGTTCGGGGGCCGACGCCGAACATCGTTCCGTCGACGTCGATGTCCAGGTACAGCACCCCGCGCTCGCGGAGCTCGGTCATCCGGCGGCGGACCGTTGTCGGGGACCAGCCGGTCAACGCGGCCAGGCGCTCTGCCTCGGTGCGGCCGTCGGTGGCGAGTGCGGCCAGGAGCTTGCGGTCTCCGTCGTCGAGCCGTACCGGGCCCGGGCGGTGCGGTAGCGGGGGCGGGCGCAGGCGCTCGATCGTCTCCTCGTCCAGCGAGCCGAGCTTGGCGACCAGGCTGTCCGGGCCGCCGTAGAACGCGTGCAGCACCGAGTGCGCCGTCACTCCCTCCACGCGTGGGGTGCGCGGCAGCTTGGCCAGCAGCAGCGCCTCGCTGTCGGCCTCGCTTTCGGTGCGGACCGTGCAGGTGATCTCCGTGCCGCCGGAGGTGATGCTCACCCAGGACGTGTCGGGGCGCCGGGCCAGTGCCTCGGCGACCGGGACCGACGCGGACGGTGCGCAGCGCACCCGCAGGAACCACAGCACCGCGCCCAGTGCGGCCGGGTCGACGCCGCCGAGCACCCGTACCGCGCCCGCCGACCGCAGGCGGGCGTACCGGCGGGCGATGGTGCGATCCGACACGCCCAGGACCTCGGCGATCGTGCTGAACGGCGCCCGGCCGTCGACCTGCAGGGCGTGCACGAGCCTGCGATCCAACTCGTCGTATTCCACCGCATCCAAGCTAATCCGTGTCGGATACCGACGCAATCGAGCGGGTTTCTGGCGCGACCCGCCTCGGTGGGTGGAGCGTCACTCTCGTTCTGATCGACACATCCAGGGGAGAACTCATGGACACCGATGTGCTCGTCGTCGGCGCGGGCCCGACCGGTTTGACGCTGGCCAACGAACTGCGGGTGGCGGGGGTGCCGGTCGTGCTGGCCGACAAGCTGTCGCAGCGCAGCACGTTGTCGAAGGCGGGTGGCGTGCAGTCGCGCACGCAGGAGGCGTTCGACCAGCGTGGCCTGCTGGAACCGTTGCTGGCCAACGGGAATCACCCGGTCGGCACCGCCCACTTCGCCGGCATCACGCTTCCGCTGACCCGGGACAGGCACGCCCAGCCGTGGCGGTCCATCCCGCAGGTGGTGATCGAGGAATTCCTCGAACGGCACCTGGCCGCGCACGACATCCACGTCCGGCGTGACCACGAACTGACCGGCCTCGCCCAGGACGACGACGGGGTCACCGCGACCTTCGCGAGCGGCGGGGTCGTCCGCTCCCGTTACCTGGTCGCGGCCGACGGCGGCCGCAGCACCGTGCGGTCGCTGCTGGGCGCGGAGTTCCCCGGCAGACCGGGCACGATGACCTCCGTCGCCGCCGACGTGCGGTTGGGTGGCGCCGGCCAGGCGATGACGCACGCCCGCAGCGAGGACGGGCACTGGGTGTCGGTGTTCCCGCTCGGCACCGATCCGCGGGGCAGGCCGCTGCGCCGGCTCGCGCTGGGCGGGCCGGGCCGGTCGCTGCCCCGGGACGTCCCGGTCACCGAGGAGGAGATCCGGGAGGGGCTGCGGGTCGTGTTCGGCTCGCGGGTGGAACTGCTCGAACTGCGCTACGCCCGCCGCATCACCAACGCGGCCCGGCAGGCCGCGCGGTACCGGCACGGGCGGGTCTTCCTGGCGGGCGATGCCGCCCACGTCCACCTCCCGATCGGGGCGCAGGGCATGAACACGGGGATCCAGGACGCGCTGAACCTCGGGTGGAAGCTCGGCGCCGCCGTGCGCGGCTGGGCGCCGGCGCACCTGCTCGACACCTACCACGCCGAACGCCACCCGGTCGGGGCCGCCGTGCTGCGCAACGTCCAGGCGCAGAGCCTGCTGATGGACCAGCAGGGCACCGGCGACCCGGACCTGGCGGCGGCCAAGGGGTTGTTCGCGGCGCTGGCCGAGCTGCGGGAGGTGCAGCACCACCTCGACGACGTGTTGTCCGGGATGGGCATCCGGTACCCGATGCCGGGCAGCGACGACCAGCCCCTGGTCGGTCTTCCCGCGCCGGATCAGCACCTCGGTCCGGTGCGGTCGCACGAACTGCTGCGGTGCGGGCGGGGGCTTCTCATCGATCCGGCCGACAGGTTCGGTGAGGTCGCCGGCCGTTGGCGCGATCGGGTGGACCGCGTGGGGCAGGGCACTGATGCCGAGCCGATGCTCATCCGGCCGGACGGGTACGTGTGCTGGGCCGGCGACCCGGACGGCCTTCGGGCTGCGCTGGGCCACTGGTTCGGTAGCCAGAACTTGCTCTGAGCTGCACGCGCTCAACGATCCGAGAACTCCGAGTCCGGAGGCGTGGAGTCCAGCTCGGTTTCGGGCCACGCTTCCGGCGCGGGGCCGAACGCGCGCCGGGCGGCGCGGACCGCCATGGCGGCGACGGTGGCGTTGGCGCCACCGCCGATCACCGCGCCGATGCCGAACGGGGCCACCCGGCCGAGCACGATGATGCCCTGCTTGGTGCCGTACTTGGTGACGAAGTTCTTGCCCAGGACGCCGTTGATCTGTTTCAGCGCCGTCGCGGGCACCTTGCTGACGAGCTGACGGGCCCAGTGCTGACCGGTGCGCTCGGCGGCCTTGCCGACGATGGTCGAGGAACCCGACTGGCCGAGCAGGATCCCCATGACCAGCGTGCGCCGGCGTTCGATCTCGTCCAGCTGGACGCCGTGGACCTCGGCGACCGAGAGCACGAACAGCGTGCTCAGCTCGAGCGAGGAGAAGGCCTCGCCCGCCGACAGCGCCAGTGCCACGCCGGTGCCGACGGCGGGCGCGGCCGCGGTGGCCCCGACCGCCGCCCCGGTGCCCGCCAGCGCGCTGACGTACATCCGCTCCAGGGTGCGCACGACCTCCGCCGGTGTCGCGTCCGGGTTGCGCTGGCGGGCCCGGGCGATGTTCTTGCGCACCAGCGGTGTCTGGAAGCCGATGGCCTTGTCCAAGAGCTGGAGGACCGGCTGACCCGGCCCGCTCGACGCCGGGACCGGTCCTTCAAGGGCTTTGGAGACCACAGCGAACTCCATTCACGTCGTTGAGTTCGCCCAGTCTCGCACCCGCGCCACGGGCCGGACTCAGCCGCGTAGGGCGCTGCCTGCCTGCCAGGCGCTCCAGCTGATCGCCCAGTCGCCGTGGCCGTTGTTGATGGACAGCTGCGGGCCACCCGAGTTGGTGACCTCCACGATGTCGCCGACGTTGAAGTTGTCGAAGAACCACTTGGCGTTCTCGGTGTTCATGTTGAGGCAGCCGTTGGAGACGTTGGCGCTGCCCTGGACGCCGACCGTCTTCAGGTTCTCGTGGAGGTATTCGCCGTCGTTGGAGATCCGGACGTTCCAGTTCTCCGGGGCGCTGTAGTAACCGGGGTCGCCCTCGCACACGCCGTAGCTGCAGGAGTCCATGATCTTGTGCTCCTCCTTCCCCAGCACCGTGTGGGTGCCGTTGAAGGTGGGCGTCGGGCCCCGCGGCGGGGTGTCGGCGGTCTTGCCCATGCTGGTCGGCGCGGTCTTCACCAGCTGTCCGTTGTGGTACGCGTTGATCTGGTGGGTCTTGCCGTCCGCCTTGGCGATCCAGGAGTCGTGCACCTTGTACGTGGCCGAGACGTCCTGGCCGCCGTACACGCCGCCGCCGATCGGGGTGCCGAAGGTCGTCGTCTCGAGCTTCACCGTCGAGCCGGCCTTCCAGTAGTCCTTGGGCCGGTAGTGCACTTCGCGCTTGCTCACCCAGTACCAGCCGCCGTCCTGCGCGGGCGACGACGTCACCTTGAACGACTTCTCCACCGTCGCCTTGTCGGCGATGTCGTGGTCGAACTTCAGGCCGATGATCAGGCCGACGCCGACATCGTTCGACGCCGGCTGGAAGAGCGCCGGCGTGGCGATCCCGGACGGCTTGATGGTGTGGACCTCGCCGCGCTGCTCGGTCGTCGCGCCCGCCTGGTTCACCGCGGTGGCGACCACCTGGTAGGTGGCCCCGTAGCGGAGGCGGTCGTTGCTGGTCCAGGTCGTCTTGTCCGGCGAAAGTTCGCCCTTGACGCCGTTCCCGGTCTGCGGGTTCGTGACGGTGACCGCCTGCAGCGTGCCACCCGACGCCCTGACGACGATCGGGTCCTTGGGGCTCAGCTGGTCCCCGCCCTCGAACGCCACCGTCGACGCCGGCACCCCGGGTGCCGTCGCCGTCCCGGCCGGTCCGGCCGCGCCGACCGGTTGCGCGGTCCCGTCGGTCTGTCCACTGCACGCCGCCAGCAGGAGGGCAACCAGGCCGAGCCCGGCGATACGGATCGATCTCACGAACCACCAGACGTCTCACGCCGCCCGAAGTTGTGTAACGATCCGGACCAGTTTGGTGTCGATCGATACCGTATCGAGTGATTCGCCGCTGGTAGCGTCCGGCCATGACCGCTGAATCGCCGTTCGCGCTGGGACTTCTCCTGCGGCGCGCGCACTGGCACGCCGCCGCGGTGATGTCCGAGGCGCTGCGGCCGCTCGGGATCGAACTGCGGCACTTCGCCGTGCTGATCGTGCTGGCCGAGCGCGGACCCACCCTGCAGCGGGACCTCGGGGCGGCGACCGGGTCCGACAAGGCGGGGATCATGCGCGTCGTCGACGATCTGGAACGCAAGGGGCTGGCCGCGCGCAAGGCCGTCCCCGGGGACCGGCGGGCGCGGGCCGTGGAGATCACTCCCGAGGGACTGGAGCTCTTCGACGCGGCGCACGTGGCGGCCGAGCCGCTGGCCCGGCGCCTGGTCGCCGAGCTGGAACCCGGCGAGCCCGAACGGCTGGCGGATCTGCTGACCCGGTTCGCTCCTCCCGAAGATTAGTATTGAATGATACTATCTCACCTGTAACGAACCGGGTGGGAGGCCGACGATGGACGTCTACGAGGCGGTCGAAAGCCGGCGGGCGGTGCGCGGGTTCACCGACCGGCCCGTGCCGCGGGCGACGGTGCGGCGGGTGCTGTCCGCCGCGGCCCGGGCCCCGTCCGGCTCGAACCTGCAGCCTTGGCGGAGCTACGTCGTGACGGGGGCGCCGCTGGCCGAACTCAAGAAGCGCACGAGCGAGCGGCTTGGGACTGCTTCGGCGCCCCGGCGGCGCTGTTCTGCTACCTCGACCGCGACCTGTGCCGGCCACAGTGGTCCGACGCGGGCATGTACCTGCAGACCGTCATGCTGCTGCTGCGCGCGGAAGGACTGCACAGCTGCCCGCAGGTGGCGTGGGCGAAGTTCCACGAGACCGCCGCCGGGATCGTGCGCCCGTCGATCGGGTTCGAAGCCCCGTCGGCGGATCGCGGCCGGACGGGCCGCGCACCGCTCGGCGACACGGTCACCTTCGTCGAGGACTGACGAAGCGACCAAATCGGACTTCGAGGCGCCGCAACGGGGTTGATACTCGTGTCGGGTCGGACCTACTCTTCAGCGTCGATGATGGCCGAGGAGGATCCATGCGAGGCGTCACCCGTAGCCACTTGGTGATCATCTCTTGTGCACTGTCCGGTTTGCTCGTCGCGACGGGCCAGGCGGAGGCGGCGCCCGCGCACCCGCCGCGGTACTCCCCCGGTGCGCCGGGGGCCGGGGATCCGTACTTCCCCGACATGGGCAACGGCGGCTACGACGTCGGCCACTACGACATCCGGCTGGCGTACCGGCCCGACACCCAGGCGATCGACGCGACCACGACGATCCTCGCCACGGCCACCCAGGACCTCTCCCGCTTCGACCTGGACTTCCGGGGACCGCTGACGATCAGCAAGCTCACGGTCGACGGCCTGAACGCCGCCTACACCCGCAGCGGTGCCCAGGAGCTGGTGATCACCCCGCCGCACGGTCTGCGGAAGGGCAGCCCGTTCGTCGTCTCGGTGAGCTACGCCGGCGTCCCGCAGAAGATCGACGACCCCGCCCTCGGCGTCTCCGGCTGGGTCGCCACCAAGGACGGCGCCGTCGCGCTCAACCAGCCGATCGGCGCCGCGACCTACTACCCGGTGAACGACACCACCGACGACAAGGCGACCTACACCCAGACCATCACCGTCCCGGCCGGACTGACCGTGCTGGCCAACGGCGAACCCGGGCCCACCACCACTCGCGATCACCGGACCACCTTCCGCTGGAGCATGAACCGGCCGATGGCGAGCGAGCTGAGCATGCTCGCGATCGGCCGTTACGACGTCACCCGCGGCGTGACGGCCGGTGGCCTGCCGAACATCACCGCGATCGGCCAGTCGATCGACACGAAACCCGGTCAGGGCAAGGTGTTCAACCAGACCACGGCGCAGGTCGTCCAGTGGGAGTCCTCGGTGTACGGGCCGTACCCGTTCGACTCGACCGGCGGCATCCTCGCCGACGTCGGTGTCGGCTACGCCCTCGAGACGCAGAGCCGGCCGGTCTACGACCAGGACACCAGCGACGTCGACGGCGATCTGCTCGCCCACGAACTCGGCCACCAGTGGTTCGGCGACAGCCTCACCCCGGTGCACTGGTCGGACATCTGGCTCAACGAAGGCTTCGCGACCTACTCGGAGTGGCTCTACCAGGAGAAGTTCACCGGCGTCCCCGTGCAACAGAGCTTCGCGAAGACCTACGCCGAAGAGAAGGACTGGAGCGGCAAGGTCGCCGATCCCGGCCGTGACCACATCTTCGACGACCTGGTCTACAACCGCGGCGCGATGACCCTGCAGGCACTGCGCCTGAAGATCGGCGACCGCGCCTTCTTCCAGGTGCTCACGCAGTGGCCGACGGTCAACCGGTACGGCAACGTCTCGACGCGCGACTTCATCCGGTTCGTCGAGCGGCTGACCGGCCGCGACCTCGGCTCGTTCTTCCGCACCTGGCTCTACCAGCCGGGGAAGCCGGCACTCTGACCCCGTGAGCCAGGTGGGATGTCCGGAAACGACTGGCCCGCCTGGTCGTCGAGCAGGACCGCGAAATCTGCCCCGACGAAAAACCGCCGCTCAGGCCTGCCCGGATGACTGTACTTCCATCACCCGGCCGACCAACCTCCCCGGACACCACAGCTAGGCATCGGCCAGGTTCGCGAGAGCGGTCCTCACCGCCTTCGCCTCCGGCGCCTTCAGTTCGTCGAACACCGTCAACGCCTCCGACAGCCGGGCGACGCCGTCCGCGACGTTCTCGGCTCTCAGCGAGCACCGGCCCAGACCTTCGAGCGCTCGTCCTTCCTGCAGGCGGATCCCGATGGCCCGCGACCGGTCGAGCGCCTGGCGGTAGAACTCGCCGGGGTCGCCCGCTTCGGGCCAGGCCAGGGCAAGGCCGCCGAGGTTGTTGAGGTTCTCGGCCTGCCACGCCCGGTCGTCGCTGAACAACGCCCGGGCGCGTTCCAGGTACATGAGCGACAGCCGGAAGTTGCCGCCCGCGTGGTGCAGCCGGCCGAGGTTGTTCAGGGCCACCGCTTCCCGGGTCCGGCTGTCCAGCCTGCTGTAGATGAGCTGCGCGCTGCTGTAGCAACTGTCCGCCGTACCGTAGTCACCGCGCTCGAAGTGCATGCGGCCGAGGTTGTTGAGGGCCCTCGCCTCCGTGTACCGGTCGCCCAGTTCCCGGGACAGGGAAAGGACTTGCCCGAAGATCCCGATCGCGCTCGCGTAGTCTCCGCGGACGCCGTACGTGCAGCCGATGCAGAGCAGGCTCAAGGCTTCGCCGAGCTTGTTGCCGAGCTCGACGTACAGCGCGAGGGCCCGCTCGCCATCGGCTCGGGCGGCGTCGTGCCGGCCGAGCCGGAACTGCACGCTCGCGAGGCTGCCGAGTGCGCCCGCGATGCCGAACGGGTTCTCCAGCTGTTCGTACAGCGCGTGGGCGCGGGTGAGGTACTCGATCGCTTCCGGGTACTCGGAAAGCTCCATCCGCGCGAACCCGATTTCGGTCAGCGCCGCGGCTTCGCCGAGCCGGTCGCCGGATCTGGCGGACAGCTCCCGCGCGCGCATCAGGTCCTCGACCGCCGCGGGGTGGTCGCCGAGCAGGCTCCGCACCCGGCCCAGATCCGCGCGCGTGGCCGCTTCGTCGGTGAGGTTGCCCGCCGCTTGTTCCGCGGCCAGTACGGCCTGGTCGAGCCGGTGGGCGTCGTGCCAGTACCCGTGCTGCTCGAGGTACGGGTGGAGCGCGACCGCGAGTTCCGCGGCGCGGTGCAGGTGGTCGTGGACCGCCGCGTAGGTGATGCAGGCACCGAGGTTGGCGCGTTCGGCGCTCAACCACGCGATCGCCTCGGCTTCCGACCCGAATTCGTGCGTCCCCGCCGGCGCCTCGGCGGCGATCTCCGGCCGCGGGCCGCGGGTGGCGACGAACCGGGTCGCCGACCGGACGGCGGGGAGGTAGTAGTCGAGCAGGCGGTGCAGGGCCTTGTCGTCGCCGTCTTCGGTGCTCAGGGTCAGGCTGTAGGCCCGGGTCAGGTCGTGCAGGCGGTAGCGACCGGGAGCCACTTCTTCCAGCAGGTGGTTGAGGTACAACGCATCGAGGCGCTCGCCGGTCGGTTCCGGGTCTTCGCCGTCGAGCGCCGCGGCCGCGAGCGCCTCGATCCGGGTGCCTGGGTGCAGGCCGAGGCGGCGGAAGAGCCGTTTCTCGTCCGGGCTCAGGTCGCGGTAGGAGAGGTCGAACGCCGCGGCGACGGTGCGGTTGCCCGCGCGCAGCACCGTGATCCGGTTGCGGGAGCACCTGAGGTCGTCGGCCAGGTTCTCGGGCGTCCAGCAGGGGTGGTTGCGCAGCCGCCCGGCCGTGAGCGTGATGGCCAATGGCAGGTACCCGCACATCGCCATCAGCTCGGCCACGGCCCGGGGATCGTGCCGGTGCGCACCGGTGTAGCGCTCGAACATCGCGGCGGCGTCCTGGGGCGGAAGGGTCTGCAGCGAAACCGGGCTCGCGTCGGCGACGGACTCCATCCGGCGCCGGCTGGTGATCAGCACGAGACTTCCCGGGCTGCCGGGCAGCAGCGGCCGGACCTGCTCGTCGCCGACGGCGTCGTCGAGCAGCAACAGGATCTTCCGCCCGGCCAGCTTCTCGCGCCACAAGCGAGCACGATCGTCCAGACCGGCGGGGATGTCGATCGCCGGGACGCCCCAGAGGAGCAGCAGCGAGGCCAGGGCGTCCCCGGGGTCCACGGGTGCCTGCCCGGGACTGTGGCCGTGCAGTTCGAGGAAGACCTGGCCGTCGGGGAAGTAGCCGGCCAGCTGGTAGGCGGCGCGGACCGCGAACGTCGTCTTCCCGATGCCCGGCATGCCGTCCACGACGTGGACGGCCATCCCCAGGGTGCCCTGCCCCGCGGCGGTGGACACGGTCGCGGTGAGCTCGGCCAGCTCCCGGTCACGGCCGGTGAAGGCCGGGAGGTCGCGCGGGAGCGTGGAGCGGCCGCTCACCGGAGCCGGGAGGTGCGCCGCTTCCGCCCGCCGCGGCTCCGCTTCCACCGGGACGGGCTCTTCGGCGGCCGACGGGTACGGGTGGTCCGGCAGGCTGATCCAGCCGACGGTCACGGTCTCCTTCACGGCCACCTGCACGGGCCGGAACGTCGAGGCGTCCACCACCGTGCTGCTGCGGACGACTTCGTCGAAGAACCACGTCGAAGTGATCAGCGCGAGCGTTCCCGGCGATTCGGCCAAAGCGATCTTGAGCTGCGGAGCATCAATCAGGCGAAATGTCTGATTGATCGCGGGGCCGGTCGCCCCTTGGTCATCATAGGCGACTTCTCCCGCGTGAAGTGCCATTCGCAGCCGGATCTGCTCCTCCGCCCGGTGCGCGTCATTGTGCTGCCGGAGTTCCCGGGCAAGAGCCGCGGAAAGAACCTCGACGAAAGGACCTTTGAGCACCTGCGCCGGTACGAGCACGAGGGTTCCGTCGCCGGTGCTCTCGTGCTTGCAGTCGAACCAGGGTACGCCGGCCTCCTTGAAGGCACGACGCAACGCGAGGTCGAGACCTTGCCGGACCACCAGCCGGTGCGGCGTGGTCCTCCCCTGGTGACCATATCCTTCGATATCCACCGCGAGCACCGTGCGATGGACGACCAGTCGTGAGTGCTCCATTTCCCCCCACACACACTTGCCCTGGATTCGAGGGTATGGACGCGCCAGCCGGGGCGGCAATCGCGAAGTCGCCGAACGGCGCGTCGGGGCGGATGAATGGTCAATTGGCCGATGGACAGCAATTCCACCGGGGCCGGCCGGGCGGGTTTCGCTTTGCCGCACCCCCTTTCTCTCCATTTTGGACTCCGTCGTCCCCACCGGAAGCGGTGTCGCCGCGGCTTGTCCGGGGCTAGACTGGGCGCATCAGCCGCGCGACGTCGATGTCGGGCGGCGGCGCGTTCCGCCCCAGCCCCCGGCGGTGCCACCAAAGTGGTCGAGACCGGCGGAGGATTCGATGATCACCGCGACGTTCCGTGGAACGGCGTTCCCATGCGTGCTGCCGACCCGGTGAAGCGGGACCCGGGGCCGCCTACGGTCACCGGGAGCACGGGGCTCACCCCCGAGCAGCGGTATCGCGGCGCCCGGGTGGTCGCCTCGGCCGCCCACGATGCTCGTGACTGTGCGTCGCTGCTGGCAGCGCTCGGGCTCGAAGCCGCCGAGGGTGTGGTGGGGTCGAGGCGGGAACATGAGCACTGAAAACAGCCTGCACCTGGTGCCGAGCTACCGGGCGGAGTCGACCGTGGCGACCTTGACCGGGACCCTGACCACGGCCGGCTACCCCGAACTGCGCGACGGGGTGCTCAAGGTGGCCACGGACGCGCCGGAAAGCGTCGTCGCCGACATCCGGGGCCTCGAAGCCGACGACGATCTGTTGCCGAGCGTGTTCGCCGTGATCGCCGCCCGGATCAGGGACTGGCCGGGGCTTCCGTTCGCCGTGGTCACCGACCGTGCGGACCACGTGGCGGCACTGGCGGCCCGGGGGGTGCCGGTCCACCCCGATGTCGGCGCGGCCGAACGGGCGCGCATCCGGCCTGCCCGGCGGCGGGCCATTCAGCTGCTGGCCTCCTCGCCGGGGGCTCCCGCGGCCGCGCGGGCGTTCGTCGAACGGACCTGCGCGCTGTGGAGCGCGCGTGAACACCTCGAGGACGCTCTGCTCGTCGCGACCGAGCTGGTGAAGAACGCGATCCTGCACACGGATTCGCGCCCGCGGCTGCGGCTGGAGCTGCGTCCGGGCACCCTGACCGTCTCGGTCGCCGACGACGACCCGCGGCAGGCGGTGCTGCTCGAGCGGCCCACCGAACGCGGTCTCGGGCTCCGGCTGGTGGCGCACACCGCGCACGTCTGGGGGTGCAGCCGGTCCTGGGCCGGGGGCAAGGTCGTCTGGGCCGTGCTGACGCCCAGCCGGCGACGTCGCCCCGTCACCGGGGAACAAGCCGACGGGCACGACGCCGGAAACACGGTCCGGTGTCGCGCCACCCGGCCGATGAATAGCCGGCCGCCCGACGCGCGGCCGTCGGACCACCCGCACGGCCCCGTGCTCGCCCGCGGCATCACCCTGGAACCGGCGCGGCGGCCCGCCAGCACACTGGTGACCGTCACCGGGGAGCTCGACCTCTCCGGCTACGGGTTGCTGCGCGACGGCCTGCTGGAGGTGGCCGCCGACGGTCCGCCCGGGCTGATCGCCGACGTCGGCGGCCTGATCATCGGCGAGCTGGCGCCCGCGACGGTCTTCCCCCTGGTCGCCCGGCGGCTCGGGCACTGGCCCGGCATCCCGTTCGCCGTCGTCACCCGGCAGCGGACCCACCTGCGCACCTTCCGCCACCACGGCACCGACCGGCACGTCGCGGTCCACGACGACGTCGAGACCGCCGAACGCCACCAGGCGATCCCCGCCCGCCGGTCCGCGCGGCAGGAGTTCCCCCGGACCGTCGAGGCGGCGACGCTCGCCCGCGGCTTCCTCCGGGAGTGCACGACGGACTGGGGTGTGCCCGAACTGACCTACGACGGGCTGCTGGTCGTGGGCGAACTCGTCGACAACGCGCTCCAGCACACGAGATCGGCGCCCGACGTGCGCCTCGATCTGCGCGGGAAGCTGCTCACCATCGCCGTCGCCGACGAGAACCCCCGCCCGGCGATCCTCCTCGAGCGACCGGGGCTGCGCGATCCCGGCATCGGCCTGCAGATCGTCGCGCAGACCGCACGGCGGTGGGGCAGCAGCAGCCGGTGGTCGGGCGGTAAGGTGGTGTGGGCGACGCTCGGCCCGGCCGCGAACCCTTGACCCGGCACCGACGACGGGTGACCGGTGGCGCCGGTGCTGTGCGCAGTGCCGGGTTTTGCGCTTGACCGGCGTGGCTGCGCCACCTCACCACTTGCGAACAGCTGACTCTCCCCTCGCCGATCCTCGACATGAGGCTCAGCCGACGCCGGCCGGGCACGTCCACCGAAGAGGCCGGCACGCACTTTTCACGAAAGCCGCGGCTCCGTAGCGTTCCAGGCATGACCCCACAGCACGCGCTCTGGCTGCCGCTCTTCGACGACCTCGCCGATCCCGCGCTCGTCGCCCGGCTCGCCGCCGAGGCGGAAGAGGCCGGGTGGGACGGGTTCTTCGTCTGGGACCACCTCCGGTGGCGTGCACCCGTTGCCGCCGTGGGCGATCCGTGGATCACCTTGGCCGCGGTCGCGTGTGCCACCTCGCGGCTGCGGTTCGGGCCGATGGTCAGCGCCCTCAGCCGGCGGCGGCCCGTCAAGCTCGCGCGGGAGACCGCTAGTCTCGATCGGCTCGGGGGCGGGCGGCTCACGCTCGGCGTCGGGCTCGGGAGCGATCGGTTCGGGGAGGAGTTCTCGCGCACCGGTGAGGAGTGCGACGACCGGGTGCGCGCCCGCATGCTCGACGAAGCACTCGAAGTCCTCGCCGCCGCCTGGTCCGGCGAGGTCGTGCACCACCGCGGTGAGCACTACACCGTGGACGGCGTCCGGTTCCTGCCGACGCCCGTCGGGCGGATTCCCGTCTGGGCGGCGGGTTTTCCCGGCAAGCTCCGGCCGATGCGCCGGGCCGCGCGGCTCGACGGGTACTTCCCGGTGAACCTCGACTCGGCCGGCCGCTTCGCCGAAGCCGTCGGCCAGGTCGAGGCCCTGCGCACCGGCGGCGGGCCGTTCGACTACGTCGCCGAAATCCAGCCCGGCGAGGACAGCGCGCCCTACGCGCGGGCGGGCGCGACCTGGCTGCTGACCGGCTTCGCGCCCGAATCCCTTTCCGTGGACCACATCCGCGGGGTGCTGCGCGACGGGCCCCGCTGAGCCGGCGTCACGAGCGGAGGACGAACGCCGCGACGTCCTGGCCGAGCCGGCGGCCCGCGTCGTGGTCCAGGCGGGTGTGGACGCCCGCGACGAGCCGGCTCAAGCCCGCTTCGTCGGCCACGTCCTGGAACGTCGTGAAGTGGCGGACCACGCCCGGCAGGGCCTCGGACGTCACCGCGAGCGGTCGGCGCGGGCCGTACTCCTGGCTCAGGATCAGGGCACCCGCCTGGGAAACCACGCTGTGGGCGCCCGGGTACGCCGGGTCGGCCGGGGTCGTCGCGAGGCTCGACCAGTCCGCGATGCCCTGCGTGGCCGGGTTCCCGTCGTCGCCGGCCAGGCGGACGGCGGTGATCGGGCGCCAGATCCGGTGGTGGTACTTGGCTTCGTAGAACGCGATCACCGCGTCGGCGAAGGCCAGGTTCAGGCGGGCGAACACCCGGGCCGCGACGACGAGACCGGTGCGGGAGCCGCCGGCCACCGACTGGGCGATCTCGTTCCAGTAGTTCCAGATCGGGCCGCCCAGAAGCGGGCTTGCTCCGTCTCGCCGGCGGTCCGGGTGGTGCTGGTGTCGCGGCCCGCCGCGGCGACCTCACGCAGGGCTTTCGCATACGCCGCACCGGAAAGCGCGGGGTAAGCGCCCGGGCGGAACCGGTTCGCGCGGTCGAGCACGAACGGCGTCACGGCGGCCCAGTGCGTGAACGCGGCGGGGGCGAACGCCGGCGGCGTCGGGCGGTACTCCCCCGGTGCGGTGCCCGGCGGCAAGACCGGCGGGACCGCGGCCGAGCCGTCGTTCGCGCGCAGGCCGAGGAGCAGGTGCGCGACCAGGTGACCGGCGCGGGCACCCGCGTCGCGCCCGGCCGGGGTCAGCCGGGCCAGCTGGCCGGACAGCAGGTTCGCGAGCTCCGCGGACCGCGCCGGGTAGAGGGCGGCCAGGACGTCGTGGGCGGCCTGGGCCGCCGCCGCTTCCGGGGCCGCGTGGGGCGGGGCGTCGACGGTGAACAGGTACGGCCGCCCGGTGCCGGTGGTCGCGACGACCGCGTCGTGGATCGCCGCGTGCAGCAGGGCGAAGCCGCGGGTCGCGTGCACCGTCGCGGGCTGCAGGCCGGGCGTGCGGACGATCGTCAGCAGCTCCCGGTTCCAGGCCAGGACGACGTCGGCGCCACCCCGTGCGGGTGACGCCGTGGCCGGTGCGGGCAGGGCGAGTGCGGCCGCCGCCGCTCCGCTCGCCACGAGCAGGTTCCGGCGCGACATCGATGTGGTCATTTCGCTCCCCAGGTCGTCGGAGGGTCCGCTCACCGATACGGCCACGGGTTACGGCGTAACCCGGGCGCGTATCCCCTGATGGCGGGAGAATCCGGCGGGGAGAAGGCGGGCGGTGCCGGTGGCACAGCGGTTCCGGCGCAAGCGCGCCGAACAGGACGAAGCGGGCGCGGCACCGCGCCCGCGGCTGCACGCGGTCGGCGCGGACGTCTACCCGGACTGGGAGGCGGTCTACCGCGACAACGTCGACCGGGTGTTCCGGCTGATGTTCTCGAAGGTCGGCAACCGGCCGGACGCCGAAGACCTCACCACCGAGGTCTTCCTGACGGCGTTGCGGCCGTTGCGGGTCTCGGCGAGCGTGGGCGAGGTCCGGGCGTACCTGCTGGCCACCGCGCGCACGGTGCTGGCCGGGCACTGGCGGCGCACGCTCGGCCGGGAGATCACCACCCTGGACGAGGAGCACGACGTCGCCATGTTTGAAGCGGGCACAGTCGAAGCGGGCACCGTGGACCCGCGCATCCTGGTCCGCGCCGAAGCGATCCTCGCGCAGCTACCCGAGCGCTACGGGCGGATCCTGCGGCTGCGGTTCCTGCAGGCCTGCTCGCTGAAGGAGGCGGCGGAGCAGCTGGGCACCACCGTCGGCAACGCGAAGGTGCTGCAGCACCGGGCGCTGCGCCAGGCGGCCCGGCTGGCGGAAGGGATGGACACGTGAGCACTCGAGGCGTCCGCCGGTTCGTCAAGGACCTCCTGCGGCGGCGACGGCCGCACCCGTTCGCGGCCGGGCCGGGCGACGAAGCCGAGCTGCGGACCGCGGTGCTGCTGCGCGCCGCCCGGCCCGGGGGTGCCGCGGCGAGCGAGGAGTTCGTCGCGGACCTGCACCGGCGGCTCGCCAGGGAGTTCGAGGAGCCGGCGCCGGCCGGCAACCGGCGCCGGTTCATCCAGGTGTCCTCGGCCGCCGCGGTGGCGGCCGCGGCGGGCGCCGGCGTCGAGTACCTGGTGACGGCCGGGGCCGAACCGGCCGCGGCACCGCCACCGGAGGACACGCTGCGGCCGGAGAACGGCGAGTGGCGGACCGTCGTCGCGGTGCACGACCTGCCCGAGGGTGGGGTGCGGCCGTTCGACTTCGGCGCGGTGGCGGGGTTCGTGCACCGCTCCGGCGGCGAAGTGCGGGCGGTGTCGGCGACCTGCACGCACCTCGGCTGCCGGCTGAACCTGGACGCACCGGCGCGGCGGCTGAACTGCCCGTGCCACCGGACTTCGTTCGCCGTCGACGGGGCGGTCCTGATGCACCAGCTGCCGGTGACGCCGCCGCCGTTGCCGCACCTGGTCGTGCGGGAGAGCGGCGGTGTGGTCGAGGTGCTCGTGCCGCCCGAGGGGACGTGACGCCGGCGGATTCCGGGCGTGCGAGACGATGGGCGCGTGGCGAGAACCGTGGTCGTAGCGCTGGGGTTCGTCCTGATCGCGCTGGGGGTCGCCGCCGGGGGCGCGCTCCTGCTGATCGCCGGCCTGGCGAGCGGTGGCCGCGACTGGACCGGCTCCGGGGCGATGTTCACGGCGGCCGCCGTCGCCGTCGGGTGGACGGTGCTCGCCGGCGGGCTCGCGGTCTGGTCGGCGCGGCGCCGGGCGAGCTGGGGTGCCGGCCTGGCCTGCGTCGTGCTGGGCTTGGCGCCCGCCCTCGTGGTGGTGTTCCGCTGAGAGCTCAGCCGGTCAGGACCCACTCGATCTGCTCGACGGTCGGCGTCTCCACCTCGAACAGGCACTGGAGCTGGAAGCCGTCGGCGGTCGCGGCCAGGCGAGCCGCTTCCGCCGGGGGCAGGACCTCCGCCAGCCGCTCGCGCAGGCGGGCGTTCGACAGGCGGCTGGCCTGGCGGAACTCCTCGTGCCTGGTCCCCAGCGCGTACAGCTCGTAGGCGACCACGCTCGTCGCCCGCTGCTCGGTCAGCTGGTGGTGGATCAGCTCCGCCAGCCGGGGCACCACGTTCTCCGGGCCGGTTCCGTCGAGCCACTCGCGCAGCGTGTCCGTCCGCAGCCGCAGGACGCGGGAGCCGACCTCGAACAACAGGGCGGGTACCGACGTGAAGTGTTCGGCCGCGGCGCCGTCCGGGAGGCCCGCTTCGGCCGTCACCGCCTCGGCCGTGACGCTCGCGATGCCGCCGCGCTGCGCCAGCCGGACGGCGGCGTGCACGAGCCGCTCCCGCCACTCGGGGTCGATCGGCGTGTTCTTCGGGTGCACCAGCAGCTCCCCCCTCCTGACCCCGAAAGCATGACACCGTCGCGTGTCAAGGGGCCAACCGGGCTAGGGAGTGTCTGGCAAAAGCTGCCGGTCGTGTCGCGGTTTCAGGTGCTTCCGGATGCTCAGTGGGTGGTGATCGAGGGGATCACCCACCGGTATCGGTGTGGGATCGCGTGGCGGGATGCGGCTGCGGTTTTCGGTCCGTGGCAGACGATCTGGACCTGGCACCGCCGGATGACCGGTGACGGCACCTGGGATACCCCGCTGCGGCGCCTGCTCACCGAAGCGCGGGCGCATCAGCACGCCACCGACATCACCCGGCCCACAGGGAGCCGGGTCGAACTACACGGAACTGCTGACCGAGCCGCCTGACCACGCCATCGGCTGCTCCCGCGGCGGCGGGAGCACCGAAGAGCACCACCTCGTCGACGGCAACGGCCGACCACTGGTGGCGTCGGCCGGACCGGCCAGGCCGGTGACGCACCGATGTTCCCGCACCTGATGCGGCACCTGCGCATCCACCGGGCTGGACGCGGTCGCGCCCGGACCGCCGCATCCCTGAACCCGCCGATCAGGCCGGGCATCGCCAACGCCGCGGTTCCCGCGGCGGTAGTCCACCCGCCTTCGACATGGGGACTACCGCGGTCGAACGTCACTTCACCCTGCTCGAACAATGGCGCGGCCCGGCCACTCGCTACGACTGTGAGGATGATCGGGTGCCGTCCGGTGCTCGGGTCTGACCCGCGATACGACCGGCCTTGGGTGCCTTGAGTTTGATCTGTCGACTCGGGTTCCGGGCGGTGCTTGCTGCC
>NZ_JAEBEF010000025.1:0-75936 GCF_046548815.1 Amycolatopsis sp. cmx-4-83 | reverse complement strand
CCCCCCCCGCCCCCCCCCCCCCCCCCGCCCCCGCGACCCGCGCCCCAACCCTGCCGGCGCCGGCCGCCACCCCGACCCACCACATCCCTGCGAGCCGCGCCCTGCCGGCCGCCGCCACGCCGACCAACCACCCACCGGCCACGCCCCAGCGAGCGGCACCGCCCTCTCCACCCAACCCCGCACCACCGCGGCCGCCCGCATCCGAATCCCCTCCCTCCAGAAGGCGGTGAAGCCGTGAAAGCCTGGGAAGATCTCGTCGGCACCGCACTGCTCGGCACCCGCCGGCGCACCCTCGACCTCTCCACCCAGCCCGCCGCAGTCCGGCCGCTCGCCGAAGACCGCGACGACCCCGCCGAACAGCTCCTGGCCGCCGCGGCCGTGCTCACCACCTACCGGCGGGCCGGGCGACCGCCGCTGCACGACGTGCGGCCCTTGCCCGTCGCCGCCGCCGACGAGCGGCCCTTCGTGCCGGCGCTCGCGAGGGAACGGCTGGTCCGGCTGCTCGCCGCCAGCCATCCCGATCTGCTCCTCGAGTGGCTCGGCATCGTCGCCGGCACGCACTACCGCGTCCCGCCCGAAACCCTGCCGCTGCTCGCCGAAGCCGCGCGGACCAAAGCCGCGCTGCGGGGGCCGCTCGTCGCGGTCGCCGGGCCCGTCGGGGCCTGGCTCGGGCAGCGGAACCCGGACTGGTCCTTCCTCGCCGCGCCCGCGGAAACCGGGTCTTCCCGCGACATCTGGCAGTACGGCAGCCTCGCCCAGCGCCGCCGCTGGCTGGCCGCCAAGCTGGCCGACGCACCCGGCGAAGCCCGCGAAGCCCTCGCCGGTTCCTGGAAGAGCGAGCCCGCCGACATCCGCTCGGACTTCCTCGGGGTGCTCGCCGCGCACGTGCGGCCCGACGACGAAGCCTTCCTCGAAGCCGCGCTGTCCGACCGGGCGGCCGGCGTCCGGGAGCGAGCCGCCGAGCTGCTCGGGCGGCTGCCCGGCACCCGGTACGGCGAACGCATGGCCGAACGGCTGCGCCCGCTGGTCCGCCGCCGGAACCGGGTGCTCGAAATCGCGCTGCCGCAAGGTGAACGCGGGGAAGGCACCGTCCGGTTGCGCACCCTCGTCGCGGCCGCGCCCCTGGCCTTCTGGACCGAGTTCGGGCCGCCCGCCGAGGTGGTGCGGATGAGCGTCGAGGGATGCCCGGCCGCCGTGCTGCGCGACTCCTGGGCCACCGCCGCGGTCCGGCAAGGCGACGAGACCTGGGCGAAGGCGCTGATCGGCGCCGACCCCGGCGGGCGCACCACCCCGCCGCTGCTGGGCGTGCTGAGCCCGGCCGGCCAGGCCGCCACGATCGGGCACCTGGTCAGCCGGCTGCCCGTCGAATCGTTCGCGCGGCTGGTGCACGAACTGCCCCGGCCGTGGACGAAGGAGCTCGGCACCGCCCTGCTCGACTGGATCGCCCGCCAGGACGACCACCGCCTGGTCTCGCACGCCGCCGTCGTGATCGCCCGGGCGGTCCCGGCGCAGTGCCTGCGCCACCCGCTCGCCACCACCCGCCTGACCATGGACGCCGGGCCTTGGCGCCGGGCGCTCACCGAAACGCTGAACTTCCGCCGCGAAATGTACGAGGAGCTCGCATGACCGCCCCCGCCACCGTCCTCCGGCCGCACGCCGAGCAGGACTACGCCGCCGAGCTGGCCGCGCTGGCCGCCGCCGACGACCGGGCGAAGCCGCCGAACTGGCTCCTCTCGCCCTGGGCCGTCGTCGAATACCTGCTCGGCGGCACCCTGCCGGACGGCACCGTGCTCACGCCGAAGTACGTCGGCCCCCGCCGGCTGGTCGAGGTCGCCGTCGCCACCCTGGCCACCGACCGCGCGCTGCTGCTGCTCGGCGTGCCGGGCACGGCGAAGACGTGGGTGTCCGAACACCTGTCCGCCGCGATCAGCGGCGACTCGACGCTGCTGGTGCAGGGCACCGCGGGCACGTCCGAGGAGTCGATCCGCTACGGCTGGAACTACGCCCGGCTGATCGCCGAGGGCCCGAGCACCGCCGCGCTCGTGGAAAGCCCGCTGCTGCACGCGATGCGGGACGGGAAGCTGGCCCGGCTCGAGGAGCTGACCCGCATCCCGGCCGACGTCCAGGACTCGCTGATCACGATCCTGTCCGAGAAGACGCTGCCGATCCCCGAACTGGGCACCGAGGTGCAGGCGCGGCCGGGCTTCAACCTGATCGCCACGGCGAACAACCGCGACAAGGGCGTCAACGAGCTGTCGAGCGCGCTGCGGCGGCGGTTCAACACGGTCGTGCTGCCGCTGCCGGACAGCGCCGACGCGGAGGTCGAGATCGTCAGCAGGCGGGTCGCGGAGCTCGGCAAGTCGCTGCAGCTGCCCACCGAGGCCGCCGAGCTGGCCGAGATCCGCCGGGTGGTCACGGTGTTCCGCGAGCTGCGCTCCGGCCGCACCGAAGACGGCCGCACGGCGGTGAAATCCCCGTCCGGCACGCTCTCGACCGCCGAGGCCATCAGCGTGCTCACCGGCGGGCTCGCGCTGGCGGCGCACTTCGGTGACGGCGTGCTGCGCCCGCACGACGTCGCGGCCGGCATCCACGGCGCGGTGGTCAAGGACCCGGTGGCCGACCGCGCGATCTGGATCGAGTACCTGGAGACGGTGGTCCGCGAGCGCGACGGCTGGGCCGACTTCTACCGGGCCGGCCAGGAGATTTCGTGACGGCGACCCATCTGCTCGGCATCCGCCACCACGGTCCGGGGTCCGCCAGGGCCGTCGCGGCGCGGCTCGCCGAACTCGAGCCCGACGTCGTGCTGATCGAGGGTCCGCCCGAAGCCGACGTCCTGGTCGAACTGACCGAAGACCTGGCGATGGCGCCGCCGGTCGCGCTGCTGGCGTACGCGACCGACGACGTCTCGCGCGCCGCGTTCTGGCCGTTCGCCGTCTTCAGCCCGGAATGGCAGGCGCTCGCTTACGCGCGCGAAGCCGGGATCCCGGTGCGGTTCTGCGACCTCCCGGCCGCGCACACGTTCGCCGCGGGGCCGGACGAGCACGCCGGCCCGCCCGGCGACCCGCTGGCGGAGCTGGCCGCGGCCGGCGGCTACGACGACCCGGAACGCTGGTGGGACGACGTCGTCGAGTCCCGGCGTAACGACGAGAACCCGTTCGAGGTGATCGCCGAGGCGATGACCGCGCTGCGGGAGGACGAGAAACCGCCGCAGGGCAACGAAGCGCGGCGCGAGGCGTACATGCGCTCGGTGCTGCGCCGCACCCGCAAGGAGGGGTTCGACAACATCGCCGTGGTCTGCGGGGCCTGGCACGTCCCCGCGCTGACCGACCCGCTGCCACCGGCGTCGCACGACCAGGCCGTCCTCAAAGGACTGCCGAAGCGCAAGGTCGCGTGCACCTGGGTGCCGTGGACGCACGGGCGTCTGGCCACCGCGAGCGGGTACGGCGCCGGGGTGCGGTCGCCGGGCTGGTACCACCACCTGTTCACCACGGCCGAAGACGTCACCACGCGCTGGCTGACCGGCGTCGCCGGGGTGCTGCGGGAGGAGGACCTGCCGGTCTCGACCGCGCACGTCATCGAGGCCGTCCGGCTGGCCGAGGCGCTCGCGGCGCTGCGCGGGCGGTCCTCGGCCGGGCTCGCCGAGGTCACCGAAGCCACCCGGTCCGTGCTGTGCGGCGGGGACGAGGTGCAGGTCGAGCTCGTGACGCGGCGGCTGGTGGTCGGCGAACGGCTCGGCGAGGTCCCCGAGCGGGTGCCGCAGCCGCCGCTGGCCGCGGACCTGACCGCGACGGCGAAACGCCTGCGGCTCAAGAAGGATCCGATCGTCAAGGAGCTCGACCTCGACCTGCGCACTCCCGGCGGGCTCGACCGCTCGAAGCTGCTGCACCGGCTGCGGATCCTCGGCATCGAGTGGGGCAGCCGGGAGGCGTCGGCGCGGCGGAACAAGGGCACGTTCCGGGAAACCTGGGCGCTGGCCTGGGAACCGTCGTTCGAGGTCGACCTCGTCGCGGCGGCGGTGCACGGCACCACCGTGCCGTCGGCGGCCACGGCCGCGGTCCGCGGCACCGTCGAGGGCACGCCCCCGCTGGACGAGGTCACCACGGCCGTCGAGAACTGCCTGCTCGCCGACCTGCCCGAGGCGTTGCCCGAGGCGCTCGCGGCGCTCGACGCCAGGGCGGCGGCCGACGCGGACGTCGCGCGGCTGATGTCGGCGCTGCCCGCGCTGGCCAGGGCGACCCGCTACGGGAACGTCCGCGGCACCGACACCGCGGCGCTGCGCGCGGTCGCCGACCGCATGCTCGACCGGATCTGCGCGGGCCTGCCCCCGGCGACGCACGGCATCGACGACGACGCCGCGGCCCGGCTGGCCGCGCTGGTCGACGCCGTGCACGACGCGACGTCGTTGCTGGGCGACGACGCCAAGGAACGCTGGCTGGCGGCGCTGGCCCGGCTCGCGGAGCGGCCGTCGCTGCCGCCGCTGCTGGCCGGGCGGCTCACCCGGATCCTGCACGACAGCGGCCTGCTCGACGCGTTCGACATCGAGCTGCGGCTGGGCCGGGCGCTGACGCCGGGCATCACGCCCGCGGCGGGGGCGGCGTACGTCGAAGGCTTCTTCGACGGCGGCGCGCTGCTGCTGGTGCACGACGAAGGCCTGCTGCGGGTGATCGACGCGTGGCTCGCGGGGATCCCGCCGGAGGTCTTCACCGAGGTGCTTCCGTTGCTGCGCCGGACGTTCGGCGCGTTCAGCGGGCCCGAGAAACGGGCCATCGGGCACCGGGCGGCCGGCCTGACCGGCCCCGCCCGGCTCGCGCCGGTGGCCGACGAACTGGACGAGGACCGGGCGGAGCGCGTGCTGCCCGTGCTGGCGACACTGCTGGGGGTGGGCGCGTGAACGCGGAGACCGACGACCGGCTGCGGCGCTGGCGGCTGGTGCTGGGCGGCGAGGGCGCCGGGCCCGGCTCCGGGCTGGCCGACACCCAGCTGTCCGATGAGGACAGTGGCGTCGACCAGGTGCTGGCCGCCCTCTACGACAAGCCGGACGAGGAAACCGCGGGCGGCACGCGCGGGGCCAACCTCGGCGCGTCGGCACCGCGGGTCGCGCGCTGGCTGGGCGACATCCGCCGCTACTTCCCCAGCACGGTGGTCCAGGTGATGCAGCGCGACGCCGTCGACCGGCTCGGGCTCACCCGGATGCTGCTCGAAAAGGAGCTGCTGTCGGCGGTCGAGCCCGACGTGCACCTGGTCGGCACGCTGCTGTCGCTGAACGGCGTGCTGCCCGAGGAGACGAAGGAGACCGCGCGCGAGGTCGTCCGCAAGGTGGTCCAGGAGCTGGAGGAGCGGCTCGCCGAGCGCACCCGCGCGGCGATCAAGGGCGCGCTGGACAAGGCTTCGCGCACCCACCGGCCCCGCCCGGGTGATGTCGACTGGGCCCGCACGATCCACGCGAACCTCAAGCACTACTCCCCCGAGCTGCGCACGATCGTGCCGGAACGCCTGATCGGGTTCGGCCGGCGGCAGCAGGCGGTGCAGCGGGACGTGATCCTGGCCGTCGACCAGTCGGGCTCGATGGCGGAGTCGGTGGTGTACTCCGGGCTGTTCGGCGCGGTGCTGGCCTCGATGCGGGCGCTGCGGACGTCGTTCGTCGCGTTCGACACCGAGGTGGCGGACCTGACCGAGCACCTGGCCGACCCGGTCGACGTCCTGTTCGGCACCCAGCTGGGCGGCGGCACCGACATCAACCGGGCGATCGCGTACTGCGAGGGCCTGGTCGAGCGCCCGGAGCGCACGCTGCTGGTGCTGATCAGCGACCTCTACGAAGGCGGCAACGAGGACGAGCTGCTGCACCGCGTCGGCGAGCTGGTGAACGCCGGGGTCCAGGTGGTGACGCTGCTGGCTCTGTCCGACTCGGGCGCGCCGTCGTACGACCACGAGAACGCGGCGGCGCTGGCCGAGCTGGGCGTCCCGGCCTTCGCGTGCACCCCGGACCAGTTCCCGGAACTGATGGCCGCCGCCATCCGCGGCGATGACCTGCAAGGGTGGGTGGCGCGCGAGACCAGCTGAGTCGCGGAATCAAACCGACCCGGCCGATGTTGAGCAGGGTGTGGGACGGTTCCCACGGGAAGGACGGTCACCATGAAGGTCCGCAGCTCGATCCGCTCGCTGGCCCGCCAGCAGGGCGCCCAGGTCATCCGCCGCGGCAACCGGGTGTTCGTGATCAACAAGGACAACCCGCGCGCCAAGGCGCGTCAGGGCTGAGCCGCGCTCGCCGTCGTGCGGGTGCCGAACCGCATCACGCCGTCGTCGAGCCGGTTGAGCCGCATGTCCGCCAGATCGAGCAAGTAGTTCTGGCGCATCATCCAGGGCCGCTTCCCACCCTGCTTCGGCAGGCCGGAAGCGGCCCGTTTGACGTACCCGGACTGCAGGTCCACGATCGGGCGCGGCCGGCCCGCCGCGGAAGCCGAGGCCTCGTCCGGCACGCAGTAGGCGAAGCCGTGGCGGTCCAGGTGCGCGAGCAGCCGGCACACGTACTGGGACGTCAGGTCGGCCCGCAGTGTCCACGAGTTGTTCGTGTAGCCCACGCACCACGCCAGGTTCGGGACGCCGCCGAACATCATGCCCTTGTACACCCGCTGGTCGCCGGGGGAAATCGCGCGTCCGTCGACCGCCAGCTCGATCCCGCCGAACGCCACCAGGCGCAGGCCCGTCGCCGTCACGATGAGGTCCGCCGGCACCGTGCGCCCCGACGTCAGCTCCACGCCGGACGCGGTGAACCGCGCGATCCCGTCCGTCACGATGTCCGCCTTGCCCGACCGCAGCGCCTTGAACAGGTCGGCGTCCGGGACCAGGCACAGCCGCTGGTCCCACGGGTCGTACGACGGCACGAAGTGCGGGTCCACCGGGATCGACGCCGGCAGCTGCGCCGCCACGCGTTTGCGCAACGCCAGCGATGACCGCTCGGGGAGCCGGCGCATCAGCTGGAAGAACAGCGTGCCCATGACCACGTTCTTGCCGCGCACCACCCGGTGCGCGAGCTTCTCCGGCAGCAGCGCGCGGATCCGGTCGGCGAGCGCGTCGGAGCCCGGGCGCGCCACGATGTACGACGGCGACCGCTGCAGCATCGTCACGTGCGCGGCGCGGGAAGCCAGCGCCGGGACGAGCGTCACCGCCGTCGCGCCGCTGCCGATCACCACGACCCGCTTGCCCGTGTGGTCCAACGACGCGGGCCAGTGCTGCGGGTGCACGATCTCCCCCGCGAACTCCGCCCGGCCCGGGAAGTCGACGACGTGCCCGGATTCGTAGGAGTAGTAACCACTGCACAGGTACAGGAACCGGCACGTGAAGGTGGCGCCGTGCGCCGTCGAAACCGTCCACCGCGCCGACGCTGACGACCAGGACGCCCGCACCACCCGGTGCCCGAAGCGGATCCGGTCGGCGATCCCGTGCGCGGCCGCCGTTTCGCGGATGTAGGCCAGGATCGACGGCCCGTCCGCGATCGCCTTCGGGTCCTTCCACGGCCGGAACGGGTAGCCGAGGGTGAACATGTCCGAATCGGACCGGATGCCCGGGTAGCGGAAGAGATCCCAGGTGCCGCCGATGGTGTCGCGCGCTTCGAGCACCGCGTACGTCTTGCCCGGCAGCCGCTCCTGGAGCCGGCACGCCGCACCGATGCCGGACAAGCCGGCCCCCACGATCAGGACGTCGACGTGTTCGGCACCGGTCATGGTTCGCAGCGTAACCGGGGTCCTACAACCGCACGACCGTCGTCGCGCCGAACGTGCCCTTCAGCGGCACCGTCACGGTCTTGCCGTGCACGGTCACCGTGACGCTGTCCTGCGTCTGGGTCGGGTCCGACACCGCGAGCTGACGCCGCCCGACCGCCACCGACGCGGGCCCGGACGCGCTGACACCGTCGACCGAGCCGGCCGCGAAGAAGTTCGCCAGCAGCGTGTCGCCGGTCTGGACGGCCTGGACCGCCGCGGTGTTGACCCGCACGCGCCACGCCCAGGACGCCGCCAGGGTGCCGAGCATCGACGCACCCGGCAGCACGGCGTACGCGTAGGTCGCGCCGGCGGGCTGCACGCCGTGCTCCAGGACCAGCTTCTGGTAGCGGCGCGTGTTCGGCGTCGTGGTGCCCTTGGTGTTGGCGCCGGTGTCGATGTCGCGCCACGCGCCGGTCCGGTCCTCGCGCAACGCCGTCACCGAAGCGCCGTCCAGGACCACGTACCCGCCGACGTCTTCCAGGTGCAGCCAGCGCGGACGACGCAACGCCGACGCTTTGCCGAGGTCGGTCGGAACGCGCCGGCCGTCCGCCAGCAGCACCCCGCGCCCGCCCTCGCCGAGGTTGCGGTTCTCGATCGTGGTGCGCACCGCGTGGTCCGAGGTGCTGGTGATGCCGGCGCCGAGGCACAGGATCCCGGCCGGGGTGAAGAACCACGACTTCTTCGCGACCAGCGAGCCGTCCCACGACTTGAAGTCGAACGCGTAGGCACCGGTGTGCGCGTCCCAGCGGACGCCGCCGGTGTGCCGGTTCGGCCCGACCGGCACGCCGCCGAACGCCGGGTCCACCGGGCCGTCGTTCTCCGTCGTGCCCGGCAGCAGCAGCGGGTCCACCGTCGGCCAGTAGGCGTCGGTGTAGTGGCCCTTGGCGTTCGGGAGGAACGTGTAGAGCACGCCGTCGCCGACGTGGTAGCCCTTGAGGTTCTGCCCGTTGATGGCTTCGTAGCGGGAAATCCGCGCCGAGCTGACGCCGAGGGAGGCCGACCAGTCCTCGGTGACGTGCACCAGGCGGTCCTGCTGACCGAAGATCCGGTGCGTGGCCGTGACCCGCGCCGGGCGCGCGCCCGAGGCCAGCATGTCCTGGGCGAACTCGATCCCCGGCGTCGCCACGAGGTCCGGGCCGGGCGCGAACCGCTCGGGGTCCGGGATCTTCAGGAACGGGGCGTACGCGCCTTCCTTGATCCACTTCGCGGCGAGCGCGTTCAGGTCGGTCTTCGTCTTGCCGGACGCCGTCCGCGCCAGCACGAGGGTCGCGACGGTGAGCTGGTGGCCGATGTCGTGGCCGGTCTCGCCCTGCCGCGACAGCATCCGCCCGCGCACCGGTTCCATCAGCGCGCCCGCGTAGACGAACGGCGCGAAACTGTCCGCCACCAGTGCGTAGATCTTGTCCTTCAACGGCTGCGGGAGCGCGTACTCGGTGCCCTGCGTGACGTGGATGGCGCCGGCGAGCGCGGTGAGCAGCACGATGCCGTAGTGCCCGGGGTACGGGATGGTGTCGTGCTGGATGAACGAGCCGTCGACGTGGAAGCCGTCGCCCGCCGCGCGGTCCAGCTTCGCCACGACGCTCGCCGCGCCCCCGCCGGCGACGTCGGTGAGCGCGTCGAGGCCGGTCCTGATCCAGGCCGCGTCGCCGAGCATCGCGCCGGCCACGATCGAGATCAGCGCCTTGTCCGCGCGGTTGGCCCCGGTTTCGACGACGGACGCGTTGTTCGCGCGCACGTTCGGGTTCCCGACGAACCGCTTGACCGGCGCGAGGTAGCGGGCGAGCTCGTCCGCGGTGAGCTGGTCGGCGACGACCGAAAGCGTGTGCAGCAGGTAGTACGGGATGCCGATTTCGTAGGTGTACCAGTTGCCGATCTCGCCGACGTTCTCGTTGTACTGACTGGCGTGGATCAGCTCGAGCGCGGCCTTGATCCGGTCGAGCACCGCCGGGTCGCCGGCCAGCGCGCCGCCGGGCGTGCCCCAGTCGACGGCGATCGCGCGCAGCCGGGCGTACATCGACGTCGTGTAGTCGCTGCCCGGGCCGAGCGGCAGGTCCGTCCACAGTGGAGCACCACCCCCGGCCACGGAAAGGCTTGCGTGGTAGGCCTTGGCGACGCGGCCCAGGTTGGCCAGCGCCTCGGCGCGTTCCGGCGACGGCCGGTTGATGCCGGTCTGCAGCTGCCGGTAGGCGGCCACGATCGGCGCGGTCGCGGCGGGCACCCCGCCCGCGGCCGGTGCGGCCACCGCCGAGGCGAAGGCAGGACGGGTGAGGAACACGGTGGAAGCGGCCACCAGGGCGCCGCCGCGCAGGGCGTTTCTCCGGTTCACGGGCATGACGATGCCTCCCAGTGAGGGGGAACGGAATTCGGTTGTGCGGCGGCGTGGTGGAGCATCACCCCGCACTTTCACGTGAAAGTGCGGGGCCCAGGTCGGCACTTTCACGTGAAAGTGCGGGTCAGCGGGTGCCGTCGGTGCGGCGGGGCAGCTGCCAGGGGTTGGCCTCCTGCAGGGGTTCGGGCAGCAGCGCGTCCGGGAAGCCCTGCCAGGCGATCGGGCGCAGGAACCGGTCGATCGCCGCGGTGCCGACCGAGGTCGTCGTCGGGGCGGTCGTGGCCGGGTACGGGCCGCCGTGCTGCTGGGCCCAGCTCACCGTGACGCCGGTGGGCCAGTCGTTCCACAGCAGCCGGCCGGCGATGCGGGCCAGCGGGGGCAGCACCGGCCGGAGCCAGTCCGCGTCGGACTCCTCGCCGTGGATCGTGGCCGTGAGCCCCGGTTCGACGACGTCGAGCAGGCTCAGCAGCTCGGCCTGGTCGACGTAGGTGACGATCAGCGACGCCGGGCCGAAGCACTCTTCGTGCACGGCGGGGCCGCCCTCGAGGAACTGCTTGCCGGTCGTGGCCAGCAGCGTCGGCGTGAACGACGGCGACTCCGAAGCCGCCGAAGACACGACGTCGACGCCCGGCACCTCGCGCAGGGCCGCGAGCTTCGCCTCGTACCCGGCCGCGATGCGGTCGTTGAGCATCGGCTGGGCCGCGGCACCCTCGAGCGCCGAACGCAGCGTCTCGGTCAGGCCGTGGTCCTCGGGCAGGAACAGCAGGCCCGGCTTCGTGCAGAACTGCCCGGCGCCGAGCGTGAACGACCCGGCGTAGCCCTTGGCGACGGCTTCCCCGCGCGCGGCGATCGCGGCCTCGGTCACCACGACCGGGTTGACGCTGCCGAGCTCGCCGTAGAACGGGATCGGCCGCGGCCGCGCGTTCGCGATGTCGAACAGCGCGCGCCCGCCGGGGATGGAGCCGGTGAACGACGCCGCCTCGATGCGCGGGTCCTTCAGCGCCGTGACACCTTCGTCCTGGCCGAAGATGACGTCGAAGATGCCCTCGGGCGCGCCGGCGCCGACCAGGGCTTCGCGCACGATCCGGCCGGTCAGCGCGGACAGCTCCGGGTGCCCCGGGTGCGCCTTGAGCACCACCGGGCAGCCCGCGGCCAGCGCGGCCGCCGTGTCGCCGCCGGCGACGCTGAACGCGAACGGGAAGTTGCTGGCCGCGAACACCAGCACCGGGCCGACGGCGGTCTTCACGCGGCGGATGTCCGGCCGCGGGCCCATCGGCCAGTCCGGGTCGGCGTGGTCGACGGCCGCGCCGAGGAACTCGCCGTCGGTGAGGACCTCGCCGAACAGGCGCAGCTGGAACGTCGTGCGCTTCAGCTCGCCGGCCAGCCGCGGGGTCGCCGGGAGGTGGGTTTCGGCGTGGGCCAGCGGGACGAGCTCGTCCGCGGCGGCGTCGAGCGCGTCGGCGGCCGCGACCAGCCAGCGGGACCGTTCGGCCGGGGTGGCCGCGGCGGCGGGACGGGCGGCCGCGGCGGCTCCCGCGAGGATCTTCTCGAGCGTGGCGGCGTCGGTGGCCTGGCTCATGGGTGGAACAGCTCCTCAGTTCTCGTGGGCGGCGGCGGTGGCCGAGCCCAGGTCGCCCCAGCGACCCGGACCGGCCAGTCCGAGGTGGTACAGGTGCAGCTCCGCGGCGCCCGCCTTGGCCAGCTCGCCGGCGTACGCGGCGATGTCCGGCACTCCGGCGGCGGCGACCGCGGTGATGTAGCTGCCGATCGCGACCCGCTCGGGCAACGCCTCGCGAGCCGCGGCGACGGCTTCGGCACCCGTGGCGGGCACCCAGCCGAACAATACGACCGCGTCGACCTCGTCCGCAGCGGACGGCGTCAGCCCGGGCAGCGCGCCGGTGGCCCACGGGTCGAGGGCACCGTGCAACACGATCCGGATCCCCGTCGGCAGCGTCGCCAAAACCGCGGCCCGCAGGGCGTCGGTGGCTTCCTGCCGAACCCGCAGGAGCATCGAGGTCAGCGATGGCGGCAGACCGTCGGCCGTGACGCCGAGGTCACCGGTCGCGATCAAGCGCCGGACCTCCTCGACGAGCTGAGCCCGAACGGTGTCCGCGTCGACGTCCCACGAAGACGCGCAGGCGTCGCAGCAGCAGATCGACAGCAGCCGGGCCACCGCGGGCGCCCACACACCGTCGGTCTTCTCGTGCTGGTGCTGGTGCACCGCGCCGAGCGGGCCGCAGGCTTCGAGGATCACCGACGCCAGGTCCAGCCCGGCGACAGCCTCCGCGGTCAGCTTCGCCGCGTACTCGCGCACCGCGGGCTGCGACGGGCACAGCGCCCACGGGTACCGCTCGCCGAAGCAGTTGCGGACCACGACGTCCGGGTGCTCGTAGCCGAGCTGGGAGTTGTGGGTCAGCACGAGCCACGCGGCGGCCGGGATCCCGGCCTCGTTGAGCAGCCGGACGGCGTCGCCCCCGGAGTCCTCCGAAGCCACCCAGTCCGGAGTGGACGGACGCAGCGCACCCCACCCGTCGGAAACCGGGCGGTAGAACGCCGCGTGCCGCGCCACCACAGCCGTCCGCGAAGCCGACCACGGCGTCGCCGCGCGAGCACTGTGGTACGACAGCGCAACGGCCACCTCGTCGACCCCCAGATCTCGGACGCGCGAAGCGAACCCGGACTCCAGGACGTCCCACGGGTAGGCGTATCCCGTCACCTTCACCGCGTCACCACCTCGCCGTGTTGGGCTCGAACCCGGCGACGTACTTGCGCATGTAGGTGACGTCGTCCCGCTTGGTCAGTCCACATCGGACGTAGTTCTCGTGCAGCCGCGCCAAGGCGTCCTCGTCCAGCCGCACACCGAGTCCCGGCGTCGTCGGCACCGCGACGGCACCCTCGCGGAACTCCAGCACGCCCGGCTCGATGACGTCCTCGACCTTCCACGGCCAATGCGTGTCGCAGGCGTAGGTCAGGTGCGGGGTCGCCGCGGCGACCTGCACCATCGCGGCCAGGCTGATCCCGAGGTGGCTGTTGGAGTGCATCGACAGGCCGACGCCGAAGCTCTCGCACGTCGTCGACAGCGACTGCGTCGCGCGCAGGCCGCCCCAGAAGTGGTGGTCCGACAGCAGGACACCGATCGCGCGCGCCCGGAAGCCCGGGTCGATGTCGCCGAAGTTGACCACGCACATGTTGGTGGCCAGCGGCATCGACGCCTCGGCGGCCACCTGGGCCATGCCCTCGATGCCCGGCGTCGGGTCTTCGAGGTACTCCAGGACGCCGTCCAGTTCGGCGGCGACCCGGATGCCGGTCTCAGGAGTCCACGCGCCGTTCGGGTCGATCCGCAGCGGGTGCCCCGGGAACGCCTCGGCCAGCGCACGGATCCCGTCGACTTCCCGCGCCGGCTCGAAAACCCCGCCCTTGAGCTTGATCGAGCGGAAGCCGTACTCGTCGATCATCCGCTTCGCCGAGCCCACCAGGGTTTCCGGCGTGGTGATCTCGCCCCAGGTGTCTTCGCGGCCGTCGACGTGCTTGCCGTACTTGTAGAACAGGTACGCGGAGAACTCCACGGCGTCCCGTGCCTTGCCACCGAGCAGGTCGGTGATCGGCCGGCCGAGGTACTGGCCCTGCGCGTCCAGGCAGGCGACCTCGAACAGCGAATACACGCTCGCCACGGTCTTGCGGATGGAGAACCCGCCGATCAGCCCGTGCGCGTCGGTCAGCACCGTGTCCGACAACGCCCGCGCGACCAGCCGCTGCAGGCCGGGCAGGTCGAAGACGTCGTGGCCGCGCAGCTGCGGCAGCACCTTGCGCACCTCGCCGAGGAACGCGGAATCGCCGTAGGACTCGCCGAGCCCGACGATCCCGTCCTCGCACTTCACCTGCACGACGCTGCGCAGCGCGAACGGCTCGTGCACGCCCATCACGTTGAGCAGCGGCGGGTCGGCGAACGCGACCGGCGTCAGCACCACATCGAGGATCTTCATCAGCCCAGCGCCTTCAGCGTGACGAAGCCGTCCTCCACGATCTTCTCGAGCCGGTGGACCTGCTCCGGCGTCGGCTCGACCAGCGGCGGGCGGACCGGCCCGACCTTGTCGCCGCGCAGCCGGGCGGCGGCCTTCACCAGCGAGACGGCGAAGCCGGGCGTCTCGTCCCGCAGCGCCACCAGCGGCAGGTAGAACCCGGTCAGCAGCGCGTCCATCACGCGGGTGTCGCCCTCGCCGAGCGCGCGGTGGAAGCGGTGCGCGATCTCCGGCGCGAAGCAGTGCACCGCCGAGGAGTACCGGGCGACGCCGATCGAGGCGTACGCCTTGGCCGAGACCTCCGCGGTCGGCAAGCCGTTGAAGAACAGGAACTTCCGCGACCGCTCGGTGTCCAGCGCGCGGATGGTGGTGACGATCCGGGTCATCACCTCGACGTCGCCGTAGCCGTCCTTGAGGCCCACGATCGAGGGGATGTCGAGCAGCGCCGCCGCGGTCTGCGCGGTGTACACGCCGGTGCCGCGGTGGTAGACGATCACCGGCACCGACGAGTCGCCCACGGCGTAGCGGACGAAGTCGACCAGGCCCGACGGCGGCCCGGTGACCAGGTACGGCGGCAGCAGCAGGACGCCGTCGGCACCCCCGGCCTCGGCGAGGGCGATGCCCGCCCGCGCCGAGGCGGCACCCCCGCCCGCACCCACCCAGACCGGAACGCGGCCCGCGGCGACCTCACGGGTCTTCGCGAGCACAGCGGCGTGCTCGGCCGGCGACAGGGAGCTGAATTCACCCGTGCCGCACGCGACGAACAGGGCGCCGGCGCCCGCCGCGATGTGGCTCTCCACGTTCTCCGCGAGCGCGTCGAGGTTGACCTCGAGGTCCTCGGTGAACGGGGTGAGGGGGAAGGCCAGCAGGCCGTCCAGCGCGATCTCGGTCTGTGCCATCTGTTTTCTGCTCTCCGTTTGTCGGGTGCGGCCGGGGGTGGACCGGCGCCGGTCAAGCGGGCACGGTCGTGCCTTCCTTGGTGCGATCGACGTCGTCGTCGACGTTCACGGTGTCGACGATCTCATCGGCGACCGCGCTGCGCTCGGGCGCGAGCAGTCCGAGACCGACGTACAGGGCCAGCGAAACCAGGATCGGCGTGGCGATCAGCACCGTCTGGTTCGCGTTGAAGACGTAGTAGCAGAGCGCGTAGTCGATCAGGCCGCCCGCCCAGGACACCAGCGCCGCGCGCGGGCCGCACTTGCGGAACCACGGCAGCATGCCCAGCAGCAGCGGGATCGAGATCGGGCCCATCAGCGCGGCGACCCAGTTGACGACGATCTGCAGCACCCCGCCGAGGTTCTGCGCCTGGGTGGCCACCAGCATGGTCAGCGCGACGAAGATCACCGTGGTGATCCGGGCGGCCTTCAGGCCCTGGGTGTCCGTCCACTGCCGGGTGCGGCGGAACATCGCCGGGATCATGTCCCGGGTGATCACCGCGGAGATCGCATTGGCGTCGGAGGAGACCATCGCCATGGTGTGGGAGAAGATGCCGGCCAGCACCAGGCCGATCAGGCCCGGCGGCAGGAACGTCGTGGTCATGATCGCGTAGGACTGCGTCGGGTCCTTGATGCCGGGGATCAGCAGCGGCGCCGCGAACATCGGGAACATCAGCACCAGCGGCCACAACAGGTACAGCGCGGACGAAAGGCGCGCGCCGCGCTTGGCTTCCTGGGTGTTCGGCGCGGCCATGTACCGCTGCGCCAGGTTCCACATGCCTCCGTTGTACTCCAGCGTCTTCACCAGCACGTAGACGAGCAGGAAGATGGTGGTGTACTTGGACGTCACGGGGTTGACGTGGTTTTCGGGCAGCTTGTCCCACATCGTCCAGAGCGCGGAGATGCCGCCGAGCTTGCCGAGCACTACGACGATCATCACGATCGCCGCGATGGCCTGGATGACGAACTGGCCGAAGTCGGTGAGCGCGTCGGCCCAGAGCCCGCCGATGGTGCAGTAGACGAGGGTGACCGCGCCGGTGATGAGGATGCCGAGGTTGTAGTCCAGCCCGGCGAAGACGTGCAGCAGCGTGGCGACGGCGAACCACTTGGCGGCGATGTCGAAGATCTTCAGCAGGCTGCCGCTCCAGGCCAGCGCCTGCTGCGTCGGCACGTTGTACCGCTTGGCCAGGTACTCCAGCGGCGAGGCGACGCCGAGCTTCGAGCGCAACCGGTTCCAGCGGGCGGCGAACAGCCAGCTGCCGATGCCCACGCCGATGCCGATGCTGGCGAAGCCCCAGAAGTACACGGTGACGCCGCTGGTGTACGCGACGCCCGCGTACGCGACGAAGAGCACGGCGCTGTAGCCGGACATGTGGTGCGAGATCCCGGCCAGCCACCAGGGCATCTTGCCGCCGGCCGTGAAGAAGTCCTTCACGTCGCTGACCCGTTTGTGCGACCACCAGCCGATCACGATCATCAGCGCGAAGTACGCGCAGACCATCGTCCAGTCGAGTGCGTGCACCGCAGGCTCCTTTCCGCGTCCACGATGATGCGGTCTCGAAGGAGATGTTCACATCCATGAACGGAGTCTGTTATAGTGATTATGTTCATCCATAAGAACGTTGTTCGGGACGCTAATATGGCCGGAGTCACAAGTCAACGGCCGGACGGAGGAGCACAAATGCCGCAGAAGGTGGACAACCCGGTAGCGGCCGAAGGCGCTCCCGCCGAGTCGTCGGGGGTGAAGTCCGCGCGCCGGGCCGTCGACCTCATCGAGACGTTCGCGGCGAACGACGTCTGGCTGTCGCTGTCCGACCTGCACGCGCGCACGGGCTTTCCGCGCTCGTCGCTGCACGGCCTGCTGCGGACGCTGCTGGAAGCGGGCTGGCTGGAGGCCGACACCAACACCGCCCGCTACCGCCTCGGCGTCCGCGCGCTGATCTGCGGCACGGCGTACCTGGACCGCGACGCCGTCGTCCCGTTCGCGACCGAGGCGCTCGAGCGCATCCGGGAGAAGACCGGTTTCACCGCACACTTCGCGCGACGCAACGGCACCGAGGTCGTCTACCTGGAGACGCGCGAGTCGCAGCGCTCCACGCACCTCGTCTCCCGCGTCGGGCGCACGCTGCCCACGCACGCGACCGCGCTGGGCAAGGCGCTGCTGGCCGAGCTGACGCAGGAGGAGATCGAGTCGCTGATGCCGGCGACGTTGACGCCGCTGACACCGAACACGATCACCACGCTCGAGGGCCTGCACGCCGAGTGCGCCGCTACGCGCGAGCGCGGGTACGCGGCCGAGGTCGAGGAGGGCACGCTGGGCGTCCGGTGCGTCGCCGCGGTGATCCCCTACCGGATCCCGGGCACGGACGCGATCAGCTGCTCGATGCCGATCTCCCAGGTGAGCGACGCCGACGCCCGTCGCGTCGGCGAGCTGCTCGCCGAAACCACCGCCGAGCTCGGGCAGCAGCTGCGCCGGGCCGGGATTCGCTGACCGCCGCCCTTATCGAGAGGACCACAATGACGGACCAGCGTGTGCTCATCACCGGGTCGGCGGGTGTCGTCGGCACCCTGATGCGGCCCCGCTTGAAGCGCGACGGCCGGGTGCTGCGCCTGCTCGACCTGGCCCCGCAGACGGCGTCGGACGCCTCCGAAGAGGTCGTGACGGCGTCGGTCACCGACCCGGCGGCGATGGCGTCGGCGTGCGAAGGCGTCGATGCGCTGATCCACCTCGGCGGCCACAGCCGCGAGAACTCGTGGGAAGCGACCCTCGACGTCAACATCAACGGGACGCAGACGGTCCTGGAGGCCGCGCGGGCAGCCGGGATTTCCCGGGTGATCCTGGCGTCGAGCAACCACGCGGTCGGCTTCCGCCGCAACGACTCCGACCTCCCCGCGGACTCGTCCCCGCGCCCGGACACGTACTACGGCGTCTCCAAGGCGGCGATCGAGGCGCTGGGCAGCCTGTACCACTCGCGGTTCGGCATGGACGTGATCGTGATCCGGATCGGCTCGTGCTTCGAGACACCGTTGCCGCTGGGCCCGCGCGGCCTGACGACGTGGCTCTCGCCGGACGACGGCGCCCGGCTGTTCGAGGCCTGCCTGTCGGCACCGTCGCCGGGGTACCGGCTGATCTGGGGCGTCTCGGACAACACGCGCCGGATCTACTCGCTGGCCGAGGCGGAGGCGCTGGGCTACAAGTCCCTCGACGACGCGGAGGTGTACGCGGAGCAGCTGGCGTCCAAGCCCGCGCCGACCGGACCCGCGGCCGAGTACGTCGGCGGCCCGTTCTGCACCGCTCCCCTGGGCGTCTTCAACCCGCTCTGACGGTTTCGGGAAGCCGCGGAGGTACTGGCACCTCCGCGGCTTCCTCACCTCACCAGGTGAAGCCATGATCCGGAAAACCCGCCGCGCGCGGAAGTGGGTCGTCGTCGTGGCTCGCGTGCTCGTCGTCCTCGCCCGCGCGGTCGCGCTGTTCGAGGTGTCGAAGTCGCGGATCTTCCAGTTCTTCGGCACCCTCGTGAACCGCGTCGAGACCACCGAGCGGGTCGTCGCACTCCCCTTCGACGACGGGCCCGATCCCGCCGGTAACCAGGCGACCCTGGCCACCTTCGCGAGCGTCACGCGACGCAGACGACCCGTTCGCCGTCATGCGGGCCGGTCGTCAGCGGCCGGTGACCGGCACGGTCTTCCGCGACAACTCGGTCCGCTCGAGCAACGCCGAATCCGAAGGTTTCGTCTGCCACGGCGGTCAACGCCAGTTCACCCCTTGACGTACCGCGTCAGCATCGCGACCAGCTCGTTCTCCAGCTTCCGGAGGTCCACCGGTTCGTGGTCGGCGATGAGCTGGTGGACCACGAGCTCGGTCGTGGTGACGCAGAGCCGGGCCGCCGTCTCGGTGTCGGTCACCCGGACCTCGGGGTGGTGGTCGAACAGCTCCTGGACGTAGCCGACCAGGCCCTGCTTCAGCCGCTCGACCTTGTCGAGGAGCTCTTTCGACCGCGGTGCCTGTTCCATGAGCAGCCGCAGCAGCTGCGGGTCGTCGAGGTGGGTCTCGATCGCGCCGCGCACGAAGACGCGGAAGATCTCCTCGATCGGGCCGGGCAGTTCCCCGCGCTGGATCCGTTCGGTGGCGGCAGTGCCGTCGTCGAGGTGGCGGACCAGCAGCTCGGCCAGGATCGAGTCCTTGTTCGGGAAGTACTGGTACAGCGAGCCGATGGAGATCCCGGCCCGCTCGGCGATGCGGTTGGTGGTGCCCGCGGCGTAGCCGTGCTCGGCGAAAACGCGAGCAGCCGCGGTGAGGATCCGCTCCCTGGTCAGCTCGGCACGCACCTGGCGGGGCTGTTTACGTGGCTGGATGCGGCGCTCGCCCGGGCTCACGGCTCCTCCTTCCGCGCGGCTCGAAAGCGAGTAGCGCGAGATCTGAGTATTTGCTCATAATTGTGTCATGACCAGCACAAATACGCTGAGCCACGTCTCGATGGCCGAGGTGCGGTCCCGGCTGGGCGAGCCCGACGCGATGATCGAAGCCAAGATCGCCGACCGCGTCGACCGGCACGCCCGCCGCTTCATCGCCCACTCGCCGTTCCTGACGCTGGCCACCGCCGACGCCGCCGGCCGAGCCGACTGCTCGCCCCGCGGCGACTACCCCGGGTTCGTCAAGGTCCTCGACGAACGCACCCTCGCGCTGCCCGACCGCACCGGCAACAAAATCGCCGACTCCTTCCGCAACATCGCCGAGAACGACGGCGTCGGCCTGCTGTTCTTCGTCCCCGGCATGCGGGAAACGTTGCGCGTCAACGGAAGCGCGTACGTCACCGACGACCCCGACGTCCTCGCCCGGATGCGCACCGAGGCGAAGGAACCGATGCTGGCCATCGTCGTCCGGGTCGAGCAGGTGTACTTCCACTGCGGCCGCGCGCTGATCCGGTCCCGGCTCTGGGACCCGGCCAGCCAGGCGCTCGCCGCGGAACTGCCGTCGGTGGGCGAGATCGCCGCCGAGCAGATGAACGCCGACCCCGAACTCTTCGAGCAGATGCTCGAAGAGGGCTACCGGAAGCTGTACTGACGATGCAGAAGACGATCCTCGACCGCGTCGAGCACGTCGCCGACGACGTCGTTTCCCTGGTCCTGCGGGGCGATGAGGGGCCGCTGGCGCCGTGGGAGCCGGGTGCGCACATCGACCTCGCGCTGCCCAACTGGCTGACCCGGCAGTACTCGCTGTGCGGCGACCCGGGTGATCTTTCCGCCTACCGGATCGCGGTGCGGCACGATCCGCTCAGCCGGGGCGGGTCCGAATACGTGCACCTCTACCTGCGCCCGGGCCGGACGCTCGAAGTTTCCCTGCCTCGCAATCACTTCCCGCTCGCGCCCGCGTCCGATTACCTGTTCCTGGCGGGCGGGATCGGGATCACGCCGATCGCACCGATGGTGCGGGCGGCCGGTGCCTGCGCGACGCTCGTGTACGTCGGTCGTTCCGCTTCGACCATGCCGTTCGCGGCGGAACTCCGTGCCGAGTTCGGCGATCGCGTGCGGTTGTTCTCCCACGGCCGACCGGACCTCGCGGCGCTGGCGGCGGAATTCTCTTCTGCCGAGGTCTACTGCTGCGGGCCGGCGTCCATGGTGGACGCGGCCGAAGCGCTGTTCCCTCGCGTGCACACCGAACGCTTTCAGCCGACTCGGCGGGTGTTCGGGCCGGACACGCCGTTCGACGTCGTGTGCGCTCGCTCCGGTGACACCATTCGGGTTCCGGCCGATGAATCCCTGCTCGACGCGTTGAGCTACGCCGGGCGGGCGGTGCCTTCGGGGTGTCGCGAAGGCGTTTGCGGTAGTTGTGAGCTTTCGGTGCTGGAGGGCGAACCGGAGCATCGGGACGACATCGGGGCGCCCGCCGGCCGGATGTACGCCTGCGTGTCGCGTTCGCTGTCCCCTCGGCTCGTGCTGGACGTCTGATGATTCCCAAGGTGCGTCGCCCGAAGGTGCGGCGGCTGCTCTCACTCGAAGTCTTGGCGAACACCGCGCCGAGTCCGTCGTTCCGGACCATCACCCTCGGTGGGGCGGACCTCGCGGACCTCGAGCCGGCGGGTGATGATCAGGCTGTGCGGCTGTTCTTCCCCCGCGCCGGCCAGGAGCGGCTGCGGATGCCGACGCTGGACAACGAGGGCTGGATGGCTGAGGTGCTGCTCATGCCGAAGAGCCGCCGGCCGTGGGTGCGCAACTACACGATCCGGCGATCGCGGGCCGGTGAGATCGACATCGAGTTCACTCTGCACGATGGTGACGCTCCGGCGGCTTCTTGGGCTCGGCGGGCGCGGGCGGGGGATCGGGCCGGGGTGTTCGACCTCGGGGTCGGTTATCTGCCGCCGATGGGGGTGGCTTGGCAGTTGCTGGTCGGGGACGAGAGCGCGTTGCCTGCGGTTCTGGCGATCCTCGAGAACGCTCCTTCCGATCTGGCGGCGGAGGTGTTCTTGGAGGTGCCTTCGGCGGGCGATGTCCGGGTCGTTGAGGCTCCGGCGGGGGTGCGGGTGCACTGGCTGCCTCGTGCTCGGGCGGATGCGCGGCCGGGTGAGCTGGCTTTGGCTTCGCTCGTTGCGGCGAATCTGCCGGATGGCCCGGCTTACGCGTGGGTTGCCGGGGAGGCGGCGCTGGCTACCGGGGCGCGGCGGCACCTGGTGCGGGATCGTGGGTGGGGGAAGGCGGATATCGCGTTCTTGGGGTACTGGCGTTATGGGCGGGCGGCTCCGGGATGAGTTCCTGGGGTTGAAAGATCGTCCTCGCCGGACGGGCAGGCTCTGGAATGACCTTCGGGTCGCTGGGTGGTCATCCCGTCGCCTGATTGAGGCCTATCACTTTGAGCCAGGCCCGCAAGGTTGCGTTGTTTTCTTTCTTTGGTTTTCGGGTTGCGGGCCTGGCTCAAAGTGATTTTTGCGGCCTCAGGCGACGGGATGACCACCCAGCTCAGGTTTCGCGGGGGTCGGGCCAGGGGTTTTGGCGGGTAGCATCGCTGGGGGCCTCGATGGTGAGGAGATGGCGTGGGTGAACTCGGGCTGGGTGACACCAATGGCATCCTCGCGCTGCCCTGGGTTCGGCCCGATCGGACCAGTGCGGGGCTCGGGTGGGATCGCGTCTACGTCTCCCGGCAGCGCGAGCGCCCCTATCGGGCCGAGTTCGGGGCTGCGCGCAGTCATCAGCTGATCTTGCACCTCGACGGGCCGGTGACCGTTCGCCGTGGGGTCGGCACGCCGCGTGAGCAGAGTCGGCGGATGCCCGTCGGTGGGCTCTTCCTGCAGCCGTCGCACGCGGAACTGTCCGTCGAACTGGGCGGTGAGCTCGACACCGTGCACGTCTACCTGGCCGATGACGCCGTTCAGGAAGCTGCCGGGGGTTCCGCTCCGGTCCGGCTCGCCGAGGAGCTCGGGAGCACCGATCCCCTGCTCGAACAGCTGGTGCTGAGCCTCGATGGCGTCGTCCGGGACTGGGAGCCGTCCGCTCGGACGTACGCCGACCAGCTGGGTGCGCTCGTCGCGGCGCAGCTGGTTCGCCGGCACGGTGCCGGGCGCGCGCCCGAGCCGGTCGGTACCGGTCTCTCGGACCGCCAGTTCGCCACGGTTCGCGACTTCATGGCGGACCGGCTGGCTTCGCCGGTCCCGTTGAGCGAGCTGGCGGCGCTCGCGGGGCTGAGCGTCAGCCAGTTCTCGCGGCGCTTCAAGGCTCGCACGGGCCTGCCCCCGCACCGCTTCCTGCTGCGGCTGCGGGTGGAGCAGGCGGGGTTGCTGCTGCGCACGGGCGACGCGCCGATCGCGGAGATCGCCGTCCGCTGCGGGTTCTCGCACCAGGAGCACCTGACCCGGGTGCTGCGTGCCCAGCTGGGCACGACGCCGGCGGCCCTGCGCCGGGCGGGCTGACACACGCGCGTTTCGTGCCGGACGGCAGCATGAACGTGCAGGACCGCCGCCCTCCGGACGCCGGATACTCGCCGCATGACCTCGTTCAGCTACGCCGCGAACCCCGTTCGGGTGGTCTTCGGCTCGCTCGACAGCCTCGGTGCCGAAGCCGACCGGCTCGGGCTCACCCGCGTCCTGCTGATCGGCCGGCCCCGGCACGGGGACCGGGCCGCCGAGGCGCTCGGCTCCCGGCTGGCCGCGCGGTTCGGAGAGCCCGCCATGCACACCCCGGTCGACGTCACCGAACGGGCGCTCGAGGTCGTCGCCGAGCACGACGTCGACGGCGTCGTCGCGATCGGGGGAGGCTCGGCCACCGGGCTGGCCAAGGCCATCGCCCTCCACACCGATCTGCCGCAGCTCATCGTGCCCACGACCTACGCCGGCTCCGAACTCACCTCCGTGCTCGGGCAGACCGCCGACGGGCGCAAGACCACGCAAAAGACCCCCGCGGTCCGGCCCGAGGCCGTCCTCTACGACGTGCGGCTCACCCTCGGACTCCCGGTGAGCGTCTCCGCGGCCAGTGGTCTCAACGCGCTCGCCCACGCCGTCGAGGCCCGCTACGCCCCCGACGCCAACCCCATGACCGACCTGCTCGCCGCGGAGGCCGTCAGGCTGCTCACCAGCGCCTTGCCGCGGATCGCCGAAGATCCGTCCGATGTGGACGCCCGTGCCGACGCCCTCCGCGGTGCCTGGCTCGCCGGTACCTGCCTCGACTCGGTGAAAATGGGACTGCACCACCGGCTCTGCCACCACCTCGGGGGCAAGTTCGGCCTGCCGCACGCCGAGACCCACGCCGTCCTGCTCCCCCACGTCATGGCACACCTGGGGCTCGAGGACGCGGACGACGTCTTCGAACTCGCCGCGAGCCTCCCCGTCCCGCACTCCCTGGCCGAACTGGGGCTCACCGAAGCCGACATCGAGGACGAGCCCGAAGCGGACCTCCTCCGCCAGGCCGTGCACGGCACCCGCCCGGCCGCGCGCCCGAGTCTCAAGGCGCTCACCAAGCAGGTCGTCGACAGCTTCGCCGGCGCCCCGGACCGCGTGCGCGTCCTCCTCACCGACCTCGTCGAAACCCTGCACGGCTACGCCATCCGCACCGATCTCACGCAGGACGAGTGGGAGTACGCGATCGGCTTCCTGACCCGCGCCGGGCACATCACCACCGACACGCGGCAGGAGTTCATCCTGCTGTCGGACACCCTCGGCGTCTCCAGCGTCGTCGACGTCCTGACCAACTCGCGCACGCCGGACACGACGCCGTCCGCCGTGCTCGGGCCGTTCTACGTCGAAGGGCCGCCCGAAACCCCGCAGGGTGCCGACATCGCGGCCGGGTTGCCGGGGACTCCCCTGTGGACCGACGTCCGGGTCACCGACACCGAAGACGATCCGGTGGCGGACGCGGTCGTGGACGTCTGGCAGTCCAATGAGGACGGTTTCTACGACGTCCAGCTGCCCGATGTGGACGGTCCGGTGCTGCGGGCCCGCTTCCGCACCGACTCCGGCGGGCGGCTGCGCTTCCGGACCATCGTGCCCAGTGCGTACCCGATTCCCGCCGACGGCCCGGTCGGCGAGATGCTCGACGCCGTCGGGCGGCACCCCTACCGTGCGCCGCACGTGCACTTCATGATCGCCAAGCCGGGGTACCGGACGCTGATCACCCAGCTGTTCGTCGCCGGCGGCGAATACCTCGACTCCGACACCGTGTTCGGCGTCAAGGAGGGCCTGATCGTCGACTTCGCCGACCAGCGGCTCGAATTCACCTTCCGGATCTCGGGGAGCACCGAATGAGCTACGACACCGACGTCATCGTGGTCGGCAGCGGCCCGGCCGGCGGCTCCGCGGCCCTGCTGCTCGCCACCTACGGCGTGCCCACCGTGCTCGCCACCAAGTACGGCTGGACGGCGAACACGCCCCGCGCGCACATCACCAACCAGCGCACCATGGAGGTGCTGCGCGACCTCGGGGTCGAGGACAAGGCCCTCGCCGTCGGCACGCCGCCGGAGCTGATGGGCGACACCGTGCTCTGCACGTCGCTGACCGGGCCGGAGATCGGCCGGATCGCCAGCTGGGGCACCGGCGACCGGTCGGCGGCCGAGTACACCGCGGCCAGCCCGTGCCACATGATCGACCTGCCGCAGACCTACCTCGAGCCGATCCTGGCGAGCGAAGCCGCCGCGCGCGGCGCGAAACTGCGGCTGGACACCGAATTCCTCGACTTCACGCAGGACGACGACGGCGTCACGGCCCGGTTCCACGACCGCGTGCGCGGCGACGATTTCACCTTGCGCGCCAAGTACCTCATCGGCGCGGACGGCGCCCGCAGCCGCGTCGCCGAGCAGGCCGGCCTGCCGATCGCCGGCCAGACCGGCAAAGCGGGCAGCATGAACATCACGTTCACCGCCGACCTCGCGCCGTACGTGGCCCACCGCCCCAGCGTCCTGTACTGGGTGATGCGGCCGGGTGCGCACCTCGGCGGGATCGGGATGGGCCTGGTCCGGATGGTCCGGCCCTGGAACGAGTGGCTGCTCACGTGGGGCTACGACATCGAGCAGGCCCCGCCGGAGGTCGACGTCGAAGAGGCGACGCGGCTGGTGCGCGACCTGGTCGGCGACCCCGGACTGGCCGTCGGGATCACCTCGACGTCACTGTGGACGGTCAACCACAACTACGCGACCGAGTACCGCAACGGCCGGGTGTTCTGCGCCGGGGACGCCGTGCACCGGCACCCGCCGTCCAACGGGCTGGGCTCCAACACCTCCGTTCAGGACTCCTACAACCTGGCCTGGAAGCTCGCGATGGTCCTGCGCGGCGAGGCGGGCGAAGGACTGCTCGACAGCTACAGCGCCGAACGCGCGCCGGTGGGCAAGCAGATCGTCGACCGGGCGAACCTCAGCCGCGACCAGTTCGGGCCGATCTTCGCCGCGCTCGGCATCGACGGCGACACCGACGCCGACGGCATCACCGCCGGGCTCGAGACCTGCCTCGCGCCGACCGCCGACGGCGCGCGCAAACGTCGTGAGCTGGAGCGGGCCATCGAGCTGAAGCACTACGAGTTCAACGCCCACGGCGTCGAGCTGGACCAGCGGTACCGCTCCGGTGCGGTGCTGCCCGACGGCACCACCGCCGAGCCGGACCGCGATCCCGAGCTGTTCCACCGGCCGAGCACCGAGCCCGGCGCGAAGCTCCCGCACGCGTGGCTGGTCGGGCCGCACGGCCGCCGCGTGTCCACTTTGGACCTCGTGGCCGGCGGCCGGTGGACGGTCCTGACCGGGCTGACCGGCACGCCGTGGCGCGACGCGGCCGCCAAGGTGGGTGCCGAGCTGGGCCTCGACCTGCGCGCCGTCCGGATCGGCGACCCCGGGGCCCGCGACGCCTACGGCGACTGGTCCCGGCTGAGCGGCATCGACGAGGACGGCTGCCTGCTGGTCCGCCCGGACGGCTACGTCGCCTGGCGCCACGCCACCGCGGCCCCCGAAGCCGCGAAGGCCCTGCTCAGCGCGGTGCGGACGGTCCTCGACCGGCCGTGATCACGGTGTGGTGGTGACCCCGGTGAACGTCACCGGGGTCTTCGGGGGCCCGCTGCCGTCGCCGATGCCCGGCTTCGACGCGTCGATGCCGCCGCGGGCGACCTGGTCCAGGACGGCGAGGCCAGCGTCGTCGATGCTGCCGAACACCGTGTACTCCGGCGGGATCTGCGTCTCGCCGAAGACCAGGAAGAACTGCGAACCGCCGGTGTCGGGCTGGCTCGTCTTCGCCATGGCCAGGATCCCGCGGCCGTAGGTCAGCTCGGGGAACACCTCGTCGCGGATCGTGTAGCCCGGGCCGCCGGTCCCGTCCCCGACCGGGTCGCCGCACTGCAGCATCTGCAGCCCGTCCGTCACCGAGAGCCGGTGGCACGACGTGCCGTCGTAGAAGCCCTGCTTGGCCAGGCTCAGGAAGTTGACCACGGTGCACGGCGCCAGCGCGCGGTCCAGCGTCAGCCCGATGGTCCCCGCGCTCGTCGCGAGCCGCACCCCGGCCGTCCCGGACGACGGCGCCGGGCCGTCCGGCGGCAGCGCGACCTTCTTCGGTGCCGGCGCGCCGGGGTCCGGGGTGAACGCGCAGGTCACCGGGTCGGCCAGCGGTTTCGTCCGCTTCGGCAGCGCGGCCCGGCCGCCCGGGATCGAGACCGGCGAGCTGACCGCGGCCGGCGGCGCGGAAGACGACGATGACGTCGACGCCGCCGCGGTGAAGAAGCCGCCGTCGGCCTGACCGTCCGGTTTGCGCAGGAAGCCCGGATAGCCCCAGGCCAGGAAGGCCAGCACCATCACGACGACGACCACGGCCGACCCGGTGACCAGCGCGATCGCCGTCGTCGAAGTCCGCTTCGGCGGCACTGGCGGCTGCCACTGCCCGTACGGCTGGGGCCGCTCCCCCGGCTCGCTCATGAAGGCTCCCCTCGTCGAGAGCCCCATTCTGCCGCTACCGCCCGCTCCCCGGGTGAGAACGCGGGATCACGGCAGGCCCCACGGCGAACTCGGGCCGCTCGGCGTGACCGGCCGGACACCGAAGTCCGGCTGGTCACCCTTCCGGTGCACGAAGGCGTCCTCGCCGCGCCCGAGTTCGACTTGGACGTCCCCGGTGGCCAGCCGCCGCCACCGGCGGGCCCGGCCACGCGCGTCCGTGACCGCGAGTTCGCCCTCGATGCCCGGCCGCAGCACGCACGGCGCCCCGGCCTCGCTGTGCACCTTCAGCCAGCGCGTCTTGCCGCCCGCCCGGGACGCGCTGAGCAGGAACGCGCCCTCGGTGCGGAAGTCCCGCAGCGCGATGTCGCCCCACGCCGACGGGACCGCGGGGAACAACCGGAGCACGCCGCCCCAGCTCTGCACCAGCATGTCCTGGAGGGACTTCGCCGCCGAGAGCGGCGTCTCGATGACCGGCCCGGACTCCTTGTACATCGTGTTCGGCTGGATGTAGCGCCGCTGCAGCTCGCCGAGGTAGAACGCGGCCTGGTCGCCGCGCAGCATCTGCGCCGAGATCGACGCGGCCCCGGTGAACGTGTAGCCCTGCAGCGCGCCTTCGAAGCCGACCCAGTGGTTCAGCGACGTCTCGATGATCTGCCGGTGCTCCGGCTGCTCCCAGGTGACGTCGTGGAGCGGGTAGATCTGCAGCAGGTGCGAGTAGTGGCGGTGCGACTTCGCGAACGGCACCCCGGCGCCGATCATGTAGCCGTTCGCGTCGGCCGGGTAGCCGACGAGGTTCGCGAGGACGTCCCGCCACTTCGGCGCGAGCGGATCGCCGGGTGCGACCTGCAGGAGCGTCTTGCAGCCCCAGCGGATGAGCGAGAGGTCGTAGGTGCAGTCCGGCGCGTTGACCCCGTACTCGGGCGAGAACGTCGGCGGCAGGTGCAGCTTCCCGTCCGGCCCCGGGGCGAGGAAGTGCAGGTAGTAGCCGATCGCCCTGCGCAGCAACGGGATCAGCGTGCCGGTCAGCAGCTTCCGGTCCATCGTGTGCCGGTAGGACAGCCAGACGTTGTGCAGGGCCCAGGTCAGGTTGCCGACCTCGGGCGTCGGCGTGTCCTGCCCCGGGACGCCGACCGGGAACCCGCTGGTGGCATTGGAAACGCCGTTGAGCAGGGTCATGTCGGTCGTCCGCGGGATGCCGGCGGAGTCGGCCTGGTACGGCGACGCGACCTGGCTGGTGAGGTTCGCGCGGTACTTGTCGAGCGCGTAGCTGACGGCGTCGAGTTCCAGGTGGTTGGAACCGTGGATCAGCCAGTATTCGAGCTGGACGTTGAGGTTCCACCAGGTCGCCGGCCACGGCGTGTTCTCCAGCCACGGCCCGGACGTCGCCATCACCGGCGCCTCCCGCCGGGCCGCCGAAGCGATCTTGTACAGCTGGATCCAGTAGAAGCTCTGCAGCCGGGTGTCCGGAACGGACACGAAACTGCCGCGGTAGTAGTCGTGCCACCAGCGCCGGTGGTCCCGGGTCAGCTCGGGGAACGCGGGCGCGCGGCGGACCGTGCCGAGCGCTCGCGCCACCGACGTCTTTTCCGGGTGCGACCACGCGACCGACGTGTACAGCGTGCGCGTGCCGCCGCGCGGCACCTCCCGCCAGGCCGTCACGTGCTCGCCGCCGGCCAGCAGCGGCTGGACGGCCAGCCGGGCGTCGCCGCTGGCCGTCAGGTTCACCGGCGGGTTCGCGGTGTAGCCGTCCGGCGGCGGCTTGTTCCACACCGGATCGGCGCGCGGGCTGACCGCCACCGCCGGGTGGAACACCCACTCGAAGCCGCGTTCGCCTTCGCTGGGCCGGACTTCGATCGCGAGCAGTGACCGTCCGGTGTGGACGATCGCGCGCAGGCTGAGGCTCCCGGCCGACGTCGTGATCGTGCCGGTCAGTTCGGCGTTCCACAGGTCCAGCCGCCAGTCGAGCGCGGTGATCGCGCCGACCGGCTCCAGGGTGAAGTACCCGACCGGCAGCCGGGCCAGGCCGAACAGCGAGCCGAACTCCGGCCGGTGGTCCTGCACCTGGCTGTGCTGGACGGTGAACCGGAGCGCGTTCTGCCCCGGCTCGGCGTAGACACCCGAGCCGAGGAACCCGTTGCCCAGGAACGGGCCCTCGTACCAGGTCTTCGGCAGGCGCCGCCAGCGCAGGTCCGCGGTGGCCAGGAACTCCGCCCAGCCGAAGTCGTCGCTGCCCGGTGCCGTCGCCGCGGCCGCGGGCGTCAAGCCGGCGGCGGCCAGCCCGGCGAGCGCGCCGCCGAGCACGGTTCTGCGGGTGATGTCCATTCCGGCCTCCTCGTCGAAGCGGGGTGTCAGTCCGGCAGGCCCCACGCGGGTGCCGCACCGAGCGCGGGAACGTCTCGCGGCGCGAAGTCCGGCCGCGTGCCCCGGGGTGCGACGACGGCGGTGCCGCCGCGCCGCAGCCCGATCGAGATCCGGCCCGGGCCGGTGGCGCGCCACGGCAGGTGCCGGCCGTGCTCGTCGCGGACGTCGACGTCCCCGGCGATGCCGTGCTGGAGGACCAGGGGTTCCCCGGCTTCGCTGCGCACGCGGACGAACTCCGTGGTGCCCGCGCGGCGGGAGGCGTCCACGAGGAACGCGCCTTCCGCGCGCAGCCCCGAAATCGAGGCGTCCCGCCAGGTCGCCGACACCGACGGGAAGACCTTGAGCACGCCACCGGATCCCTGCAGCACCATGTCCACCAGGGACTGCGCGGCCGTGATCGGGCTTTCGACGGCGAAGTTCGAACCTTCGCGGTACATCGTGTTCGCGGTCAGCTCGGTGTCCGCGACGATGTTCCGGTCGAGGAAGAACTTCAAGTACCGCAACGCTTCTTCGGGTGCGTCCATCACGGATTTCATCGAAGACGCGGACGCGTAGCTGTAGCCGTGCCAGGCGGACTGGTCGGCGACCCAGTGGTCGAAGGTGCGGGTCATGAGGTCGCGGTCGGCGGGGTTGTCCCAGACCCTCTCCCGCAACGGGTACAGCCACAGCAGGTGCGAGAAGTGCCGGTGCGACGCGGCCAGCGGGACGCCGTCGCCGATCAGCACGCCGTTCGCGGGGTCTTCGTGGTACGGCACGAGCTTCGCGCCGATCTCCTGCCAGGCCGGCACGCGCGGCTCGTTCAGGCGCAGGATCCGGGCCGTGTCGACGAGGGTGCGGGCGGCCCACCGGATCAGCGACAGGTCGTAGGTGCAGTCGGGGGCGTCGGCGTACTCCGGCGACCGGGTCAGCGGCAGGTGCAGGAAGCCGTCCGGGCCGGTGACCAGGAAGTGGCGGTAGAAGTTCAGCGCCTTCGCCAGCGTCGGGTACAGGACGTCGCGCAGCACGCTCCGGTCCATGTGGTGGCGGTAGGCCAGCCAGACGTTGTGCAGGCCCCACAACAGGTTCCCGGTCTGGTCGGTCTTGGACGTCGTCCCGGGGACGCCGACCGAGCGCGTGCCGCCGGGGCGCAGCCGCCAGTCCCCCGGGTGCGAAAGCGCGTAGGTGTCGCCGTCGCGGTACGCGGGGGGCACGGACGCCTCGAGGTTGGCGTGGTCACGCCGGAAGGTTTCGGTGACGGCGTCGAGTTCGGGGTGGTTGCTGCTGTTGACGATCGGGTACGTGACCTGGACGTTGAGGTTCCACCAGACCGCGGTCCAGCTGTTGCCGACCTCGGGGAACCACGGGCCCCACTCCGAGACGACGGGGCCGTCCGCGCGGGTGGCGGCCGCGATCTTGTACAGCTGGATCCAGTAGAACCGCTGCACCTGCTTGTCCGGCACCGAAACGAAGCTGCGCCGGTGGTAGTCGTTCCACCAGCGGCGGTGGCGCGCGAGCAGGAAGTCCGGGTTCAGGGCAAGCGCTTTCCGGACGCTGTCGAGCGCGGTCGCGGTGTGGTCGGTGCCGGGGAAGCTGTAGGCGACGGTCGCGGCGAGGAGCCGGCGGGCCCCGATCGCGCGTTCCCGCCACGCCGTCGTGTACCCGCCCCCGGCGAGCATCGGCTGCGCGCAGTACCCGTTCGCGACCTCGGGCGCGGGGTTCGCGACGTACTCGGGCGGCTTGCGGACGGTTCGCGTCGTCGCGGACTCCAGCGGCTGGAACGCCCACGCCGCACCGGCTTCGCCCGCGCTCGGTGTCATCGAGACGAGCAGCACGCCGAGGTCGTTGTGCACGACGGCGGAGAAGGCGATCGAGCCCTGCGTCGTGGTGATGGTGCCGCCCAGCTCGGCGTTGTAGAGGTCGAGCGTCCAGTCGACGGCGGTGATCGCGCCGGCGAAGGTGAGCGTGAGGTAGCCGATCGGCAGCCGGGACAGGCCGATGCCTGCCTCCCACTGGATGCGCTGGTCCTGCACCTGGGTGTGGCTCAGCATCACCTTGAGCACCTGCGGTGCCTGGCCGGCGTAGACCTGCGCGCCGAGGTAGCCGTTGGCCAGGAACGGGCCTTCCTGCCAGTTCTTCGGCAGCCGCTTCCAGACCATGCGCGCATCGGCGGCGACCTCGCGGTGCGGGTTCGCGGCGGCCACCGCGGGCGGCGCGGCCCGGGCCCACAGACCACCGAAGGCCGCGGCGCCGGCCGCGACCGAGGCAGCACGGAGCACCGTCCGCCGGGACACTGAGTCCATGAAGCATCCTCCGAATTCATACTACGTTTCGGCGAGTTCAAGCGGCGGCGTCCGGTCATACTTGCAGAGGGACACCCAAAACGCCAGAGGAGTTCACTCGGAAAGCGGCAAAGACATCCGATGAATTATCGCGCCGGGAACTCTGGCCCCAGCTCGGACGTCTGGCCGGTATGGCCTTCCTCCAGTGGCCCGGGCCGGTGCCGCCGGCGGGAACGTTCGACCGGCTGGGCGTCGTGGCGGACTCGATCGCCGAGCTCTACGCGAAGCTGTCCGGGCCGGCGGTCAAGGCGTTCGGCACGCTGCCGCCCCTGCCCGCGGAACGCGACCCGCTCACCGGCGCCCAGCGGCTCGCGGCGGCGATGGCCCGCCACCTCGGCATCGGCGACGCCCGGGTGATCGTGGGCTTCAGCGCGCTCGGCGGGCACGTCGGCGAGGTCGAACTGGGGCCGGGCCCGGAGTACTTCGTGACCCTCAGCGCGCGCTACCAGGACGACCCGCGCGACATCCCGGCGGTGCTGGCGCACGAGGTGACGCACGTCTTCCTGCACCGCCACGGGCTCCGCCACGCCGACCTCGCCCGCCACGAAATCCTGACCGACACGGCAACGCTCTACCTGGGCCTCGGCCGGCCGATGCTGGCGGCGTACCGCGTCGACGTCACGCAGGGCCGCTACACCCGCCGCCGGACGACGTCCCGGGTCGGGTACCTGTCGCCGCCGGAAATGGGGTACGTGCTGGCGAAGCGGGCGCTGGCGTTCGGCGAGGAGGTCCGGCCGTTCCCGGGCCCCGCGGCGGAGGCGTACCGGCTGGGCCGCAGCCGGGCGCTGGCGGACTACGCGCGTCCCCCGCTGTCCGGCGCGAGCCGCGCGGCCCGGGCGCGCTACCGGCAGGACCGCGACCACCACCGGCCGGCCGCGGACTACCGCTTCGACGGCGCCAAGGTCGCGTTCGCCTGCCCCGCCTGCGGCCACGGCACCCGGCTGCCGGTCGGCCGCTCGGTGCGGGCCCGCTGCCCGGTCTGCCGGTCGGTCTTCGGCTGCGAGACCTAAAGCGGCGGCAGCGCCGTCGATTCCAGCCAGCGGGTGAAGAACGCCGTCAACGGGCGGCCCGCGTACGCCTCCGCCGTAGTCACGAACTGGCCCGTCGTCACCAATCCGTGCCGGTGCTCGACCGCCCACGCCTTCAGCATCGCGAAGAACGCCGGGTCGCCGATCTCCGCTCGCAGGGCGTGCAGGGTCAGGGCGCCGCGCTTGTAGACGCGCTCGTCGAACATGCGCGACACGCCCGGGTCGGCGATGCGGACGTCGGCCGGCTTGAGCTTCACGCGTGCGTGCCAGTCGCGGGCCAGTGCCTGCGCGGACGGGCCGCCGGACTCCTCCGACCACAGCCACTCGGCGTAGGTCGCGAAACCCTCGTTCAGCCAGATGTGCCGCCAGTCGGCCACGGTCAGGCTGTTGCCGAACCACTGGTGCGACAGCTCGTGCAGCACGAGCCGCTCGAAGGTGCGGCGGCCGTCGACGTGGTTGGCGCCGAAGATCGCCATGCCCTGCGCCTCGATCGGGTCGTCGAGGTCGTCGTCGGTGACGACGATGACGTACTCGTGGAAGGGGTACGGCCCGAACAGCCGCTGCAGGAACTCCATCATCCGGCCCTGCCGCCCGAAGTCGCGGTCGAACGCCCGGCGCAGCCGCGGTGGCACGGCGGCCCGCTGCGGCACGGTCTCGAAGACCGTCTCGACCTGCCCGCTCGCGCGCCCGAAGCCGAGGCTCAGCCGGCGCAGGCCCACGCCCGTGTGCGGGAACCAGCCGCGGCCGGTCAGCTCGAGGTCGTCGTAGCGGCCGATCTGCACGCTCATCAGGTACGTCGCCGTCGGCTCCGGCCGGTCGAACACCCACCTCGTCGTGCTGGCCGACGTGGTCCGCTCGACGAGGGTGCCGGTGACCGCGACCAGGTACGGCGACGCCGTCGTCACGCTCACCCGGTACGACGCCTTGTCCGACGGGTGGTCGTTGCACGGGAACCACGACGGCGCGCCGACCGGCTGGCTCGCCACCAGCGCGCCGTCGGTCAGCTCGTCCCAGCCGACGTCACCCCAGCGGCTGCCCACCGGACGCGGGTTGCCGACGTAGTGGACCTCCACGGTGAACGCGGCACCCACCGCGATCGGCTTCGCCGGCTTGACGTGCAGCTTCACCCCGCGCTTCACGTACTTCGCGGGCCGCCCGTCGACCAGCACCCGGTTGATCCGGAACTCGCCGAAGTCGAAGCTGGCGCGGGAAAGCGCCTGCGTCGCCTCGGCGGTGATCACGGCCGAAGCCGACAGCCGGTTCGGCGCGACCTTGTAGTCGAGCGTGAGGTCGTAGTGCCGGACCCGGTATCCACCGTTGCCGTGGGCGGGGAGGTAGGGGTCCCCCGAGGTGTCCGCCCCGGGTGCGGGAGCCGGAGCCTTCGAAATCACCCGTGCCGAACCTTTCCTCGTACCGACGTACCAAACCAGGCTCGCACGCCACGGGTGAGTCCGGCGAGCCAGGTGGGTACTTCGTGACCTTCTACTTACCCGTCCACGCGGAGATCGGGTTGCCCAGCCAGCGCGTGTCGGCGGGCACCTCGTCGCCGCGGGTCACCAGCGAGCCCGGGCCGACCGTGGTGCGCGCGCCGATGCCGGCGCCCGGCAGCACGATGCCGTGCGGGCCGAGCGTCGCGCCCTCGCCGAGCGCCACGCGCGACATGCTCATGATCCGGTCGTGGAACAGGTGCGTCTGCACGACGCAGCCGCGGTTGATCGTCGCGCCGTCACCCAGCGCCACGAGGTCGGCCTCGGGCAGCCAGTACGTCTCGAGCCAGACGCCGCGGCCGATCTTGACGCCCATCGTGCGCAGCCACGCCGACAGCAGCGGGGTGCCGCCGATCGAGCCGATCAGCCACGGCACCGCGAGGGCCTCGACGAAGGTGTCGGCGAGCTCGTTGCGCCAGACGAAGGAGCTCCACAGCGGGTGGTCGATCTCGCGGAACTTGCCGACCAGCAGCCACTTCATCGCCGTCGCGGTCAGCGCCGCGACGACGCCGGCGGCCAGCAGGGCGGGCCCGGCCAGCAGCAGCGCGACGCCGAAGCCGAACGCCGTTGCCGCCCACAGCAGCCCGAAGGCGACCGAGACGGTCAGCGCGACCCCGCACATGACCGGGATGATCCGGCACAGCTCGACCAGCGCCCGCGCCGCCTTCAGGTGCAGCGCCGGGGTGTAGGTGCGGCTCGTGTCGGCGGCACCGATCGCGCGGCGCACCGGCAGCGGCGGCATCCCGAGGTACGACGAGCCCTTCTTCGCCTTCAGCGGCGTCGAGGACAGCACACCCACGAGTCCGCGCTTCGGCACCGAACGGCCGGGCGCGGTCATCCCCGAGTTGCCGAGGAACGCCTGCTTGCCGATCCGCGCCGGGGCGACGTGCAGCCAGCCGTGGCCGAGCTCGTAGGTGGCGACCATGGTGTCGTCGGCCAGGAACGCGCCGCTGTCGACCTGGGTCATCTTCGGCAGCGCCAGGACGGTCGACGCCTCGACGTTGCGGCCCACCTTCGCGCCCAGCAGCCGCAGCCAGACCGGCGTGAACAGGCTGGCGTACAGCGGGAACAGGCCTTCGCGGGCCATGCTCATCAGGCGTTCGGTGGCCCAGACCTGCCACGCGACGCGGCCGTGCACCGGGTGGTAGCCCTCGACCATGCCGATGCTCAGCGACCGGACACCGACGAGCACCAGCAGCATGTACGCGCCGAAGTACGCCAGCGTCGCGACCGGCACGAAGACCAGCGCGCGGGTGAACGCGTCCAGCAGCGTCGGGGCACCGGCGATCGCGGAGCCGAGCACGGCGACCCCGGCCAGCGCGGCGATGCCGGGCAGGAACCCGAGCAGCAACGAAGTCGCGCCGTAGACGGTGGCCCAGAAGTGCGACCGCGGGGGACGGCTCGACGGCCACTTCAGCGCGTCGCGCTCGTCCTTGGCCACGCGCGCGGCGGGCGAGCCGGCCCAGCGCTGCCCGGCCGGGACGGCGCCGCGGACGGTCGAGCCGGCCGCGATCTCCGCGCCCTTGCCGATGCGGACGCCCGGGAACAGCGTGCTGCGCGCGCCGATGCGGGCTTCCGCGCCGACGCGGACCTTGCCGATGTGCACGCGGTCGCCGTCGACCCAGTGGCCGGTCAGGTCGACCTCGGGTTCGATCGCCGCGCCGCGGCCCAGCTTGAGGAAGCCGGTGACGGGCGGCGGCGAGTGCAGGTCGACGTCCTTGCCGATCCGCGCGCCGAGCGCCTTCGCGTACGTCGTCATCCACGACGCGCCCGCGACGCTGTCCGCGCCGGAGAACTCGGCGAGCTTCTCGGCCGTCCACAGTCGCAAGTGGACACTGCCACCGCGCGGGTACGTCCCGGGGCGCACGCCCGACAGGAGGACACGCGCACCGCCGGCGGCGATCGCGATCCGGCCGGCCGGGCTGAACAGCACCACCCAGGCCAGGCCGAGCCACGCCCAGTTCAGCGTCGGCGCCCAGGCGAACCCGAGCAGCGCGAGGACGTTCGACAGCGCGGCCGCGAGCGTCGCCCAGCGCAGCCCGACGAGACCCATCAGCGGGACCGTCAGCAGCGTCTGGATCACCCCGGCGCGACGCGGGGTCGGCGCGATGTCCCGGCGTTCGGTGGCCTGGCCGCTCAGCGCGTCCAGCATCGCGGCCAGCGCGCCCAGCTTGGGGTGGGCGTAGACGTCGGCGACCGACACCTGCGGGTGCCGGGTGCGGATGCGCGCGACCACCTGCGCGGCGGTCAGGCTGCCGCCGCCGTGGGTGAAGAAGTCGGCCTTCGGGTCGTCGACGGACACGCCGAGGATCTCGGCCCAGCCTTCGGCGAGCCAGGTCTCGGTCGGCGACAGCCCGGTCGCGTCCACAGTGGACAACGGCCACGGGAGCGCGGCGCGGTCGACCTTGCCGGAGGTGCGGGTCGGCAGGTCGTCGACGACGGCGAGCAGCGGCACCAGCGCGGCTGGCAGGTGCTCGCGCAGCCGGGTCGCGGACACGTCCAGGTCGAACGGGACCCCCGCCGCGGGCACGACGTACCCGACGAGGACCTGGTTGCCGGCCTTGGTGCGGCGGATCGCGGCGGCCGCGCCCTGCACGCCCGGCAGGGCCTGCAGCGCGGCGTCGACCTCGCCCAGCTCGATGCGGCGGCCGCCGAGCTTGACCTGCTCGTCGAGCCGGCCGAGGAACAGCAGGCCTTCTTCTTCCGCGCGGACCATGTCGCCGGAGCGGTAGGCGCGCTGCCAGCCCAGCGACGGCAGCGGCGCGAACTTCTCCGCGTCCTTCTCGGCGTCGAGGTAGCGGGCCAGGCCGACCCCGCCGATGACCAGCTCACCGGTCTCGCCCATGGCGACCGGCTGCCCCTCGTCGTTGACGACGGCGAGCTGCCAGCCCGAGAGCGGCAGGCCGATCCGGACCGGGCCCTCGCCGGTCAGCTGCGCGGCGCAGGCGACGACGGTGGCCTCGGTCGGACCGTAGGTGTTCCAGACTTCGCGGCCTTCGACGGCGACGCGCTCGGCCAGCTCCGGCGGGCAGGCTTCGCCGCCGAAGATGAGCAGGCGGACGTCTTCGAGCGCGTCGGCGGGCCACAGCGCGGCCAGCGTCGGCACGGTCGAGACGACGGTGATCCGCTGCGCGACCAGCCACGGGCCGAGGTCGACGCCGGTACGGACCAGCGCGCGCGGCGCCGGGACCAGGCAGGCGCCGTGGCGCCAGGCCAGCCACATCTCTTCGCAGGAGGCGTCGAAGGCGACGCTCAGCCCGGCGAGGACGCGGTCGCCGGGGCCGACCGGCTCGTCGGTGAGGAACAGCTCGGCCTCGGCGTCGACGAACGCGGCCGCGGCGGCGTGCGTGACCGCGACGCCCTTGGGCTTGCCGGTGGAACCGGAGGTGAAGATGATCCAGGCGTCGTCGGCCGGGCCGGGGACGCCGTCGCGGCCGCCCGGCGTGGAGTGGACGGTGATCTTCCCGTCGGTCGCGACCGCGGCCACCTGGGCCTCTTCGAAGACCAGCTCGGCGCGCTCGTCCGGGTCGTCCGCGTCGACCGGCACGTAGGCGGCGCCGACGGACAGGGTGGCGAGGATCGCGACGTACAGCTCGGCGGTGCCGGAGGAGATGCGGATGCCGACGCGGTCGCCGAGGCCGACGCCGTAGCCGCGCAGCCGGCGGCCGTAGGCGTCGATCTCCTCGAGCAGGCGCCGGTAGGTCAGGGTGGTGCGGCCGTCGTCGATCGCGGCGGCGTTGGGGTGCCGCTCGGCGGTCTCGGCGACGATGTCGAGCAGGGTGCGCTCACTGGCGCCGAGGCCGGACCAGAACAGCGCCCGCCCGGCGACGGAGGCCGGAGACGGCGCGGTGATTTCGGCGGCGGATTCGGCGGGCTCGATCGTGACGGTCATCGACCGTTCACCCCGGCCGTGAAGAAGACGTGCAGGGACAAACCATGGGCGCGCAAGCCCACCACTCACCTTTCGGGAGCCTCAACCGGGCTCGCTCTCCGGTTGAGGCGCCCGCAACGACCTTTCACCATACCCGCGGATTGCGAAAAGGTGTCCGCAGGGTCACGAGGGAGTGTCGGACCTCACGCGGGCCCGACACGGGGAGAAATCACCGCGTCCGGGCGGCCTTCCCACCGATTTTCGCCTTCGCCTTCTTCTCCCGGACCCGCACGTTCACCCGAACGGGACTGCCGGTGAACCCGAACTGCTCGCGGAACCGGCGCTCGATGAACCGGCGGTAGCCCGCCTCGAGGAAGCCGGTGGTGAACAGCACCAGCGTCGGCGGCCGGATGCCGGCCTGGGTCGCGAACAGCACCTTCGGCTGCTTGCCCGAGCGGACCGGCGGCGGGGTGGCCGCGACCAGGTCGGACAGCCACGCGTTGAGCTGGCCGGTCGGCACCCGCTGGTCCCACGACTTCAGCGCGGTCCGCAGCGCCGGCGCCAGCTTGCGCACCGAACGGCCGGTCAGCGCGGAGATGTTGACCTTCTCCGCCCACGGCACGCGGACCAGGCCGCGGTCCAGCTCGCGGACCATCGCGTGCCGGCGGTCCTCGTCGACCAGGTCCCACTTGTTGAACGCGAGCACGCAGGCGCGCCCGGCCTCGACGACCATGGTCAGCACCCGCAGGTCCTGCTCCGACAGCGGCTCGGCCGCGTCCAGCAGCACGATCGCGACCTCGGCCGCGTCGATCGCGGTCTTGGTGCGCAGCGAGGCGTAGTACTCGGCGCCGGCGGCGAAGTTGACGCGCTTGCGCAGGCCCGCCGTGTCGACGAACCGCCAGGTCTCGCCGTCCAGCTCGACCAGCGAGTCGACCGGGTCGACGGTGGTGCCGGCGACCGAGTCGACGACCGAGCGCTCCTCGCCGGAGAGCTTGTTGAGCAGGCTCGACTTGCCGACGTTCGGCTTGCCGACCAGCGCGACGCGCCGCGGGCCCGCCGTCGCGGCGCCGCCTTCGCGCGGCGACTCGGGCAGGGCCTTGAGGATGGCGTCGAGCAGGTCGCCTGAGCTGCGGCCGTGCAGCGCGCTGACCGGGTGCGGCTCGCCGAGGCCGAGCGACCACAGCGACGCGGTGTCCGCGAGCAGGCGGTCGTCGTCGACCTTGTTCGCGGCCAGCAGCACCGGCTTCTTCGAGCGGCGCAGCACCCTGGAGACGGCTTCGTCGGTGGCGGTGGCGCCGACCGTGGCGTCGATCACCAGCAGCACGGCGTCCGCGGTCTGCATGGCCAGCTCGGCCTGGGCGGCGACGGAGGCCTGCAGGCCGGTCGCGTCCGGTTCCCAGCCGCCGGTGTCGACCAGGGTGAACCGGCGGCCGCCCCAGAAGGCGTCGTAGGCGACGCGGTCGCGGGTCACGCCCGGCACGTCCTGCACGACGGCTTCGCGGCGGCCGAGGATCCGGTTGACCAGCGTCGACTTGCCCACGTTCGGGCGGCCGACGACGGCGAGCACCGGCTGCGCGAGCGCGGCCTCCTCGGCCAGCTCGGCCGCCTCGATCTGCGCGTCGAGCGCGGCGAACTCGGTCTCGTCCGACCAGGTGCCGTCGATCTCGCCGACGCTGTCCAACTCTTCCATCACTGACCCAATTTCCCTTATGGCGAGCCGAATCCGTTTTCGGAACGCCAATCGTCCAAAGTCTTCACGAGCGCCGCGAGCTCGCCGCGGAGCTCTTCGGTGCCCTGGTCGAGCCCGGTCTTCCCGGGTCCGACCTTCGGCGTGAACGGCTCCCCCACGAGGATGTCCACGCGTGGGCGCCAGCGCCGCTTGCCGTCCGCCGGCTTGCGCGTGCCCCGCGTCGCGACCGGGAGCACGGTCGCGCCGGAGGCCCGGACCAGCCAGGCCGCGCCGCGTTCGGCCGCGCCGACGTCGCCCGCGCCGCGGGTGCCTTCGGGGAAGATCCCGACGACACCGCCGCCCTTGAGCACGCCGACCGCCGTCATCAGCGGCCTGCGGTCGATCTCGCCGCGCTTGAGCGGGATCTGCCCGATGGCCACCAGGAACTTCCCGGCGAGCCCCTTGAACAGCTCGGCCTTGACCAGGAACGCCGAACGCCGCGGCAGCATTCCGAAGATCAGCTGCGGCTCGATCATCGAACTGTGGTTGGCGATCACCACCACCGGCCCGGTGGCGGGCATCCGCTCGCGGCCGTGCACGCGGATGCGGAAGGCCGAGCGCAAATGGTACCGGGCGAAAATCCGCCCGGCGTCGTGGAGTGCGCCGACGGATCCCTCGGGGAGTCCGTCAGCTCTCATCGAGCTACCTCGGCGTTGCACCCCGCCAGCAGCCCGCGGTGGCTGGCGAGCTCGCTGAGGGCGACGATCACCTGGTCGATCGACAGTTCCGAGGTGTCGACGTGCACGGCGTCGTCGGCCGCGCGCAGGGGCGAAGCGGCGCGCGTGGAGTCGAGGTGGTCGCGGCGCTCGACGCTCGCCAGCGCGTCGGCGACCGACGACGACCGCCCGGCGGCGGTGTCCTGGGTGCTCCGGCGGGAGGCGCGGACGTCGGCCGACGCGGTCAGGAAGACCTTGAGCGGCGAGTCCGGCACGACGACGGTGCCGATGTCGCGGCCCTCGACGACGATCCCGCCGCGGTGCCCGACGACGTCGTCGATGATCTGCCGCTGCCTGCCGACCAGCAGCTCGCGCACGTGCGGCACGGCGGAGACGGGCGAGACGGCCTTGGTGACCTCGGGGCCCCGGATGTCGGCGGCGACGTCTTCGCCGCCGAGCCGGATCTCGGGGCGTTCGGGGCTGGTCCCGATGCTGAAGTCCGCCTGGTCGGCGACGGCGGCGACGGCGGCCGGGTCGGCGGGGTCGACGCCGGCGCGCAGCACGGCGAGGGTGACCATCCGGTACATGGCGCCGGTGTCGAGGTAGCCCGCCCCGAGCCGGTCGGCGAGCTTGCGGGCGACGGTCGTCTTTCCGGTCCCCGAAGGGCCGTCCAAAGCGACCACACCTCGTAGGGCTCCCGTCACCGGCACTCTCCTCGCGTCCTCGTCCTCGTTCGGGCCGCCCCCCATTCTGCCGGTCGGGGTGCGGAGGAGATCAGTCGGCCCGCGCGCCGAAGCGGGCGACCACCAGCGCGAGCCGCTCCTCCCGGTGCCGCGGCGACAACCGGCGCCCGCGGTCGAGGGTGACCAACCCGTGCAGCGCGCTCCAGAAGACCTCGGTCAGCACGCCCGCGTCCTGGGTGCCCGCCACCGGCTCGATCACCGCGACCAGCCCGCCGTAGGCCTCCTGCATCACCTCCGGGGTGTCCTCCTGGGCGAACGGGAGCTCGGAGGCCAGCGTGAACATCGCGTCGTACAGGGCGGGCTTCTCGCCGGCGAACCGCACGTACGCGCCCGCGACCCCCGCGACCCCGCCTTCCCGGGCCGCCGCGAGCGCCGTGGCCAGCTCGGCGAAGCCCTCCAGGGCGGCCGCCGCCATGATCGCGTCCTTGCCGCCGGGGAAGTGGCTGTAGAGCACCGGCTGGCTGTACTCGATCAGGGCCGCGAGCCGCCGCGTGGTGACCGCGTCCCAGCCCTCGGCCTCGGCCAGCTCCCTGGCCGCGGTGACGATCCGCCGCCCGCGCTCGGTCCGGTCGCGCACACGCCGTTGTCGCTGGGTCATGGCGCTGATGCTAGCACCGCTAGACAAACTAGCGCCGCTAAGTTAGCGTTGCTAGCAATCCTAGCGATGCTAGAAAACTGGAGGGAACACCATGATCGTCACCGGCTACGTCCTCGTCGCACTCGTTTCGCTCGGCATCATCTACGTCGGGCTCAACTACCTCTTCGCGCCGGCCAAGATCGCCGCGGGCTTCGGTTTCACCGAGGTCCCCGAAAACGCCGAGAGCTTCCTCAACGTCAAGGGCGGCCGCGACGTCGGGGCCGGGCTGGTCCCGCTGGCCCTGGTGATCTACGGCGACCCGCACGCACTGGGCTGGGTCATCCTCACCGCGGCCCTCTGGCCCGTCTTCGACATGCTGATCGTCCTGCGCCACCGCGGGAAGAAGGCGGTGGCGTTCGCCGTCCACGGCCTGACCGCCGTCGTGATGGTCGTCGCGGCCGCGTTGCTCCTGCTCGGCTGAACGTCGCGAATCGGACAGGTGGGTTACGGTGGTTGGGTGAACGTCGAAGTAACCCCTCTTCCCGGCATCGGGGTCCGCAAGGACTTCAGCACCCGTACCGGCCGCCGCATCGGCGTCGTGTCGCAGCGGGACGGCCACACCGAGCTCATCGTGTCGAAGGCGGACGACGCCGACGCGTGCGCCGCCTCGATCCCGCTGACCGCGGACGAGGCGGGCACGCTCGCCAACCTGCTCGGGGCGCCGCAGCTGGTCGCGCAGCTCACCGAGGAGCACCAGGACCTGCCGGGGATCAGCACGAAGCAGCTGCCGATCAAGCCGTCCGGCCCGTTCGACGGCCGCACGCTCGGCGACACGGCGATGCGCACCCGCACCGGCGTTTCGGTGGTCGCGGTGGCGCGGGCGGGCCAGGTCCACCCGTCACCCACGCCGGACTTCGCCCTCACCGGGGGTGACCTGCTGGTCGCGGTCGGCACGAGCGAGGGCCTCGAAGCCGCCGCCAAGATCCTCAAGTACGGCTGAGCGGCCGATGGACCACACCGCGCTGTCCCTGATCGAACTGGGGGCGGTCTTCTTCGTGCTGGGCGCGCTCGGGCGCCTGGCCGGGAAGATCGGCCTCTCCCCCATCCCGCTCTACCTGCTCGGCGGCCTCTGCTTCGGCTCCGGCGGGCTGATCCCGCTGACCGACATCGGCGGCTTCACCCACCTGGCCAGCGAAATCGGCGTCGTGCTGCTGCTGTTGCTGCTCGGCCTGGAGTATTCCGCGGCCGAGCTGTTCACCGGCCTGCGCCGCTCGTGGACCGCGGGCCTGCTCGACATCGTCCTCAACGCCGCGCCCGGTGCGGCGGTCGCACTGCTGCTGGGCTGGGGCCCGGTCGGCGCGATGGTGATGGCGGGCGTCACGTACATCTCGTCGTCCGGCATCGTCGCCAAGGTGCTCGGCGACCTCGGCCGCCTCGGCAACCGCGAAACGCCGGTGGTGCTGTCGATCCTCGTGTTCGAGGACCTGGTGATGGCGCTCTACCTGCCGATCCTCACGGCGGTGCTGGGCGGCGTCAGCTTCCTCGGCGGCATGGAGGCCGTCGGGATCTCGCTCATGGTGATCACGGTGGTGCTGGTGATCGCGCTGAAGTTCGGCCGGTACGTCTCGGCCGCCGTCGACAGCCCCGACCGTGAGGTGTTCCTCCTCAAGGTCCTCGGCGCGGCTCTGCTGGTGGCGGGCATCGCGTCGGCGATGCAGGTGTCGGCCGCGGTCGGCGCGTTCCTGCTCGGCATCGCGATCTCGGGTTCGACGGCGGAGAACGCGACGCACCTGCTGGAGCCGCTGCGGGACCTGTTCGCGGCGGTGTTCTTCGTGGTGTTCGGCCTCAACACGAACCCGGCGTCGATCCCGCCGGTCCTCGGCTGGGCCGTGGTGCTGGCGGTGGTGACGACCCTGACGAAGGTCGGCACCGGCTGGTGGGCGGCGCGAAGGCAGGGCATCGGGAAGATGGGCCGCGCTCGCGCGGGAGCCGCGCTGGTGGCCCGCGGCGAGTTCTCGATCGTGATCGCGGGCTTGGCGGTGACGGCGGGCGCGGTCGAGGGCGAACTGGCGGCGCTGGCCACGGCGTACGTCCTGCTGATGGCGATCCTCGGCCCGACGGCCGCCCGGGTGGTGGAGCCGATCGCCCGCGCACTGCAACGCAAGTCGGCCGCGAAGACGGCCCCGGTCGAGGCGAACTGAAGCCGGTCCGCCCGGCCGGTTCGGCGGCCGGGCGGGTCAGACCTCGAGCGCCCAGCGCACGTACCGCTGCTTCGCCGTAAAACCCGCCTTCACGAAAACCCCGGACACCCCGGCCGGATCCGCCGAGTCGACGTTCAAGCTCGCCCGGTCGTACCCCGACCACGCAGCGGCCCGCAGCGCGTGGGCCAGCAACGCGCCCGCCACACCTCGCCGCCGGAACTCCCGCAGCGTCCCCACGACCATGAAGTGCGCGTCGCGAACGCCGGTCGCCGCCGTGTCGGCCTTCCACGACATCGTCACCAGTACGCCCACCGCGACGCCGGCGTGCCGCGCCAGGAAACTGATCTCCGGCCGGAACGTCTGGTTGACGATCTTGTTCCGCCACTGGTCCACCGGCATCGGCGCGGCACCCCAGAAGTCCCGGTAGGCCTCGTTCCGCACCGAGCGGAAGTCCTCGTCGGCCGACGGCGACCACGCCTCGATCCGCAGCCCCGGCACGACGACGCCGGTCACGCCCGAAAGCGCGTGCTCCATCCGCTGGAAGTACCGGGCAGGCGCAAAACCCCGGGACCGCACGAGTTCCGGGACTCCGGCGATGTGCTCGGCCTTGTGCACGTCGACCACCAGCCGCAGCCCCGGGTGGTGCCGGGCGTGCACCACCTTCGCCGCCGCCACGCCCGCTTCGAGCAACGCCGTCCCGATGCCGCGGCGGCGGTACGCGGGGTGCACGCCGCCGTCCAGGAAGACCCGGTGGACCTCCGTCGCGGACGCCTTGTGGCGGACCTTCATGTAGCCCACCAGCGTCTCGCCGTCGAACGCGGCGAGGCTCGCCCGCTCGAGGTCCGCGTACGGGTCGATCAGCTCCTGGCGCGTGTCCTCCGCGGTGTAGTTCTCCCCGATCCGGTCCACGGCCTCGATGGCGTTGAGCAGGTCGGCCGACGCCTGGGCGTCCGCGGGCACGAGCGGCCGCCACGTGAGTTCGCGCATCCGCCGACCGTAGCCACGGCGGAACCGCGCTGTCGCGCGGGTTTCCCGGCTACCGCAGGTCCGCCCGGGCCGCCGACGGCACGTGCTCGCCGCCGGCCGGGGCCGGGTGCGTGGTCGCCGCCGGGACGACGCCGGCCAGCGGGACCGACGCCGACGTCCGGGCCAGGTCCAGGGTCACCCGGCCCGGCTGGGCGGGGCCGCGGACGAAGCTGCCGTCCGTGCCGCCGATGATCAGCGCCAGCGCGTGCCCGCGCGGCACGACGTGGTCGGTCGAGGCCAGCCGGAACGTCATCGCGTACGCCGTGCCCGGGGTCAGCACCCGTTCCTGGGAAAGGGAAGCGTAGTTCGCGAGGTCCGCCCAGCCCCGGCTCAGGATCGTGTAGTCGACCTTCTTCACGTCCGCCGACGCGATCCGGTAGCAGGCGTCGTCCCCGGTCGCCGACGAGCCCCAGCAGTTCTCCGCCGTCCCCGTCTTGATCCCCTCGCCGCTGCCGGCGAAGTTGCGGATCGTCGCCGGGCCGAGGTCGACGAGCAGCGCCGACAGCCGCGCCGACGACGTGCTCGGCGTCGCCGTCACGGTCAGCGTCGTGGTCCCGGACACCTGGACGTCCGACGGCAGCGCCCCGGTCGAGTAGGTCAGCGCGGCGCTGCCCGGGTTCGTCACCCAGGTGTCCTCGCCCAGGTTCGGGTTGTCGGTGAAGGACGCCGTCCCGGACGCCGCCGAAGTGCCGAGCGTGCCGCCGGTGTGCGGCCGCAACGTCGTGGCCACCGCGTTCGCCGCCGGGTACGCGCTCTGGTCCACCCACTGGTCCGGCTGCCGCTCGACGCTCGCCTGCGGCCCGTTCTGGACGCCGTTGTCGATGCCGAGCAGGTAGTGGTCGAACCACCGGTGCAGCAGGTCGACCCAGTCCGCGCGCCGGTAGTCGAACGGGTCGACGTGCCCGGTCTGCGACAGCCAGATCTTCTTCTCGACGTTCAGCCCGGCCCACCACTGTCCGAAGTGGATAGTCTTGACGTTGAGGTCGTTGACGCCGTGGGAAAGCAGCACGCTGGCACGCACGTTGCCCGCGGTCCGGACGTAGTCGCGGTCCGCCCACAGCGGCCCGTAGTCGCCGTTGGCCGTGGCGCCCTGCCGGAGCACCTGGTTCTGCGCCGCGCAGTTCTGCCCGCTGTTGCGCGCTTCGACCGTCTGGGCCAGCCCGTCCGGGTTGAACCCGAACGTCGCGCCGTCGGAGCGGTAGTAGTCGTACCAGGAGCTGATCGCCGAGATCGGCACGATGGTCTTCAGCCCGGCCACGCCGGTCGCCGCGACGCCGTTGGCGATCGTGCCGTCGTAGGACTTCCCGATCATCCCGACGTTCCCGGTGCTCCAGCCCGCGGTCACGGCGCTGCCGCCGGTCTTCGCGCTGTAGCCGGTCGCGCGGCCGTTGAGCCAGTCGACGACCTTGCGCGCCGAGCCGACGTCCGAAGCGCCGCCGACGTCCGCGCAGCCCGCCGAGCGGTTGGTCCCGGCCAGGTCGACGAGCACCACCGCGTAGCCGCGGGGCACGAAGTAGTTGTCGTAGAACAGCGGGAACTTCACCGGCTTGCCGGCGCTGTCGTAGGACTTGAGCTCGCTCTCGTTGCCGCGCCCGCAGCACGAGTAGTACGGGCTGGCGTCCATGATCACCGGCACCCGCGAGGTCGCGCCGTTCGGGCGCACGATGTCCGCGGCGACGCGGTCGGACCGGCCGTCACCGTCGCCGTCGTGGCCGATGTCGACCCAGACGGTCTCCCGGATCGCCGACGCGTAGTCGTAGACCGGCTCGCTCCCCGCGGGAGCCGCGGCCGCCGGGGCCACCGCGCCGGACAGGAGCACCGCGAGGATTCCGCACACCACTCCGAGTCGCATGCCCGTCACGCTAGCGAGCCGGGGAACGCGCGCACCACGGCGGAAAGTCGGGGGTACGTTGGCGGTCGTGACGGAGTCCCTGCCCGCCGTGAGCCGCACCGCGGTCGGCGTCGCCGCGTTGCGCGCCGCCGAGAGCCGCCGCCCGGACCGCCTGTTCGACGACCCGTACGCGGCCGCGTTCTTCGAAGCGGGCCGCTCCGCGCTGCCGGACGCGTCGCCCGGCGGACCGCAGGCCGGCCTCGGCGCGCTGTTCTACCCGCAGGTCGTGATCCGCACCCGCTTCTACGACGACCACCTGCTCGGCAGCGACTGCACGCAGGTCGTGCTGCTCGCGGCCGGGCTGGACACGCGGGCGTTCCGGCTGACCTGGCCGGCCGGCACCCGGCTGTTCGAGCTGGACCTGCCGGAAGTGCTGGCCTTCAAGGACGACGTGCTCGACGAGCAGGACGCCGAGCCTTCGTGCGAACGCGTCGTCGTGCCCGCGGACCTGCGGGAAGACTGGGCGGCCCGGCTGCGCGGCGCCGGGTTCGACCCGGCCGCGCCGACCGCGTGGCTCGCCGAAGGCCTGCTGATGTACCTGACGCCCGAGGAGGCCGAGCGGCTGCTGACCACCGTCGGTGAGCTGTCCGCGCCGGGCAGCCGGATCGCGTTCGAGCACCGGCCGGGCACGCCGCCGGACAGCCTGATCGCCCGCGCGAAGGCCGCCGCGGGCGGCGAGCACGTCACCTCGCTGTGGCGGGGCGGGCTCGGCGGCCGGGCACCGGAGTGGCTGGCCGCCCACGGCTGGGCGCCGTCGACGGTCACCCGCGCCGAGCTGGCCGCCGCCTACGGCCGGCCGTCGGACGACGACGCGACCGCCGGCGGCTTCGTCACCGCCGTACGAGGTCAGAGCTCGACGTTGCGGTAGAGCGCCCCGACCTCGCCCTTCGTCAGCCGCCGGATCGAGCCGACGCGCTGGTTGCCGAGCTGGACGTCGCCGACCGCCGTGCGGACCAGCTTGAGCACCGGGTGGCCGGTGTCCTTGAGCAGGCGGCGCACGATGTGCTTCTTGCCCTCGTGGATGACCAGCTCGACCAGCGACTTGCCGGAGTGCATGTCCTTCACCCGGAACTGGTCGACCTTGATGATGCCGTCGGGCAGCTCCCAGCCGTTGCGCAGCTCCTTGCCGAGCCCGCGCGGCACGAGGCCGTCGACCTCGGCGAGGTAGGTCTTGAGCACCCGGTAGGACGGGTGCATCAGCCGGTGGCCGAGGTCACCGTCGTTGGTCAGCAGCAGCAGGCCCTCGGTGTTCTCGTCGAGCCGGCCGACGTGCACGACGCCGGGGGTCTCCTCGTACCGGCCGGCGAGGTAGTCGCCGACGCACGGGCGGCCGCGGTCGTCCGACATCGTCGAGTGGACGCCCTTGGGCTTGTTCAGCGCGAGGTAGATCAGGTCGTCGCGCAGGTTCACGCGGGTGCCGTCGACGTGGATGACCGCCTCGTCCGGGTGCACCCGGCGGCCCAGCTCGGTGACGACCTCGCCGTCCACCTCGACCCGCCCGGCCGCGATCAGGTCTTCCGCCGCGCGCCGGGAGGCGACCCCGGCCTGCGACAGCACCTTCTGCAGGCGGATGCCGTCGGGGTGTTCACTGGATGTCATCGATGGTGTCCACTTCGGGTAGCAACGGAGCGATGGCGGGCAGGTCGTTCAGTGACGACAGCCCCAGTCGCTCCAGGAACAGCTCGGTCGTCACGTACAGCGTGCCGGTCGTGTCGGGGTCGGTCCCCATCTCTTCGATGAGGCCGCGCGCGAGCAGCGTCCGGATCACGCCGTCCACGTTCACGCCGCGCACCGCGGCGACCCTGGCCCGGGTCACCGGCTGCCGGTACGCGATCACGGCGAGGCTCTCCAGCGCGGCCCGGGTCAGCTTCGACCGCTGGCCGTCCAGCAGGAGCTTCTCCACGAACGGGGCGTAGACGTCCCTAGTGTAGAACCGCCACCCTTCGCCGACGCGCCGCAGGTCGATCCCGGACGTCCGGTCGGTGAACTTCTGCGCCATGGTGCGCAGCGCGACGACGATCCGCGCCTTCGGCTGCTCGAGCGTTTCGGCGAGCAGTTCCTCACTGGCCGGCGAGTCGACGACGAGCAGCAGCGACTCGAGCGCGGCTTCCAGGGCCTCGTCGGAGTCGACGTCCGGCAGCAGGCTGATGTCCCCGCTGGCGACCAGGTCGGACTCGGGATCATCGGGCCCCGGCTCCCCCTCGGCCGCATCGCTTTCCCGTGAAAGCTCCCCCTCGGGATCCGCACTTTCACGTGAAAGTGCGGGCTCGGGGGTGGTCACCTCGGCGACGGGTTCCAGCGGCGACCCGTCCTCGTCCACCGGCTCGCCGGACAGGGCCTCGTCCAGTGCCAGCTCCGCCGCGGCCTCGTCCACCACCGGCTCGTCCGGCGCCGGTGCTTCGGCCACTTCGTCGTTCTCGGGGTTCACCCGTACTCCTCTTCGTCTCCGGCGGCGCGGTCCAGCTCGGCCGCCGCGGAGGCTTCTTCCCTGGAACCGCCCGTCCAGCGGACGTGCAGTTCGGCCAGTGCCTCGCTCTGCTCGAACTGGACCGTCGCCTCGCGGTAGAGCTCCAGCAGCGCCAGGAAGCGCGCGACGACCTCCACCGTGTGGTCGCAGTCGTCGACCAGTTCGCCGAACGTCGCCTGGCCGCGCTCGGCCAGCATCACCCGCAGGATCGCCGCGTGCTCGCGCATCGAGATGCGGCCCATGTGGATGTGGGCGATCGACACCGTCGGCGGCGGCTTCGGCTTGAACACCGCGACCGCGATCTCGGCGAACTTGTCCGGCGTCACCCCCAGCATCACCTCGGGCAGCAGCCCGACGAACCGGTCCTCCAGCGCCACCGACCGCGGGTAGCGCCGCAGCGCGCCCTGTTCCAGCTCGCCGAACAGCGCCGCCACCTGCTTGTACGCGCGGTACTGCAGGATCCGCGCGAAGAGCAGGTCACGCGCTTCCAGCAGCGCCAGGTCGTCTTCGCTCTCGACCTCGGCCGAGGGCAGCAGCCGCGCCGCCTTGAGGTCGAGCAGGGTGGCCGCGATGACCAGGAACTCCGTCGTCTCGTCGAGGTTCCAGTCGGCGCCCAGCGCGCGCGTGTAGGCGATGAAGTCGTCGGTGACCCGGTGCAGCGCCACCTCGGTGACGTCGAGCTGGTGCTGCGAGATGAGCTGCAGCAGCAGGTCGAACGGCCCTTCGAAGTTGGCCAGCCGCACCTTGAACTTCGACGTGCTCAGTTCTTCGGTGTTGACGCCTTCGGGGATCATCCCGCCGTGCACCGTCTGGTGCTCTTCGGGGACCTGTTCCTCCGGAGCCGGTGCCGGCTCGTCCATCAGCCCTCGGTTTCGCCGCCGTCTGAGCCGACCACCCGCAGCCGTTGCACCAGCACCGACTCTTCGCCGTTGGCGTCGAAGTCGGCCAGCAGCACCGCCACCGCCTCGCGGACCAGCCGGCCGCGGTCGACGACCAGCTCGTGCTTGGCGCGCAGCGTCAACCGGGCCTGCTCCATGGCCACGAGCTCGTCGCCGGAGACGTACACCGTGATCTTCGCGTCGTGCTTCGTCCGTCCCGACCCGTGCGGGGCCGCGCTGCGGGCCAGCTGTTCGGTCCGGCCGTTGCCCGCGGGCTTGGCCTTCTCGGCGGGCTCGGCGGGCGCGGGCGGCGCCTGGGGCGGGAGATCGAGGGCGGGACTGGAGGTGATCCTGAAGAGTTCCGACGCTCCGGGCAGGGAAGCGCGCCTGCTCACCGAGCGATCACCTCGCGGGCCAGCTGGCGGTACGCCGCCGCGCCGGCCGACTTGGGCGCCCAGGTCGTGATCGGCTCACCCGCGACCGTCGTCTCGGGGAACCGCACCGTGCGGTTGATGACCGTGTCGAACACGGTCTCGCCGAATGCCTCCACCACGCGAGCCATGACCTCCTTCGAATGCAGGGTTCTCGGGTCGTACATGGTGGCGAGAATCCCGACTATGTCCAGTTTGGGGTTGAGGCGTTCCTGGACCTTCTCGATGGTGTCGATCAGGAGGGCGACGCCTCGCAGACTGAAGAACTCGCACTCCAGCGGGATGATCACGCCGTCCGCGGCGGTCAGCGCGTTCACCGTGAGCAGGCCGAGCGAGGGCTGGCAGTCCACAAGAACATAGTCGTAGTCGTTCATGACCGGACGCAGGACCCGTAACAACGTGTGCTCGCGCCCTACCTCAGCGACGAGCTGGACCTCCGCCGCGGACAGGTCGATGTTGCTCGGCAGCAGGTCAACGCCGTCCACGCGGGTTTTCATGAGCACGTCGGTGGCACTGACCGACCGCTCCATGATGGCGTTGTAGACCGTGTGGTCCAGTTCGTGCGGCTGGATGCCGAGGCCGACGGCGAGCGCGCCCTGCGGGTCGAAGTCGACGAGGAGCACCTTGCGGCCGTACTCGGCGAGGGCGGCACCCAGGTTGATGGTCGACGTCGTCTTGCCGACGCCGCCCTTCTGGTTGCACATCGCCATGATCTTGGCCGGGCCGTGCCGGTCCAGCGGCGCCGGATCGGGGTGCTCGCGGATCGGGCGGCCGGTCGGCCCGATACCCTCGAGCTTGACCTTCTTGCCGTTGCGTTCCGGCTGCTGCGGTTCGTCGCCTTCGTGGATCGCGGGCGTGGCGATGGTGACCTGGCTGAGGTTCGCCGCCGCCGACCCGGCGGACTCGGCCGTTGCGGCCGGCTGGTTCGGTGTCGACATGGCGCGAAAGCTCCTTGTTCGTCAGCGTCCGCCGCAGCCTATGCGCGGAGTCGGAGCCCCGGCAAAGCAACGCGCCGGACTCGACGGGGCAATGTCACTCGACCGTCGGTCCAGCGTATGAAGGCTGTTCGCGCTCTATAGGGCCGTCTAGCCCAACGCCCGCGGGTGCGCTGTGGCGTACACCTCGCGCAGGGTGTTGACCGTGACCAGCGTGTACACCTGCGTCGTCGTCACCGAGGCGTGGCCGAGCAGTTCCTGGACGACGCGGACGTCGGCGCCGCCCTCGAGCAGATGCGTGGCGAAGGAGTGGCGGAGCGTGTGCGGCGAGACGACGGCCGCGATCCCGGCGCGGCCGGCGGTGTCCTTGAGGACCTGCCACGCGCTCTGCCGCGAAAGCCGGCTGCCGCGGGCGTTGAGGAACAGCGCCGCGGTGCCCCGGCCGCGCGCGGCGAGCGCCGGCCGCGCGCGCACGGTGTAGGCGTGCACCGCGGCGAGCGCGGGCCGCCCGATCGGGACCAGCCGCTGCTTGCCGCCCTTGCCGTCGAGCAGCACCGTGCGCTCGGCGTCGTCGACGTCGTCGAGGTCGAGGCCGACCGCTTCGGAGATCCGGGCCCCGGTCGAGTAGAGCAGCTCCAGCAGCGCCCGGTCGCGCAGCGGGCGTTCGCCGTCCGGCGGCGGGGTCTCCAGCAGCCGGAGGACGTCGTCGACGGGCAGGGCCTTGGGCAGCCGCTTCGCCGGCGTCGGCGGGCGGACCTCGCGGGCCGGGTTGTGCTCGGTGAGGCCCTCGGCGTGGGCGAACTTGTGCAGGCCCCGCACGGCGACCAGGGCCCGCGCGGCCGACGACGCGGCCAGCGGCTTGTGGTCCTCGTCGCCTTCGCGCAGTGCGGCGCCGAAGGACGTCACGTGCGCCGGGGTGACGTCGGCGATCTTCCCGATGCCCGCGCCGTCGAGGTGCGCGGCGTACCGGCGCAGGTCGCGGGCGTAGCTGTCCAGGGTGTTGCGCGCGGTCCCGCGTTCGACGACCAGGTGGTCGAGGTACGCGGCGATCACGCCGTCCGTGCTGCCCGGGGCTGCCACGCCGTCACCTTAGGCCGCGCGGCGCTCGTGACCCGGCAGAAACCCCGTTCGGTTACCTTGGAGCCATGGGGTCCGACGAACTCCGCATCGGCACCGCCGAGCGTGAGGAGGCGGCGAGGTTGCTCGCCGATCACTTCGGCATGGGCCGCATCACGCCGGTCGAGTACGAGACGCGGGTGACGGACGCCTACGCGGCGACGACGCTGGGCGAGCTGCGGCCGCTGTTCCGCGACCTGCCGCATCCGCACCCGGGCTTCTTCGGGCCGCCACCGGGACCGATGCCGGTGCCGGTGTACGCGCCGCCCTCGATGCCCGTGGCGATGCCGTACGGGCCGCCGCCCGCGGTGTACTCGCACCGGTCGAAGACGGTGGCCGGGGTGCTGCAGATCGTGCTGCCCTTCGGCGTCGGCCGGTTCTACACCGGCCAGACCGGCCTGGGCATCGCCCAGCTCTTCGCCACCTTCTGCACCGGGGTCGGCATCCTGTGGCCGATCATCGACGGCATCGTGCTGCTGGTCAACGGCGGCACGGACGCCGAAGGCCGCCGGCTGCGCCCCTGAACCGGGGCGCAGCCGGGCAGCTCAGGCTTCCTTGCGCTTGGCGAACGCCGTCGGGCGGTCTTCCCACGGGGCGTCCGCCGGCCGGGCCGCGCCCGCGCCGGTGAGCACCGCGTGCGCGGCCAGCACCCCGGACACCGTGGCGCCGTTGACCAGCTCGCCCGCCAGGGCCATCCGCACGGCCTCGGCGAGGGGGAACTTGCGGATCACCAGGTCCGCCTCCTCCTCGCCGAGCACGTCACGCTCCACATCGGACAGTCCGCGGGCCAGGAACACCCGCACGACCTCGTCGGTGAAGCCGGGCGACGCCGCGACGTCGACCAGGGTCACCCAGTCCGAAGCCGCCAGCCCGACCTCCTCGACGAGCTCGCGCTTCGCCGTGCCGACCGGGTCCTCGCCGAGGTGGTCGATCAGGCCGGCGGGCAGCTCCCAGAGCCGGTGCCCGACCGGGTGCCGGTACTGGTGGATGAGCGTGACCTGCTGCTCGTCGTCCAGCGCGACGATCGCCACCGCGCCGAGGTGCTCGATCACCTCGCGGGTCGCGGTGTCGCCGCCGGGCATGACGACCTCGTCGATCCGGAGGCCGACGACCCGGCCGATGTGGACGTCGCGGCTGGCCGCGACGCTGAACTCGTGCTCGCCGGGCGCGGTCACCGGGCCGCCACCGGGGCCTCGGGCAGCTCGACCGGGAGCCGCTCGGCGACCTTGCGGTCCACCACGGCCTTGACGAACGCGCTGAACAACGGGTGCGGCCGGGTCGGGCGGCTCTTGAGCTCGGGGTGCGCCTGCGTGCCGACGAAGAACGGGTGCACCTCGGCGGGCAGCTCGACGAACTCGACGAGGTGGTCGTCCGGGGAAGTGCCGGAGAAGACCAGGCCCGCGTCCGAGAGCTGCTTGCGGTAGGCGTTGTTCACCTCGTAGCGGTGCCGGTGCCGCTCGGACACCTCGGTGCTGCCGTAGGCCTTCGCGGCCTGCGAACCCGGCTTGAGCTTCGCCGGGTAGGCGCCCAGGCGCATGGTGCCGCCCATGTCCCGCTCCCCCGCGACGACGTCGCGCTGGTCGGCCATGGTCGAGATCACCGGGTGCTCGGTGTTCTCGTCGAACTCCGACGAGCCCGCGTCCTCGATGCCGGCCAGGTTCCGCGCGGCCTCGATGACCATGCACTGCAGGCCAAGGCACAGGCCGAGCAGCGGCACGCCGCGGGTGCGGGCGTACTCGATCGCGCCGACCTTGCCCTCGATGCCGCGGATGCCGAACCCGCCCGGGATCAGCACACCGTCCACATCGGACAGCACCGACGCCGCGCCGGACGCGGTCTGCGCGTCGTCGGAGGCAACCCAGACGATCTCGACCTTGGCGCGGTGGGCGAACCCGCCCGCGCGCAGGGCCTCGGTGACCGACAGGTAGGCGTCCGGCAGGTCGATGTACTTGCCGACGACCGCGACCCGCACGACCTCGTTCGGGTTGTGCACCCGGTCGAGCAGGTCGCCCCACACCGTCCAGTCGACGTCGCGGAACGGCAGCCCGAGGCGGCGGACGACGTAGGCGTCGAGCGCCTCGCCGTGCAGCACCTTCGGGATGTCGTAGATCGACCGCGCGTCGGGGCAGGCGATGACGGCCTCGGTGTCGACGTCGCACATCAGGCCGATCTTGCGCTTGAGGTCCTCGGGGATCTCCCGGTCGGCCCGGCAGACCAGCGCGTCGGGCTGGATGCCGATGTTGCGCAGCGCGGCGACCGAGTGCTGGGTCGGCTTCGTCTTCAGCTCGCCCGAGGGCGCCAGGTACGGCACCAGCGAGACGTGCAGGAAGAAGCAGTGGTCGCGGCCGACGTCGTGGCGGACCTGGCGGCACGCCTCCAGGAACGGCAGCGACTCGATGTCGCCGACCGTGCCGCCCACCTCGGTGATGACGACGTCGGGAGCCTGGCCGGACTCGTCCGGCTCGGCGGCCGCGGTGATCCGGGCCTTGATCTCGTCGGTGATGTGCGGGATGACCTGCACCGTGTCGCCGAGGTATTCGCCGCGGCGCTCCTTGGCGATCACCTCGGAGTAGACCTGACCGGTCGTGACGTTGGCCTTGCCGTCGAGGTCGCGGTCGAGGAAGCGCTCGTAGTGCCCGATGTCGAGGTCGGTCTCCGCACCGTCGTCGGTGACGAAGACCTCACCGTGCTGGAACGGGTTCATCGTCCCGGGGTCGACGTTGAGGTACGGATCGAGCTTCTGCATCGTGACGCGAAGCCCGCGCGCGGTAAGGAGTTGTCCCAGGCTCGAAGCCGTGAGTCCCTTACCCAGAGAGGAGGCGACGCCTCCGGTGACAAAAACGTACTTGGTAGCCCGTGACTGAAGTCCCACGGGCCGCCAGCATATCCCAAGCCTGCGGATCCGCTCGTTGTGACATGCCCGAACTGTCTTTTGTGCTCCTGACCACCCTGTCGGGCTACTCAGGCGGCGACCTTCAGCCGGGGACGGCCGGTGAGCGCGCGGCTACCGGGCAGCCGCCGGAGCACCTCCACCATGGCGATCGTCAGCGCGATCGTCGCGAGGTAGATGACCGCGCTCAGCCACGGCGCGCCGAAGCGCTCGGCCACGTGCGGGATCACCGGCCCGAGCAGGGCCAGCGCGAGCGGGTGGACGAGGAAGATGCCGAACGACCGGTTCGCCGCCCACGACACCACCCGGGCGCCCCGGCTGCCTTCACGGCGGCGCGCGGCCCACCACGTGGTGAACGCGTAGATCGCCGCGATCACCGTGAGGAACCACGGGATCAGGTACGGCTGGAACGGGTCGCTGGCCACCTGCGGGAACGTTCCACTGTGGACGGTGCGGAGGTAGTACCACTCGGTGCCGGCGAGCACGGCGAGGAGCGCGCCGCCGAGCAGCAGCCGGTGCCGGCCGACCCAGGCGTGCACGGTCTCGAAGTGGAAGGCCACCACGGCCCCGAACAGCGTGTAGAACTGGTACGGCAGGATCGTGGCGTACAGGTGCGTGATCGTCTCGTAGCTCACGCCGAACGGCTGGTACGTCATGAACAGCGTGACGCCGACCTGCACGGCCCCGCTGCCGAGCAGCAGCCACTTGTGCTTGCCCGCGGTCGCCCGCAGCAGCTTGATCAGCACCGGGAACAGCAGGTACACCTGCATCGTCACGAGCAGGAAGTACAGGTGGTACCAGGCACCGCCGGTGACGAGGTCCTTGAGCAGCAAGCGCATCGACGCCTCGAGCGAGTCCGGCTGCTGCGTCCCGGTGACCAGCGAGAAGGCCCAGAAGAACATCGTCCACGCCAGGTAGGGCGTCGCGACCAGCGGCAGGCGCTTGCGCCAGAAGTCGCCGGGGGTGATCTCGCGGCCGCGGTTCTGGAACACCAGCACGAAGCCGGTCAGCGCGAAGAACGCCTCACGGGTGAAGTGCAGCGGCGTCTCGACGGCGTTGGCGCCGACGTCCTGCGCGAAGTTCGTGGCGCCGACCACGTGGATGAGGATCACGCACGCGAACGTGATCAACCGGAAGAGGTCGATCTGGTGCAGGTACGGCGCTTTCCCTCGCTGTCTCGCGAGGCGGGCGGGGGCTTCGAGAGTGGCCTGGGCAGTCGTCATCGTGCCGCCGTTCCGGCACCGTCGTCGGCGTGGTTCACGTTGTCAGACTTGCCACCCATTCTGTGAATTTCCCATGAAGCCACTGGGAAGCGCCTGTTGAGCGGGCTCCTGGGGCGTGTCGGATATGCCACTTCCACTCAGGGAGCGATCTCCCGGCGATCATGTTAACGCGTGAGTTCTCCGGTACGCAGCGTGACCTTCGTCATCAAGCTGTGACCTGCGGAAAGAGCGAGCGCAGCGTGACGTCCCGGTTGACGCGCACGTGCTCGACCGCGGACGCCTTCGCCCGCTCGGCGTCGCCCGACGCGATCGCCTCGTACAGCCGCCGGTGCTCGTCGAGCAGGTCGGCCCAGTGCTCGTTCTGGCTCGTGAGCCAGCGGAGCCTGCCCTCCAGCGGCTGGAGCATCGTGGTGAGCAGTGCGTTGCCCGCGATGGCGACGATCTCGTCGTGGAAGCGCGAGTTGAGCACGGTGATCCGGGCGGCGTCCCCGCGAGCCGTCGCGCGGGCCGCGTCGGCGAGGACGCGGCCGAGGCGCTTCAGCTCCGCCGCACCCGCGCGCGACGCCGCCAGCCCGGCCGCCAGCCCTTCGAGCGCCTCCCGGACGTCGAACAGCTCCTCGACGTCGACGCGCGCCAGCTGCCGGACGACGATCCGGCGCGCCGACTGCTCGACGAGGAACCCCTCGGCCTCGAGCGCGCGGATGGCCTCGCGGACCGGCACACGGGAGACGCCGAGGTCCTCGGCCAGCTCGCGCTCGACCAGCCGGTCACCCGGGCGGAGCCGGCCGGTCAGGATCCGTTCGCGCAGCTCGTCGCGCACCCGCTGGCGGGTGGCCGCCAGGGGCTGCCGCTCGCTCGCCGTCGTCACCGGTCCCCTCTCTTCAACAAGCTCGTAACACGAGTTTACGGACCGGAGGGTTGACGGCGGCGGACCCGAGGGTGATATTTGGGATGCCAAATTTTGGTATCCCAAATCGCCGTCGCTGCACGTCGATCGGAGGCAAGCATGACCGCCGCCCCGCTCACCGAATCCCAGCAAGAGACGAGCCCACCCCCAGACCCCCGGCTCTGGAACGAAGACCTCGCCCCCGCGAAGGAACGCCGCTGGAAGGTCTACGACATCTTCGCGCTGTGGATGTCCGACGTGCACAACCTCGGCAACTACACCTTCGCCGCCGGCCTGTTCGTGCTCGGCCTTTCGGCCTGGCAGGTGTTCACCGCCCTCCTGTTCGGCTTCGTGATCATCTACGCCGGCATGAACCTGATGGGCCGGATCGGCCAGCGCACCGGCGTGCCGTTCCCGGTCGTCGCGCGGATCAGCTTCGGCACGTTCGGCGCCAACCTGCCCGCCCTGATCCGCGCGATCATCGCGATCTTCTGGTACGGCATCCAGACCTACCTCGCCAGCGTCGCCATCACGCTGCTCGTGCTCGCCATCGACCCGGGCCTGAAACCGCTGACCGAGCACGGTTTCCTCGGCCTGCACGCGCTCGGCTGGATCTGCTTCGTCGCGCTGTGGGCGGTCCAGGCGCTGATCCTCACCCGCGGCATGGAGTCGGTGCGCAAGTTCCAGGACTGGTGCGGTCCGGCGATCTGGGTCGTGATGATCGCGCTCGCCGTCTGGATCCTCGCTGCGGGCAACTGGCACATTTCCCTGACCAGCAGCCCGAAGCAGCTCTCGACCGGCGAGCAGATCCGGCAGTGGTTCGGCGCCGCCGGCCTGATCCTGGCCACCTACGGCACGCTGATGCTGAACTTCTGCGACTTCTCCCGCAACGCCCCGGACCAGAAGACGGTGAAGCGCGGCAACTTCTGGGGACTGCCGATCAACTCGACGGCGTTCGCGCTGCTGTCGGTGATCGTCACCGCGGGCAGCATGCAGGTGTTCGGCGAGGCCATCACCGACCCGGCCGAGCTGCTCTCGAAGGTGCACAACACGCCGGTGCTGATCGTCGGCGCGCTGACCTTCGCCATCGCCACGATGGGCGTCAACATCGTCGCCAACTTCGTCTCCCCCGCCTACGACCTGGCCAACATCTGGCCGAAGCGGATCTCGTTCACCGTCGGCGGGCTGATCAGCGCGGTGGCCGCGTTGTGCGTGCTGCCGTGGAAGCTGTACTCCTCGCCGACGGTGGTCAACTACTTCCTCGGCGGCCTCGGCGCGTTCCTCGGCCCGCTGTTCGGGATCATGATCGTCGACTACTACCTGATCCGGCGCGGCAAGGTCGACGTCGCCCAGCTCTTCGTCGCCGACGGGATCTACCCGCGGGTGAACCCGCGTGCGCTGGTGACGTTCTTCCCGACCGCCGCGCTGGCGGCGGTGATCGCGCTGGTGCCGTTCTTCGCCCCGGCCGCGCCGTACTCGTGGTTCATCGGCACGGCGTCGTCGGCGCTGCTGTACTTCGCGGTCTCGAGGAAGCACCGATGAGGATCGTCGTCACCAACTGCAACACCACCGAAGCGATGACGAAGGAGATCGAAGCCGGGGCCCGCGCCGCCGCGAGTCCCGGCACCGAGATCCTCGCCAGGACGCCGCGCTGGGGCCCGGAGTCGGCCGAGGGCTGGCTGGACAGCTTCCTGTCCGCCGCGGCCGTGCTGGACCTGTTGCGGGGCCTGGACGAGCCGTTCGACGCCGTCGTGCTCGCCGGGTTCGGCGAGCACGGCCGCGAGGGCGCCCGCGAGCTGCTGGACGTCCCGGTCGTCGACATCACCGAAGCCGCCGCGCACCTGGCCTGCCTGCTCGGCCGGCGCTACGGCGTGGTGACCACTTTGGACCGGACGTGCGGGCTGATCGAGGACAGCCTGCACGCCGCCGGCGTCGCGCAGAACTGCGTCACGGTCACCGGCGCCGGGCTCGGTGTGCTGGAGCTGACGGACGAACGCCGCACGGAATCGGCGTTGCTCACCGCCGGCCGCCGCGCGCGGGACGCCGGCGCGGAGGTGCTCGTGCTGGGCTGCGCCGGGATGACCGGGCTGGACCGGAAGATCGCGACGATGCTGGACATCCCGGTCATCGACGGCGTCGCGGCCGCGGTCCGGCTCGCGGAATCCCTGGTGGCGCTGGGGTTGAAGACGAGCCGCGCGGGTTCGTACGCGCGCCCGCTGGACAAGCGCCGCACCTGGCCCGATTGACACCCGCCGCACGGGGACGTCAGAATCCTCCCCAGCCGTACCGCCGCCCGGTGACGACATGGGGATTCCGACGTCCCCGGAAGGCGGTCGACGTGCGAAAAGCCCTAGGCGCGCTGGCGGTTTCCGCGAGCCTGCTCCTGGTCCCGGTCAGCGGGACGGCGGCCGCCGCGGCGCCACCCCACACGATCGTCACCGACGGCGTCAAGCTCGCCGGGATCAAGCAGGCGATCCGCACCGGCCACGCGTCCCAAGCCCAGCGGGACGCGCTGAAAGCCGTGCTGGACAAAGCGAACACGGCTCTGACCGCCGGGCCGTGGTCGGTCATGGACAAGCCGTCCGCGCCGCCGAGCGGGAACAAGCACGATTACACGAGCCAGGCGCCCTACTGGTGGGCGAGCCGGCCGAAGACGCCGGAAAACCCGCAGGGCTGCCCGTACGTCAGCAAGGACGGCCAGCGCAACCCGGAGGCCGACGCGATCACCGACCACACGTACCGGATGTGGGCGTGGGACGCGATGTACCACCTCTCGCTCGCCTGGTACTACACCGGCGACGCGAAGTACGCGAACCGGGCAGCGCTGGACATCCGGACGTGGTTCCTCGACCCGGCGACGCGGATGAACCCGAACATGACGTACTCCCAGATCATCCCGTGCAAGGACACGGTCAGCGGCACCGGGATCATCGACTCGACGCAGTCGTTCAGCCAGCTGATGGACGCGTTCGCGCTGCTCGACGGCGGCGCGCCGGGCTGGACCGGCCAGGACCGCGCGGGGATCGAGGCGTGGCTGGGCCAGTACCTGACGTGGATGCAGACCAGCCCGCAGGCGAAGCTGGAACTGGCCGCCACCAACAACCACGGCACGTTCCTCGACATGCAGAACGCGGCGATCTCGGCGTACCTGGGCCAGAAGGACGCAGCTCGGAAGATCGTTCTGGACGCCGAGAAGAAGCGGTTCCCGGTGCAGTTCGCCGCCGACGGCAGCCAGCCGCTCGAGCTCTCGCGCACGATGTCGTGGCATTACGTCAACTTCAACCTCACGGCGTGGGGACGGATGGCCGAGGTGGGCAAGAACCTCGGCGTCGACGTCTGGAAGTACCGGGCCTCGAACGGCGTCACGCTGCGGAAGGTCGTCGACCAGCTGATCCCGGGCGCCCTGCACGGCGCGCAAGCCTGGCCGCACCAGCAGATCGGCGTGTTCGACCAGTCGATCGCGGCGGACATCTTCCACGCGGCGGCCGAGGAAGCGCACGACACCGACGCGGCCGCGGCGGTGAAGCAGATGCCGCTGCCCGCGGGCGGGGACACGTGGCCGGCGCGCGTTTCCTGCTTCCCGCTGGACCCGCCGCTGAAGTAAATCCGGACACGACACCGCATAGCGCACCGTTTCCCTGATTGGTCTAGTCCAAAGCATTGACACTCGGTGCCCGCGCGCGCACATTCATGACCGGGGCCGGACCCGCTCGTGAAGGAACCGTCGTGGACGCCCTCTCCCGCGCCGTCGCGGCCCGGGAGAGGGCCGTCCGCCTGCGCGAGGAGACACCCATGCAGCGAAGATCCGCCGTGTTCGCCGCCGCCGCGGCCGCGCTCGTCGTCGGCGCGTTCACCGCCGCCGGCCCCGCCGCACCCCCGGCGGCCGCCGCCGGCTCCGGCGGGGTCCGGATCGCCTACTACGACCAGTGGTCCATCTACCAGAACGCCTACTACCTGAAGAACGTCGACGCGATCGCCGGCAACCTCGACTACCTGCTCTACGACTTCGAGACCATCGACCCCGCCAACCTCACCTGCTTCGAAACCACGAAGGCGACGACGCCGGACCCGGGCGGCGAGAACGACCCGAACGCCGGCGACGGCGCCGAGGACCAGTTCGCCGACTACCAGAAGACGTTCGGCTCCGACATCAGCGTCGACGGCACCGCCGACACCTGGAACCAGCCGATCGCCGGCAACTTCCACCAGCTGCAGGAGCTCAAGGCCAAGCACCCGAACCTGAAGGTGCTGCTGTCGATCGGCGGCTGGACTTACTCGAAGTACTTCTCCGACGCCGCCGCGACCGACGCGTCGCGCAAGAAGTTCGTCGGCTCGTGCCTGGACATGTTCATCAAGGGCAACCTCCCGGCGTCCGGCGGCTACGGCGGCCCGGGCACCGCGGCGGGCATCTTCGACGGCGTCGACATCGACTGGGAGTACCCGGGTTCGCCGACCGGGCACCTCGGCAACCACTACAGCGCAGCCGACACGGCGAACTACACCGCGCTGATGGCGGAGTTCCACCGCGAGCTGGACGCCTTGGGCGGCAAGCACTACGCGCTCTCGGCCGCCCTGCCCGGCGGCCAGGACAAGATCGCGAAGATCCAGACCGACCGGATCGGCCAGTACCTGGACTTCGGCAACGCGATGACCTACGACATGCACGGCGCGTGGGACGCGACCGGCCCGACGAACTTCCAGGACCCGCTGTACTCGTCGCCGAACGACCCGTCCGGCACGATCCCGCCGGGCACCGAGAAGTACACGATCGACTCGGTGGTCAAGGACTACCTGAACGGCAACGGCGCGTACGGCATCCCGGGCGGCTTCCCGGCGGCCAAGCTGACACTCGGCATCCCGTTCTACTACCGCGGCTGGACGGACGTGCCTGCCGGCTCGAACCACGGCCTCTACCAGCCGGCTTCGGGCCCGTCGCCCGGCCACCCGTCGAGCGGCAACGTCCCCGGCGTCGCGATGTACAAGGAGCTCTCCGGCGTCGTCGACAACCCGGCGGACACGTACTGGGACCCGGTCACGCAGTCGGCCTGGTTCTACGACGGCGTCAGCTTCTACGGCGGCTCGTCGGCGCAGTCGGTCAAGGCCCGCACGGACTACATCCACTGCACCGGCCTGGGCGGCGCGATGATGTTCTCGCTCTACGACCTGGACCCGGGCTCGACGCTGTTCCACGCGGTGGTCAACGGCCTCGCAGCATCGACGCCGAACTGCTCGACGCCCCCGCCGACCACCACCCCCACCACTCCGACCACCGCCCCCACGACCTCGACCACGCCCACCACACCGACGACGACCACGCCCACCACACCGCCGTCGATCCCCGCCTGGGCCCCGAACACGGCGTACGCCACGGGCGCGAAGGTGACTTACAACGGCATCACGTACACGTGCCGCCAGGGCCACACCTCACTGGTGGGCTGGGAACCGCCCAACGTCCCCGCCCTCTGGCTGGCCGGCTGAGGGATCTGCCGCGGCTGGTCGTGCGGTCAGTTGCCGGCGGGGTTGGTGACCCCCGGCGCCGGGGCCTGGGCGTTGCCGGCGATGCCGTACCGGCCGGCCCCGCCGTCGAGTTGTTCCTTCAGGGCCAGGATCGTGCTGACCCGGCCGGCCGAGGAATCGACGTTGTCCACAGTGGACAAGATGGACGTCGACGCCGTGTCCGCGCGGACGACGCCGAGCGCGCCGGTACCTTCGGCCGAACCGGCGTCGCCCGCGAGCACCGTGCCGGCGCCGGAGCGGTCGAGCTGGGTGGCGAAGCGGCCGATCGTGGCCGCGCGGTCGCCCGCGCCGTCGCCGGTCGACTGGGCGCCGGTCAGCACGATCGCCAGCTGGGCCGGCTTGACGTCGCCGCCCGCCTTGACGAACCCGCCGTCGGTGAGCCCGCCGACCGCGGCCGCGAGCTCCTCGCCCGAGGACTGCGGCTTCGCGGTGGTCTTGTCCAGCAGCAGCACCGAACCGAGCAGCGCGCCGGCGAGGGTGCCGGAGTCGCCCGCGGTCGGGAACTTCGAGCCGGCCGGCTGCAGCCGCGTGACGACGTCGCGGAGCTGGTCGGCCTTGTCGGGGTCGGCGAACGCCGGCGTCAGCTGGACCTCGCCGGTCACCGTAGCGCCGGCCTGGCCGATCAGCTGCTTGAGCGCGTCCCGGTCGGCCGGGCGCGCGTCGTCGGTGGTCACCAGCACCACGGTCCGCTTGTCCAGCGCGCCGGCGACGACCTTCGGGCCCATCGAGCCGGCGAACGCGTCGGCGTCGGCGAGCCGGGCGTTGAGCGCGTTGCGCTGCGCCTCGAGGTCGGAAACCTGGCTGCCGAGGTCCTTCTTCTCCCCCGCCAGCCCGGACAGCAGCGTGCCGTTCAGCGCGGTCGAGCCGAGCACGACGCCGACGGCCAGCGCGAGGAAGCAGGCGGCGATGGAAACGACGTGGTAGCGCAGCGAAATCACGTGAACAATCCCTTGACCCAGGCAGCGAGCGAATTCCAGGTGTGCCGGAGCCAGTCCAGGTAGACCGAGCCGACGTCGGACACCAGCAGGGCCGCGGCGACCACCACGACCGCGGCGAGCACGAGCAGCACCACCGCGCCGATCGACACCCGGCTGCGGTGCAGCGTCGCCACCGCCTTCCCGTCCACGAGCTTCGTGCCGAGCTTCAGCCGGGTCAGGAACGTCGACGGGTTCGAGCCGGACCGGCCGTGGTCGAGGAATTCGCGCAGGGTCGCCTGGAACCCGACGGTGACGACCAGGCTCGCGCCGTGCGCGTCGGCCAGCAGCAGCGCGAGGTCTTCGGCGTTGCCGGACGCGGGGAACGTCACCGCGCCGATGCCGAGGTCCTGGATCCGCTCGACACCGGGGGCGTGCCCGTCCGGCGCGGCGGGCACCACGACCTCGCCGCCGCCGCGCAGCGTGGCGGTGCCGATGCCGGTGGGGTCGCCGACCATGACGTCGGGCTTGTAGCCCTGCACGCGCAGGGTGTCCGCGCCGGCGTCGACGCCGACCAGCACCGGGCGGTGCTCGGCGATGTACTTCTTGAGCTTCTTGAGGTCTTCGGCGTGCCCGTTGCCGCCCGCCACGACGAGGACGTGCCGGTCGCGGATCGACACCTTCAGCTCCGGCACGCCGACGCCGTCGAGGATCAGCGTGCGCTCGCGGCGCAGGAACTCGATGGTGTTGGCCGAGAACGCCTCGAGCTGCGTCGACATCCCGGCCTTGGCCTCGATCATCTGGTCGGCGACGCTGTCGGCGCTCTGCTCGATGCCCGACGCGACCTGCCGCTCGCCGACGAACACGACGCCGTCGTGCAACCGCAGCTTCGTGCCGTCCTTGATCGTGCGCAGCAGCTCGCCGCCGACCGAGTCGACGAGCGGGATGCCGGCCGCGACGAGGATTTCCGGGCCCATGTTCGGGAACCGGCCGGAGATCGACGGCGACGCGTTGACCACGCCGGCGACCTCCGCCTCGACCAGCGCGTCGGCCGTCGCGCGGTCGAGGTCCAGCTGGTCGAGCACGACGATGTCGCCCGGACTGAGCCGGCGCAGGAGCTCCCGCGTGCGGCGGTCGACCCGCGCGACCCCGGTGATCCCCGGGAGGGGTTCTTGGTTCCGCGTGAGCAGGCCGGTGAGCTTCATGTGGCCGATGGTGACAAATTTGCTCGTGGGACGAGGTACGCCACGCCGTAGCCGCTGTGACCCGTTGTGGTGACCCCCGTCGCCCTCCCCCGCGCGGGTCAGGCCTCGGACTCCTCCGACAGCGAACCGAAGCCGAGGTTCAGCCAGGGGCTCGCCGGGTCCTGAAGGAGCTGGTGGTGGACCCGCACGGTCGCCGGGTACCAGTCGCCGAAGTCGTCGCCGTCGGCGTGCAGCACCCGGCCCATGACGTACCCGGCCGACAGGTCGGCCCATGACTGGTGGTAGCGGCGAGCCAGCGAACCGGCTTCGAGCACCATCAGCTCGGCGGTGAGCGCGTCGCAGTAGCCGGCCGCCAGCCCGGCGCGGGCGATGGCGATCGCCCGGCCGACGTCCCAGGACAACGCCGTCGTGACGAAGCCGTCCGCGTCGATCAGCCCGTCGGCGCGGAACCGCTGCTCGTAGCGGGACACGCGCCGGACGGTGTGGCGCAGCTCGTCGGCCTGGTCGGCGGCGTCGTTCTCCGCGCACCACCGGTCCACCAGCCCGGCCCAGGTCAGCGGGTCGAACTCGCCGCCCGGCAGCCCGTATTCGGCGGCGAACCGCAGCCGCAGCATGAGCACGAGGTTGCCGGGCGTCAGCGCGTAGCCGTCTCCGATCAGCCGGGTCATCTCCGCGCGCCAGCCGGGCGGGTCGGCCACGCCCCACCAGTCCCGCAGGCTCCGGACCTCGGCGACGTAGTCGTGGAAGCGCGCGTCGAGGACGTTCCACGGCGTCGCTTCGAGCACCGCCAGGTGGGCGCCGCAGGCGAGCGCGTGCGCGATCGGCCCCTCCAGGTGCCCGTACGGCGCCGTGATCAGCCGTTCGACCTGCTCCTCCAGCGGCGTGACGTCGTCGAGGTGCGCGTCGAGCCACGGCTGCAGCGTCGCTCCGGGCAGCCGCCACTCGCCGCGGGTGCCGCGGTTGAACACGACCCGCTCGTGCCGCCCGACGCCGTCGACCGCCCAGTCCAGCGCGCCGCTCATGGCCACGACGTCCGGGCCGAAGTCGGGCAGCGCGCCGCGCGTGAAGACCTGCAGGAACTCGTCTCCGCCGGTCTCGAAGTAGACGTTCGGGAACGTCTCCGCCCGCTCGTCGAGGATGCTGCGCGCGTCCACCCGCCGGATCGGCACGAACAGCTCCTCGCCGGCGAGGAGCCCCAGGTAGCGGTCGAGGTCGCCGTCCCGCCGTGCGGCGGCGAGCTGGGCTTCGACATCGGCGGGCGGCGGCAGGATCACGGGGCGGCTCCCTCCGATCGGCCGGTCAGCACGACGAGCTTGCCCGCCGTCCGGTTGTGCTCCAGGTCGTCGTGCGCCTGCCGGATCTCGTCCATGGCGTACACCTTGGCCGGGCCGAGGCTGGTTTCGCCGTCGGCGATCCGGTCGAGGTGGCGCTGGAGGACGGGGGCGGGCAGGTCGTCCGCCTCACCACCATAAGCGGTCAACCGCACCCCGGCGGGAAGGTAACCGATCGGATAGAAATCTTTGATCGTCCACTGGTTCGACAGCATGCCGGTGAAGCAGACGGTCCCGTGCACGCGGGTGGCGTTCAGGGTGTCCGGCAGGGTCGGCGTCCCGACGAGTTCGAGGGCCGCGTCGACGCCGCCGGGGACGATCTCGCGGACCTGCCGCGCGATGTCGCCGTCGTCGAGGAGCGGGTGGGCGACGCCGTGTTCGCGCAGCGTTTCGAGGCGGTCCCGCTGCCTCGTGGTGGCGAAGACGGTGGCGCCTAGGTCCTTCGCCAGTGCGGCGGTGGCGAACCCGAGGGCCGAGGTGCCGCCGCGGATCAGCAGCGTCTGCCCGGCCCGGAGGTCGAGTCCGGTGGTGAGGGAGCCGTACGCGGTCTGGAGCGTTTCGGGGACCTGGCCGAGGACTTCCCACGGCAGGTCCGAGCGGAACGGGATGACCTGCCCGCGCGGGACGAGGGTGTATTCGGCGTAGCCGCCGTCGAAGGTGCGGCCCATCCCGCCCATCATCGTGGCGACCTGTTGCCCCGGTTCGAACCCGTCCCCGGCGTCGACGACGCCGACGGCTTCGATCCCGGGCACGCGCGGGAACGTGACGCCGTCGGCCAGCCCGAGCCGGGTGTGCAGCTCGGAGCGGTTGAGCCCGAACGCCTTCACCGCGATCCGGACCCAGCCGGGTTTCACCTCGGGCAGCGGGAGGTCCTCGAGCTCGAGGTTCTCGACCGGGCCGGGTTCTCGGAGTACCACCGCGCGCATCCTGGGTCCTTTCTTCGCAAGCGAACAGTCCGCACAACAACTGTCCGTGCGAGTAGTATTCCCGGGGTGAGCCTGTCCCGAGACCACGACGCGGCCTGGCGCGGCTTCCTGCGTTCGTCGGCGCTGCTGCTTCGTGTGCTCGACGCCGAACTGCGGGCGGAGCACGGGATGTCGCACCGCACGTACGACGCACTGGTCCAGCTTTCGGAGGCCCCGGACCGGCGGCTGCGCATGAAGGACCTGGCCGGCGCGCTCGTGCACAGCGCGAGCGGCCTGACCCGGATCGTGGACGGCCTCGAGTCCTCGGGGTACGCGCGCCGCGAGCCGGACCCGGCGAACCGCCGGTCCACGCTGGTGGTGCTGACTCCGGCGGGCCTCGCGGCGTTGGAGGCGGCGTGGCCCACGCACGTGCGAGGGGTGCAGCGGCACTTCGCGGACCACGTCGACCGCGAGCAGGCACGCACGCTGGCGGAGGTGTTCCGCGGCATCACCGCGGACCTGGACTGACCGCCGCTACTTCTTCTTCGCCGCCCGCTTGCGCTTCGGCGCGAACTCGGTCTTGTCCTTCTCCGCGGTGGCCAGCAGCTCCTCCGCGTGCGCCCGCCCGGTCTCGTTGTCCATCCCGGCCAGCATCCGGGCCAGCTCGCTGACCCGCTCGGCCTGCTTCAGGTTCTTCACGCCGCTGCGCGTCACGCCGCCGCTGTGGCCCTTGTCCACCACCAGGTGCTGGTCGGCGAAGGCCGCTACCTGCGGCAGGTGCGTCACCACCAGGACCTGGTGGGTGCGCGCCAGCCGCGCCAGCCGCCGCCCGATTTCGACCGCCGCACGGCCGCCGACACCCGCGTCGACCTCGTCGAACACCAGCGTCTGCACCGTGTCCGCGTGCGCCAGGACCACCTCGATCGCCAGCATCACCCGCGACAGCTCGCCGCCCGACGCCGCCTTGTGCACCGGCAGCGGCGGGGCGCCGTCGTGCGCCCGCAGCAGCAGCTCGACGTCGTCGACGCCGTCCGCGCCCGCGTGCACCGCGCGGCCGTCGATGGTCAGCGCGTGCGTGTCACCGTGTTCGGCGGGGCGCTGCTCGACCGTCACCTCGATCGCCGCCTGCCCCATCGCGAGGCCGGACAGCTCCCGGGTGATCTCCGCGGCCAGCTCGGCCGCGGCCTTTTCGCGAGCCGCCGACACCTCGGCGGCGTGCGCGGCCAGCTGCACCCCGAGCTGGTCACGCCGCAGCGCCAGCCCCGACAGCGCCTCTTCCGAGGTGTCCATCGACTCCAGCCGGCGCCGGGCGTCGTCGGCCCAGGCGAGCACGCCGTCGACGTCCGCCGCGTACTTGCGGGTCAGCCGCTTGAGGTCGGCCTGGCGGGCCAGGACCTTTTCCAGCAGCGCCGGGTCGGCGTCCAGCGTCTCGACGTAGCTGCCCAGCTCGGCCCCGACGTCGGCGAGCAGCACCGACGCCTCCTCGAGCCGCGGCGCCAGGTCACGCAGCACGGCGTCTTCGGACGTCGAGAGCCGCCGCAGCGCTTCGGAGACCAGGCCGGCCGCGCCCGGAGCGTCCGGATCGCCGTCGGCGGAACCGGAAACCGCGCTGTGCGCTTCGGTCGCGGCCGCGCGCAGCTCGTCGACCGCCGCGAGCCGCTTGATCTGTTCGGTGAGCTCGACGTCCTCGCCCGGCTCGGGCGCGACGGCGTCGATCTCGGTGAGCCCGTGCTTGAGCAGGTCGGCCTGCTGGGCCATCTCCCGCGAGCGCGTCGACCGCTCGGTCAGCTCGGCGATCACCGCCAGCCACTCCGCCCGGACCTCCTGGTAGGCGGTCAGCGGCTTGGTCACGGCGTCCCCGGCGAACCGGTCGATCACCGCACGCTGTTCGGCCGGGCGCAGCAGCCGGAGCTGGTCGTTCTGCCCGTGCACCGCGATCAGCTGTTCGGACAGCTCCGCGAGCACGCCGACCGGCACGGACCGGCCGCCGAGGTGCGCGCGCGAACGCCCGTCGACAGCGACCGCCCGCAGCGCGATCACGCTGCCGTCCTCGTCCACGTCGGCACCCGAATCGGTGACGATCCGCTCGGCGCCTTCGACGCCGGCGTAGGTGAACCGCCCTTCCACGAACGCCTTGAGCATTCCCGTCCGGACCTTGGACACCTCGGCGCGGCCCCCGGACAGCAGGTGCAGCCCGGTGACGACCATGGTCTTCCCGGCACCCGTCTCACCGGTCACGACGGTGAAGCCCGCGTGCAGTTCCAGCAGGGCGTCCTCGATGACTCCGAGGCCCTGGATGCGCATCTCGGCCAGCACGCCGCCTACCGTAGCGGCCACCACCGACACTCTGCGCGCCCGGGACCCCGGCGAGTCGCCGATATGTTCGAATTAAGCGTCGAACGGTGTCATTCGCACGGACGGGCGTGGCGCTCTCGCCAGCTCTTCACCGGCAGGGAGAACTTCTGCACCAGCCGATCCGTGAACGGCCCGTCCCACAAGCGGACCAGCCGCACCGGGGTGGTGCCGCACGTGACCCGCACGCGAGCCCCCGGCGGCAGTTCGATCAGCCGGCCGCCGTCGCAGGTCAGGACGGCGGGCGAGCCGTCCGGGTCGATCCCGACCGTGATCACCGAGTTCCGCGAGACGACCAGCGGCCGCGCGAACATCGCGTGCGCGTTGCTCGGCACGACCAGCAGCGCCTGGACGTCCGGCCAGATGATCGGGCCGCCCGCCGAAAACGCGTACGCCGTCGAACCGGTCGGTGTGGCGCAGAGCACACCGTCGCAGCCGAAGGCCGACACCGGGCGGCCGTCGACCTCGATCAGCGCGTCGAGGACCCGCTCGCGGGTGCTCTTCTCGACGCTGGCTTCGTTGAGCGCCCAGGTGCGGGCGACCTCTTCGCCGGCGTGGGTGACCGTGACGTCGATGGTCATCCGCTCTTCGACCTGGTAATCGCCGTCGACGACGCGCTGCACGGTGTCGGCCAGCGCGTCGGAGTCCGCCTCGGCGAGGAAGCCGACGCGCCCGAGGTTCACGCCCAGCACCGGCACCCCGGCGGTGCGGGCCAGCTCGGCCGCGCGCAGCAGCGTGCCGTCGCCGCCGAGGACGAAGACGAGCTCGACGCCGGCGGCCGGGTTGTCGTCCGGGTCGACGACGGTGCAGGTCGCGCCGACGCCGTGCTCGTCCGGGTTGATCAGCGCGCAGACGTCGTGCTCGATCACCCGGATCCGGATGCCTGCCTTGGCGAAGCGCGCCGAAACCTCGCGCGCGGCCTCGCCCGTCGCCTCGCGATCGGGGTGCACCATGAGGAGCACTTCACGTTCCGTGGTCATGCGGGCCCTTCCTCGACGGCGGTTCGGACGAGCCGCTCGGCCTCAGACCTGTCTACCGCGTCCACAGTGGACTCGGCCACGTGATCTTTCTTCAGCCACACGAAGTACTCGACGTTCCCGGACGGCCCCGGCAGCGGGCTCGCGGTCACCCCGCGCAGCGTGAGCCCGAGCTTCGCGGCTTCGTCGATCACCGTCAGCACGGATTCGGCACGCAGCTCCGGGTCGCGGACCACCCCGCCGCTGCCGAGCCGGTCCTTGCCCACTTCGAACTGCGGCTTCACCATCGGCACCAGCTCGCCGCCTTCGCGCGCGCAGGCGGCGAGCGCGGGCAGCACGAGCTTGAGCGAGATGAACGAGAGGTCACCGACGACGACGTCGACCTGGCCGCCGAGGTCGTCGGGAGAGAGGTTGCGAACATTGGTGCGGTCCATGACCACTACACGTTCGTCGGTGCGGATCCGCCAGTCGAGCAGGCCGCGGCCCACGTCGGCGGCGATCACGGTCGCCGCGCCGTTGCGCAGCAGGACGTCGGTGAAGCCGCCGGTGGAAGCGCCGGCGTCGAGGCAGCGCTTGCCTTCGACGCTCAGCTCCGTGAAGGCTTCCAGCGCGCCGAGCAGCTTGTGCGCGCCGCGCGAGGCCCAGCCGGGGTCGTCCTCGTCCTTGACGACGATGGGCGCGTCGGTCTCGACGCCGGTGGCGGGCTTGCTCGCGACCATGCCGCGGACGGTGACCTTGCCGCCGGTGATCAGGGCCGACGCCTGTTCGCGCGACCGGGCGAGGCCGCGCCGAACCAGTTCCGCGTCGAGGCGGGCCCGCTTGGGCACGGGCTCAGACCTTGTCGATGCTGGACAGGGCGACGGTCAGCTCGGTGTGCACGGCGTCGAAACGCTCGACGTGCTCGGCGAGCGGCAACGCGTCCAGGTCGTCCAGCCCGGCGACGGCTTCGTCGATGCCGGCGCGCGGGTCGGTCTGCGGCGAGAACGAACCGGGCGGCGGGCCCGGGACGGGGTAGGGATGATCCTGCACGTTGCGAACGGTAGCAGTCAGCCGAGCCGGGCCTTCGTGTCCTCGCCGAGTTCGGTGACACCGGTCTCCCAGGCCGCGTGGCAGAGCGCGCGGAGCAGGTCGAGGTCGTCGCCGTCGCCGGTCGCGTGAAGGACACCGTTCTCCGTGGTGACCGACCAGCCCGGGCGCGGCCCGATCTTGAGGTCCTCGGGCGACTCGGTGAGCGCGGTGAGGTCCTTCGCCAGGTATGTCCCGCGCTCGGCGGGGACGGCCTCGATCAGCTGCCGCGGCGTCGCGACCCCGGAGAGCACGACGAGCGAGTCGATGCCCGCGGCGACCGCGCCGGCGATGTCGGTGTCGAGCCGGTCGCCGACGACCAGGGGCCGCTCCGCGCCCGCCGACCGCGCCGCGGTCTCGAACAGCAGCGGCTGCGGCTTCCCGGCGACCAGCGGCTCGACGTCGGTGGCGGTGCGCAGCGCGGCGACCATCGAGCCGTTGCCGGGCAGCAGGCCGCGTTCGCTGGGCAGGGTCGCGTCGACGTTGCAGGCGACCCACAGCGCACCCGCGCGGATGGCCAGGCAGGCCTCGGCGAGCGCGGCCCAGGTGTTGTCGGGCGAGTGTCCCTGGACGACCGCCTTGACGTCGTCCCCGTTCTCCCGCACCGGCTCGAGCCCCGCCCCGGCGACCTCGGCGGCCAGCGACCCGGTGCCGACGACCAGGACCTCGGCACCGGGCTCGAGCCGGTCCTTGAGCAGGACGACGCCGGCCTGGGCGCTGGTGTGCACCTCGTCGACGCCGGCGGGCATGCCGAGGCCGGTGAGGTGCGCGACGACCTCTTCGGGCGCCTTGGAGGCGTTGTTCGTGACGAACCGGACGGGTGTGCCGTGCTCGCGGGCCGCGCGGACCGTCTCCGGGGCGCCCGGGATCACCCGGGCGCCGTGGTAGACGGTGCCGTCGAGGTCGAACAGGACGGCGTCGTACGCCGCGAGCAAGGCGTCACTCATCGGTGTCTTCGGTGTCCTTTTCCTCGGTGACCTTTTCCGCCGCGGCCTTGTCCTTCGGCCCGTTCGCCAGGTCGGCGGCCCGCTCGGCGGCGTCGGTCTCGTCGTTCTCGTCGGCCTCGGCCGAGTTGAGGAACCACCGCACGGCTTCTTCCTCACGCCCGGCGGCCGCGAGGTTGTCGGCGTAGGCGTAGAAGAGGCGAGCGCTCCACGGCTCGCGCTTCTCGGCCTTGAGGTCGTCGCCCTGCAGCGAGACGACGGCAGCGTCGAGCTGCCCGAGATCCCGCCGTGCCCCGGCGGCGACGATCGCGAGCTCGACCTGAGTGGCCTTCGCCAGCTTCGCGGTGTCGACCTCCTTCGCCAGGTCCAGCGCACGCTCCGGCCGCCCAAGCGCCCGTTCGGCGTCGGCGATGATGGCGATGTGGTCGTCCGTCCGCGTCATCCGCCGGACGGCCCGCAGCTCGGAGAGGGCTTCGGACCAGTTGCCGATGTGGTAGGCGACCAGGCCGAGCGCCTCGCGCACGATCGGCACGCGCGAGGCCTTGGCCTTGGCGTACTTGGCGTGTTCGAGCGCGGCCTCGGGATCGCTGTCGAGCAGCCCACCGGCGGCGACGAGGTGCTTCCCGACGGTCTCGGCCAGCCCCTTCGGCAAGGTCCTCAGCTCGCGACGGGCGTCTTCGTCGAGGTCGGAGAACTCGATGTCTTCGGGAAGCTCGGGAGCCTCGAGCAGTTCCTTGGCGAGAGCCTCGTCATCGAGTGCGGCGCCGACCTTGGGCCGCGAGTCGAAGCGCTTGCCGGAGCCGCGCTCGTCGTCCCGACGCTTGAAGTCCCCACCGGACCGAGCCCCACGGTCTTCCCACCGCGGCTTGCGGTCACCGTAGGAAGCCTTGCCCTGCGGCCGCGCGGCGCGGTCGTCGGAGCCACGGTTGCCTTCGCTGCGGTTGCCTTCGCTGCGGTTGCCTTCGCTGCGGTTGCCTTCGCTGCGGTTGCCTTCGCTGCGGCTGTCGGCACCACGGTTCTCGTAGCGGTCACCGCTGCTGCGGCCGCTGAAGCCACCGCTACCGCCCGGCCGGTTGCCGGACCCACCGCGGCTACCCGAGTCACGGTCCCCATAGCTGCTGCCGCCACTCGGCCGACCGGAATCGCGGCTCCCGTACCCACCACCGCGACGATCATCGCGGCTCCCCGAGTCACGATTGCCGTAGCCACCGCTGCGCCGGTCGTCACGGTCACCGCCGCTGCGGCTGCTGTAGCCGCCGCTGCTGCTGCCCGGCCGGCTACCGGAGTCACGGTCCTTGAACCCACCACGACGGTCGTCACGGCCACCGGAGTCCCGGTTGCCGTACCCACCGCGGCTGACCGAGTCACGATCGCCATAGCTACCGCTGCGCCGGTCGTCACGGTCGCTGCTGCTGCGGCCGCTGTACCCGCCACCGCCGCTGCTCTGCCGGCTTCCGGAGTCGCGGTTGCCGTACCCGCCGCCGCTCGGCCGACCGGAATCCCGGCCGCCGTAGCCGCCACTGCTGCCCTGCCGGCTACCCGAGTCACGGTTGCCGTAGCCACCGCCGCCTTGCCGGCTGCCCGAGTCGCGGCCGCCGTAGCCACCGCCTTGCCGGCCACCGGAGTCACGATTGCCGTAGCCGCCGCTGCCGCCTTGCCGGCTACCGGAGTCGCGGCCGCCGTAGCCACCGCCGCTGCCCTGCCGGCTTCCGGAGTCGCGGCTCCCGTACCCACCACCGCGACGATCGTCGCGGCCACCGGAGTCACGGTTGCCGTAGCCACCACTGCGCCGGTCATCGCGGTCACCCGTGCTGCGGCCGCTGTACCCGCCACCGCCGCTGCCCTGCCGGCTTCCGGAGTCGCGGTTGCCGTACCCGCCGCCGCTCGGCCGACCGGAATCCCGGCCGCTACCGCCACGGCGGTCGTCACGGTCACCGGCGCCCCGGCCGCCGTAGCCGCCACCGCTCGGTCGGTTGCCGGAGCTGCCCCGACGGTCATCACGGTCACCGGCGCTGCGGCCGCCGTAGCCACCGCTGCTGCTCGGTCGGTTGCCGGAGCTGCTGCCGCGGCGGTCGTCGCGGTCGCTGAAGTTGCGGCCGCCCTCGCGGCTCTGACCTGCGCCGCTTCCGCGCTGGTCGCGGTCACGGGGACCGTCGCCGCCGCGGAAGGGCTTGCCGCCGCCGCGGACTCCGTGGTCGTCGCGGCGAGGCCGGCCCTGGTGTCCGCCGTCGCGGCCGCCGCGGTCCTGGCGCGCACCGCGCCGGTCTCCCCGGGGTGCGTCCGACCGGTCCCGGGAGCCTTCGTCCCGGCGTGCCGATCGGCCGGACCCATCATCGCTTGAGTCTCGTCGACCGAACTCGGACACCTGGCCTCCTGCCGTGGAAAAATCTTGTTCTGGACATACACGTACGGCCCGCTAGGGCAGCCAACTGGCTATCCTAACGGGCCGTACGGAAGGTAAGTTCGGCGGTGTCCTACTCTCCCACAACCCTTCGGTTGCAGTACCATCGGCGCTGTCAAGCTTAGCTTCCGGGTTCGGAATGGGACCGGGCGTTTCCCTGACGCTAAAACCACCGAAACACTC
>NZ_JAEBEF010000024.1:0-78278 GCF_046548815.1 Amycolatopsis sp. cmx-4-83 | reverse complement strand
CTCTCCAACAATGAACAGTTTAATCGAGGCAATTTAATGCTCTCAAAGGAACCTCATACGAGGTTCAATACATAAGCTCTACTGGCTTAGTTCACTAGCACACTGTTGAGTTCTCAAGCAACACACTCTGGACTCACCGCCTTATCAGCGGCTATATCCTCGGCAGTTGTTCCAAGCGATATTCACAAGCTTTTGGTCGAGCATGCCTCAGCCCACGATGTTAGTCGAGGGATTCGGCGGCCGCTCGTGGGCCGACGCTGAACGTTACCCGGTCCGATCCGCGGTGTCAACCCGCTCGTCCCGGCCTGGTCTCCGGGGCTAGCGGCCCCGGTGTGACCCGGTGTTCCTGGCGACGAAGAGAAGATTACATGCCCCGGAACCAGGCCAAAACAGGGGGGTCACTTAACGCCATTGCCGCAGGTCAGAGCGTGTACGGACAGCTACGGCGCCGCCATCGGCAGGTACCGCGGCGGAACCCGCGCCGGCACGACCCGTTCGAAGTCGGCCGCGAGCGCGAGCATCCGGGCGTCCGACCACCGGGCACCCATGAACGAGATACCCACCGGGAGAGCGCCGGCAAACCCCGCGGGCACGGTCACGTCCGGGTAGCCCGCCACCGCGGCCGGGGTCGAGGACGGGATCACGTCGTTGTCGCCCACCGCGCAGTCGGTCTCCCACGCCGGCGGGTTCGTCGGCGACGCGATCGCGTCCAGGCGGTACTTCGCCAGCGTCTCGTCGAGGGAGCGGCGCGCGAGGTCCGAGAGCTCGGCGCGGCCGGCCAGGTAACCCGGGTCGGTCGGCGGCGGCGCGGCCAGCGCCTCCTCGAACAGCTCCTGCCCGGCGAAGCAGGTCTGCTCCAGCGGGTCCGCGCGGTTGTAGGCGATCAGCTCGGCGAGGTTCCGCGGCCCGCGCGGGCGGGTCGTCAGGTACTTGTCGATGTCGCGGTGGAACTCCGTGAGCAGCGCCGGGAACTCCAGTTCGCCGAGCCGCGCCTGGTACGGCGGGGTCACTTCGATGACCGTGGCACCGGCCTTGACCAGGGAATTCCGCGCGGACGTCAGGATCGCGTCCGTCTCGGAGCCGAGCACCGGCAGCCGCCACAGGCCGATCCGCGCGCCGCGCAGGACACCCGGGCGAAGCAGCTTCGCGTAGTCCGTCGGCTGCGACTTCGGGTACTGCGCCGTCGCGGGATCCGCGGGGTCGCGGCCCTGCAGGACCGACAGCGTCAGCGCGACGTCGACGACGTTGCGGGCGATCGGCCCGGCGGTGTCCTGCTCGGCGGAGATCGGCACCACGCCGGTGCGGCTGACCAGGCCGAGGCTGGGTTTGTGGCCGACCGTCGAGGTCATCCCGGCGGGGCACACGATCGAGCCGTCGGTCTCCGAGCCGATCGCGACCTGGGCCAGTGACGCGGCGACGCCGGCCGCGGACCCGGCGGACGACCCGCACGGGTTGCGGTCCAGCACGTACGGGTTGTTCGTCTGACCACCGACGCCCGACCAGCCGGACGTCGGCTTCGCGGCGCGGAAGTTCGCCCATTCGGACAGGTTCGCCTTGCCGAGGAGCACCGCGCCGGCGTCCCGCAACCGGGTGATCAGCGTGGCGTCCTTCGCCGGGTGGCTGCGCAGGGCCCGCGAGCCGGCGGTGGTGTCTTGGTCGCGGGTGTCGACGTTGTCCTTGACCAGCACCGGGATGCCGTCGAGGGGGCCGCGCAGGTGGTGCGCGCGACGCCGGGCGTCGCTCGCGGCGGCCTGGCTCAGTGCGGCCGGGTTGAGCGCCAGGACGGCGTTGACCTTGCCGTCGATCCGGCGGATGCGGTCGAGGTAGGTGCTGGTCAGGCCCACCGCGGTGAGCCGGCCGGACGCCATCCGCGCCTGCAGGGCCGGGATGTCGGCCGAGTCGAGGTCGAAGCGCGCCGGGGCCGGGGCCGCGGTCGCGGGTGCGCCCGTGACGAGCACGAGTGCGGCGGCCAGGATCGCGAGGAACACCGGCCGCCGCCCCATCAGAGCACCGGGAGGAGCGTTCGGAGTTCGTACGGGGTGACCGCGCTGCGGTAGTTGTCCCACTCCACGCGCTTGTTCCGCAGGAAGAAGTCGTACACGTGCTCGCCGAGCGCTTCCGGCAGGAGTTCGGACTTCTCCATCTCCGCCAGCGCCTCCCCCAGGTTCTGCGGCAGCTGCGAGTACCCGGCGGCGCGCCGCTCGGAGTCGCTCAGCTGCCAGATGTTGTCCTCGGCAGGTGGCGGCAGCTCGTAGCCCTTCTCGATCCCCTTCAGCCCGGCGGCCAGGATGACCGAGTACGCCAGGTACGGGTTGCACGCCGAGTCCAGCGTACGGATCTCCACCCGTCGGGATGACGCCTTTCCGGGTGAATACATCGGGACGCGGACGAGCGCGGAGCGGTTCGCGCGGCCCCAGGAGACCGTCGTCGGCGCTTCACTGCCGCTGATCAGGCGTTTGTAGGAGTTCACCCACTGGTTGGTGACCGCGGAGATCTCCTTGGCGTGGTGGAGCAGGCCGGCGACGAACGCCTTGCCGGTATCCGACAGCTCGTGCGGGTCCTCGGCGTCGTAGAAGGCGTTGCGATCGCCTTCGAACAGGCTGATGTGGGTGTGCATGCCCGAACCGGGCTGGTCCGTGAACGGCTTCGGCATGAAAGTCGCGCGCACGCCCTGGGTCAGCGCGACCTCCTTGACGACGTAACGGAACGTCATCACGTTGTCGGCCATCGTCAGCGCATCGGCGTAACGGAGGTCGATCTCCTGCTGACCCGGTGCCCCTTCGTGATGGCTGAACTCGACCGAGATGCCCATCGCCTCGAGGGTCTCGATGGCGTGCCGGCGGAAGTGCGTCGCCGTGGCGTGGCTGGCCTGGTCGAAGTAGCCGCCGTTGTCGGCGGGCTCGGGCTCGCTGCCGTCGTCGGGCAGGTTCGCGAGGAGGAAGAACTCGATCTCGGGGTGCACGTAGCAGGTGAAGCCCGCTTCGGCGGCCTTCGAGAGCTGACGCCGGAGGACGTGCCGCGGGTCGGCCCACGACGGCGAGCCGTCCGGCATCGCGATGTCGCAGAACATGCGCGCCGAGTACGGGCCGCCGTCGGGGGTCTCCCACGGCAGGACCTGGAAGGTGGCGGGGTCGGGCTTGGCGACCATGTCCGATTCGTAGACGCGCGCGAAGCCCTCGATGGCGGAGCCGTCGAAGCCGATCCCCTCGGTGAAGGCGCCCTCGAGCTCGGCGGGCGCGACCGCGACGGACTTGAGGAACCCCAGCACATCGGTGAACCAGAGACGGACGAAACGGATGTCGCGCTCCTCGAGCGTGCGAAGCACGAATTCCTGCTGGCGATCCATGGCCGCACCCTAACGACAGCGTGTTAACGGGATGTTTCACGACGCGCCGAGGGTGACGAAGTCAGGTGGCAAGCACCGGCACAGGCTTCTTCGCCCGCGTGATCGCCAGCGATGCCGCCGACGCGAGGACTGCCAGGACCGCTGCCGCGTACCAGGCCACGTTGTAGGTGCCCAGCTGGTCGCGGACCAGGCCCGCGGCCGAGGCGGCGAACGCCGCGCCCAGCTGGTGGCTGGCGAAGACCCAGCCGAACACGATCGGGCCCGCGTCGCCGAAGGCTCGGACGCAGAGGGCGACCGTCGGGGGCACCGTGGCCACCCAGTCGAGACCGTAGAACAGGATGAACGCCCACATGCTCGGCTGCACCGAGTCCGTGAACAGCTGCGGGAGCAAGGCCAGCGAAAGGCCCCGCAGCGCGTAGTACACGCCCAGCAGGATGCGGGGGTCGACGCGGTCGGTGAGCCAGCCCGAAAAGATCGTGCCGACCACGTCGAAGACGCCGACCAGCGCCAGCAGGCCCGCCGCGGTCGTCTGGGGCATGCCGTGGTCGTGGGCCGCCGGGACGAAGTGGGTGCCGACCAGGCCGTTCGTCGTCGCGCCGCAGATCGCGAAGCCGACCGCGAGCAGCCAGAACGTGCGGGTGCGGGCGGCCTGGCGCAGCACCGAGAGTGCCCTGCGGACCGAGCCGGTCTTCGGGGCCGGGCGGGTGACCTCCGCGTCCGCGGGGGCGCCGTACGCCGTGGTGCCGAGGTCGGCCGGGTGGTCGCGGATGACCAGCAGGACCACCGGGACGACGGCGAGCGCCGCGATCGCGATGACCAGCGACGCCGTCCGCCAGCCGGACGTCACCGCGAGGTTGGCGATGAGCGGGAGGAAGATCAGCTGGCCGGTGGCGCCCGCCGCGGTCAGGACGCCGGTGACGACGCCGCGGCTGCGGACGAACCAGCGGGCCGCCACCATCGCGGCGAACCCCATCGCCATCGAGCCGGTGCCCAGGCCGACCAGGACGCCCCAGCACAGGATGAGCTGCCAGCTCGCCGTCATGAAGACCGTGCCGCCCGCGCCCAGAGCGATGACGAACAACGCCGTCGCCGACACGCGGCGGATGCCGAAGCGCTCCATCAACGCGGCGGCGAAGGGCGCGAAGAGGCCGAAGAGCACGAGGTTGACCGAGACGGCCGAGCTGATCGTGGCCGTGGACCAGCCGAACTCCTGGTGCAGCGGATCGATGAGGACGCCGGGGGCGGCGCGGAAGCCGGCGGAGGCGAGCAGCGCGACGAAGGCGGCGCCGGCGATCGGCCAAGCGCGGTGCAGCCTCGGGGCGGGACGGGTCTCGACAGTCACCCGGCCAGTTTCACCGCGCGCGCGGTGAGCCGAAAAGTGGCCGGGAGGACATCCTCCGCAAGGATCGGGCCACGACTACCCTCTCGGCATGCCCCGCTTCGCCGTCCTGCTCGTGCTCCTGCTGACCGCCGGCTGTACCGGATCACCGGACACGCGCGGGCCCTTCCCCGCGGGCGCCGACCTGGTCCGCGCCGCCGCGACGTCGTTCGCCGAGGTCCGCAGCGTGCACTTCGCGGCCGGCGTCAACGGCGTGCTCCCGGGCTTCCCGCTCCGGCAGATCGAGGGCGACGCGACCCTCGACGGCGGTGGCACGGCGACCGGCACCGCCGACGTCCAGGACGGTGACGGGCACACGAAGTTCCGCTTCACCGTGCGAAAAGACGAGGTCACGACGGATCCCGACGTCGGGCGCCTGCCGGAGATGTACACCGTCGGGGCGTTCCTCGGCCCGTCCGCCGGGCTGAAGCGGCTCCTCGACGGCGTGACCGACGCGAAGACCGAGGGCCAGGAGAACGTCGACGGCGCCGCCGCCCTGCGCGTCGGCGGCAAGGTGCCCGCGGCGGTCGCGCACGGCGTGTTGCCGCAGGTCAGCGAAGACGTCATCGTCAAGGTGTGGGTCTCGGCCGACGAGCCGCGGCGGTTCACCCGCCTGTGGGCGCAGATCCCGCCGGCCGGCGACCACCTCAGCCCCGTGATGATCGAACTGTCGCTGACCAGGCAGAACGAGCCGGCGGACCTCGGCTAGCAGCGGGTCCCGGCGGGCGGCGGCGTGCCGTCCACGAGGTAGGCGACGCCCGCGCGGTCGACGCACGCGTTGCCCTGCAGGAACACCGTGTGCTGGACGCCTTCGTAGGTGAGCAGGACGCCGTCGAGGTCCTTCGCGAGGTCCACGCCCTGCCGGTACGGCGTCGCCGGGTCGTGCGTGGTCGAGACGACCAGCGGCTTCGGGAGCCCGGGCGCGCGCGGCGGGTGCTCGGCCGACGTCGGCGGGACCGGCCAGGTCGAGCAGATGTCGAGCTCGCTCGTGTCGGGCGTGCCGCCGGTGAGGAACGGGGCCCCGGCCAGCATCTCCCCGTGCGCGCGGTCGATCGCGGCCCGGTCGGTCACCCGCTGGTGGTCGACGCAGCGGACGGCGAAGTACGCGTCGATCGCGCCGCTGTAGCGGCCCTCGGGATCGCGCTGGTAGTAGCCGTCGGCGAAGGCCAGCAGCGCCCGGCCGTTGCCCTGGGCCACCTGCGCGAGCGCGGCTTTCAGCGCGGGCCAGTCGCCGCGTGCGTAGAGCCCGCCGAACGTGCCCGTGATCGCGTCCTCGAACGACAGCTTCCGGGCCCCGGCCGGGAGGGGCTTCGCGATCAGCGGACGCACGAGCCGCTGGAACGCTTCGGTGCTGCCGGCGAACGGGCACGCGCACCACCGGGTGAACTCGGTCAAGGCGTCCTGGAAGCCCGCGGCCTGCGTGACCAGCGAGTCCACCAGGCTCTGCGCGGGGTCGACGGCCCCGTCGAGCAGCAGTGCGCGGACGTTGCGCGGGTACGCCTCGGCGTAGGCCGCGCCGATCTGCGTCCCGTACGAGTAGCCGAGGTAGGTCAGCTTCCGGTCGCCGAGAACCGCGCGAAGGACGTCGAGGTCGCGTACGACGTCTCGCGTGCCGGCGTTGGCGAGGAACTCTCTGCCGTACTTCGTCGCTTCGACGCACTTCGCGCCGTACGCGGTCGTCTCGGCGAGCTGCTTTTTCACCCCATCGAGCGACGAATCGCTCTCGATGTCGGATGCGCGGTCCGCGTCCTGCTCGGCGTCGGTGCGGCAGGTGATGCGCGGTTCGCTGGTGCCAACGCCACGCGGGTCGAAGCCGACCAGGTCGAAGCGGTCGAGCAGGGGCGCGGCGGCGGGCGTCTTCGCGAGCGACGCCGCCGTCGCCGTCCCCGAGCCACCGGGTCCGCCGGGGTTGACGACCAGCGAGCCGATGCGCTGCTTCGCCGCCTTGTGCCGGAGCAGGCCCACGCGCACCGTCTCCCCCGACGGCTTCGCGTAGTCCAGCGGCACGGTGAGGTGCGCGCAGTCGAGCGCGTCCCCGCACGGGGTCCACGTGAGCGTCTGCCCGGTGAACTTCCCCAGGTCGGGAGCGGGAGCCGGGGGCGGCGGCGCGAGTGCCGGAGCACTCGTGCACGCCGCCAGCAGCAGGACCGGCGCCAGCGCCGCTACTGCCCGGCGCACCGGGTCCCGTCCGACGGCACCGTGCCGTCGACGAGGTAGTCCGTGCCCGCCTCGTCCACGCACTTCACGCCCTGGAGGAACACCGTGTGCTGGGTGCCCTCGAAGGTCAGCAGCGCGCCCTTCAGGCCTTTCGCGAGGTTGACGCCGGCCTGGTACGGCGTGGCCGGGTCGTTCGTGGTCGAGATGACCAGCGTCTTCGCCAGGCCTTCGACGTTCGGCACGTGCGGCTCGGAGGTGTTCGGCACCGGCCAGAACGCGCACGCGTCGCGCGCCGCCGAAGCCGGGCGGCCGTCGTCGAGGAACGGCGCCACCTTCACGTACTCCTCCTGTGCCTTGAGGATGACGGCCGGGTCGGTGACGCGCGGGTCGTCGACGCAGCGGATCGCGGTGAAGGCGTCCTGCGTGGTGCCGTACCTGCCGTCGGTGTCGCGCTCGTTGTAGATGTCCGCGAGCTTCTCCAGGGTCGCGCCGCGCTGCTGCTTGAGCTCGTTGAGGCCGGAGTTGAGGGTGTCCCAGAGGCTCTGCTGGTAGAGCGCCTGGATGACGCCGGTCGTGGCGTCCTCGTAGGAGAGCTTGCGGCCGTCGCCGACCTCCACCGGGAAGTCGATCAGCGGCCGGACGAGGTCCTGGAACGCCTTGACCGCGCCGTTCGCGTCGCCGCCGAGCGCGCAGTCCTGCTGGGCGGTGCACCACTTCGCGAACTCCGTGAACGCCTTCCCGAAACCCTGACCCTGCGCGACCAGCGACTCGACCGCGTCCTGCTCCGGGTCGACCGCGCCGTCGAGGATCATCGCGCGGACGTTCTTCGGGAACGCCTCGGCGTAGGCCGACCCGATCCGGGTGCCGTAGGAGTAGCCCAGGTAGGTGAGCTTTTCGTCGCCGAGGACCGAGCGGAGGACGTCGAGGTCCTTCACGACGTCCCGGGTGCCGGCGTTCGCCAGCATCCCGGTGCCGTCGTCGGTGCGCTGGGCGCACTTCGCGGCGAAGTCCTTTTCTTGCGTTTCCTGCTTGACCACGCCGGCGGGCGAGCCGTCGGTCTCGCTGTCGTCGGCGCGGTCGGCGTCGCGCTCGGAGTCGGTCAGGCAGTGGATGGCCGGCTGGCTCGCGCCGATGCCGCGCGGGTCGAAGCCGACCAGGTCGAAGCGCTTGCCGAGGCCGGTGCTCGCGGTCGGCTTGACCAGGCCGGCGGCCGCGACCATGCCCGAGGCACCGGGGCCGCCCGGGTTGACCACGAGCGACCCGATCCGGGAGCCGGCGTCCGACGCCCTGTGCCGGAGCAGGCCCAGCGTGATGGTGTCCCCCGCCGGTTTCGCGTAGTCCAGCGGCACGGTCAGCCGGGCGCACTGGACGTCCTTCGCCTGGAAGGCCGATCGCGAGTCCTCCGAAGTCGCGTAAGGTGCGCAGTCGGCCCAGGACAGGCTCTGGCCGTAGAACCGCTCCAACCCGGCCGGCACCGGTCCGGACGGTGGGTGCGACTCCGTCGTCGGCGCGACCGGCGCCGGCTTCCCGGAGGACGTGCAGGCGGCCAGCGAGGCCGCGATCAGCACGGATGTCGCAATTGCGGTGATCCGGCGGCGTCGGATACGACCGGACCTGGCGCTGGGATGAGGGAACACGGTTGGATCGTCCCATCCGGCCGCGGAACTCGAACGCACCACCGCCACGTTGGGTGGGGCAGGCCGGTCGAGCGAGAGAGAACGGGAGACCAGGGGTGGCAGCACTGATCAGCCGGGTGGGCAAGAAGCTCCGCCGGATCATCCAGCGGCCGGGCAGCGTCGAGCTGACCCGCTACGAAGCACTGCTGCCCGCGGTCGAGAAGCTCGAACCCGAGCTCGAGAAGCTCTCCGACGAGGAGCTGACCGAGCGGGCGGGCAAGCTCCGCGAGACGCTGAAGGACACCGCGTTCGGCGACAACCACCTGATCGAGGTGTGCGCGCTCGGGCGTGAAGCCGCCCGGCGGGCGCTCGGCGAGCGGGCGTTCGACGTCCAGATCCTCGGCACGATGGGCCTGCTCAGCAAGCACGTCGTGCAGATGGAGACCGGTGAGGGCAAGACGCTCGCCGGTGCGCTGGCCGCCGCCGGCTACGCGATCCGCGGGAAGCGCGCGCACGTCGTCACGGTCAACGACTACCTGGCCCGCCGCGACGCCGAGTGGATGGGCCCGGTATACGCCCTGCTCGGCGTGTCGGTCGGCTGGGTCGAGCCCGCGCACTCGCGCGAGGAGCGCAAGGTCGCCTACGCCAAGGACGTCACGTACGGCGCCGTCGCCGAGATCGGCTTCGACGTCCTGCGCGACCGGCTGGTCACGAACGTGGACGACCTCGTCCAGCCCGACCCCGAGGTCGCGATCGTCGACGAGGCGGACTCGGTGCTGGTCGACGAGGCCCGCGTCCCGCTGGTGATGGCCGGCTCGATCGACCACACCGACGCCGACGAAGAGGTCGCGAAGGTCGTCCGGCGGCTGCGGCTCAACCTGCACTACGAAACCGACAGCGAGGGCCGCAACGCCTGGCTGACCGACGCCGGCGCGTCCGTCGTCGCGAAGTCGCTCGGCCTGGAGGTCGACGACCTCTACGGCGAGACGGCGTCGGACCGGCTGCCCGCGGTGAACGTCGCGCTGCACGCGCACGCGCTGCTCACCCGCGACGTCGACTACCTGGTCCGCGACGGCAAGGTGCAGCTCATCAACGCCGCCCGCGGCCGCGTCGCCGAGCTGCAGCGCTGGCCGGACGGCCTGCAGGCCGCCGTCGAAGCGAAGGAGCAGGTCACCGCGACCGACCGCGGCGAGATCCTGGACTCGATCACCGTCCAGGCGCTGCTCGCGCGCTACCCCGAAGTCGCCGGCATGACCGGTACCGCGGTCGCCGTCGCCGAGCAGCTGCGCGAGTTCTACGAGCTCGAGGTCGCGGTCATCCCGCCGAACACGCCGAACATCCGTGAGGACCAGGAAGACCGCATCTTCGCGTCGCCGTCGCAGAAGCTGCGGGCGATCGAGGAGGAGATCCGCACGGTCCACGAGACCGGGCGGCCGATCCTCGTCGGCACCCAGGACGTCGCCGAGTCCGAAGAGCTGGCCGAGAAGCTGGCGAAGGTCGACCTCGAATGCGTCGTGCTCAACGCGCGCAACGACGCCTCGGAGGCCGCGATCATCGCCGAGGCCGGCAAGAAGGGCGCGGTCACCGTGTCCACGCAGATGGCGGGCCGCGGTACCGACATCCGGCTGGGCGGCACCGACGGCGCGACCCGCGAAGAGGTCGTCGAGCTGGGCGGGCTGCACGTCATCGGCACCGCGCGGTACCCGTCGAGCCGCCTCGACGGCCAGCTGCGCGGCCGCTCCGGCCGCCAGGGCGACCCGGGCAGCGCGATCTTCTTCGCGAGCCTGAACGACGAACTCGTCCTCTCCAACGCGCCGGACGTGCCCGAGGGCATCGTCGACGACGAAGAGACCGGCGAGATCACCGACGGCGCGGCGCTGCGGCAGCTGAACCACGCGCAGCGCGTCGCCGAGGGCGTCGACCTCGAGATCCACCGCAACACCTGGCGCTACACGCGGCTGATCGAGCGGCAGCGACGTGACCTGCTGGTGCACCGCGACAAGGTGCTTCGCACCGCGTACGCGGCGGAGGCGATGGAGAAGGCGCACCCAGAGAAGTTCGGCGAGCTGAAGGAGAAGCTCGACGACCAGGAGAAGCTGGAGCAGATGTGCCGCGAGGTGCTGCTGTTCCACGTCGACCAGCTGTGGTCGGACCACCTGGCGTACCTGACCGACGTCCGCGAGAGCATCCACCTGCGGGCGCTGGCGCGCGAGACGCCGCTGGACGAGTTCCACCGCGCGGCGATCCCGGAGTTCCACAAGATCATCGGCGAGGCCGACTCGCGGGCGGCGAAGACGCTCGAAGAGGCCGAGCTGACCGACGAGGGCATCGACCTCGGCGAGGCCGGCGTGCGGCGGGCGAACACGACGTGGACGTACCTCGTGCACGACAACCCGTTCGATTCGGACTTCGAGCAGACCATCAAGAAGGTCCGGAGCATGATCAAGCGGAAGTAGATTTTCCTTCGTCGGACCCCCGCCCGGTGCTGCCGGGCGGGGGTCTTTCGATTTCGCCCACATTCGCTCGGCCTCGCGGGTGGCGGTGGGACAGAATGGCGGCATGCCGCAACTGCGCATCGCGCTCGCCCAGGTCAACCCCACCGTCGGTGACCTCGACGGCAACGCCGACCTCCACGTCGACTGGACCCGCCGGGCCGCCGAAGCCGGCGCGCACGTCGTCGTCTTCCCCGAGATGTCCCTGACCGGCTACCCGGTCGAGGACCTTTCGCTGCGCCGGACCTTCGCCGAAGCCTCCCGCCAAGGTGTCGAGTCGCTGGCGCGGCGGCTCGACGAGGCCGGGTGCGGCGAAGTGCTGACCTACATCGGGTACCTCGACGTCGACGAGGTCGGCCCGCGCGACGCGGCGGCCGCGCTCTACCGCGGCGAGGTCGTCGCGCGGCAGTTCAAGCACCACCTGCCCAACTACGGCGTGTTCGACGAGCACCGCTGGTTCAAGCCGGGCACCACGCTCGACGTCGTCCGGTTCCACGGGCTCGACATCGGCATGGTCGTCTGCGAGGACATCTGGCAGGACGGCGGCCCGATCTCGGCCCTGGGCCGCGCCGGCGTCGACCTCGTCGTGGCGCCGAACGCGTCGCCGTACGAGCGCTCGAAGGACGAGCAGCGGCTGCCGCTGATCGCGCGCCGCGCCGCCGAAGCGGGGGCGCCGCTGGTCTACACCAACCAGGTCGGCGGCCAGGACGACCTCGTGTTCGACGGCGACTCGCTCGTCGTCGCGGCGGACGGCGCGGTCGTGGCGCGCGCGCCGCAGTTCGTCGAGCACCTGCTCGTGCTGGACATGGACCTCACCGCGGGCGGGCACGCCGGCGACGGTGAGCTCGAAGGCCTGCACGTCCGGCGCCGCGTGCTGAGCGCGGAACCGCTGCCGTCGTACGAGCCGACCGCCCGGCCGGTCATCAGCGAGCCGCTTTCGGACGAGGCCGAGGTGTGGCACGCGCTGGTCGTCGGGCTGCGCGACTACGTGCACAAGAACGGCTTCTCGTCGGTGACGTTCGGCTTCTCCGGCGGCATCGACTCCGCGGTCTGCGCCTCGCTGGCGGCGGACGCGCTGGGCGGCGACAACGTCTACGGCGTCTCGATGCCGTCGAAGTACTCCTCGGGCCACTCGAAGGACGACGCGGCCGACCTGGCGCAGCGGATCGGGGCGCACTACCGCGTCGAGCCGGTCGAGGACATGGTCCGCGTGTACGTCGACCAGCTTTCGCTGACCGGCCTGGCCGAGGAGAACATCCAGGCGCGCACGCGCGGCATGCTCCTGATGGCACTGTCCAACTTGGACGGTCACCTGGTGCTGGCCACCGGCAACAAGACCGAGCTGGCCGTCGGGTACTCCACGATCTACGGGGACGCGGTCGGCGCGTTCGCCCCGATCAAGGACGTCTTCAAGACGCACGTGTGGCAGCTGGCCCGCTGGCGCAACGCCGAAGCGGCGAAGCGCGGCGAGACCCCGCCGATCCCGGAGAACTCGATTTCGAAGCCGCCGTCGGCCGAGCTGCGGCCGGGGCAGGTCGACACCGACTCGCTGCCGGACTACGCGCTGCTCGACGACATCCTCGACGACTACGTCGAGGGCGACCGCGGGTACGCCGACCTGATCGAGGCCGGGTTCGACGCGGAGACCATCGACCGGGTGGTGCGGATGGTCGACAAGGCCGAGTACAAGCGGCGCCAGTACCCGCCGGGCACGAAGATCACGTTCAAGGCCTTCGGCCGCGACCGGCGGCTGCCGATGACCAACCTGTGGCGCGAGGGCAAGGCCTAGCTGTGCTGTCCAGGGACGTTGTCCCGAGTTGAGGTGACCAGTGAGGGCCTGTCGTGCTGACAGGTGAAGGCCTCCGGATGTGAAGTGGAGCTGACGAGGAACCACCTCACCTGCCGGAGGCCTTCGTGTCCCCCCTAACGCCACCCTCACCCCACGCACCCGACTGCGACTCGCGCGCCTGATCGTGGAGCAGGGCTGGACCTGCACGGCAGCGGCGAAGATGGTCATGGTCGCCGCGAAAACCGCTCGCAAATGGGCGCAGCGCCACCGCAACGAAAGCGCGGCTGGGATGGCTGATCGCAGCACAGCCCGACCCGCACACCCGGGCATCTGGTCCACCGCATCGTGCGGTTGCGGTGGCGCATGCGGCTGGGCCCGGTGCAGATCGGCGGCCGGCTCGGCTTGCCCGCCTCCACGGTGCACGCGGTGCTGACCGCTGCCGGATCAACCGGCTCTCCCGGATCGACCGGGTCACCGGCGAACCACTGCGCCGCTACGAGCACGACCATCCCGGTTCGCTGCTGCACGTCGATGTCACCAAGTTCGGCAACATCCCCGACGGCGGCGGGCACCGGTTCGTCGGCCGCGCCCAAGGTGACCGCAACCGGGCTGCGACACCCGGCAAGCCCCGCAACCCCAAGATCGGGACTGCGTTCGTGCACACCGTGCTCGATGACCACTCCCGCGTCGCCTACGCCGAAATCCACGCACCCGGCCCTACCTGCCTCAAAAAACGGCAGCATCGAACGCTTCCACCGGACCCTGGCCGACGGGTGGGCCTACGCCCGCTCCTACCCGTCCGAGACTCTGCCGCGGGCGGCACTACCGGGCTGGCTGCACTTCTACGATCACCACCGACCCCACAGCTCAACCGGCGGCAAGCCGCCGGTCACCCGACTGACCAACCTCCCCGGACACCACACCTAGCTGAGGGCGACCTGACGGCCGTCCGGGGTGCGCAGGGCCGCTGTGAGGGACGCCTTTTCCGCGCGGCGGACCAGGAACTCCAGGCCGAGCGCTTCCGTCGCCGTGTGGACCGAGGCCGGGTCCGGGTGGGTGGCCGTCACCATCAGCAGCGGCAAGGACGGCAGGCCGCGGGTCGTCGGGTGCGGGGTGCTGCCCCAGTCGATCAGGAACGGGCGGAGCGAGCCCGGGGCGGTCGGCGGGGTCAGGCGCCAGTGCAGCGTCTCGCCGTCGGCCGTCTCGCGGGACATCTCCCGCGGGTCGCCCGGGTCGAAGCCGCGGGCGCGGGCCGCCGCGATCGTCGCGTCGAGGTCGGGGGTGCGGACCGCCCACGCGACCAGCGCCGGCTCGGTGAGGGCGTCGATGCCGAACGGGCGGGGCGCCAGCGGCTCCGGCTGCGCCGGGTCCGGGCCGATCACCTCCAGGTACATCCCCGCGCCGAGGTCGGCGAGGTGGTTGGCGGTGCCGAGGCCGGTGTGGCTGCCGCCGGGAGCCGGGGTGACCCCGGTCAGGTCGGCGACGCGGGCGACGGCGGCGGCGAGGTCGGGGCCGGCGTAGACGAGGTGATCGAGCACGGCGCCATCATCCCGCGCCGACCGCGCTCGCCGCATCGACCATTCCGTGGCCGTAGTAGGTCGTCCCGCCCGCGATCGGCGCGCAGACGGCGTCGGGGCACGGCAGCGGCGTCGCCGTGGCGTACAGGGCCTGCTTGACGCGCTCGGCGCTCCACCGCGGGTGTTCGCTCGCGATCAGGGCGGCGACGCCGCTCGCGTGCGGCGCGGCCATCGACGTCCCGCTCGCCGACCGGTATTCGCCGTTCGGCCAGGTCGACCAGACGCGCGCGCCGGGCGCGGCGACGCTGATCCGCGACGCCGAGTAGTTCGAGAAGCTCGCTTTGACGAGCTTCTCGTCGAGCGCACCGGTGCCGACGACGCCGGGCAGCTCGTGCGGCAGCCGCGTGCACGTCGGGTCGATCGCTCGTTCCACCGGGGTGCTGTCGGCCGGGCTTTCGCGGTCGGCCGAGCGGGTGTCGAGGTCGATCCCGGCGTTGCCGGCCGAGGCGACGACGAGGACGTTCCGGCGCTGGGCGTAGGCGACCGCGCGGCCGACGGCGAGCTTCGCCGCGGCCTGGTCCGGCTGGTCGTCGCAGTTGTAGCGCCACGGGATCGAGCGGTAGCTGTTGTTGGTCACGGCGAACCCGTGCTCCGCGGCCCAGACGAACCCGCAGACCATGCTCTCGGCCGTCTCGGTGTCGTCGAGTTCGGCCAGCTTGACGGCGCCGATCCGGACGCCGGGAGCGACCCCGACGACGCCGGATCCGTTGCGGGCGGCGGCGATCGTGCCCGCGACGTGCGTGCCGTGGCCGTCGAGCGTGGGCCGCCAGGCGCCGGGGCTCCGGTCGGCCCAGCCGGCCAGGCAGGACACGGAATCCTTGCGGTCGAAGGCGGGCGCGAGGTCCGGGTGGGTGTCGTCGACGCCGACGTCGAGCACGCCGACGACCGTGCGCCTGCTGCCTTCGGTGACCGCGTGCGCTTCGGGCAGGTGCAGCGCCGGGACGTCCCATGCGGTGCCCTCGGGCGGGACCTGGCCGGAGTTCGGCGAGTTCGGGCCGGTGTAGCGGACGTCCTTGCGAGGCGCGAAGAACTCCTTCGGGACCTTCGCGGTGCGCGTCGCGCCGACGGCGTCGATGCCCGGTGTCGCACGGACCTTCGCGGCGAAGTCGTCCTTCGCGGTGTACGCGACGACGACGCCGATCTGCGGGTAGCTCGCGACGACCGTGCCGCCGGCGTGCTTGATCACCTGCTCCGCCCACCACGTGTGGTGCGTGACGACGACGTGCGGCATGACCAGCGGGTCCGCGGCCGCCGGAGTGGCGATCAGGCCGAGCAGCACTGCCGTCACCAGGATCAGTCGCCGCACACGTCCTCCTCGGAATCGCCCGAACCGAACTTAGCGGTCGATCGCGGCGGCGGTACCCCTCTTCGGTCGTAGGCTGATCGCATGACGACCGGCTTCACGGTGTTCGACACGGCGATCGGGGTCTGCGGGCTCGCGTGGCGCGACGACGTCGTGGTCGGCACATCCCTGCCCGAAGGCAGTGGCGCGCGGACCCGCGCGTGGCTGCTCCGGCGGTTCCCGGACGCCGTCGAGGAGCCGCCGCCCGCCGCGGTCCGGGCGGCGGTGGACGGGATCGTGGCGCTGCTGGGCGGCGCGCGGCCGGACCTGGCCTCGGTGGCGCTGGACCTGGCTTCGGTGCCGGAGTTCCACCGCCGGGCGTACGAGGTCGCGCGGACGATCCCGCCGGGCAGGACGCTGACCTACGGCGACATCGCGCACCGGCTCGGGCAGCCCGGGTCGGCGCAGGCCGTCGGGCAGGCGATGGGGAACAACCCGTTCCCGATCATCGTGCCGTGCCACCGGGTGCTGGCCGCGGGCGGCAAGGACGGCGGCTTCTCGGCGCGCGGCGGGGTCGGAACGAAACGCCGGATGCTGGTCATCGAAGGCGCGCTGGCGGACGAGCCCACGCTGTTCTGAAAGCCGTGAAGGCCACCTTCACGACTACCGGTGGCCTTCACGAAGTTCGTCAGGCGGGCTGGGGCGTCCAGGGCTTGATGAACGGGGACTCCGGCCAGCCCTCGGCCGCCGCCATCAGCGGCATCGCCGTGCCGCCGTCGACGTGCTCGCGGATGATGTCCGCGTGGCCGGCGTGGCGGGCCGTCTCCTGGATCAGGTGCAGCAGGACCCAGCGGACCGACCAGGCGTCGACGTCCTTCGGGAACCACGGCACGCCCTTCGGCACCGGGACCGCCTGGCCCAGGTCCTCGATCCCGCCGATGACCTCGGCCGTCCGCGCCGCAACCTCGTCGTAGCGGGCCAGCACGCCCGCCAGCGTCTCGTCCGGGAGCAGGGTGTGCGCCGACTGGTAGTCGGCGATGCTCTCCGCGAACGGCTTCTGGGGCACCTGGAGGATCGTGTCCAGCCAGCTGTCCTCGGTGGTCGCGACGTGCTTGATCAGCCCGCCCACCGACAGCGAGCTCTTCGTCGCCGCGAGCCGCGCCTGATCGTCGGTCAGCCCGTGTGCGGCCAACCTGAGCACGTACCGCTGCTGCTCCAGGAAGCTCAGCAGCCCGTCACGCTCGTCGGCCACCGGGCGCACGTTTCCCGCCATTTCGATCCTTCCGCAAAGGGACACCTGCTCCGGATCGTGCCACCCCGCACCGGCGTTCCGGACCGGAACGGCGCTATCGGTGCGCGTGCCGGGGTGCGGGCTTGACGAAGGCGTACGCGCCGCCGATGCCGTACAGCGCGGCCCGCACGACCAGCTGCACCCGCGTGAAGACCCCTTCGTAGGCGTCGAACTGCCGCGAGAGCACCACCCCGAGCCAGGTCGCCATCACCACGACCAGCCCGGCGACCGCGAGCGCGCGCCAGCCCGGCGGCCACCACAGGATCAAGCTGATCACGCCGGCCACCAGCACGACGCTGAGCAGCGACGAGATCAGGTCGCTCCGCTCCGGGTACGCGGCCTGGACCAGCACGACCAGGCCGAACACGCTCACCGAGACGGAACTGAGCCGCGCCGACCACTGGACCGGGCCGAGGCGGTGCAGCGGCGGGCCGGCGAGCAGGAACGCGACCCCCGAGACGGCCAGCAGGACCCGGAACACCGGTGGGCCGGCCAGCAGCGCCTCCACCGGGTCGTGGACCGGCGAGACGCCCGTCGGGAGGAAGAACTCCAGCAGCCACCCCGAATACCCGAGGACGGCCACCCCCATCAGGAGGGCCGAGGCGATCCGAGCCGTGCGCACGAGGCACACAGTAAGCGAAGGGCAGCGACCCGGCGGTGTGACGCTTGCCGGGTCGCCTGACTCGCTACGCCTGCGGACGGACGAAGGGGAAGAGGACCGTCTGGCGGATCGACGCCCCGGTGAGCATCATCAGCAGCCGGTCGACGCCCAGCCCGAGGCCGCCGGACGGCGGCATGCCGTGCTCCAGGGCGAGCAGGAAGTCTTCGTCCAGCTCCATCGCCTCGACGTCCCCGCTGGCCGCGCGCAGGGACTGCGCTTCCAGCCGCCGCCGCTGCTCGATCGGATCGGTCAGCTCCGTGTAGGCCGTGCCGACCTCGGAGCCGAACGCGATGAGGTCCCAGCGCTCGGCCAGCAGCGGGTCCGTCCGGTGCTGGCGGGTCAGCGGCGAGACGTCGGTCGGGTAGTCGGTGTAGAACGTCGGCAGCACGGTCGCGCCCTCGACGAGGTGCTCGAACGCCTTGAGCACGAGGTCGCCGTGGCTCGGGTCCTCCCCCACCGGCACCCCGGCGGCCAGGCAGAGCCGCCGCAGCTCACCCACCGACGTCCCGGAGTCGATGCGCTCGCCGAAGACCCGCGAGACGGCTTCGTGCACCGGGATCACCGGCCAGTCACCGGAGATGTCGTGCTCGACGACGTTGCCGTCGGCGTCCGGGCGCCGCACGACCTGGGCGCCGTACGCCGCTTCGGCCGCGTGCTGGACCAGCTCGCGGGTCAGCGTCCGCATCGTGTCGTAATCCGCGTAGGCCTGGTACGCCTCGAGCATCGTGAACTCGGGGTTGTGCGTCGCGTCGACGCCTTCGTTGCGGAAGTTGCGGTTGAGCTCGAAGACCCGCTCGACGCCGGCCACGCACAGCCGCTTGAGGTACAGCTCGGGCGCGATCCGCAGGTACATCCGCATGTCGTAGGCGTTGATGTGGGTGACGAACGGACGCGCGTTGGCACCGCCGTGCACCGTCTGCAGCATCGGCGTTTCGACTTCGAGGTAGTCGGCGTGGTGCAGCCGGTCGCGCACCGCGCGGACCACGGTGGAGCGCAGCCGGAGCATGTTCGCCGAGTCCGGGTTGACGGCGAGGTCGAGGTAGCGCTGCCGCACCCGCGTCTCCGGGTCGGTGAGGCCCTTCCGCTTGTCCGGCAACGGGTGCAGGCACTTCGCGGTGACCGTCCACTCGTCGACGAGCACCGAGAGCTCCCCGCGCTTCGACGTCACGACCTGGCCGCTGACGCCGACGTGGTCGCCGAGGTCGACGCCGGTCCGCCAGCGCGTGAGGTCGAGCTCGTCCGCCCTCAGCATCAGCTGGATCTCGCCGCTGAAGTCCTTGACGCGGGCGAAGCACAGGCCGCCGAGGATGCGCAGGTTCAGCACGCGCCCGGCGATCCGGACCCGGTGCCCGGTCGTGGTGTCCGGGGCCAGGTCGCCGAACTTCCGCACGACGTCGCCGATGTGGTCGTCGCGGCGGAACCCGACCGGGTACGGGTCGATCCCGGCCTCGCGCAGCTTGCCGAGCTTGGCGATGCGGACGCGGACCTGCTCGGGCCGCCGCACCTGCTTCGGGGCCGGCGTCGCCGCCGACTCCTCGATCTCCTTCGCACGGGCGACGAAGTCGGCGCCGACCGTCTCCAGGCGCAGCGACCGCGCCCGCCCGGTCGGGACGAACCCTTCGAGCGCGCCCGCGACGATGCCGACGCGCGGCAGCCGCCGGGCCGAGGAGTAGCAGAGGAACCGCGGCACCCAGTCCGGGCCGTACTTGGCGTTGGACCGGTACAGCGACTCGAGCTGGAAGAAGCGCGAGAAGACGCTCAGGACGCCGCGCCAGGCCCGCAGCACCGGGCCGGCGCCGATGCGCTCGCCCTCGGAGAACACCGCGCGGAACATCGCGAAGTTGAGCGAGATCCGCTGCGCGCCGAGGTGCTGCGCGGCCGCGACGACCTCGGCGATCATGTACTCGTTGAGGCCGTTCTCGGCGTCGCGGTCGCGGCGCATGAGGTCCAGCGAGAGGCCGCGGCGGCCCCAAGGGACGAACGAGAGCAGGCCGCGCAGGTCGCCGCGGGCGTCGTAGGCCTCGACCATTACGCTGCGGCCGTCGCTGGCGTCGCCGAGCCGGCCCAGCGCCATCGAGAACCCGCGTTCGGTCTCGGCGCCGCGCCAGGCCTGGGCGCGGGCCAGCAGGTCGGCCATTTCGGCTTCCGGGATCTCGCCGTGGCGGCGGACCCGCGAGGTGTAGCCGGCGCGCTCGATGCGCTTCACGGCCTGGCGGACCGAGCGCCGCTCCGGGCCGGCGAGGCTGAACTCGCGGACGTCGAGGACCGCTTCGTCGCCGATCTCCAGGGCCCGCAGGCCGGCGTCGGTATACGCTTTCGCGCCGCTCTCGCTCGCCCCGAGCACGCCGGGGGTCCAGCCGTACCGGCGCGTCTCGTCGAGCCACGCGCGGACCGCGTCCGGCCACGCCTCGGGGTCGCCGATCGGGTCGGCGCTGGCGACGCTGGTGCCGCCGAGCACGCGGTAGGTCACCGCCGCGCGCCCGTTCGGCGAGAAGACGACGCTCTTGTCGCGCCGGGTCGCGAAGTAGCCGAGGGAGTCGTCCTCGCCGTGTTCGGCCAGGAGCTCGCGCACGCGCAGCTCCTCGTCGTCGGTGCGCAGGCGGCGGCTGCGGACCCCGCGGAAGAGCATGTACAGCGCCGCCGTGACGACCGCCGTCGCGCTGAGGTCGATCAGGACGTCCAGCCAGCCCGGGCCGTCGCCGACCCCGATCCGGCGTAGCTGGAGGTTCTCGCCGGTGGCGTGGTTCACGACCCAGGCGAAGCGCTCCCACGTGTCACCGAGGTGCCCGGGAAACGCTTCTGCCAGCCCCCAGCCAATCAGGATGACCGCCGCGAACCCGCCGAACAGCACGGTCAGGCCGTCCCGCCAGGCACTCGGCGCGAGCCGGGCCGGGAACGCCGGGCGCAGCGCGAGCAGGAGCACGATCAGGCCGATCGAGACGACGTCGGCCACGGTCAGCACCCACAGCTGCGCCGGGATGTGCCGGACCTGCTTCGGGCCGAGCGTCAGCAGCTCGGGTGACCACAGCAGCGTCGCCTGCAGGGCCAGGGTGAGCACCAGGCCGCCGACCTGGAACAGCACCAGCGTGTACAGCGCCGCCGCCTTGCGACGGCGCAGCGCCCCGCCCAGCACCACGAGGAGCAGCACCATGACCAGGCTCGCGCTGGTCGGCACGCTGAGGCCGGAGAACGCCATGTCGATGGCGTTGAGCAGGCGCCCGTGCGGGCCGTTCGTGAAGAGGAGGATCACCGAAAACACCGCGGCCAGCTGGACCACGGTCGCGACGATGCCGCCCGCCTTCGCCTTCCACACGGGCAGGCGCGGGCGTGTGCTCGCGAGGGTTCCCATCGTTGCTTTCGTCGCCTTTCGCGGCCGATCGGTGCTCATACCGTCTTCTTGACGTCAGTGAACACAGGTTGGTTGTCCCCGGGCATCAACCTGAAGGTTGACGGTGCGTCGTCCCCGGGGGTGTGAAGCTGGTCCCACGAGGTTGGGGGCCCGCACGCGCGCGTGCCACGCTCTGAGACGCCCCTGCTCCACGACCCGGGGACCTCACCGAGGCCTCGAGGGAAGGACGGTCGACGACGATGTCTGCCACGGTGCCCTTCGGGGCCGAGCCCCGAACCCCAGCCGGGGGGCAAGCCCCCCTGGACCCCCCGAGCGCGAACGGGCCCGCCGAAGAAGCGGCCCCCTACGGCACCGGACCCGGCACCAAGCCGGCGACGGGCCGCAAGGTGCGCGTGCACCACCTGCGTGAGCTCAAGGAACGCGGCGAGCCGTGGCCCATGCTCACCGCGTACGACATGTACACCGCGGCGCTCTTCGACGAGGCCGGGATCCCCGTGCTGCTCGTCGGCGACTCCGCGGCCAACAACGTGTTCGGCTACGACACTTCGCTGCCGGTGACGGTGGACGAGCTGCTGCCGCTGGTCCGGGCCGTCACCCGATCGGTCAAGCGGGCCCTCGTGGTCGCCGACCTGCCGTTCGGCTCCTACCAGCTCTCGCCGCAGCAGGCGCTGGAGACGTCGGTGCGGTTCATGAAGGAGGGCCGCGCGCACGCCGTGAAGCTCGAAGGCGGGCGGCGGTTCGCCGCGCACGTCGAGGCGCTGACGTCGGCGGGCGTGCCCGTGATGGGCCACATCGGGTTCACCCCGCAGAGTGAGCACAACCTCGGTGGCTACCGGGTGCAGGGGCGCGGCGAAGCAGCGGACGTGCTGCTCGCCGACGCGCTGGCGCTGCAGGAGGCCGGGGCGTTCGCGGTGGTGATGGAGATGGTGCCCGCCGAAGCCGCGAAGCGCGTCACGGCGGAGCTGAAGATCCCGACGGTCGGCATCGGCGCGGGCCCGGACTGCGACGCCCAGGTGCTCGTCTGGCAGGACATGGCCGGGCTCCGGCGCGGCAAGGCGCCGCGGTTCGTGAAGCGCTACGCCGACGTGGCGACGGTGCTGCAGGACGCGGCGACGGCGTTCGCCCAGGACGTGCGCCGCGGCGAGTTCCCGGCGCCGGAACACGCGTTCCACGACTAACCCCGGTTCCTGAACCGCTCGGCGAGGGCCGGGTCGTTCTCCCACCACAGCCCGGTCGCGGGCGCTTCGTCCAGCTGGACGTCGATCTGCTTCGCGCGCCGTTCGTCGTCTCGGGCCCACCGCACGAACAACGCGACGACGAACGGCAGGCCGGCGACGTCACCGCCGATCCACAGCACCCCCGCGCCGATGATCTGGTCGGTGCGGGGGTCCGGGCCGTAGCCGGGGTGGGCGGCCGCGTAGTGCGCGGGCGCGAGCAGCGGGCCCAGCCACAGGACCAGGCCGAGGGCGCCGTCGAAGATCACCTCGGTGAACGCGATCCACACCGACACCAGGTGCGGGTCGCGCCGCGGGGTCGGGTCGAGGCCGAGCCGGGTCCAGAAGTACGTGAAGCCGGACAGGACGAGCGCGAGCCGGACCAGGCCGTCGGCGAGCGACGACCGCAGCACCAGGTCGTAGAGCGGGGTCAGGTACAGCACGAGCACCGGCACGACCAGCGTCAGCGTGACGACCGGCGGGAACGTCAGCGCCCGCGCCACCTTTCCGCGGCCGTGGCGCCGCAGCCAGGCCGCGGGCCGCGTGTCGAGCAGGAGCCGGATCGGCGCGCCCAGGGCCAGCAGCAGCGGCGTGACCATGAGCAGCGTGACCGTCTGGACCGCGCGGACCCAGAAGAACGTCGTGTCGTAGACGGCCAGCGGTGAGCAGGTGACCAGCAAGACGGTCACGAGCCCGGCGAGGAACGCCGTCGTGCGGCCGCGCGGCCACCCGCGCCCGTGCGCCGCGCGGACGTAGAGCGTGCCGAGAACGAGCACGGCGAGCAGCGCCGGGACGTCGAGCACGTCAGACGGCGAAGAAGATCAGGCTGCCGATTCCGGCGAGCACGCAGTAAATGGCGAACGGGGTCAGAGTGCGCGTTTCGAAGTATCCGGTGAGGAACCGGACAGAAATGTACGAAGCGATCCCGGCGATGACGCTGCCGACGAGCGCGGGGCCGAGCGAAGCGTGGTTCTCCGTGGCGAACAGCGTCGGCATCTTGAGCACGCCCGCGGCGAGGATCACCGGCGTGGCGAGCAGGAACGCGAAGCGCGCCGCGTCTTCGTGACCCAGGCCGCGGCGCAGGCCGGCGACCATCGTGATGCCCGAGCGGCTGATGCCGGGCAGCAGCGCGAAGATCTGCGCCGCGCCGATCAGGACGGCCTCGCCCACCCCCAGCTTCGCCAGCCGGACGTCGGTCTTCTCCTCGACCGTGACCGCCCGCATGACGAGGGTTTCTTCGGTCGAGAAGTCCACCGTGTCGTCGTCGCCCGGCGGCTTCCGGTGCGAGAACTTCTCGGCGGCGTAGAGCACCCCGCCGTTGAGCGTCAGGAAGATCGCCGCCGGGACGGGCTTGCCGAGGAAGTCGCGCAGCAGTCCTTCGAACAGCAACCCGGCCAGCCCGACCGGGACCGTGGCGAGCACGAGCAGCCACGCGAGGCGCTGGTCGGGGGTGCGGACCTCGCGGTGGCGGATCGACGTCCACAGGCCGCCGATGATCCGGATCCAGTCCTTGCGGAAGAACAGGACGAGCGCGAGCGCGGTGGCGACGTGCATCGCCACGAGCACCGCGAGGTACGGCGAATCCTTCCCGATGCTCAGGTCCCGCTGCCACTGTCCGCCGAGCCAGGCGGGCAACAGGATGCTGTGGCCGAGACTGGACACCGGAAACAATTCCGACACCCCTTGCAAGGCGCCGACGACAATCGCCTCGACATAGGTCACCGCGGACATTCCGTGCCTTTCCGTCCCCTTTTCGAGCAAGGCCGACACCGGAAAGTACCGGCCCATTCGTTAACCCCGGGCAAGGGGGATGGGCACACTCAGCGTCCTCACAGCGGGCGTTCACATGCATGAACATCAATCATGTTCTTGACTGGTGTTCGACTCGTGGCTTAGCGTTTAGCCCGTCGCCGCCACGACGCAACGGAACGAACCTCGACGAGGAGGACGGGAATGCGGGTGCGGATCGCCGGCCGTCGTGACCACCCCGACGGCGCCTCTCTTCGGACCACGGTTCCCCGCGGCGGCTGACGCCCCCCGAGCGGGAGCCCGCTCAGCCCGGCGGCGGGGGCGGGCTCCCACCTTTCCTGGTCGTCGTCCCGGCCCCTGGCGGCGGGGTGTCGGGGCGACGGCCGGGGCCCTCCGGCACAGTGACGGGCATGGACGAGCTCTACCCGCCGATCCCCCCGCGCGCCGAAGGGTTCCTGGACGTCGGCGACGGCCACCGGATCCGGTGCCAGGAGGCGGGCAACCCCGGCGGCAAGCCGGTGGTGGTCCTGCACGGCGGCCCCGGCAGCGGGATCGCGCCGATGGCCCGGCGGCACTTCGACCCCGCGGCGTACCGGATCGTCCTGTTCGACCAGCGCGGGTCGGGGCAGTCGACGCCGGGCGCGGACGACCTGCGCGCCAACACCCTGTGGCACCTGGTCGCCGACATGGAACTCCTGCGCGAACGCCTCGGCATCGACCGCTGGCAGCTCTTCGGCGGCTCGTGGGGCGCGACGCTCGCCCTCGCCTACGCCGAGACGCACCCTTCGCGCGTCAGCGAAATCATCCTGCGCGGCGTGTTCACCGTGCGCCCGAGCGAGCTCGACTGGATCTACCGCGGCGGCGCGGCCAACCTGTTCCCGCGCGAGTGGGAGGCCTTCCTCGCCCCGCTCCCGGCCGCCCTCCGCGACGACCCGCTGGCGGCGTACGCCACGCTCCTCGAAGACCCGTCGGAAGAGGTCCGGCACCGTGCGGCGATCGCGTGGAGCACCTGGGAGGGCGCGACGGTTTCGGTGGTGCCGCAGGACTCCTTCGTCCGCCAGTACGCCGAACCGGCGTTCGCGCTGACCTTCGCCCGCCTCGCCGTCCACTACTTCCGCCACGGCGCCTGGCTCGCCGACGGCCAGCTGGTCCGCGACGCGGGCAAGCTGGCCGGTATCCCGGGCGTCATCGTGCAGGGCCGCTACGACACGGTGTGTCCCCCGATCACGGCGTACGAGCTGCACCAGGCGTGGCCGGGCTCGGAGCTGAAGCTGCTGGAAGGCGCCGGCCACGCGGTGACCGACCCCGGCGTGCTCGCCGCTTTGCGGGCGGCGACGGACTCATTCCGCCAGTAGCACGGCGAACACCATCTCCAGCTTGCGCTTGACGACGGCTTCGTCGGCGCGCGCGAGCTCGGTGCTGCCGATGAGCGTGCGCAGCACCCAGAACCCGGCGATCACGGACAGGACCAGCGCCGGGCCTTCGGTGCCCGCCGTCGCCGGGAGGACGTCGGTGAGGTGCTTCTCGACGTGCCGCTCGATGCCCGCACGCAGGATTTCGGCGGCGCGCGGGTTGGGCGCGGACCGCAGCATCAGCAGGAACGGGTCGAGCCGGCCAGCGTCCGGCCCGGTCCGGCGCACGAGCGCGGCCGCGAGGTCCGCGGCGAGCGTCGCGGGGTCGTCGGTCAGCACGGTCCGCTCGGCCATCGCCGCCTCGACGACCTCGGCGAAGAGCCCCTCCTTCGAGCCGAAGTAGCGGTTCACGAGCATCGCCGTGACCCCGGCGGACTCGGCGATCTCGCGCACGCCGACACCGTCGTACCCGGCGCGGGTGAAGGCTTCGAGCGCGGAGTTCAGGATCGCTTCGCGGGTGGCGGCGGCGTTGCGGGCTCTCATGTATACGAGTGTAGACTTGGTTAGTAAGTATACGAGTGTAGACATGATGGGAAGTGCACAGTGGACCTCGAATTGGCCGGCAAGCGAGTTCTGGTCACCGGTTCCAGCGCGGGCCTCGGCGAGGCGATCGCCCGGCTGCTGGCCGCGGAAGGCGCCTCGGTGGTGGTGCACGGCCGGGACGCGGCCCGCACCGGGAAGGTCGCTGAGGAGATCGGCGCGGCGGGCGTGGCACTGGGTGACTTGTCGACCGACGCGGGCGCCGACGCCGTGGCGGCGGCCACCGGGGAGATCGACGTCCTGGTCAACAACGCCGGCGCGTACGACCACCTCACCTGGACCGAGGCGACGCCGGACGCCTGGAGCGCGATGTACCAGGCGAACGTCGTCTCCGCGGTGCGGATGGTCCACCGGTTCGTGCCGGGCATGCGCTCGCGCGGCTGGGGCCGGGTGGTCCAGATCGGCGGCGGCCTGGCGATCCAGCCGATGGCGACGCAGCCGCACTACACCGCGACGCTCGCCGCGCGGCACAACCTCGCGGTGTCACTGGCCCGCGAACTCGCCGGGACCGGCGTGACGTCGAACGTCGTCTCCCCCGGCGCGATCCTGGTGGACTCGGTGCGCGAGCTGCTCACCGGCATCGCCCCGGACCACGGCTGGGGCAGCTCGTGGGAGGAAATCGAAAAGCGCGCGGCGCAGGAGCTGGTGCCCAACGACGTCGGCCGCTTCGGCCGTCCCGAAGAGATCGCGGCCGCGGTCGGCTACCTGGTGAGCCCGGCGGCGGACTACGTCAGCGGCGCGACGATCCGCGTCGACGGCGGCACCATCCGGTCGGTCCACTAGATGTGATGTCCGGGGAGGTCGGTCAGCCGGGTGACCGGCGGCTTGCCGCCGGTTGAGGGCATAGGCCCATCCCTCGGCCAGTCCCTGGACATCACCACTAGAGCCGCCCGCCCGACGCCGTGTCGCCCGACAAGCGCTGGGCCAGGTACACCGGGACCGTCGAGGCCACGATCAGCACCGCCGCCACGACGTTCACGATCGGGGCCTGGTTCGGCCGGAACAGGTTGTTGTAGATCCAGATCGGCAGCGTCTCCATGCCCGTGCCCAGCGTGAACGTCGTCACGATGATCTCGTCGAACGACAGCGCGAACGCCAGCAGCCCGCCGGCCAGCAACGCCGAACGCAGCATCGGGAACGTCACCAGGCGGAACGTCGTGAAGCCCGTCGCGCCGAGGTCCATCGACGCTTCCTCCAGGTTGCCGCCCATCCGGCGCAGGCGGGCGACGACGTTGTTGAACACCACCACGATGCAGAACGTCGCGTGCGCGATGATCGCCGTCAGCAGGCCGAGGTCGATGCCCAGGATCGTGCGGAACGCGTTGTTCAGCGCGATGCCCGTCACGATCCCGGGCAGCGCGATCGGCAGGATGATCAGCAGTGACACCGGGTTGCGGCCGAAGAACCGGTAGCGCTGCAGGGCGAACGCGGCCATCGTGCCGAGCACCAGCGCGATCGCCGTCGCCGCCAGACCGGCTTCCACGCTCGTCCACAGCGCGTGCCGGGCGCCGTCGTTCGAAGCCGCGCGGCTCCACCACTCCAGCGTGAAGCGGGTCGGCGGGAAGCCGAACGTCGTGTCCGCGTTGAAGGAGTTGAGCAGCACCACCACCAGCGGGAAGTAGATCACCGCCAGGCCGAGGCCCAGCGCCGTCCACAGCAGTGCCCGAGACGTCCGCACCGAGGGCTCCTAGAGGTTGTCGAGCGCGCCGGTGCGGCGCACCGCGGCCAGGTACACGAGCATGATCACGACCGGCACGGTCGCCACCGTCGCCGCGAACGGGAGGTTGTTGGCGGCGCCGATGTTGTCGTAGACGACGTTGCCGAGCATCTGCGACGTGCCGCCGACGATCTTCACCGCGATGTAGTCGCCCAGCGACAGCGAGAACGTGAAGATCGAACCGGCCACGATCGCCGGGAACGTCAGCGGGAGGATCACCGAGCGGAACGTCCGGAACGAGCGGGCGCCCAGGTCACCGGAGGCGTCCACCAGCGAATCCGGCAGCCGGTCGAGGCCCGCGTAGATCGGCAGGATCATGTACGGCAGCCACAGGTAGGACAGCGTGATGATCGTGGCCGTGACGCCGTACCCGGGCGAAAGCCAGCTCAGCGCGCCGTTTCCGGACAGCATCGAGCGCCACGCGTACGCCTTGACGAGGTAGCTCGCCCACAGCGGCGTCATCACCGCGATCACCAGGATCCGTTGCGCCCGCGGCGAAGCGAGCTTGGCCATGGCGAACGCCATCGGGAACGCGATCACGGCGTCGATCACCGTCACCAGCGCCGCGATCCCGACCGTGCGGAAGGTGATCGTGCGGTACACCGCGTCGCTGAACAACGTCTTGAAGTTGTCCAGCGACCACTCGATCGCGACCTGGCCGGTGAACGCGTCGGTGTGCCAGAACGCCGTGACGAACAGCGCGGCGAGCGCACCCAGGTAGGCCAGGCCGAGCCAGAGCAGTGGCGCCGAGAGCAGGAAACCCAGGCGAAGCTTGGGTTTCCGGTAGAAGAAGGCCGAGAGCGCGGTCATGTCACCGTCAGCCCTTGATCTCGGTCCAGGCCTTGGTCCACTCGCCGTAGTCCTTGCACTTGACGTCCGTGCGGCCGTCGAGGCACTGCTGGATCGGCGTGGTCCAGTACGCGATCTTCGACGCGTAGCCGGCGTCGTTGGCGTGGTAGGTGTCGCAGAGGGTCTTGTCGGTCATCTCCGCGCACGCCTTGGGGTTCGCCGGCGCCTCGCCGAAGTACTCGGCGACCTGGGCGTTGACCTTCGGGCTGATGATGTAGTCGAGCCACTTGTACGCGCACGTCTTGTGCGCCGACTTCGCCGCGACCATCCAGGTGTCCGACCACCCGGTCGCACCCTCGCTCGGCACGGCCGACTCCAGCGGCGCGCCCTCGCCCTTGGTCAGGTTGACCGTGACCTGCCAGGCGGTGCCGACGACGGCGTCGGCGTTCTTCAGCGCCTGCGACTCCTTGAGGTAGTCCGACCAGTACTCGGACACGAGCGGACGCTGCTGCTTGAGCAGGTTCACCGCGGCGGTGAACTGCTTGTCGTCCAGGGCGTACGGGTTCTTGATGCCCAGGTCCGGCTGGTGCGCCATCAGGTACAGGGCGGCGTCGGCGATGTAGATCGGCGAGTCGTAGGCGATCACCTTGCCCTTGTAGGGCGAGTTCGCGTCGAACACGACCGACCACGACGTCGGCGCCGGCGTCACCTTGTCGGTGCGCCAGGTCAGCAGGTTCGCGCCCCAGCCGTGCGGGATGCCGTAGGCCGTGCCGCCCACGCTGTTCCACGACTTGTCCTTGAGGAACGGCTGGACGTCGGCGTAGTTCGGCACCAGCGCGGTGTTCACCGGCTCGGCGTCCCCGGAAGCGACCAGGCGCAGCGACGCGTCACCGGATGCCGAGATCACGTCGTACTGCCCGGTCTTCATCAGCGTCACGGCTTCGTCGGACGTGCCGAACGGCTTGACGTTGACCTTGCAGCCGGTCTGCTGCTCGAACGGCGTCACCCAGTTGACCTTCGGGTCGTTCGAACCGTTCTCCGCGTACCCCGGCCAGGCGAGCACGTTCAGCGCGCCTTCCGGCTGCCCGAGCGCCTTCAGCGCTTCCAGCTTCGGCGGGGTGAACCCCTGCGCGCCGGGCGGCGCGGCCGAGTTCGAGCCCGACGTGCCACATGCAGCCAACAGCAGGCTGGCGCCGAGGAGCCCGGCGAGCCGCGTCTTCCTGTTCTTCATGGCAACCCTTTCGAGGTACTACTGGACTTGAAAGCTGTGCTCGTTCCGCCAGCTGAGGCGGACGCGGCCGCCCGCGAAGGCGCCTTCGGTGTTCTGCTGGACGACCGAAAGCTGTCCGCCGGCGTCGAGCGCGACCGCGTACCGCACGGTCGCGCCGGCGTACACGACGTCGGTGACCGTGCCGGTCGCGCTGGTGTCCCCCACCGCGGCGGGCTCGGACAGCTCGCCGTCGATGCGGATCTTCTCCGGCCGGATGCTGAACATCCCCGGCCGGCCGATGACGGTCTCGGCCCCGCGGCCGCCGAGCAGGTTCGACGTGCCGACGAAGCCGGCCACGAACGCGCTCGCCGGGCGCTCGTAGACCTCTTCGGGCGGGCCGACCTGCTCGATCCTGCCGTCGTTGAACACCGCGATGCGGTCGCTCATGGTGAGGGCTTCGTCCTGGTCGTGGGTGACGAAGACGAACGTGATGCCGACGTCGCGCTGGATCTGCTTGAGCTCGAGCTGCATCGCCTGGCGCAGCTTGAGGTCCAGCGCGCCGAGCGGTTCGTCGAGCAGCAGCACCTTGGGCCGGTTGACCAGCGCGCGGGCGAGCGCGACGCGCTGGCGCTGCCCGCCGGACAGCTGCGCGGGCTTGCGCGAGCCGTAGTCCGCCAGCCGCACGGTCTTCAGCGCTTCGAGCGCGCGCTCCCGGCGTTGCTGCTTCGGGACGTGCTTGACCTTCAGGCCGTACTCGACGTTCTGCAGCACGGACATGTGCGGGAAGAGCGCGTAGTCCTGGAAGACGGTGTTGACGTCGCGCTCGAACGGCGCCAGCCGGCTGACGTCCCGGCCTTCGAGCTCGATGGTGCCTTCGGTGGGCAGCTCGAACCCGGCGATCATGCGCAGCACCGTCGTCTTGCCGGAGCCGGACGGGCCGAGCATCGAGAAGAACTCGCCGGGCGGGATGTCGAGGTCGACGCCGTCGACCGCGTGGACGTCGCCGAAGTGCTTGCGCAGCCCGGAAAGCCGGATGGCCGGCCCCGCGCTTCCGGGCGCCGCGGGCTCGTCCCGCGTCTCGGACGGTGCTTGGTTGGGCATCGCGAGCCTCACAGTGCGCTCATCACGTGCTTGACGCGGGTGTAGTCCTCGAGGCCGTAGAGCGAGAGGTCCTTGCCGTAGCCGGACTTCTTGAACCCGCCGTGCGGCATCTCGGCGACCAGGGGGATGTGCGTGTTGATCCAGACGCAGCCGAAGTCGAGCTTCGCCGACAGGCGCATGGCGCGCTGGTGGTCGCGGGTCCAGACCGAGGACGCGAGCCCGTACTGCACGGCGTTCGCGGCCTTCAGCGCCTCGGCTTCGCCGGAGAACCGCTGGACGGTGATGACCGGGCCGAAGATCTCGTGCCGGCTCAGCTCGTCGTCCTGCCCGAGCCCGGAAACGACGGTGGCCTCGTAGAAGTAGCCTTCGTCGCCGACCCGATGGCCGCCGCAGTGGACGGTGGCGTGGCCGGGCAGCCGGTCGATGAACCCGGCCACCTTCGCGAGCTGGTCGGCGTTGTTGAGCGGGCCGAAGGCGACGTCTTCGTCGTCGGGCTTGCCGGTCTTCGCGGCCCGCGCCTGGCGGGTGAGGGCGGCGACGAAGGTGTCGTGGACGTCGTCGGCGACCAGCACGCGGGTGGCGGCCGTGCAGTCCTGGCCCGCGTTGAAGTAGCCCGCGGCGGCGATGGCTTCGGCGGCGGCGTCGAGGTCGGCGTCGCCGAACACGATGACCGGCGCCTTGCCGCCCAGCTCCAGGTGCACGCGCTTGACGTCGTTCGCAGCGCTGCGAGCGACCTCGATGCCGGCGCGGACGGAGCCGGTGATCGACACCATCGCGGGGATGTCGTGCTCGACCAGCGCGCGGCCGGTGCCGCGGTCGCCGCAGATCACGTTGAAGACGCCCGGCGGCAGGAACTCGCCGGCGATCTCGGCGAGCAGCAGCGTCGACGCCGGGGTGGTGTCGGACGGCTTGAGCACGACGGTGTTGCCGGCGGCGAGCGCGGGCGCGATCTTCCAGATGGCCATCAGCAGCGGGTAGTTCCACGGCGTGACCTGCGCGCACACGCCGACGGGCTCGCGGCGGACGAAGGACGTGTGGCCTTCCAGGTATTCGCCGGCCGAGCGGCCTTCGAGCACGCGCGCGGCTCCGGCGAAGAAGCGGACCTGGTCGAGGACCATCGGGATCTCTTCGGCGGTGGTGAGCGCGATCGGCTTGCCGGTGTTCGCGGACTCGACGCGGACGATCTCGTCCGCGCGTGCTTCGAGCGCGTCGGCGATCTTGAGCAGCGCGAGCTGGCGCTGGGCGGGCGTCGTCTCGCGCCAGGTCTCGAACGCGGTCGCGGCGACCCGCAGCGCGTGGTCGACGTCCTCGGGCCCGGCGATCGGGGCGGTGCAGTACGGCCGCCCGGTGACCGGGTCGACGATCTCCGCGGTCCGGCCCGATTCGGACTCGACGTACGCGCCGCCGATGTAGTGCTTCAGCTCCTGCACGGTTGTCTCCTCGGTGCTGGCGGGGCTAAAACATATAAGTCCATATGTAATAGGACAAGAGGATCAGGCAAGATTGGTGCGAACGGGTAGTCACCGACGCGAAGGGGCACGATGCGCCAGGGCATGTCGCACAGCGCGCGGTCCGCCATGTTCGCGCCGCTCGGCCAGGTCGGGCGGGCGGAAGCGGTGGCGGCGCGGCTGGTCGACGCCATCACGCTCGGCTTCCTCGCCGACGAAGAGCAGCTGCCCAGCGAGGCCGACCTGGCCGCGCAGTTCGGCGTCTCGACCGTGACGGTCCGGGAAGCGCTCGTGGCGTTGCGGCAGCAGGGGCTGGTCGAGACGCGCCGCGGCCGCAGCGGCGGCAGCTTCGTCCGCGCGCCGGCCGACCCGCCGTCGGACGCCTGGCGCGCGCGGCTGCGCGAGGTGTCGCTGTCCGACCTCCGGGACGTCGGCGACCACTACCTCGCGATCGCCGGCGCCGCCGCCAAGCTGGCCGCCGAACGCAGCTCCCCGGAGGACATCGCCCGGCTGCGGCTGGCGACCGACGACCTCCGCACGGCGCACGGCATCGACTTCACGCGGGCCGAGCGCCAGTTCCACCTGGAGGTCGCCGCGGCCGCGCAGTCCCCGCGGCTCACGCACGAAGAAGTCCACCTGCAGAGCGAACTGGGCGGCCTGCTGTGGCTGCCGTTCGAACCCGGGGCACACTCCTGCGCGGAGCACGCGGCGATCACCACCGCGATCGACGCGGCCGACGGCGAACTGGCCCGCAAACTCACCGAGGAGCACCTCCTCGGCGCACTCGACCGGCTCGCGGACGTGCACCTCGGCCTGCTCGCCCCCTAAACTCCGCATTACTCCGCGCATCGAGGTGAGCACCGTGAACGACACCCGCACGCTGGCCGGCGACGAGGTCGTCGAGCAGGTCTCGGCGTTGGTGGAAGGGGTCTTCGAACGCCTGAAGCCCTTGCACTCGGCGGCCGAGTCGGTGCTGGCGGAAGCCCCGTCGGCGGCGGCCCTGCACCGGATCCGCCCGCAGGTCACCGAAGCCCTGGGCGGCCTGATCATCGGTGCCGGGTTCGTCAGCGCACCCCGCGTGCTCACCGATTCCGAGTTCGGCTTCGAGTGGTGGACGGCCGGTTCGCCGCCGGCGCAGCTGTTCATCAGCCTGGACCCGGCCGCGGAGAACTTCCTGGACTACACGCGCCAGTCGTGGTTCACGGTCCCGCGCGACACCGGGCGGCGGCACATCAACGGCCCGTACGTGGATTACCTGTGCACCGACGAGTACACGCTGACGTTCACGATCCCGGTGGTGCTTTCGGGTTCCTTCGCGGGCGTGGTGGGCGCGGACGTCTACGTGCGCGAGTTCGAGCGGGCGGTGCGGCCGCGGCTGCGCGCGCTGGGCCGCGGCGCGGCGCTGCTGAACGCGCAGGGGCGGGTGATCGTCTCCAACAGCGTGCGGCAGCCGACGGGCTCGCTGGTGCGGGAGGCCGGCGTCCCGGCCTGGTGGTCCGCGGGCGCGGAACCCGGCCCGACGCTGCGCCGCTGCGGCGACTCCCCCCTCGTGCTCGTGAGTGAGAAACAGGGTTAGAACCCTGTTTCTCACTCACGAGCCTGGAGCGCGACCCAGAGCTCCGCGCGGACGCCGGGTGAGTCGAGGTCCCGGCCGAGCAGCTCCTCGGCCTTCTTGATCCGGTTCCGCAGCGTGTGCCGGTGGACGCCGAGCCGCGCGGCGGCGACGTCCCAGTGGCCGTGGTGCTCGAGCCAGCAGCGCACCGAATCCACCAGGTCGCCGCGGCCGGTCTCGTCGTGCTCCCGCAACGGCGTCAGCAGCCCACGCGCAAACGCTTGCGCCACCGCGGGTTCGATCAGCGAGAGCAGTCCGCGGCCCGTGTGCTCGGCCGCCGACACCAGGAACTTGCCTTCCGCCTCCGCCACCCCGGCCGCCAGCTCCGCCTGTTCCAGACCGGCCGCGAAACCCGCCGGGGACACCGGCCCGGCCAGCCCGCCGTGCAGGCCGCCGATCCGCAGCGCCGCGTCCGTCACGGCGTCGGGCGCGCCGAACGCGACCACCGACGGACCGCGGCGCGCCGCGAACACCGGCTCGCTCTCCAGCGCGCCGAGCAGCTTGCGCCGCGCGGCGGGCGCGCCCGTGAACGCCAGCACCGACCACGGCGCGGGCGGCGGCTCGGCCCCGGACGCGGTCAGCACCCGCAGCGCCAGCTCGCCCTGACCGCCGACGAGCAGCTCCAGCACCCCGGTGCGCAACGCCTGGCGCGCCGCGGCCTGCGCGCGATCCTGTTCCAGCGCCAGGGAAAGCACCGAAACCGCCGTGTTGACGATGTGGTGCCCCGCGGTGTCGAGCGACGCCCCGACGGCGAGCACCCGGCGTGCGCTCGTGTCGAGCGTCTGCAGGACGACTTCCTGCCCGTCGAGCTCGACAACCCGCGTGCCGGTACGGAGGCGCTCCAGCTCTTCTCGCAGCGAAGCTCCGTACGCCCGCGCGTTCGCCGGAGCGGCCTCGACGACCGTGGTGCGGTCGAAGAGCAGCACCCAGCCGTCGACGAGCTTCGCCAGCTTGCGCAGCACCCCGGCCGGGCCGCCCTTGCCGACCGCCGTGCGGGTCAGTTCCTGCTGGGCGCGGCCGATCCGGACCGTCGCCGCGTACTCGTCGGCCGCCACCGCCCGCGAGACCGCGCGCGTGATCGCGATGAACGGCGTCTCGCGCGGCACCTCCAGCACCGGCAGCCCCACCTCGGCCGCCGTCGCCACGAGCGACCGCGGGACGGCGTCGTGGCTCAGCCCGACGCCGAAGCCGAGCCCGGCGACCCCCGCGGCCACCAGCCGCCGCACGTAGGCGGGCGACGTCTCCTCGTCCAGGGCCAGCCCGGTGGTCAGCAGCAGTTCGCCGCCTTCGAGGAACGCCTGCGGGTCGGTCAGCTCCGTCGGGTGGACCCACCCGATCGGGCGATCCAGGAGATCATCGCCGGTCAGCGCCCGCAGTCCCAGCGGGCGCTCGGCGGCCAGTCCGGCCAGCGTGAGTGCCACAACGGACAAGTATACGCGCCGAACTGTCCAGAACGGCCAGCTGACGGCGGTCGCCGCGGCACTCATCCTGAGGACGTCCCCCGTCCGCGTCCGCAGGAGCACGCCGTGACCGCAAGCACCACCGCCGAGCCGCAGGCGCCGGCGCCCCGGCAGCGCAGGCTGCGCACCGAGATCCCCGGCCCCGTCTCACGCGAGCTGCAGGAGCGCCGCGCGAACGCCGTCGCCGCCGGGGTCAGCTCGGTGCTGCCCGTCTACGTCACCGAAGCCAGCGGCGGGCTGCTCACCGACGCCGACGGCAACGTCCTGATCGACTTCGGCTCCGGCATCGCGGTGACCAACGTCGGGCACTCCGCGCCGGCCGTCGTCGACCGCGTCCGCAAGCAGGCGTGCTGGTTCACCCACACCTGTTTCATGGTCACGCCGTACGAAGGGTATGTCGAGGTCTGCGAGGCACTGGCCGAGCTGACGCCGGGCGACCACGCGAAGAAGTCCGTGCTGTTCAACTCCGGCGCCGAAGCCGTCGAGAACGCCGTGAAGATCGCGCGCACGGCGACCGGGCGCCAGGCCGTCGTCGTGTTCGACCACGCCTACCACGGCCGCACCAACCTGACGATGGGCATGACCGCGAAATCGGTGCCCTACAAGCACGGCTTCGGCCCGTTCGCGCCCGAGGTCTACCGCGTGCCGGGCTCCTACCCCTACCGCGACGGCCTGTCCGGCCCCGAAGCGGCCGCGCTGGCCATCGACCGGATCGAGAAGCAGATCGGCGGCGACCAGGTCGCCGCGGTGGTGCTGGAGCCGATCCAGGGCGAGGGCGGGTTCATCGAGCCCGCGCGCGGCTTCCTGCCCGCGATTTCCGCGTGGTGCCGCGAAAACGGCGTCGTGTTCGTCGCCGACGAGGTCCAGACCGGCTTCTGCCGCACCGGTTCCTGGTTCGCCTCCACCGACGAGGACGTCGTGCCGGACCTGATCGCGACGGCGAAGGGCATCGCGGGCGGCCTGCCGCTGTCCGCCGTCACCGGCCGCGCGGAACTCCTGGATGTGGTGGCGCCTGGCGGTTTGGGAGGCACCTACGGCGGCAACCCCATCGCCTGCGCCGCCGCGCTCGGCTCGATCGAGACGATGAAGATCGAGGACTTGGCTTCGTCGGCGAAGCGCATCGAAGGCGTTGTGCTGCCCCGGCTGCGTGCGCTGGCCACCGAGACCGGTGTCATCGGCGACGTCCGCGGGCGCGGCGCGATGCTGGCCGCGGAGTTCGTGCGCCCGGGGACCACCGAACCCGACGCCGACCTGACCAAGCGCGTCGCGGCGGCCTGCCACCGGGCCGGCGTGGTGGTGCTGACCTGCGGCACCTACGGCAACGTCGTCCGGCTGCTGCCGCCGTTGTCCCTTTCCAACGACCTGCTCGACGAGGGCCTCTCGGTCCTCGAGCACGCTGTCCGCACGGAGGCTCTCGCATGACTTTCCCGTTCTGGGTCGCCGGAAAGCCGGTGACCGGCGGCTCGACCGCCGACGTCCGGCACTCCTACGACGGTTCCTCCGCGGGCTCGCACTTCGTGCCTTCGGCCTCGGACGTCGAGGCCGCGGTGCAGGCCGCGCACGACGTCGCCGACGAGTTCGCGACGCTGCCCGCGCACGTCCGCGCCGGCGCGCTGGACCACGTGTCCCGCGCGCTGGGCGAGCGGTCCGAAGAGATCGCCGCGTTGATCACGGCGGAATCCGGCAAGCCGCTGAAGTGGGCGCGCGGCGAGGTCGGCCGCGCGGTCTCGACGTTCCGCTGGGCCGCGGAGGAAGCACGCCGGTTCTCGGGCGAGCTGCAGCGCCTCGACACCGACCCGGGCGGCACCGGCCGGATCGCCCTGGTGCGGCGGGTGTCCCGCGGCCCGGTGCTGGGCATCACGCCGTTCAACTTCCCGCTCAACCTGGTGGCGCACAAAGTGGCGCCGGCGATCGCGGTCGGCGCGCCGATCGTGCTCAAGCCCGCGCCCGCCACGCCGCTGACCGCGTTGCTGCTGGGCGAGATCCTGGCGGAGACGGACCTGCCGGCGGGGTCGTGGTCGATCCTGCCGGTGGACAACGAGACGTCGTCGCGGCTGGTCGAGGACCCGCGGCTGCCGGTCGTGTCGTTCACCGGCTCGGTCCCGGTCGGCTGGGCCATCCGCGACCGCGTCCCACGCAAGCACGTGGCGCTGGAACTCGGCGGCAACGGCGCGGTCCTCGTCTGTCCGGATTGGACGGACCTCGACTTCGCGGCGCAGCGGATCGCCACGTTCGCGATGTACCAGGCCGGCCAGTCGTGCATCTCGGTGCAGCGGGTCTACGCGCACGACTCGGTGTTCGACGCGCTGGCCGCGAAGGTGCTCGAGCAGGTCGAGGCGCTGCGGACCGGCGACCCGCGCGCCGACGGCGTCGACGTCGGTCCGCTGATCACCACCGACGCGGCTTCGCGCGTCGAATCGTGGGTGTCGGCCGCGGTGGAGGCGGGCGGCCGCCTGCTCACCGGCGGCGGCCGGTCGGGCGCGACGGTCGAGCCGACCGTCCTGGCGGACGTCCCGGAGGACGCGTCGGTGATGGCCGAGGAGGTGTTCGGGCCGGTGGTTTCGCTGGTCCGGGTGGCTTCGGTCGCCGACGGCGTGTCCCGGATCAACGCCTCGCGCTTCGGCTTGCAGGCGGGCGTGTTCACGCGCGACCTCCCGACGGCGTTCGAGGTGTCGGCGGCGCTGAAGGTGGGCGGCGTGCTCGTCGGCGACGTCCCGAGCTTCCGCGCCGACCAGATGCCCTACGGCGGTGTGAAGGACTCCGGCGTCGGCCGCGAGGGCCCGGCGTCGGCGATGGCGGACTTCACCGAGGAGCGGGTGACCGTCCTGACCGGACTGACGCTCTGAGCTACCGGCGCTTCCCCCACCGCTCGTCGTCCGGTTCCTCGCCGCGGCTCAGCGCTTCGAGGTAGGCACGGTCGGTGGCGAAGCGGGCCGCGATCTCCGGTCCCGTGGCCACGGCCCCGTGACCGGGGATCAGGACGTCGACGTGCTCGGCGGCCTTTTCGAGCACGTCGAGCGCGGCCTCGTAGGCGGCCTGCTGACCGGAGCGGCGGGGGTCGAGGAGCGGGATCAGGACGTCGGAGAGCATGTCCCCGGCGAGCAGCACGCCGCGGTCCGCGAGCAGGAGCGCGGCGTGCCCGACGGCGTGCGCGTCGTGCTCGACGACCTCACCCGGGACGGGGTTGCCGTCGGCCGGCAGCGGGGTGAGGAGCGCGACGACGTCGAGCGGGACACCGGTCGCGGTCTCGGCGGCCATGGCCTGCGCCCGTTCCCGCACTTCCCCGGCCATCTGGGCGCAGGCGGCGGTGGCGTAGCGCGGGACGTCGCCGAAGCGGGGGTGCCAGAGCAGGTGGTCCCAGTGGGGGTGCGTGCAGAACCCGGCGACCACGGGCGCGCCGAGCCGGTCGAGGTCGTCGGCGAGCTCGACCAGCTCGGCGCCCTCGATGCCGGGGTCGACCACGAGCAGGCCGTCGTCGGCGCGGATCACGGTGGTGTTGCTCCAGACCCAGGTGCTCTGCCGCACCCAGACACCCTCGGCCACTTCGTTCAGCATCGGCCCACGGTGCCAGCCCGGCGCGTGCGGCGCAATGGCACCGGAGCGCACGGTGTGGACGGCCCGCCGAGCCCGAGGGCCGTGGCCCGCCACACGAAGTCGCCTGCTTCCTCGCACGCCGGCTGCGGATCTGGCTCAACCCGGCGCGACCCCGCGCTGCCGGCGCCAGCCGGTGCCGCGAACGCGGAGCCGACCTGGGCGGACGGCCAGGCGATCGGGCGCTCGAGTTCGCCGGCGCGCAGCCGACCTGGAAGTTCGGGCCCGAGTGCGCGGCGAGCCGATCGTCGGCCTGGTTCGACCTGCACCCCGCCGCCTGGGCGTTCCTCGCTCGACACGAAGCCTGCCTGGCCGCGGGCTTAGCCTTGTCCCAGCGCAGCCGTCAACGCGGCGTGCGCCTCCACCAGCGAAGGTCCGTACCAAGTCAAGTGCCGTCCCGAGACCAGCACGTACCGCGCGTCCGGGAAGTGGTCCGGACCGTCCTCCTCGGTGAACGAGTACGGCTCGTCCGGCAGCACCAGCAGATCGGCGTCCGCCCTCAAGTGCGCCCGCAGCTCCTCCACGTCCGGCCGCGGGTAGCGCTCGCCGGAACCCGCATACACGTTCGCCACCCCCACCCGGCGCAGGACGTCGCCGCCGAAGGTGTCGCGGCCCAGGACGATCCACGGTTTGCGCCAGACCGGGACCACCGCGTGGAACCGCACCGGCGCGGTCTCGCGCCAGACCTCCTCCGCCGCGACCAGCCACTCCGGTTCGTCCAGCTCGCACGCCTGGGTGAGGATCCGGCGCAGCGAGCCCAGCGCGGCGGGCACGGACGCCGCCGCGGCCATCACCCAGACCGGGATCCCGTTGGCGCGCAGGCGTTCCACGTCCTCCGGGCGGTTCTCCTCCGAGTTCGCCAGCACGAGGTCGGGCGCCAGGTCCAGGACCCGGTCGAGCTTCGGGTACTTCGACCCGCCCACCCTCGGCACGTCCAAAGCGGACGGGTGCGTGCAGTAGTCGGTGGCACCGGCCAGGCGTCCGGGCGCGCTCACTTCGAGCGCTTCGGTCAGCGACGGCACGAGCGAAACCACGCGTGCGGCCGGACCGGACAGCGGGACCGGCTCCCCGAGGTCGTCGACGAGGTGGGTCATGCGCGTTCGAACGACACCTTCCGCTGCTCGACGTCCACCGCGGTCAGCCGGACGTCGATCCGCTCCCCCGCGGTCAGCTTCTCGCCCGCGCACTTCGCCATCACCGTCGGGTCTTCCACGAGGATCTCCGCCTTGTTCTCGTCCGCGCGCAGCACCACCGCGCTGAACTCGCCGCCGACGTGCTCGGCCAGCACCCACGCCTCGACCTGGTCGATGCACGCCCGCTCGACCTTCGCGGCGAGCGTGTCCGACGCGCTCATCCGCTCCGGCACGTCCGCCAGCGCCGCGCGCACCCACGCCGGGACCTCGCGCCCCGCCGAAACGGCGAGGCAGATCTCCGTCGCGAAGCGGTCCACCAGCCGCCGGATCGGGGCCGTCACGTGCGCGTACGCGCCGCCGATGCCCGCGTGCGTCGTCAGCGCCGGCAGTTCGCCGTCGAACGCCGTGTAGCCCGCGCCGCGCAGCAGCCGCGTCGTGTCGGCGTAGAGCGCCATCGAGGCCGGCTGCCCGGGATCCAATCGGGACAGGAACTCCGAGACGGTCGCTTCCGGCGCCCAGGCGATGCCCAGCGCGTCGGCCGAGCGGCGCAGCCAGTCGACGGCCTCGGGTTCCGGGTCGGGCAGCGTGCGCAGGACGCCGACCTGCGCGTCGATCATGATCCGCGCCGCCGCCATCCCGGTGAGCAGCGAGATCTCGGCGTTCCAGGCGTCGACGACCGTCCGCGGCCGGCGCGCGAGCACCCAGCCGCCGTCCGGGTTGCCGCTGATCTCCTGCTCCGGCAGCTGGAGCTCGACCGCGCCGCGGCGCACGGCCAGCTCGCGCCGCCGCCGGCCGAGCTCGGGCAGCGCCGCCACGGACGGGTGCGGGTGACCGGCGTCGAGCGCGGCCTGCACCGTCTCGTAGTCGAACTGCTCGGTGGACCGGACCAGCGCGCGGCGCACCCGGGTGGACGTCAGCTCGCCGGCGTCGTCGGTCTCGATGGTCCAGAGCACCGCGGGCCGGACCTCGCCGGGCAGCAGGCTCGCGGCGCCTTCGGACAGCACCGGCGGGTGCAGCGGGACGTTGCCGTCGGGCAGGTAGAGCGTCTGCCCGCGCAGGCGCGCTTCGCGGTCGAGCGCGCCGCCGGGCGGGACGAACGCGGCGAGGTCGGCGATCGCGTAGTGCACGCGGAAGCCGCGCGTGGTCCTTTCGACGACCATCGCCTGGTCCAGGTCCTTGGAACCGGGCGGGTCGATGGTGACGAACGGCAGGTCGGTCGCGTCTTCGCGAGGCTCGGCCAGCGGGTCGAGAACCGCCGCCTCCGCTTCGGCCAGCACGTCGGGCCCGAACGACTCCGGCAGCGAAAACTCGGCGCGCAGGGGCCCGAAGTCCCCGCCCGCCGAGTGTGTCCTGATCACCAGGGGAGGCACCCCCCAACCCTAACCCCGGAAGGGGCCGATGATCGCCCGATCGGGCGCGGGCCGGTCGGGTGTACGTTGTCCGGCAATAATGAAAACCGTCATCGTTATCAGAAGGGTGCCCGACAAGTGAAGATCGCGTTCGTCGGCAAGGGCGGCAGCGGCAAGACCACGCTCTCGTCACTGTTCGTCGCGTACCTCGCCGACGCCGGCCTGCCGGTGCTGGCGATCGACGCCGACATCAACCAGCACCTGGCGGTCGCGCTCGGCGCGACCGAGGAAGAAGCACTGGCCTGGCCGACGCTCGGGGACAACATGGCCCTGATCAAGGACTACCTGCGCGGCGACAACCCGCGCATCCCCGACGCGGCGTCGATGATCAAGACGACCCCGCCGGGCCGCGGCTCCCGCCTGGTCCGGCCGTTCGAGGACAACCCGGTGTTCGCGACGTGCTTCCGGCAGCTGGGCGGCGTCCGGCTGGGCGTCACGGGCCAGTTCGACGAGGACGACCTGGGCGTCAAGTGCTACCACTCGAAGGTGGGAGCCGCGGAGCTGCTGCTGAACCACCTCGTCGACGTCGACGGCGAGTACGTCGTGATGGACATGACGGCGGGCGCGGACGCGTTCGCATCAGGGCTGTTCACGCGGTTCGACGTGACGTTCCTGGTGTGCGAGCCGACGATCCGCAGCGTGGGCGTGTACCGCCAGTACGCGGACTACGCGCGCGACTTCGGCGTCCGGCTCGTGGTGGTGGGCAACAAGGTCACGGACGCGGAGGACGTCGAGTTCCTGCAGGACCAGGTCGGCGACGCCCTGCTGGGCTGGCTGTCGGCGTCCGGCCACGTCCGCGCGGCGGAGCGCGGCGCGACCCGCCCGATCACGGAGCTGGAGCCCCGGAACCTCTCGACGCTGCGTTCGATGCAGGCGACGGTGGACGCGGAGCACCGCGACTGGGCCCGCTACCAGCGTCAAGCGGTCGAGTTCCACCTGCGCAACGTCCGCGCCTGGGCAGGCGCGGACCTGGCCGCGCAGGTGGACCCGGAGTTCGTGCTGGGACCGCGGCTGCCGGTCTAGTCGTCGTCGGCGGCGTCGGCCTGCCGGGTCCGTTCCTTGGCGATGTCGAGCGCCCGCCGGGCGGTGGCCTCGTCGGGGTAGGGCCCGAGCAGGTCGACGCTGCGGCTGCGCTCGAGGTGCTCGACCTGGTTGGTGCGGGTGTTGTAGTACCACCCCTGGTCGGGGTTCGGGTCTTTGGACATGTCCCCAGCCTGGCAGGTGCTCGGCCGGCTGTCAGCGCTTGTACTTGTAGGGGATCTCGGTGGGTTGCCCGGTGGGGCCGAAGTCCTGGGTTTCTTCCTGCTGGTTTTCCTGCTGTCCGGGCAGCTCGTCGAACCACCCGCGCGGAGTCCCCCGAGGTGGGGTTTCCGGCTCGGAGCGGGTGGTGGGTTGCGGGAGCGGGGTGTCCTTGCCGGGGAAGACGGGCCGCGCGGTCGCAGGTGGGGCCGGGGGCATGGTCCCGGGGCCCGGGAAGACGGGACGGGCGGGCGCGGCGTGGCGGGCGGGGAACGGCTGGGGGGTGGACTCCGGGCCCGGGAAGACGGGCTTGGAGCGGGAGGGCTGGGGTGGGTTGGTGGCCGGCGCTTGCGCCGGTGGCGGGCCCTGGGGGGTTGGCGGCGTTTGGGCAGGGGGCGGCGCTTGCCCGGGCTGCGGCCCTTGCTGGGCAGCCGGGGCTTGCGCCGGAGGCGGTGCCTGCACGGGCGGGGGCCCCTGCGGCGGGGCAGGCGCGGGCGGGGGGCCCTGCTGGGCACCCGGGGCTTGAGCAGGAGCCGGTACCTGCCCGACCGGGGGCCCCTGCGGCGTGGCAGGCGCGGTTGGCTGCGCGGGCGGCAACCCTTGCGGCGTAACAGGCGCTTGAACCGGAGTCGGCACCTGCCCGGACGGCGGCCCTTGTGCGGACGGCAGGCCTGGTGAGCCAGCCGGCGCAGGGCTCGGTACTTGCGCCAAGGGCGCCCCTTGCGGCGCGGCCGGCGCTTGCCCAGCAGTCGATGCCGACGAGCCCGGCGGCCCTTGCGGCGCGGCCGGCGCTTGAGCCGGAGTCGGTACTTGCGCACTCGGCGGCCTTTGCGGCACGACCGGCGCCGGTGTCTGCGCTGCAGGCGGGCCTTGTGGGCCAGCCTGCGTCGAAGCGGAGGCCGGTGATTGCACTGGCGGCGGCCCTTGCCGGCTGGCCGACGCGGGAGCCGGTGCCTGCGTAGGTGGCGGCCCTTGGGGCGTGGCCGGTGCTTGTGCCGCGGTCGGCGCTTGTGGGTCGGCCGAAGTGCTCCCCGGGAGCGGAGTCGCTTGCGGCGAGGCCGGGTTGTTCCCGGGTAGCGGCTCCGAGGAAGCCGGAATGGGATCGGCCGGTCCTTGTGCGTGCGCGGCGCCGAGTCCCTGTGCCTGCGCAGAACCGGGCCCGGCAACCGATCCCTGGGGGTGCGCCGGGGTCGCAGGGCCATGCGCCGGGTTGCCGGAAAACGGCAGGTCGGCGCTCCCCCACGGCGGCCTGGGCAGGTGCGAGCCGATCACTGTCGGCGGAGCAGCAGGCTCGCCGGCTTGTGACTCCGCACCGGCAACCGGCCGCTCACCATCCGAGGGCAGTTCGTCGGCCTGCTCCGGAGCCGAATCCTCGGACGACTCCACACCGGCACCCGGCGCGGCGACCTGGTCATCGGCGGGCTCATCAACCGATGAGGCCGTAGACGGCGCACCGGACGTTTCCTGCTGCACGTCGGCAGAAAACGGCTGCGACATTCCAGACGCCTCAACAGCGACGGGCGGCTCGGGCGAGGTCGACTGCTCCACCTCGGCGGACTGCTGGTGCTGGGCGGTGGCGGGCCGCTCCGGTTGTGCCTGCGACGAGGCCGCAACCGGCTCAGGCTCAGTGAACGGCTGAGGCACAACGGGCTGCTCCACCTCAACCGACGGCGTCGGCACCGCGGGCTCCTCCGCCGCGGTCGGCGGTCGGGACTCGGCGGACTGCTCCCCCTCAGCCGACGGTGGCGGTGCGGCTGGCGGCTGCTCTGCTTCAGCGGACGGTTGCGGCACAACTGGCGACTGCGGCTCGGCAAGCGGCGGCCGTAGCGCCGCGGGCTGCTCCGCCTCAACCGACGGTGGCGGTGCGGCCGGCGGCTGCGGCACAGCAAGCGACGGATGCGGCGCAGACCATTCCACCTCGGCGGACGGTTGCGCCACGGGCGAGGGAGGCTCCGGCACCGCAGGCTGCTCCACCTCAGCCGGCGGTTGCGGCACAGCGGGTGGTTGCGGCACAGCAGGCGCCGACTGCCGCGGTGCAGCAGGAACCTGCGGCTGCCCCTGAGCCACGCCAGCCGGCATCGTGGGCGGCCCGGCCTGGAAATCGGGAGATACCGGGTGGACCGGCATCTCCCCCGCCGCCGAAGGAGCGACACCAGGCGAAGGCGGAGCCGCATGCCGAGGCGAAGCCGAAGACTGCGGCCCCTCCTCCTCCGGACGCCCCCAAGGCCCCTGCTGCTCAGGCGTCCCCGGCGGCTGCGCCACCGTCCGCCACACCGGCGCCGGCCCGATGTTCATCGGGGCCGGTGCCCCTGGCGCCGGACGCGCCCCAGGAGGCGGCGGAGCCGGACGCGCGACGGGCTTAGGAATCGGGTCCAACGACGACACCAGCACCGTGGTGTTCAACGGGTCGTCGACCTTCCGGCCACTCCGCTCCCGGTAGACCATCTCCCCGTCGGCGTCCATCTCCACCAGGTAGCCCGCCTCCGCGAGCTGCTCCTCGTCGAGGTCCGCCAGCTTCTCGTACCGCGAAGGCACGACGCGATAGATCGGCCACGCCAGCCGCGCGTGCTCGGCGTGGAACTGGGCCAGCAACGCCGCCATCTGGTGCTGCCACGGGAGGGACATCCCCTCGGCCAATGACCTGGGCAGGACGACGTACCCCGCGTCCACGCCCGGGTAGCCCTGGCTCAGCTGGTCGGCCAGCGGCGTGCTCGACGCCGGCCGCGCCGATTGGCGAGGGGGCTGGGGCGCGCCGAACAGCGACGCCGGGTCCTGGGGCTCGCCGCCGCCGGACTTGCCTCGCTTGCCGAATTTCCGTCCCACGTGCTCATCCTCTGCCAGCTCGCGGCCACCTGCTCGTGGAAGCGCCGCGACGTCGGGTGAATCGGCCGGTTCGTGTCAAGGCCCTCTGCGACCCATGCTAAACGCCGGGGCGGACCGCCTGCGGAACCACTTCCGCCTCGTCGAACTCGAACGGCCTCGTGTGCACGGGCACGCCGGTCTGCTGGGCCTCGACGACCTTGCCGTCGCCCAGGTACATCATCACGTGGTGGATGCTGTTCGGGTCCGACGGGTCGGTGGCCAGGAAGATCAGGTCGCCCGGCTGCGCCTCGCGGACCGGCAGCAACGCGCCGGCGTGGTACTGGTCGCGGGACACGCGCGGCAGGATGATCCCCGCCGACTCGTACGCGCGGAGCATCAGGCCCGAACAGTCGTACGAGTTCGGGCCCGTCGCGCCCCACACGTACGGCTTCCCCTGCTCGCCCAGCGCGAAACTGATCGCCTTCGCCGCGGCCTGGCTCGGCGGCAGCAGCTGGCCCAGGCCCGTCCCGCAGGCGACGACGTCGACGACCTGGCCGACGTTCTCCACCAGCGTCGCCGCCATCGGCTCCCACTTGTGGTAGCGGTCCGGGAAGCCCGAGCGCTCGACCGCCTGCGCCGCGTCGCCGGGGCGCTTGTTCTCCCAGTCCGGGACCGCGAGCAGGACGTCGTAGAACTTGTTGACCTCGTACGTCGGGTCGGTGACCTGCGCGACCGTCCCCCAGCCCATCGACGGGCGCATCTGGAAGATGCCGAGGGAGTCCCGGTCGCCGTAGGTGAGGTTGTGCAGCCCGGACTCGGTCATCCCGGCCTGGATCGCGACCTGCCACGCGCGCGGCGCCAGCGAGCGCTGCTTGCCGACCGAGATGATCACCGCGACGATGCCGCGCTGCTCGTCGTCGAGCTTGGACGCGTCGACCGTGCCGCGCTCGCCCTGGCCGGGCTGGGTCGGCCCGACCGAGGCGTCGCAGCTCATCAGCGACATGCCCCCCGCCTGGGCCTGCTGGTTGTCGATGACGACCTTCGCGGCGACCGCGGTCACGACCAGTGCGCCGATCGCGACGAACACGATCAGCCCCAGCCACAACCCCAGGCGCCGCACGCTCAGCTCGCCTGGTCGTAGTCGGCGACGCGCCAGCCGGCGTTGGTGCTGATGACCGTCATGGCGAGCTTCGGCCCGTCGGTCGGGATGGTCAGCTGCACCGAGTTCGGGTAGGACGTGCCGACGACCGGCTCACCGGTGACCTTCGTCGCCGGGATGTTCGCCGGCTCCACCGTGCCCATCACCGGCAGGTACTCCTCGGTGGTGAACGGCTTCAGCTGCGCGAGCCACTGCTCGGACGTCATGCCCGCCGGGTGGTTCACCCAGGCCGCGGCCCACTCCTTGGCGACGCGGATGGCGTCGGCGTTCGGCGGGGCCGGGGTCGGCGTGGCCAGCGGCGTGGACAGCCGCGTCGGCAGGTTCGACGTCGGCACCGGCGCGGCGACGCCCGGCGCGGTCTTGGTGACCGACGTCGTCGTCCCGGTGGCGGGCGAGGCCTTGGCCTGCGGCTTGCCGACGACCTTGGGCAGCACGATGCCGAGCGCGGTGATCAGGATCGCGAGGACCACGAACGCGCCGATGAGGTGGCGCGGCGAGCGCAGCGGCCAGCCCCACAGGCGCCGGTAGACCGCGGCGCGGCCGCGGTTGGTGCGGATCGGCATCGGTCACCGCCCCATGACGTGGTCGGTGTCCCGCGGTTCCTCGCGGACCTCGATGCCCCGCGAAGGCCGGTACAGCACGAACACGGGCTTGCCGGCGACGACTTCCGGGTCGACGCGACGCGGCTGGGCGCGCACACCCGGCGCCCGGGGCGCGTCCTGCGCCGGGTAGTCGCTGAAGCCGGATTCCGGCGCGCGCAGGTCGGACGGCACGACGACGGGCTCGGGCTCGTCGTTCCACCGCCGGTCGGCCACCGGCGAGGTGTCGACGCGCCGGCTCTCCTCCCGCGTGGTCGGCCGGCCGTTGGACCCGACGACGACGTAGTCACCCGGGTCGCCGTTGGCCGGGTTGTACTGGCCGAACACCGGCGAGCCGGGCCGGCCGCCCGAGGGCAGCGCGCCCGCGGATCCGCCGCCGCCGACGGCTCCCGGCCAGGCCCCGGACCAGGCCGCGGCCGGGCGGGCGGCGCCCGAAGTGTTATCGAGCCGCTGGGCGTTGGCGAAGATCGTGGCCTCCGGCCGGAACCGCCCACCCCCGGCGGTCGCCCCGAGCGGCCCGCGCTGCTCACCGTCGACGACGTCGTCGGTGTCCCGCACGTTCTGCCAGAACTCGTCCTGCGGCGTCGGCCCGTTGCGGTTGCGCTTGAAGCGGGAGAAGATCCCGCCCCCGGGCGACGGCACGGCGGCGCCGACCATGCTGACCGACATCTCGACCATCTGCCAAAGGCGGCGCACGGGCCGCCCGACCATGAACAGCAGCACGGTGATGAGCCCGGCGAGGACCATCTGCGTGAGCATGTTCAGCGAGTCACCTGCCGCGAAGATCGCCTGCAGCAACAACATGTGCACACCGGCGAGGACCGACAGGACGATCAGGTTGAACGCGATTCCGCCCGCGACCTTCAGCACCCGGTGGAGGATCTGGGGCTGGAGCAGCGCGACCAGGCCGATCAACGGTGCGGTCAGGGCGAGCAGCCGGATCAGCACCTGCGCGAGCAGGATCGATGCCTTCGCCAGCAGCTGGAACAACGAGTACACCAGCGCTTGGCCGAGCGACAGGAACCCGGCACCGGTGCGCCCACCGGCCTCACCCGTGAAGTAGCCGGTGGCAGGGCCGAGCTTGGTGGAGATGTCTTTGAACGCGGCCTTTTTCGAGTCGACCAGCCCCGCGTCGGCGTCCCCGCCCTGCTGGATCTGCTCCCAGGTGAACGCACGCGCGTCCAGCAACGGCGCACCGAACTGTTGTGCCTGAGGGGCTGTCGAGGATCCGAACTCGCCGCGAAGCCAGTTCTCGTAGACGATCTGGCAGTGCAGATCCGTAGGCAGGATGTCCCAGGTCGGCCGGCCCGCCGTGGTTCCCTTGTTCTTGCACGTGATCTGGGCCGGGGTCGGGCTCTGAGCCGGCGGCGCCGCCGGCGCTCCGGCGTCGACGAAACCGGCCTGGATGTTGGTCGTGGTCTTCACGATCGCGTTGTCGATGGGGTCCAGATAGCGCAACAACGCCAACGATGAGGCCGCCAGCCAGATCGCGGCGAGCCCGTAGAGGGCGCGTTTGCTGACCGCTGCCAGGTCACCGCGCCAGATGTTGCGGAACATCATGATTGACATGAGCAACGCGACCAGGCCGAACAACTGGGCGTAGATGTTGTTGTAGATCTTGTCCGCGCCCGACTTGACCGCGTTGTACAGCGGACTCAGCAGACTGCCCTGCAACACGGTGTAGTGCAGTGAATTGGTGGCACCGACGACGTTCTTGCCGAGGTTGAACAGCTGGTTGCCGGCCCACGTGTCGATCGAAGCGCTCGGCGACCCCAGTCCCGCCAGCGGGCCGCAGTCGGTCTGGAACGTGTCCCAGACCATGCCGGCGTACCCGTAAGCCCGATAAGGGCTGAAGCCCTCACCGTGGGAGCTCTCCGGCGGGTCGATCGCGCCGACCATGCCCGCGCCGGGGCGTTCCGGGTTCGGTGCTTCGCCGCAGGCCGCCGCGCTTGCTGCCGGGGCGGTTGCGATCGCCTGCAGGCCGAGGACGAGCATCACGGCGAACATCGTCGCCTTGCGCCCGGGCGTGCGCCGGCCCGGTCGCGGGCCTTCCTTGATCCGCCGTTTGAGCGCGTGCCACCCCGCGGCCACCGTCAGCAGGACCGCGAGCGTCAGCACGGTGTTCATGCGGCGTCCCGGCCGGTGCCGCCCTTTCCACCCGTGCGGGCGTGTTGCTGCTGCCCGTTGGACGGCTGGACCCCGCCCTCCACCTCGCCGGTCTCCGCGGCCAATGGGTCGGGCGCGCCCAGGAGGTTCTCGTCGGCCAGGCCGACCTCCAGTTCCGCCGCCAGCTCGAAGTCCTGCTCCAGCTCGATGTCGTCCTCCGGCGGGACCGCCACGTACGGCTTCTTCTCGTCCGCCGGCAGCGCCAGCTCGTTGCCCGGTCGCCGCGAGGGCGCCGCGTCCTTCGAACCCGGGGTCGTGTCCATGACCGCTCGCAGGTGGTCGAGGTGCGGGCCGGAGAAGTCGACGCGGATGCGCTCCACTCCGCCTGCGCCGTCGCCGAAGATGAACTGGCGGGGCTCCACGTCCCGCTCCAGGCCGCGCTGCTGCGCGCCGGGACGGCGGCCCAGGGCCGCGACGACCTGCTCGTAGCCCACTCCGACCGGCACCTTCAGCAGCCGCAGGGCGTCGGCCTGGGCGTCGTCGTCGTCCAGCCGCCCGACGAACACCGAGTCCAGCAGGGTCACGAAACCCTGGATCTTCAGGAAGTCCGCCGGGATCTGGGACGACAGCAGCACGCGGACGTTCCACTTGCGCGAGTCACGCGCGAAGCGGTTCATCAGCACCCGCCCGGTCGGGACCTCGGACAGGAAGAACGCCTCGTCGATCCAGACGCCCTTGCGCATCTCCTTGGGCTTCTCGTACACCGACCGCTGGGTCAGCCACGCCGCCAGGTTCAGCATCTCGACGCCGAGGGACTCCGCGTCCGTCCAGTACTCGCGGGGGACGCCGTCCTTCGGCAGGGTCAGGCCCGCCATCGTCAGGACCGTCAAGCGGTCGTCACGGGTTTCCGAGTACGGGTCCGCGTCGGTCTCCGGGATGAGCAGCGCCATCCGCTCGCGCATCTCGTCCAGGAAGTCCGCGACGACGCCCGCGTGCTCGTGGTGCTCGCTCGAATCCCGCCTGAGCGCGTCGATCACCTGGCCGGGATCCGCGTCGAAGCGGCCGCCGACCGTGCGGACCGCGCGCAGCAGCACGATCCGCGTCTGCGCCATCCGCGACACCTCGTACGGCAGCACACCGGACAGGACGTCCAGCACCAGACGGCGCCGCGTCGCGCCCGCGAGGGCTTTCTCGCGGCGCCAGGAGCGCTCGGGGTCGTCCTCGTCCATGAAGTGCTCGATCAGCGGCTCGGCGACCACCCGGTACGGGTTCAAGATCCCCGGCTGGGCGTTGAGCAGGTTGATCGGGCGCGCGTACGGCCGCAGTTCCGGCAGGTCGCACAGCCGCGACAGCGGGCCGGACGGGTCGAGGATCGTCCAGCTCGCGCCGGCCCGCAACGTCTTGTAGACGATGCCGCCGCCGAGGAACGACTTGCCGCCACCCAGGCCCGCGACCATCGCCGTCAGGCCGGAACCGTCGCGGATCTCCTGGGCCATCCACGGGTCCCAGGCCACCGGGCGGCGCGTCGCCGTGCACGTCTCGCCGAGCAGGATGCCGCGGCGGTCGCCGACCTCCGCCGTCGCCGTCGGGACCGCCGAAGCGCTCCAGACGACCGAGCCGCGGCGCATGTACGCCGCCGAGGCCAGTGGCTCGCCCGGGATGAACTCCCTGGCCAGCGCGTACTGGGCTTCGGGGTGCTCGATGGCGATCTTCGGCTTGTACAGGTCGAGCAGCTGCTGGGCCAGGCGCAGCGCGTCGCGCTCGGTCGGGCCGGACACCGCCAGCCGCCACCAGGAGCGGACGCGGGTGGCGAGCGCGGTGAAGCCCGACGTCATCTCGTCGTCGATCTCCAGCACGCGCCCGGCCTGCCGGGACAGCGACTGCGGCGGCTCGAGCTCGTGCTCGTCGGTGTAGTGCTTGACCTGCGAGCGCACCTTGTTCATCTGGCGCTGCAGCTCGCCGGCCACCTCTTCGGGGCGCCGGACGTAGATCCGCGCGGACACCTCGACGGCCGCGGGCAGGCGGTCGGCGTGCTGGATCCACGGGTCGTCGACCTCGGGGATCTGCAGGCCGTGCATCTGCCCGACGGTGAGGACCGCCAGGTGCCGCGAGACGCCGGCGTTGGAACCGGTGCGACCGCGGACGGTCACCGTCGGCGCGTACGGCTCGGCGTAGAAGTCGGCGGCGTCGGTGAAGCTGGCCAGGTCTTCGGGCTCCCAGGCCGCGCCCGGCACGGCGGGCATGTTCCGCGGCGCGGGCAGGCCCAGGGAGCACGAGCGGTGCATCAGCCAGGACATCTCCTCGGCGTGCACCGGGCGGCCTTCCAGCCCGGCGCTGCCGATGACCTGGTCGAGGTGCTCGACCTCGGAGTCCAGCGCGGTCAGCTCGGCGTCGACGGCCTCGGGCAGGATCTTGCGCAGCACCGGCGCGGCGCGCTCGACCGCGCGGTCGACCATCCGGCGGGTCTGCACCTGGACCCCGATGTAGACCTCTTTTTCCGCCATCGAGCGGCCCATCAGCTGCTGCTGCTCGCCGATCAGGTAGTCGTCGAACGACATCGCGCCCGGGACGTCGGCGGGGCGGCCGTGCGCGTTGTAGACGTGCGCCTCGGCCCACATCCGGATCGGGTACGGCCGGTTCGTCACGCGCAGGTGCAGCCAGCGGCCCTGCAGCTCGGCGTACTGGCCGGCGATGGCCGCGATCAGGTCGCGCCGCTGCGAGTCCGAGCGAAAAGACCAGCGCTGCGGCGCGAGCCGGTACCAGGCGTAGACCTCGAACCCGGTGCGGACCAGGTGCCCGTCGATGCTTCGCACCGCGATCGACGGGGTGTACGCGGGGATCGCCTGCTCCCCGGTGAGGCGCCGGGCCTTGCCGCCCGAGCCGTTCCGCGACGCGCGGACCTGCTCGGGCGGTTGCCACGCGCCCGAGTGTGCGTCCCGACCCCGTTTTCCTCGGCTATCGCCGCGACCGAACAACGACTACCTCCCGGCCCGGGCCGCGTTGCCGCGGCCCCGGCGCGCTCGTGGTGCTCCCTGGTGAACCGGCGCGGCGGCGCGGCGCGCCCCCGTCGAGGGTGGCGTGGGCGGCGCGGCACCCGGCTGGCCGCCGTGGTGCTGGTACTGCCGCCTCCGGCGGTGCTTCGGCAACGGGCGTTCGGCCCGCACCCGGACCCGGCTGGCGCTCACCGCGCCGCCCGTGCCCGTGGTCAGTTCTCTCGGGGTGTTGAGCTCGCGGCCCGCCATCGCGACCACGGTGCCCAGCGGGCGCTCGTGGCTGATCTTGGCGGTCAGCAGCCGGGTGACGACGATGGTGGCGACGAACGCCCACGCCGTCGAAAAGAACCCGAAGCTCCAGCCGGCCCAGCGTTCGACGCCGAGCACGACGAAGAACGTCGGGATGCCGATGAGCCAGGCGACGTACCGGGCTCTCCAGGGAAAAGTCGCTTTCGGGGGGCCGAGCCACACGGCGTCGACCCGGTAGACCTCGTCATCCGTCCTGATGCGCACGCGGGCCCCGCCTCAGCCGGTGAACAGGCCGGCGATCCACTGACCGACGTTGACGCCGACGCCGCTGACCGCGAGTCCGATGATGGCGAGCGCGATGACCACACCGGCGAGGCGGCGCATGACACCGGCGTTGTCGCCCTTGCCGCCACCGAGCCAGAGCAGGAGGAGCGCTACGGCCAGCAGCACCAGGGGAATGATGTTGTCGATCAGCCAGGTGCGCACGTTTCCCGTGCCCAGCTCGCCGGCGGCCAGGGTGTCGAGGGTGGTCAAGGTCGTCATCGCGATACTCCCGGTGCGCGGTGGGGGCCGCGCGGTTCTGGCTCAGGCGGTGCTTCGAACAACATCATGGGGGCTACGAGGGGTAGTGGTCAAAGCGCGCTGCGTGAATACCGGCTGCCTCTTCAACCGGCGCGGTGCGCGGGGTACACGAAAACTCCACGCCCACCATCATCGCGGCAAGGGCCCTCGGGTTGAACCCCGGCCACCCATACTTCTCAGTGTGCTGACGAACTCACCCCTATGCCCGGGATTTGCTCACTGTGGGTACTGGCGCCGTGGCCTTCGTGAGGCCTGGAACAGTGTGACATGACCCGAACGGCCGCGTCGCACGAGTCCGTTCCGTGACGGCCCCTCGGCCGGTCGGCGGCCATATCGATCTTGAACCCCTGCGCTGTCCGTCACAGGCGGCTCAGAACTTCACAAGTTTTTCACTACATAGCGTGATCTTGATGTGCTAAGGGCGACGCTTGGCGAAGACCCCGTCCGGGAAGGCACCGGCCTCCACGACGAGCCGGCTGAGCCCGCGGCACAGCTCTTCGAGCCGGGCGGTCCGCTCGGCCCCGAGGTGCTCCCACGGCCCCCGCGCGGCGGCCTCGGTGGCGACCTCGACGCGGTCGCGGACGGCGGCCCCTTCGTCGGTCAGCAGGCTCTCGGCGTCCAAGAGCCCGCGCTCGACGAGGCGGGCTTCGGCGGCGGCCCACTGCTCGTCGCTCCAGCCGCGGGTCAGCTTGGCGGTGGCGGTGAGGAAGCCGCGGCCGGTGGCCACGTGCGTGACGAGCGCTTCGACGCCGCTGAGGCCGTTGAGGACGAGCGCGGCGATGTGGCCGTCGCCGCGGTACTCGCGGATCAGGGTGACGGCGTGCCAGAGCACGAGGTGCGGCTCCCCCGGCCAGCCGAGCCCCGCGTGCGCGGCGTAGAGCGGCCGGCCCTCGGCGGTGCACCCGGCGGCGGCTTCACGCGCGAGCTCCGCGGCTTCGGCGACCTCGTCGCTCTTGACGTGGTCGCCGAGCAGCCGGGTCAGTGCTTTGTCGACCCCGTCGACGCGGGCTTCGAGGACCTGTTCCGGCGTCGCGAGGGTCCAGGCGCGCGGGATCACGCGCGCGACGACCTCGGGGTTGAAGTTGTAGAAGGTGGCCGCGACGACCTCGGGCCCGACCGCGCCCATCGCGGCGGACCGCCCGGCGAAGTACGGCATCCGCCCGGGCCGGAGCCCGGCACCGGTGAGCGCTTCGTCCACCTCGGGAGCGAAGTACGCCAGGGCGTGCAGGGAATCGAACGCCGACTTGAACCGCTTCTCGTCACCCGCCATAGCGGCACCCTACTACCGGGTAACCACTGCCGGCACCCCTCGGTCGTGAGTGTTCAGGGCGGTTGGAACCGCCCTGGACACTCACGGCGGGCAGTGGGGCGGACGAGCCGGCATGTAAGCCGGATCCTGTTCCCCGGTCGCCTTGCGGCTTCCGGGGCGGCGGCCATCCATCTCGGCCTGCCGTCGCCGGCAGGCTCCAGCGGCCTACCCGCAGACTCGGACGGGCCGTCCTCGAACGCCTGCGCAGGAGCTCGAGAGCTCCCTCTTGGCCTTGCTCCGGGTGGGGTTTACCTAGCCGTCCCGGTCACCCGGGACGCTGGTGGTCTCTTACACCACCGTTTCACCCTTACCCCCGCCCGAAAGCGGGGGCGGTCTGTTTTCTGTGGCACTTTCCCGCGGGTCGCCCCGGGTTGCCGTTAGCAACCACCCTGCCCCGTGGAGTCCGGACTTTCCTCGGGCCGGGTCACCCCGGCCCGCGACCGCCCTGCCAGCTCGTCCGCAGGCCGAATCGTAGCTCAGCAGCCGGCCGCCGCCTCGCTGTGGTGGCGTGGCCGGACCACCGCCGGCGCGGGGTGCTGGCGGGCGAGTTCGGCCGTCCAGTGCAGCACCGCGGCGGGGCTGTCCAGGCCGATCAGCCCGACCAGCTTGCCGTGGCGGACGAACCCCGTGATGGGCCGCGTGCCGGCCACCGGGCTCTCCAGGAGGACGGTGTCGGCACCGAGTGCGGGGCGGCCGGCGACCTGGATGCGGACGCCGTGCTGCTCGGACCAGTAGCGCGGCACCGGCGTGTACGGCCGCGAGCCCCGCGGGCCGGCGAGGAGGTTCTCGGCGGCCGCGCGGCTCATTTCGACGGCGTTGAGCCAGTGCTCGTCGCGCCGCGGCGTGACGTCGTAGCGGAGGTTGGGCCAGCGGGCGACGTCGCCCGCCGCGACGATCGTCGACGAGCCGACGACGTGGCAGGTGGGTTCGCAGACGACGCCGTCGTCGAGGGGCAGCTTGGCGCCGCGCAGCCAGGACACCGCCGGGACGCTGCCGACGGCGACCACCACGCACGCGACGTCGAGCGCGCGGCCGTCGGCGAATTCGAGCCCGACCGACGTCGGCCCGGGACGCCAGCGGCGGATCGTGGTGCCGAGTTCGAGGTGGACGCCGCGGGCCGCGTGCAACGCCGTGAGCCAGTCGCCGATGTCGGGGCCGAGGACGTCGGCCAGCAGCGGGCGCGACCGTCCGAAGAGGACGACCCCGCGGCCGGTTTCGCGGAGGCTGGAAGCGACTTCGCAGCCGATGAAGCCGTCGCCGATCACCGCGACCGGGCCGGGGTTGCCGGTCAGCGCCCGCTGGAGCGCGACGGTGTCGGAAAGGGTGCGGACGACGACCACGCGCTGGTGGCCGTGCGGCGCGCCCGGCATGCGGCGGGGTTCGACGCCGGTGGCGATGACCAGGCCGTCGTAGCGGAGTTCCTCGTCGCGCAGGTGGACGACCTGCCGGTGCGGCGACAGCGCGGTGACCGGCGTGTCGAACCGCCATTCGGCGTCGACTTCGAGGGGGTCGGCGAGGAGGGTGTCGGCGCGGCTGACCGCGCCGGTGAGGAGCTGCTTGGACAGCGCCGGCCGGTGGTAGGCGATGCCGGGTTCGGCGCCGAGGACGACGACTTCGCCGTCGAACCCGAGTTCGCGCAGCCGTTCGGCGGCGCGCAGGCCGGCCAGTCCGGCTCCGGCGATGACGATGCGTTCGGTCATCAGATCGCTCCCAGCAGGTGGATGGCTCGCATGGGACAGGCGCGCGCGGCCGCGCGGACGTTCGGGACTTCCTCCGCTTCGGGGCGTTTCTCGTACTCGAGCCGGCCGTCCTGGCCGAGCTGGAACACCTGCGGCGCCTCGCTCTGGCAGACGCCGTAGGCGTGGCAGCGCCGGCTGTCGACGTCGACGCGCAGGGCGGCCGGCTCCGGCTCGGGCGGCGTGACCAGCCCGGCGCGGGCGAGCAACGCGGGCGGCAGCACCCGCAGGACCGACAGCAGCACCGGCGGGACGAGCAGCGTGATCCCGGCCAGCCAGACGACGGCCAGGTGCCCGCTCGAGACGGCGCCGAGCCAGGCGTGCACGGCGAGCAGGCCGATGGCGAGGTAGCCGGCCTGGTGGAAGCGCAGCCACCGCCCTTCCCTCGCGCGGCGCAGGCCCGCCGTCACGGACACGGCGATCACCAGCTCCAGGCCGGCGATGCCGAGCGCGTGGCGCGGGGTGCCGTCGTAGAAGGGGAGCAGGAGGTCGGCGACGCCGAACGGGTCGTCCTCGAGGAAGAGGAAGGTCAGCCCGTGCAGCGTGCCGGTGGCGAGGGTGAACGCGGCGAGCAGGGTGTGGCCGGTGCGCAGCGCGTCCCGGCCGCTGAACCGGCGGACCCAGCCGGTGGCGGCGAGCACGCCCCAGCACAGGGTGAGGCACATGCAGAGGTAGGTGAGGCGGCCGGAGAGCGCGGCCGCCTCGGCGATCCCGGTGTCGTGCGGCGACACCGGGATCAGCGCGGCTGAGGGGGACATGGAGCGGCTTACCTCCGGGTGCGCGGCGGGGTCCTGCCGGGAGTTCCGAGCAGGCGGAGCAGGCCGAACGTGGCGACGGTGGCGAGGGCCACGAGGACGGCGGCGGCGGCGAGGTCCCCGCCGCCGAGGGTGTCGTCCTCGGTGGCGGAGACGAGCAGGGACGTGGTTTCGGCGAGCCCGGTGCTCTCCAGGAGCGTCAGGTGCCCGAGCGCGGTGTCGACGGCGGTCTGGGCGAACGCGCGGACGTCGTCGTCGCGGGTGCCGGCGCGGACGTCGGAGGCGAGCGCGAAGAGGCTGCCGTACTCGGCGCGGAGCCGGTTGACGTAGGCGCGGTCGAACGCGTCGCCGCCGGCCGCGGCGAGTTCGTCCGCCCAGGTGCGCTCCTGCTCGGTCGGCTCCCCCGGGAGGGTGATCGCGAGCCGGTCGGCCACCGCGCCCAGTGCGACGTCGAGGCGGGCCTGGTCGTCGGTGATGCGGACGGCGACGGCGCGGACGCGGCGGTTGGTGGCCCGCTCGGCGGCCAGCCTGCTCGACGGCCCGGCCCACAGCGTGTGCTGCTTCAGCCGGGTCAGCAGCGCGCGGTCGGTCTGCTGCAGTTCGCCGGCCGACGCCGGAAGGGCGCAGCCGAGCACGAGCGCGGCCGCGGCGGCCAGCAGCGCCACGAATCGGAGCGGCATCCCGGTGTCCCTTCGCGAAGGAGGCTTCACAGTGAGCTACGGGAGAAAGGTGCGATCCGGTTCTCGCCGTCACCTTTTAGTGACCTGTGATGTGCATCACAAGACACATTCTGAACCGATCTTGAACGGGTGTCGTTTGCGGCCGTCGCTAATGGGGCACCGAAACTAATGCATATGGCCTATTAAGTTGTTTTGCGCTACGCTCCGATGGCCCCACGGTCCGCCAGTCAGGTGAGGTTGCGAGCTTTATGGAAGCACTGGGCAGAGAAAGTCGCGGCCACGTCGGTTACGCCTCGTCCACCACCGCGGTCGACCCGGCGGACGATCTCGTCCCGTTGCTGTACAAGGACTTCCGCGCCACCCTGTTCGCACAGGTGTTGTCCCTGACCAACCACGACCGGCAGTGGACCGAGGATGTGGTGCAGGAGACCATGATCCGCGCGTGGCAACACTCGGACACCCTCGAACGCGAGCCCGGAATGCTGCGCGGCTGGCTGCTCACGGTGGCCCGCCGGATCGTCATCGACGGCTGGAGAAATCGCCGGGTCCGCCCGCAGGAGGTTGCTCTGGACATCCCGGAAAACGCCGAGTCCGCCGATCGCGCGGACAGTTCGTTAGCCGCACTAACGATTACTCGGGCATTGGGGGAACTGGACGCGAAATACCAGTCCGTCATCTACGAGACCTACCTCGCCGGAAACACCGTTCGGCGGGCGGCGGAAATTCTGGGAATTCCGGAAGGAACCGTGAAATCGCGGTTGTACACGGCGATGCGGCAATTGCGGAAGACGCTCGGTGAAGTGGCGGTGCGATGACGGGGAAGCACCGGGACGCCGCGGCGCACGGGCTCGGCGTCCTCGACGACCCGGCGGAGTTCGAAACGCACCTGCGGGGCTGTGCCCGCTGCCGGGTCCGGGTCACCGAGTTCCGGTCGGTGGGCGAAGCGCTGGCGGAGGCGGTCCGGCTCGGGTACCTCCCCCGCGGCGGCGCACCGGCGGCCGGCGTTCCGGAGCGACCGGCCGGAGCCGGCTACCCGCTGCCCGACGGAAGTGCCGGCGGGGAGGACCGGTTCGCATCGGCTGCGTCCATCGGCTCCCCTGCTCGTGTCGTGGGCGGGTCCGGCCGCGCTCCGCGGGATCTCCCCTGGTCGGCCGGATTCCAGTAGTCTGCCCCAACCCAACATGAAAGTCCTTACGGTGGATACCGAAGTAAATCCCGAGCACCCCGTCAGCGGGGCTTCGGTACCGAAGCGTCCCGCCCCGCGGCTCCCCGGCCGCGAACCCGAGCTCAGCCGCCTGACCAGCCTTTTCCCGGCCGCACTCGGCGGCCGCGCGGCCAGCGCGGTCCTGGTCGGCGAGTTCGGCATGGGCAAGAGCGCCACCCTCCACACCGTCGCGACGCTGGCCGCGGACGCGGGCTTCACCGTCGCGATCGCCACCGGGTCGCGGCTGGAGAGCCACCTGCCGGGCGGGCTCGCCCGCCAGCTCGCGGACGCGCTGAGCGCCCCGGGCACGCCGCGCCCGAGCGCCACCGAGCTGTGCGGACCGGCCGGGGAGAGCGAAGCGCTCGAACTCTTCTTCGGGCTCGTCCGCGAGGCCGCCGGCCGCGGCCCGCTGTTCCTCGGCATCGACAACGTCCACCTCGCCGACGCCTGGTCCATGCGGTGCCTCGCCTACATCCGCAACCGCGTGCTCGACCTGCCGGTGCTGATCGTCCTGACCGCGCTGACCGGGCACCCGCCGCACCACGACGTCGCGCTGCTGGAGATGGCGGGCTGCACGCCGGCGTCGATCACCCTGAACGGCCTCGGCGACGCCGCCGCGGCCGAAATCCTCGGTCTCGCCCCCGGCGAGCTCGCCACCGCCTGCCGCGAGGCGACCGGCGGCAACCCGTACCTGCTGCAGGCCCTGCGCCCGCGGCTGCTGCCCGGCGCGGACCCGCACGAGCTCGGCTCGTCGCTGATCGGCCAGGTGCTGCACACGCGGATGCAGGAGTTCCCGCACGCGGCGGAGATCCTGCACGCGGCGGCCATCCTCGGCGAGGACGCCGGGTTCGACCTGCTGGCCCAGCTCGCCGGCGTCGACGAGCTCGACGCGCTGCAGGCGATCGACACGATGGTCCGGCTGCACGTGCTCACCAACAGCAACCAGCCGGTGCTGACCTATTCGTTCGTCCGCAACTCCCTGCTCAAGGACATGCCGCAGACGACCCGCGCGGTCAACCACGGGCGGGCGGCGAAGCTGCTGTCGGAGACGGGCGCGCCGGTCGAGCGCGTCGCCGCGCACCTGCTGGAAGCGACGTCGATCCGAATCCCGTGGGGCGTGGACGTGCTGCGGCTGAGCGCGCGCGACGCCGTGTTCTCCGGACGGCCCGAGCTGGCCGCGCGGCACCTGCGGCGGGCGCTGGCCGAACGGCTGTCGTCCGGGCGCCGGGTCGCCGTGCTGCTGCAGCTGGCGCACGCGGAGTTCCAGGTCGACCCGCCGGCCGCGGCGAAGCGGGTGCGGGAAGCCGTCGACACGATCGGCAACCGCGAGACCGCCGCGGTCATCGCCACGGCGATGCTGCTGTCGCTCTGCGGCGGGCAGGACGCCCGGCTCGGGATCAGCGCGGCGGGCCAGATCGCGGCGCGGCTCGACGCCGGCGGCCCGGACGCCGTGTGGCCGCTGCTGTGCGTGACCTACCTCGCCGAAGCGGGCAGCCGGCTGGGCCCGCCCCCGGAGTTCCGCGACTTCGAGGAGCAGTGGGCGCCGCTGACCGACCCGGCGGCGCAGCGCAGCCGCTCGGCGTTGCTGGCGCTCGACGCCGTCCGCAGCGGCGAGTCGGCGCAAGACGCCCTCGGCCACTTCGCGGACGCGCTGTCGGGCGACGACAGCGAACTCTTCGAGCAGCACTACTTCTTCACGCTGGCGACCGCGGTGCTCGCGGACGAGCCCGCGCACGTCGACCGGCTGTGCCGCGCCCTCGACGTCGAGCGCGAGCCGTGGGACGTGCACGTGCCGCACGGCGCGCTGCCCACCCTGGCCCGCGGGATCGCGCTGCAGGCCAGCGGCGACCTGCAGCGCGCGAGCGTCCACTTCGAATCGCTGCTGCGCCGGTTCGACGAGCGCGGCGGCACGACGACGTGCCCGGTCGGCGTGCTGTGCGCGGCGAAGCTCGTCGAGTGCTGGGTGGACCTCGGCCGGTTCGAGGCGGCGACGTCGCTGCTGGACCGGATGGACTTCGTCGCCAGCCAGGGCCTGTTCACCCACACCTACTTGCTGTACGCGCGAGGCCGCCTGCGCGTCGCCACCGGGTACACCCGGTTCGGGTTCGAGGACCTGCTCAGCTGCGGGCGCCGGCTGGCCCACCACGGCATGCGGTTCCCTGGGTTCGTGCCGTGGCGCGCGCACGCCGCGCGGGCGGCGCTGGCGCTCGGCCAGGCCGACGACGCGGCGCGGCTGGCGGAAGAGGACAGCACGGCGGCGGCCCGCTGGGGCGCGGCGCGGCCGCTGGGCACGGCGCTGACGACGTTGGGGCTCGTGCGCGAGGACGACGAAGCCGAGCGCGCGCTGACCAAGGCGATCACGACGTTGCGGACGTCCCCGGCGCGGCTGCAGCTGGCGACGGCGTTGACGGAGCTCGGCAGCCTGCAGGCGCGGCACGGCCAGTCCGAAAAGGCCATCGAAACCCTGCGGCAGGCGGTGGAGCTGAGCGAGCACTGCGGCGCCCGCCCGCTCGCCCGGCGCGCGGCGGAGGAGCTGCGCTCGTCCCGGCGTGCGCTCACCCCGGCCAAGGACAACGAACACGGGTTGACGCGGCAGGAAAACCGCATCGCGGTGATGGCCGCGCAGGGCCTGACCAACCGCGAAATCGCGACGGCGCTGCACCTGACCCGGCGCACGGTGGAGCTGCACCTGTCGGGCGCGTACCGCAAGCTCGGCATCCCCGGCCGCGCGGAACTCGGTGGCGCGCTGGCCAAGTCCCACCGTGCGGACGCGCGTTGACCCGTCTCCGGGTCGTTGCTCTACTCGGGCCATGTCGTACGAAGAGCCGTTGAAATTCGCCTACTGGGTCCCGAACGTGAGCGGTGGCCTCGTCACGTCCGACATCGAGCAGCGGACGGACTGGGGTTACGAGTACAACCGGCAGCTGGCCGTGCTGGCCGAGAACAGCGGCTTCGAGTACGCGCTTTCCCAAGTTCGCTACACCGCCAGCTACGGTGCCTCCTACCAGCACGAATCGACCGGGTTCAGCCTGGCCCTGCTGCTCGCGACGCAGCGCCTGAAGGTGATCGCGGCCGTCCACCCGGGACTGTGGCACCCGGGCGTGCTGGCGAAGTTCATCGCCAGCGCCGACGTGATTTCCGGCGGCCGCGCGGCGGTCAACGTGGTCAGCGGCTGGTTCAAGGGCGAGTTCACCGGCCTCGGCGAACCGTGGCTGGAGCACGACGAGCGCTACCGGCGGTCGGAGGAGTTCATCCGCGTCCTGCGCGAACTTTGGACCAACGACCACGCGGAGTTCCGCGGGGACTTCTACCGCATCCACGACTTCGACATCAAGCCGAAGCCGGTGGCGGCCCCGCACCCGGAGATCTTCCAGGGCGGAAATTCGACGGCGGCGCGGAAGCTCGCCGGGAGCGTGTCGGACTGGTACTTCAGCAACGGCAAGGACTTCGACGGGTTCAGCGAGCAGGTTTCCGAGGTTCGCGGCTACGCGGCTTCCGCGGGCCGGACTGTCCGGTTCGGACTGAACGGGTTCGTGATCGCCCGTTCTTCCGAGAGCGAGGCCCGCGCGGTCTTGAAGGAGATCGTCGCCAAGGCCAACGTCGAGGCGGTCGAAGGGTTCCGGTCGGCCGTGGCGCAGGCGGGGAAGTCCACTTCGGACTCGAAGGGGATGTGGGCGGACTCGGAGTTCGAGGACCTGGTGCAGTACAATGACGGGTTCCGGACGAAGCTGATCGGGACCCCGGAGCAGATCGCCGACCGGGCGATCGAGTACAAGAAGCGCGGGGCGAACCTGCTGCTGCTCGGGTTCCTGCACTACCTCGAGGACGTCGAGCACTTCGGCAAGGAGGTGCTGCCGGTGATCCGGGCCAAGGAGCAGGACCTGGCGCGAGGTGCGGCGACGCCGGAGCCGCTGGGGGTCTGAGCGCCCGCGGGGGCGCCCCCGTTTTCCACGCTACCCGGGAGCACCGACAGAATCGCGCCGCCACCACTCCGGCCGCCGCCGTGGTCAGGCGGGGCGCGTCGGCGGGCGTCGATTAGCGTGAGCACGTGAACTTCTGGGCAGGGGCGGGCAGCCTCGCGCTGCTGGCCGTCGTGCTGGTCTTCGCCATCGTCCGGCCGCGCGGGTGGCCCGAAGCCGTCGCCGCGGTGCCGGCCGCGGGGCTCGCCCTGCTGCTCGGGCTCGTGCGACCCGAAGCGGCCGGCGACCGGGCCGTCGAGATCCTCCCGACGCTGGGCTTTCTGGCCGCCATTCTCCTGTTGTCCTTTTTGGCCAGTGTCGACGGCGTCTTCAGCTGGCTCGGCAACCGCCTGGCCGAGGCGTGCCACGGCAAACCGCGGCGCCTGCTGGTGCTCACCTTCGCCGCCGCGGCCGGGGTGACCGCGATCCTCAGCCTGGACGCCACCGTCGTCCTGCTCACCCCGGTCGTCCTCGCGACGGCGAAGAGCCTCGAACTCCCGCCCCGCCCGCACGTCTACGCGTGCGCGCACCTGGCCAACTCCGCGTCGACGCTGCTGCCGGTGTCCAACCTGACGAACCTCCTGGCGTTCGCCGCGTCGGGGCTGACGTTCGCCGGGTTCACCGCGCTGATGGCGTTGCCGTGGCTGGTCACGATCGCCATCGAACTGGCGGTTTTCCTGCGGTTCTTCGCCGCCGACCTGCGGCCCCGCGAGACCGCCGAACCGAAGCAGCACCTCGAAACGCCGACGTTCGCACTCGTCGTCCTCGTCCTGACGCTGGCGGGCTTCGGCGTCGGCCAGCTCGGCCACGTCGAGCCGGTGTGGATCGCGGCGCTCGCGGCGCTGATCCTGGGCGTGCGGGCACTGGCGAGGGGCAAGATCCGGCCGTGGCAGCTGGTCACCGAGGCGTCGCCGCAGCTGTGCCTGTTCGTGCTGGGCCTGGCGGTCGTGGTGGAGGCGGTGTCGGAGCACGTCCTGGGCGGCCTCCTCGGCGACCTCTTGCCGACGTCGACCGGCCTGCTGGACCTCCTGATCGCGGCCGGGGTGGCGGCGCTGCTGGCCAACCTGGTCAACAACCTGCCGGCGACGCTGATCCTGCTGTCGGTCCTCGGCCCGCACCCGGCCCCGGGCGTGCTGCTGGCGGTCCTGCTGGGCGTGAACATCGGCCCGAACGCGACCTATCTGGGCTCACTGGCGACGCTGCTGTGGCGCCGGACGCTCCCGGCACCCCCGTCGGCGAAGACGTTCCACGCGCTGGGGATCATCACGACGCCGTTGTGCCTGGCCGCGGCGACCGGGGCGTTGTGGCTGAGCCTGGGCCTGGCGAGCTGAGCCGTGGTCGACATGTCGCTGAGCCTCGAACAGCTCGAGGGCCACACCTGGGACGCTCCGCCCGCCGACGCGACCCGGCTGGTCCGGACCGCGCACGAGCGCCGAGCTGCTGGTGCCCCTCGCGCTCGACCTCCTGGAGCGGGATCCGCTCGCCGAAGGCGACTTCCACCCCGGTGACCTGCTCGTCGCCCTGCTGAAGGTCCCGCCGGTTGGAGAGCGTCCAGCGGCAGATCGACGCCTTCCGCGCCGCGCACAACCCCTGAATCAGCTGGGCATCGTGATCGTCTGGCCCGGCTTCATCGTCGCCCCGCAGTCGTCCAAAGGCCCGCCGAAGCGGTCCGCCGCCACCGCCGGGATCGTCTTCGCCGCGTAGTCCTGCGCCGCCTTCAGCTTCGCCGGGTCCGTCACCGCGTCGCGGCGGACCCAGTCGCCGTTGCGCAGGCCTTCGATCGGCGAGCTGTAGATCAGCACGTAGTCGCGGTCCAAGCGCGGGTCCAGAGCGATGCCGTTCCCCGCCGCCCAGGGGCCCCACGAGTGGATGAACGTCGGCTTCACCGTGTCGAACACGTAGTTGCGCAGGCCCGCCAGGTCGTTGTCGTGGACCAGGTCCGCGATCGGCTTGTTGACCAGGCCCGCCATGTCGACCAGCTCCAGGCGGCTGGTCATCGACGAACCACCGAGGTCCGGCAGCAGCAGCGACGCCTTCTGGATGCCCAGGATGTCCGCGTACGTGTTGAAGCCGCGGCCGAAGCGGTCCGCCACCAGGCACGCCGTGATGTTGGGGTTCTTCGCGAACTTGTCCGCCGCCGACGCGAAGCCGATCGCCGACGGGATGAACGCGCCCACCAGGACCACGACCACGCCGACGCGCAGCAGGGCCTGGCGGTGGCGCAGCAGCTCACCAGCCGACAGCGTGCCCGCGATGACCGCCAGCGGCCAGATCGGGCTGGCGAAGCGGTGCTGGTACATCCAGTCCGGGACCATCACGCCGTACGCGACGATCCCGAGCCCCAGCGGCACCAGCAGCGCGATCAGCGAACGCCGCCACGGGGCCTTGACCAGCGCGAACGCGAGCACGAGCGCCAGCACGGCCACGCCGGCCCAGCCCGCGTAGCCGACCAGCTCGAAGGGGCGCTTCACGGCGTCGAAGCCCGGCAGGCCCTGCTGCTTCGCCACCGACGGGTTGGCCAGCAGCCGCCCGAACTCGGCGTGGCGCCAGACGACGTACGCGCCGAACGGCACCGCGAACGCCGCCACCGACAGCAGGGCCAGGCGGAAGCTCTTCCAGAACAGGCCGCCGCGCAGCAGGAACAGCGCCGCCAGCGGGTACGCGCCCGCGTAGATCAGGCCTTCCGGCCGGGTCAGCGCGGCGAACGCCACCATGACGCCCGCCCAGATCGCGACCTTCGGGGTCAGCAGGCGGTCGTTGCGCACCGCGATGAACAGCGTCACGCCCAGCGTGACCACCGCGAACGCGAACAGCGAGTTCTCCAGGCCGGACACGACCCAGATGACGAACGACGGGATCGTCGCCAGCGTCAGGCCGGCGATCAGCGTGGCCAGCCACGCGAAGCGGGTGAAGATCTGCTTCGCGGCGAAGTGGCACGCGGTCAGGATGCCGCCGGTGAACAGCAGGCCCAGCACCTTCGGGAACAGCACGTAGTCGGGCAGCCCGAAGAGGGAGCCGTGGTCGAAGAGGCCGACGAGCTTGCCGAGGCCGAGCAGCACCATCCACGTCGGGTCGGAGAAGCCCTCGACCGGCGGGGCGCCCGGCTGCAGCACCGGGCCGAGGCCGTCGGCGAAGCTGCGGGCGTAGGAGAACGTGATGGCGGCGTCGTCGACGATCCAGTGGCCGTAGCGCGTGGCGTGGGCGGCGACCGCCGCGACGCCGGTGAGCACGGCCAGCACCGGCGCGAGCCGCGCGCCCCAGCTCCGCGCGGTCGTCGCGGGCACGGGGTCCTCGGGGACGTCGCTCGGAGAGGTCTCGGTGAGTGCGCTAGCCGTCATGTCCTCGTCACTGTTCCGCCCGCAGGCTTCTGCCGGTGGGATACGCGCGAGCCGGCGCCCCCTGAAGTGGGTCGAGCTGGAGACCCGCCACCGCGGCGACGCGGTCGAGACACTGTAGCCAATACCCCATCGGGGGTCGGCCACGCGTCGGCATTGAGCGTGATCCACCCCACATTCGACCGGTCAGGACAAGTGCGAGGTGTCGTTGACCAGGCGGACCGACGCGTTGCCGTCCGGGTAGAACTCGACGATCGACAGCGACGCCAGGTCCAGGTGCAGCCGGAACAGCAGCTGCGGGCCGGCGTCGAGGCCCATCCGCAGCAGCGTGTTGATCGGTGTCACGTGGCTGACCAGCAGCAACGTCCGGCCGCCGTGCTCGGCGATCAGCTCGTCGCGGGCCTTGCGGACGCGCCGGTGGACGACGTCGAAGCTCTCGCCGCCCGGGGGCGGCACCGCGCTGTCGCCCAGCCACGAACCGTGCAGCTCGGGGTCGCGGTCGGCGGCTTCGGCGAACGTCAGGCCTTCCCAGTCGCCGAAGTCGGTCTCGATGAGGCCGGGGTGGGTCTCGACGCGGCCGCCGAGCGCGTCGGCGACGGCCTGCGCGGTCTGCTTCGTGCGCGTGAGCGGCGAGGAGATGATCGGGACGGCCTCGCCGTCGACGACCAGGCCGTCCATCGCGGCCAGCCGCTTAGCCGCCGCCGCGGCCTGCGCGCGGCCCAGTTCGGTGAGCGGGACGTCGCCGCGGCCGGAGTAGCGGCGCAGCGCCGACATCTCCGTCTGGCCGTGGCGCAGCAGGAGCAGCCGGGTCGGCGTGCCCTTCGCACCGGTCCAGGCCACCGTCGCGCGGTCCGGCTTGCGGGTCGGCAGCTTCGGCGGCTTCGCCGTGGCGGGCTTGCCGGCGGCTTCGTCCATGGCCTCGTTGGCCAGGCGGTCGGCGTGGGAGTTCTGCGCGCGCGGGATCCACTCGTACTTGACGCGCGTGAACCCGGCGGCCAGCTCCTTGGCCCGCTCGGCCAGCGGCTGCATGTCCGGGTGCTTGATCTTCCAGCGCCCGGACATCTGCTCCACCACGAGCTTCGAGTCCATCCGGACGTCCACAGTGGACGCACCGAGCTCGGCCGCGGCGGCCAGCCCGGCGATCAGCCCGCGGTACTCGGCGACGTTGTTGGTGACGACGCCGAGGCCTTCCTTGCGCTCGGCGAGCACCTCGCCGTCGGCGTCCTTGACCACGGCGCCGTAGCCGGCCGGGCCCGGGTTGCCCCGGGATCCGCCGTCGGCCTCGATCACGACGTGCGAGGTCACAGACCCGACTCCACGGTCCGGACCAGGATCGCGCCGCAGTTCTCGCACTGGATGACCTCGTCCTCGGGCGAGCCCTTGATCTCGTTGACGGTGTTGCGGTCCATCTCCAGCTGGCAGGCACCGCACCGGCGGGCGCGGAGCAGGGCGGCACCGATGCCCTTGTGCTCGCGGACCCGCTCGTACAGCTTGAGCAGCGGCTCCGGGAAACGCGGCAGCAGCTTCGCGCGGTCCTCGTCGCGGCGCGCGCGGATGGTGTCGAGGTCCTTGAACGCCTCGTCGCGGCGGACGATCGCGGCGGCGACCTCGGCTTCGGCCTTGTCGACCTCGGCGCCGGTGCGCTGCGCGTCCAGGCCCAGCGCCTCGCGCTGCTCCATCAGCTCCAGCAGGTCGTCCTCGAGCGCGCGCTGGCGCCGTTCGAGCGTCTGCAGTTCGTGCTCGATGTCGGTCATCTGCTTCGAGTTCACCGAGCCGGACGCGAGGAGCTTGCGGTCGCGGTCCTCCCGGGCGCGCACCGACTCGATCTCCTTCTCCTGCCGGGCGACCTCGCGGTCCAGGTCGGAGGCGGCGGTCTCCACCGAGACGAGCGCGTCGCGGCGCTCGCGGGCGAGCTTCTCTCCCGCGTCGATCTCGGCCAGCTCCGGCAGGGTGCGGCGGCGGTGCGCGGTGCGCGAGAGCTCGGCGTCCACCTTGGCGAGCTCGAGCAACTGGCGCTGCACGGCGGGTTCGGCCTTCACGGTGCTCCTCTTAATTCGATGTGCGCTCGGCGCGGACGTTCCACGGGTCGGTGCACCGCGTGGAGACGCAGATGTCGACGTTACCCGCAAACGCTCGCGCCACGACCGCCGAGGCTTGCCCGCACCACGGCCATTCGCTGGCCCAGTGGGTCAGCCCGACCAGCGCGGGCACCGGGTGCGCCCCCGCGAGGTGCTCACCGGCGGGGTGATGGCGCAGGTCGGCGGTGACGTAGGCGTCGACCCCGGCCGCGGTGGCCTGCTTCAGGTAGGAGTCGCCGGCCCCGCCGGAGACGGCGACGGTGCGGATCAAGCGGTCCTCGTCGCCCGCCCCGAGCACCCCGGGCACGGTCTCGGGCAGCGCGTCGGCGACCCGCTGCACGAACATCGCGAACGGCTCGGGCTCGGGCAGCTCGCCGAGGCGGCCGATGCCGGTGACGCCGTCGGCGTTGGGCGCGAGCGGGCCGGTCACGCGGAGCCCGATCGCCTGCGCGAGCGCGTCGGAGACACCGGGATCGGCCGAATCGGCGTTGGTGTGGGCGCAGTAGAGGGCGATACCGGCGCGGATCATCCGGTGCACGAGCGCACCCTTGGCGGTGTCGGCCGGGACGCCGTGCACTCCGCGCAGGAGCAGCGGGTGGTGCGCGACGATCAGCTGCGCGCCGAGGTCGGCGGCTTCGTCGACGGTCTCGGCGACCGGGTCGACGCAGAAGAGCACGCGTGTGACGGGCTCGGCCGGATCGCCGCAGACGAGGCCGACGGCGTCCCACGACTCGGCGAGCGCGGGCGGGTAGGCCTGCTCCAGCACGGTGATGACTTCGGAGAGTGCGGGCATCCGGGGATCTTCGCATGTACGGTCGTGCGCCATGCGAGTACTGGCTGTGCTCTTCGCGGTGGTGTCCGGTCTCCTGGTGGCGGCGCTCCCGGCGTCGGCTTCTCCCCCTGGCCTGTGGCGGCTCACCGACCTGGCCGCGCAGCGCGTGGAACTAGCCGATCAGGTGGCGGCGGCGAAGTACGGAACGCCGTCACCGATCGACGACCCGGTGCGCGAACAGCAGATCTACGACTCGGTTTCGGCGCGCGCCCCGGGTCTCGGCCTCGACCCGGCGGACGCGGTGCGGTTCTTCCGCGCGCAGATCGAGGCGAACAAGGTGGTGCAGCGCGGGCTTTACACGCGCTGGGACGCCCACCCGGCGGAAGTTCCTTCGCCCCGGCCGGATCTCGCGGTGATCCGCCCGGTGATCGACCGGCTGAACACGGGGTTGCTGACGGAGCTGGCGGCGACTTCGGCGGTGCGGGCGGCGCATTCGTGCCCGGCGCGTCAGCTGGTGGCCGCCGGGGTGGCGGACGTCGTCCACCACTTCGACGCACTGCACACCCGCGCCCTCGGCACGGCGACGTCGGCTACCTGCTTGGGCTGAGGGACCCTCGGCAGCGGCTGTTCGTGCGGGCCGGGGGAGGCGCCCCGGCGGCGTCTGGCCGCCGCCGCCGTGAGCGCCGCGTGGGGCGTCAGTTGCAGTTGCCGCAGCAGCCGCAGCCCTGACCGGTGCACTTCGAGCAGCATCCGTGCATGATCGCTTTCCTTCCGGTTCGCGTCCTCGCGTGATCACGCTAAGTGCCGGTCGCGGGCCACGGGTACCGCCGAGTGAGCGGGTGACCGGGTGAACCAGCCGGTTACGCAGGCGAAGGGGGCGGCCCGCCGACTACGCGGTCGCCGCCGGCGGGCGGTCGGCCTGTTCGGGCCGCCGCACGACCAGCGCGCCGACGAACACGAGCCCGCCGACCGCGAGCAGGCCCCAGCCGAAGCCGCGGCGCAGGGACAACGCGGCGTCGCACGCCACCTGATAGCCCTCGGTGCGATCGGGTAGCGCCCAGCCGGCGCCGGCGTCGGCCGCGTAGGCGTTCGTCAGCGCGTTGACGTTCGAGTCGTGCGCCGTCTGGCTCATGTCGGTCTTGAACCCGCTCCCGCACACGACGGACTGCCCGCCCGCGGCCGTCGCCTTCACGGTGGTCCCGAGCAGGATCAGCGCACCGATGGCGACGGCGAGAGCGGCGACGGCGACGAATGTGCGAGGCGTCATGGCGGTTCTCCAGCGGTGCCGAGGATGTTGCCGCACTGGTCGCGCCGACCGGCAGTCGTGTTACGCGATCGCTTCGCCGACCGTCACGGTTACGCTCGCGGACGTGACCCACATCGTCTTCGTCTGCTCCGGCAACATCTGCCGCTCCCCGATGGCCGAACTGGTGTTCCGGGCCAAGCTCGAAGAAGCTCACCTCGGCGATGCCGTCCGCGTCACCAGTGCCGGTACCGGGCCGTGGCACGCCGGGGAGCCCGCCGACAAACGTGCTCGCGCGACGCTGAAAGCGCACGGCTACCCCACCTCTCACGTGGCCTCCGAAGTCTCCGGCGAAGACCTCGCCGCCGATCTGCTGCTGGCCGCCGACGAAGGGCACGCCGAGTTCCTGCGGTCGCGGGTCGAGGATCCCGCCAAGGTGCGGCTGCTGCGCTCGTTCGACCCGTCCGCGCCCGAAGGCGCCGAGGTCCCGGACCCCTACTACGGCGGTGACGACGGCTTCGAGGACGTCCTCGGCATGGTCGAACGCGCGGTGCCCGGCTTGCTCGACTGGGTCCGCGCCGAGCGGTGACCGGCGTCACAGCCGATCTTCGTACGGTTGAGCGGGCCGCGCCCGATAAGCCCTCCGGCATCGTCGTCGATGAGGGGAAAACGCGTGCTCAAAAGGATTTCGGGCGTTCTGGCGCTCGTGACCGCGGCGGGGTTCGTGGCCGCCGGTCCGGCCGGAGCGATCGCCGGGGGAAGTCAAGCCGCCGAAGGAACTTATTCGTACGTCGCCAAGGTGAACACCGCCGGGCGGGGCTGCACCGGGGCGCTCGTCGCGCCGCAGTGGGTGCTCACCGCCACGACCTGCTTCGGCGACGCCGCGACGCCCGCGGGCCCGCCGCCGGCCGCGGCCACCGTGACCGTCGGGGGCCGGACCACCGCGGTCGCCTCGCTCGTGCCGCGGCCGGACCGGAACCTCGTCCTGGCCCGGCTCGACGCGCCCGTCTTCACCGTCGCGCCGGTCGCCCTCGGGACCTCGCCCGTCAGCACCGGCGAAACCCTGCGGCTCGCCGGCTACGGCCGGACCGCGACCGAATGGGTGCCGGACCGGCTGTCGACCGCCACGTTCACCGTCGCCTCGAGCACCGCGACCACGCTGAACGTCACGGCCGACGCCACCACCTGCAAGGGTGACGCGGGCGGTCCGGCGCTGCGCGAGACCGGCGGCGCGACCGAACTGGTCGCGATCAACAACGCGTCGTGGCAGCACGGCTGCATCGGCGAGACCGAAACGCGCAACGGCACCACGGAAACCCGGCTCGACGACCTCACGGACTGGGTGCGCGCCCAGATCCCGCCGTACGCGATCCGCAACTTCAACGGCCTGTGCACCGGCGCCGGCACCCAGGTGACCACCGCGGCGTGCGCGGCGGACAACACCGGGCAGCGGTGGACGCTCCCCGGGGACGGCACGGTCCGCACCGCGGCCGGCCTCTGCCTCGCCGTGACCGGGACGTCGGTCGGGACCGCCGCCTGCACGGGGGTCCCGGAGCAGCAGTGGCGCTTCCCCGGCGACGGCACGCTGCGGACGGCGGGCGGTGCCTGCGCCGACATCGGCAGCAACGCGGCGGGCGCGGCGCTGCTCGTCACCGGCTGCGTCGCCGGCAACCTGAGCCAGCAGTGGTTCCTCAAGGGCGACGGCACGCTGCGCAACCACAACGGGCTCTGCGCCGACCTGGGCTCCAACGCCGAGAAGACCCCGATCACCGTCGTGACCTGCGGCGAAGGCCTGGTCAGCCAGCGCTGGGGCCTCCTCGGCGGCACGCTCGTCAACACCAACCGCCTGTGCGCCGACCTCGGGTCCGACGCCCCCGGCACGCGGGTGATCATGGTCGCGTGCCGGGCGGGCGCGGTCAGCCAGCAGTGGACCGCGCCGGGCGACGGCACGCTGCGCAACCACAACGGCCTGTGCGCCGACCTGGGCTCCAACGACCCGGGCACGCGGGTGATCACGGCCGCCTGCGTCGCCGGGAACCTGAGCCAGCAGTGGCGGCTCGACCGCTGAGTCCCGTTCGTCCCGGCCTCCGTCACAGGTGGCGGAGGCCGGGACGCGGCCGGGCCGGGGCACGGCCTACCGTGGTGGGGTGCGGTTGCGGTTCCTGCTCAAGCCCGGGTGGCTGGCTCTGACGGCGGTGGTGTTCACCTTCGCCGTCTGCTGCTTCACGCTCCTGTCGCCGTGGCAGTTCAGCCGCAACACCGAACGCGAGCAGCAGAACTCCGCGCTGGAGACGTCGTTCACGGCCGCGCCGCTGCCGCTGACGCAGCTGCTGCCGCCGGGGAGCGTGATCGGCCCGCAGACCGAATGGCACCTCGTCTCGATCACCGGCCGGTACCTGCCGGACAAGGAGGTCGTCGCGCGGCTGCGGACGGTGCAGGGCGAGGGCGCCTTCGAGGTGCTGACGCCGTTGCAGACCACCGACGGCACCGTCGTGCTCGTCGACCGCGGCTACGTCCGGCTCGACAGCAAGTCCGGCGCGCTGCCGTTCGCGCCGCCGCCACCCGGCGTCGTGACGGTGACCGCGCGGGCGCGCGCCGACGAAACGGACCCGAAGAACCGTGACGCGTTCGCCGACGCGTCGACCGGCGGGCGGCTGCAGAGCTACGTCGTCGATTCGCGGGTCGTCGCGCGGGCGGCGAAGCTCGACATCCGGCCGGGCTACTTCCAGCTCGACACCGGCCAGCCCGGCGTGCTCGGCGCGCTGCCGCTGCCGCAGACGGACTCCGGGCCGTTCCTCTCGTACGCGCTGCAGTGGATCGCGTTCGGCGCGATGGCGCTGCTCGGCTGGCTGTACTTCACCGTGCGCGAGCTGAAGCCCGGCGGCGCGCTCGATTCGTCGCCGACGCCGGCGCGCCGCAAGTCGGTCGCGGAGATCCTGGCCGAGGACGAACTCGCCGAAAGTGGCCATCAGAAGTAAGCCGGAAATGGCCCTTCGGCGCGGCCACTTGCCCGGGTGACACTGCGGGCATGCTGATCCACCCGTGGGACGCCGCCGACGACTCCGAATGGCGGGAGTGGCTGTCCTCGCACGACTTCGGCCAGCTGATCGCCGGCGGCACCGGCCGCGACCTGCCGGTGGTGGCCCCGGCGCACTTCGCGTTCGACGGCGACCGCACGGTCGTCACGCACCTGGCGCGGCCCAACCCGATCTGGCCGCTGCTGGAGGAGCACCCGCGGGCGCTGCTGACGGTGGTCGACGACTACACCTACATCCGCGCGGACTGGAACACGACCGCGGACCCGGCGCGCGGCGTGCCGACGTCGTACTACGCGACCGTGCAGCTCGAGGGCGACGTCCGGCTGGTCGACGACCCGGCGGCGAAGGCGGCGCTGCTGGACGAGCAGCTGCGGCACTTCGAGCCCGACGGCGCGCGGGCCGCGGTCAGCGCCACGGAGGCGCCGGACAAGCGGCTGCTGCCGGGGATCCGCGGGATCGAGTTCACGATCACCGGCGTCCGGGCGAAGTTCAAGTTCGGCGGCAACAAGACGGCCGAGGACCGGGACCGGATCGGCGCCCGGCTGACCGCGCGCGGCGGGCGGCTGGACGCGGAGGCGGTGACGCAGCTGCGCCGCCGCGGCTGAGGGGACTCCCCCTCAGCCGCGCTTCGTTCAGCCTCCGCAGGCCGCGACCGGCTGCACGGCCAGGTCGCCGTCGATGGTCTCGCCGGTGGCGTGGTTCAGCGCGTGCACGGTCATGTGCTGGACCCGGCCGGGCCGGTTGGCGGTCGGGTGCTGCTCCCGGATGCCGGTGGGCGTCGAGACGTCGTCGCCGGTGAAGAAGACCAGGCCGTTGTCGGCGAAGGTGATCGTCCAGACCTGACCGGCGACGTTCGTGTGGATCTCGAACTCCTCGCCGACGACGAACGAGCCGCCCGGGCCGTCGTCGTCGTGCTCGGACTTGAGCGTCCACGAGGTGCCCATGCTGCCGACGCTGTCGGCTGTGCCACGGCGGCCAAGCACGAGCGGCCCCCGCCCTATCCCTGGGGGCGGCCCCTAGGCCAGTCTATCGGTGCCCCAGGACAAAACCGCCCCAGCGCAAGCGAAGCCGCCCGGTTGTCCACACCCGGCCGCCCCTGTGGACAGCTCAGCGCGAGCGGCGCCGCAAGCCCGCCGCGACGGCCAGCACCACCGAGGTCACGGCGGCCAGCCAGCCGACGACCCGGGACAGCTCGACCGCCCGCGTCACGTGCCCGGCGTCCGGGTTGCGCCCGACGCCGAGGACCGGCAGCTCGGCCACGCCGTGCGGGTACACCGTCCGGCCGCCGACGCGGACCTCCAGCGCACCCGCGAACGCCGCCTCGACGCGCCCCGCGTTCGGGCTCGGGTGGGCGATCGTGTCACGGCGCCACGCGCGCCACGCGCCACCGGCCGAGCCGCCGACGACCGGGGCCGCCAGGACGGTCAACGCCGCCGCCACGCGGGTCGGGACCAGGTGGACAAGCTCGTCGAGCCGATCGATCGCCCAGTGCCCCCGCCGCCCGACGCGGGCCCGGCGCAGCAGGCTCACGGCGCGCGCCCCGGCCAGCCCGGGAACGCCCGCGAGCGCGCCCCACACCAGCGGGGCGACGACGGCGTCGGAGGTGTTTTCGGCCAGCGTCTCGACGGAGGCGCGGGACAACGCGATCGCCCCGAGGCCGTCGGCGACCCGCGGGTCCAATTCGGACAGTGTCGCGCGCGCCGGCTCGAAGCGGCACTCTTCGAGGTCACGCGCGAGTTCGGTGCCCTGCACGGCCAGCCCGGCGGCCCCGAGGACCGCCCACGTCGTGACGGCCGTCGCCGAGGCTTGGACGAGCGGCCGCCCGCGACCGGCCCGCTCCAGCAGCACGCCACCCACGACGGCGGCACCCGCGACGAGAGCGCCACGGCCGGGGGTGAGCCGCCGGAAAGCCGTGACCGGCGGACGGCGGCGGGGGTCGCCGAGGGCGCCGTCGGCCGCCACACCCAAGACCAGTCCGATCGCGCGCGCCGCGCTCACCCGTGCCCCCCGGCGGAAGAAAACTGCAGTTCCTGAGGAGGCTACTCGACCCCGGAACCCGCCTCGCGGCGTGTCCGCCTGCCCCACCGGCTCGCACGACGACCACCTGCACTCGCCTCGCGCGCGACCGCCACCCGGCCGATGTCCGCCTCGGCTCACGCACCGCACGACGACCGCGGGACCCACCTCATCGGCGCCGCACGACCGACCGCCCGGCTGCGACACGAGCGCCCGCCTCTCCGGCATCCGCACGACGGTCCACTCCCACCAACCGCCCGAGCACCCCATCTGGGGCCCGCCTGGCCGGCATTCGCACGACGGCCCACCCCATCCGCCGCCGGCCTCGGACTACTCCACCAGGGCCGCGATCTCCTCACGCGCCTGCACCACGATGTCCCGCATCGCCCGCTCGGCCCGGTCCGCCTCCCCCGCCGCCACCGCCGCCGCCACCTCCAAGTGCAGCGCCACCGCCTCGGGCTGCGGCTCCGGGGGCATCAACCCGTGCCCCGTCCGCCCCGTCAGCACCTCCGCCACGACCTCCGACAGCTGCGCGAACATCGGGTTCCGCGAAGCGCTCAGCAACAGGTCGTGAAAAGCGATGTCGAACTCGAGAAAAGTCGGCAGGTCCCGCGCCCGGGCAGTCCGCGCCAGCCGCTCCCCCAACGCCCCGAGCCGACCCCGCTCCTCCGGTGTCGCCCGCAAAGCCGCGTACCGGGCCGCGCAGGGTTCGATCGCCGACCGGAGCTCGTTCAGCGTGGCCAGCGCCGCCGGGCGGCCCGGCCCGTCGAGTTGCCAGCGGATCAGCCGCGGGTCGTAGTGGTTCCACTCCGCCGTCTCGCGGACGGTCACCCCGACCCGGCGCTTGCTGCTCGTCAGCCGCATCGTCTCCAGGACCCGGACGACCTCGCGGGCCACCGTCCGCGAAGCACCGAAGCGCTCTTGCAGCTCTTCGGAGCGCAACACGGTGCCCGGGGGCAGCGATCCGTTCGCGATCGCCGCGCCCAGCTCGTCCAGTACCTGCTCGTGCCTCACCTCACCCAACCTAGTCATCTGACTCGATTAAGTAGTACTTCATCTTGAATAAGTAGTACTTTTGAGTTTGACTCTCCTGGGCACAACGACGTGGGAGGTGCGGATGACCGTCATCGTGGTGATGGGGGTGTCAGGCTCCGGGAAGACGACGATCGGGACCGCGCTCGCGCGGGCGCTGGACGTCGAATACGCCGAGGCGGACACGTTCCACCCGAAGGCCAACATCGACAAGATGACCGCGGGGCACCCGCTGACCGACGAGGACCGCGCCCCCTGGCTCGAGGCCATCGCCGGCTGGATCCGGGAGCACCAGGCCGCCGGGGGTGTCGTGACGTCGTCCGCGCTCAAGCGCCGGTATCGGGACGTGCTGCGGACCGGCGGGAACGTCTGGTTCGCCCACCTGCACGGGGACCGCGAGGTCCTCGCCGAGCGCATGCAGTCGCGCTCGGGTCACTTCATGCCGGTGTCGCTGCTGGACTCCCAGCTCGCCGACCTCGAACCCCTCGAACCGGACGAGCCCGGCGCGATCTTCGACATCCGCGAGTCGCCCGCCGCCATCACCGACGCCGCCCTCACCGCTTTCCAGGAGCACTCATGACCACCCTCGCCGCCGCCTGGACCGGCCACGACACCCGCCTGATCGCCGCGACCGTCGTCGCGATCGCCGTCATCGTCGTGCTGATCACCAAGGTGAAACTGCACCCGTTCCTGTCGCTGGTGCTCGGCTCGCTCGTGCTCGGGCTGACCGCCGGGATGCCGGTCGACAAGCTGCTCAAGAGCTTCACGACCGGTGTCGGCAGCACGGTCGCGTCGGTCGGCATCCTGATCGCGCTCGGCGCGATGCTCGGCAAGCTGCTGGCCGACTCGGGCGGCGCCGACCAGATCGTCGACACCGTGCTCGGCAAAGCCCGCGACAAGAGCCTGCCGTGGGCGATGGCGCTCGTCGCCGCGCTGATCGGGCTGCCGATGTTCTTCGAGATCGGGCTCGTCATGCTGATCCCGGTGGTGCTGCTCGCGGTCAAGCGCACCGGGAAACCGTTGATGCTGCTGGGAATTCCCGCGGTGGCCGGGCTTTCGGTGCTGCACGGCCTCGTCCCGCCGCACCCCGGCCCGCTCGCCGCGGCGGGCGCGCTGAACGCGAACGTCGGGATCACGCTGGCGTTCGGCCTGCTCGTCGGCATCCCGACGCTGGTCATCGCGGGCCCGCTGTTCGGCAAGCTGGCCGCCCGGCTGGTGCCGGACGCCGCGCCGCCCGAGCGCCTGGTCCCCGAGCGCGCGGACACCGGCAAGCCGCGCCCGAGCTTCGCCGCGACGCTCACGACGGTGCTGCTGCCGGTCGTGCTCATGCTGGCGAAAGCGCTCTCCGACATCCTGCTGGCCAAGGACAGCCAGGCCCGCAAGATCCTCGACTTCGTCGGCGACCCGCTGATCGCGCTGCTGGTGGCGGTCCTGGTCGGCATGGTGCTGCTGGGCCGCCCGGCCGGGCTCGGCCGCGACAAGCTGTCCACTGTGGTCGGTGACTCGCTCGGCCCGGTCGCGGGCATCATCCTCATCGTCGGCGCGGGCGGCGGCTTCAAGCAGACCCTGGTCGACGCCGGCGTCGGCGACGTCATCACCGGCCTGGCCAAGGACGCGAACCTCTCGCCGCTCCTGCTCGGCTGGCTGGTCGCGGTGGCGATCCGCCTGGCCACCGGCTCGGCCACGGTGGCGACGGTCTCGGCGGCGGGCATCGTGGCCCCGCTGGCGGCGGGGATGGACCCGTCGCAGAGCGCACTGCTCGTCCTGGCGATCGGCGCCGGGTCGCTGTTCTTCTCGCACGTCAACGACGCCGGGTTCTGGCTGGTGAAGGAGTACTTCGGGCTCTCGGTGGGCCAGACCCTGAAGAGCTGGTCGGTGATGGAGACGCTGATCTCGGTGGTGGCGATCGCCCTGATCCTCCCCCTCTCCCTGCTGGTCTAGATGTGATGTTCAGGGACGTTGTCCCGAGCTGAGGTGACCCGGTGACGGCCTGTCGTGCAGACAGGTGAAGGCCTCCGGATGTGAAGTGGAGCTGTCTAGGAACCACGTCACCGCCCGGAGGCCTTCGT
>NZ_JAEBEF010000023.1:0-145673 GCF_046548815.1 Amycolatopsis sp. cmx-4-83 | reverse complement strand
ACATGGACGACCTGCTCTGCCGGCGACGGAAAACGAAATTCTTCCTCGCCCACCCCCGCGCCATCGCCGCCTTCGGACGCGCCTGCACCGCACACCGGGTATATCCCGACATCACAGTCGTGGACGGAAAACGGGTCTGTGCCTGGCGGGGCGTGCCGATCCTGCCCTGCGACAAAATTCCCGTCACCGACACCGGAACCACCTCGATCCTCGCCATGCGCACCGGCGAAGACGACGCCGGAGTCATCGGGCTACGCCCCCAAGAACTCCCCGACGAATACCAGCCCGGCATCAACGTCCGGCTCATGGGAACCAGCGACCGCGCGGTCACCTCATACCTCGTCTCCGCCTATCATTCCGCGGCCGTGCTGGTGCCGGACGCACTGGGAGTACTGGACGACGTCGAAGTCGCGCGCTGAATTTGCACCTGACGCAAACACTGCTTGCCAAAGTTGCGTGGCACGGACACCGCCGCGGCTCCTAACTTCGATCTCGACAAGAGATTCCGAAGAAGGAGCAGCAGAATGCACGTGTTCGTCACCGGCGCGACCGGCTGGATCGGCTCGGCGGTCGTCGACGAGCTTCTCGGCGCCGGGCACGAGGTCACCGGCCTCGCCCGCTCGGATGCCGCCGCGCTCGCCCTCGGCAAGAAGGGCGCGCGGGTCCGGCGTGGCGACCTCGACGACCTCGACGGGCTCCGCGACGGTGCCCTCGATGCCCAGGCCGTCGTCCACCTCGCCAACAAGCACGACTGGGGCAACCCGGCGGAGAGCAACCGGGCCGAGCGGGCCGCGGTCGAGACGCTCGCCGAAGCGCTCGTGGGCTCCGACCGGCCGTTCGCCCTCGCGGCCGGGCTCTCGGGCCTGGTCCGCGGCCGGCCCGCGACGGAGGCCGACGTCTCCCCCGAGGTCGGCCCGGACTCGCACCGCGGCGGCGCCGAGAACCTCGCCCTCGAGTACGCCGAGAAGGGGGTCCGGGTGCTGAGCGTCCGCTTCGCCCCTTCGGTGCACGGCCCCGGCGACCACGGCTTCCTGGCCGCGATCACGGCGGCCGCGCGCAAGCACGGCGTGTCGGCCTACCCCGGCGACGGCACCAGGGCGTGGTCCGCGGTCGCCCGGCCCGCCGCAGCCGAGCTCGTCCGCCTCGGCATCGAAAGCGCCCCGGCCGGGTCCCGGCTGCACGCCGTCGCGGAGGAAGCCGTCACAGCCCGCGAAATCGCGGAGGCGGTCGGCCGCACGCTCGACGTCCCGGTGGTCTCGCTGGCGCCGGAGCTCGTCGCCGGGCACTTCGGCTTCGTCGGCCGGTTCTTCGCGCTGGACATGACGGCGTCGAGCACCCGCACGCGGGAGCTCCTCGGCTGGACGCCGTCCGGACCGGGCCTGGTCGAGGACATCCAAGCCGGCGCCTACCTCTGAAAGGGGAAGTCATGACCTTCGAAGCGGAAGTCACCGCGTTCATGCTCGTCAAGACGACGCCCGAGTGGCTGGGTCTCTCGGTGGAGCAGCGGGTGCACGCGTTCGAGACCGAGATCCTGCCGGTCGTCAAGGAAAAAGCGGCGGGGGTGCGCTCGCGGTTCTTCGACACCGAGTTCTACTCCGCGCGCGTCACCGACGTCTGGGTGTGGGAGGCCGCCGACCACCAGTCGTACCAGCTGGTGATCGAGGCCCTGCGCGAAACCCCGTTCTGGGACCGGTACTTCGAGATCACCGAAATCCTGGTCGGGGTCGAGAACGGCTACGCGAAGAACTACGGCATGAACACCTTCGCCACCGTCGACCTCTAGCCGGCCGGGATCGCCGGGGGCAGGGGTGTGCCCCCGGCGATCGCGGTCTAGGCGGCCTCTTCGGCCTCCACCGGCTGCGGCGTGATGTCGGCGTCGGCCGGCGCGGCCTCCTCGCCGTCCATGCGGACGTTGCGGAACAGGACCAGCGCGAGCGTCGCCAGCAGCGCGATGAGAATCGCGCAGACCAGCGCCGCCACGGCGAACCCGCTGGTGAACGCCTCCCGGACCGAGGTGAGCAGCGTGGTGCCGACCTGGCCGGACAGGCTCTGCGCGGCGGCCGTGCCCTCGGCGATGCCACCGTTGGCGGCGGTGGCGACGTCCGACGGCACCCCGGCCGGGACCTCGATCTGCCCGCGGTAGGCGGCGGTGGCGATGCTGCCGAACAGCGCGATCCCGAGCGCGATGCCGAGTTCGTTGCTGGTCTGCGAGATCGCGCCGGCCGCGCCCGCCTTCTCCGGCGGGGCCGAGCCGATCACCAGGTTGATGCCCAGCACCACCATCGGGGAGAGCCCGCCGGTGGCGAGGACCGTGCCGATCACCGTGACCGGCAGCCCGTTCGTCACCGGAACCTGCGTCAGCAGCAGGAACCCGGCGGCGGAGATCGCCATCCCCACCGCGATGACGAACGCCGGGCGGAACCGCTGCGCGAGCGGCGGCGCCACCATGTACCCGACCATCATCGCGACGGTGTACGGGATCAGCCAGAGGCCGGAGTTCAGCGGCGACAAGCCGAGCACGAGCTGCAGGTACTGGTTGAACAGCAACAGGATGCCGCTGATCGTGGAGCCGCCGAGCAGCAGGATGCCGAGCGCGCCGCTGAAGGCGGGCCGGCCGAGCAGGCGGATGTCCAGCAGCGGGTCGGCGAGCCGGCGCTGCCGCCGGACGAACGCCGTGCCGAAAAGCAGCCCCACCACGAGGACGATGGTCGGCACGAGCACCGCCTCGCCGCGGGCCAGTTCCTTCAAGCCGTAGATCACCGGCAGGACCGCGGCCAGCGACAACCCGGCGCTGATCAGGTCCAGCCTGCCGCCCGTCGTCGCGGGCTCGGACCGCGGCAGCAGGATCGGTGCGGCGACGAGGAGCAGCACCATCACCGGCAGGCCGAGCAGGAACACCGAGCCCCACCAGAACGCCGACAGCATCACGCCGCCGACCAGCGGGCCGATCGCCAAGCCGACCATGAAGCAACTCGTCCAGATGCTGAGCGCCATGCCGCGCTGCTTCGCGTCGCGGAACATGTTGCTGATCAGGGCCATCTCGGTCGGGACCAAAGTGGACCCGGCGATCCCGAGCGCGGCCCGGGCGATGATGAGCATCGTCGCGCTGGTCGAAAACGCGGCCACGGCCGACGCCGCGCTGAACAGCGTCGCGCCGATCATCAGCAGTTTCCGGTGCCCGATGCGGTCGCCGAGGTTCCCGCTCGTGACCAGGAGACCGGCGATGGTGAACCCGTAGATGTCGATGATCCACAGCATTTGCGAACTACTGGGGTGCAAATCCGCGGTCACGTGCGGAATCGCCAGGAGCAACACGCTCATGTCCAGCGCCAGCAGCAGGGTCGGAAGGGTGAGGACGGCCAGGCCGACCCACTCCCGCCTGCCCGCCCGCTCACCGGAGTGGGTCGAGCTGTTCGTTGTCATGAGAAGCCCTTCATGCGTCCGGCATATACCGTCAACCCTCGACCGGTTCGCCGGTGCGGGCATCCTCGAAAATGCGCAGTTGGGGCTTCTTTGCGGCGCGGACGCGGTTTCGACACTATGTTCGCAATTCAGTGCGCCGATGTCGAATAGGCGTGCGCCGGATTTTCGCGCAGCCGCCGGTAGTGCGTCAGGCATTCCTCGTACCGCGGCAGCAGCCCCTCTTCCCGCGCCCGGGCCAGCCGGGGTGCCGCGCGGTCCTTGTCCGACAGCAGCGGCTCGACGCCGGCCGGCCACGGCAGGCCCAGGTCCGGGTCCAGCGGGTCGAGGCCGTGCTCGCGGCCCGCGTCGTACTCGGTCGTGCACAGGTAGGACAGCACCGTGTCGTCCTCGAGGGCCATGATCGCGTGGCCGAGGCCCTCCGGCACGTAGACCGCGCGGAATTCGTGCGGGTCCAGGCGCACCGCGTCCACCACGCCGAAGGTCGGGGAACCCACGCGGATGTCGGCCACCACGTCCAGCAGAGCCCCTCGCGAGCAGTAGACGTACTTCGCCTGGCCGGGCGGCACGTCGGCGTAGTGCAGACCCCGGATCGTGCCGCGCCGGGACCGGCTGTGATTCAGCTGCGCCACCTTCAGCGGGTGCCCGACGGCTTTGACGAATCCCTCTTCCTGGAACGGGCACACGAACAGGCCCCGCTCGTCCGGGAACACCCGCGGGCTGAACTCGAACGCCCCGGGCACGGCCAGTTCCCTGACTTCCACGGTGCTCGGCGGCACCGGTCGTGCACTCGTGCCGACGGCGGCCGCGATACGGCCTCTGACCTCTTCCAATGTGCCCACCCTCTTCCGGACCGGCGATGAACGCGAAGACGTGAGGCAGGATTATCGCGCACAAAACGGTCAGATCGCCATCAACGGGACCAAGAAGTCCTTCCGTGCGCAACTACGCGGAACACGGCCGGCCTGCCGGTGAACGCGGCCGGCCGGGAAGGAGTGCAGATGACAGAGTCACCGCCGCGGTTCAGCACCCCGCTGCACGTCGGCCGTCCGAACATCGGCGACCGGAGCCGGTTCCTCGACCGCCTCGGCGGCGCGCTGGACCGGCAATGGCTGGCCAACAACGGCCCGCTGGTACGGGAATTCGAGGCGAGGGTCGCCGAACTCGCCTCGACCCGGCACTGCGTCCCGGTCGGCAACGCGACGGTCGGCATCCAGATCGCGGCGAAGGCGGCCGGGGTCGAGCCGGGCGACGAGGTCGTCGTCCCCTCGTTCACCTCGCCCGCGACGGCCCACGCGCTGCACTGGATCGGGGCCACGCCGGTGTTCTGCGACGTCGACGACACCGCCAACGCCGACCCGGCCCACGTCGCCCGCCTGATCGGGCCTCGGACGCGGGCGATCGTCGGCGTGCACGTGTTCGGCAGGCCGTGCGCCATCGACCGGCTGTCCGAACTCGCGGAGCGGCACGGCATCCCGCTCATCCTGGACGCCGCCCAGGCGGTCGGCTGCACCTACCGCGGCGCGCCGATCGGCGGGTTCGGCGTCGCCGAGGTGTTCAGCTTCCACGCGACCAAGTACCTGAACAGCTTCGAAGGCGGGGCCATCGTCACCGACGACGACGAGCTCGCCGAACGCGCCCGCGCCATGCGCAACCTGGGGATGAACGACGAGCGCGACCAGGTGGTGTGCGGCATCAACGGGCGGATGACCGAGGCGTCCGCCGCGATGGGGCTGACCTCCCTCGAAGCGATGGAGACGATCATCTCCGCGAACCGGCGCAACCACCGGCTCTACCGGACGGGACTGGCCGGCCTCGACGGCGTGCGCCTGCACGAGACGGCGCCCGGGGAACGCGCCAACTACCAGTACGTCGTCATCGAAGTCGACGGCGAAGTCAGCAGGGCCGATCGCGACACCGTGCTCGACGCGCTGGCCCGGCACAACGTGCTGGCCCGGCGCTACTTCCACCCCGGCTGCCACCAGATCCCGCCGTACCGCGACCACCCGGCGCTGCACACGCCGCTGCCGCTGCCGCGCACGGAAGCGTTGTGCGGCCGGGTGCTTTCGCTGCCGACCGGGACGGCCGTCGGCGCCGCGGAGATCGCGGGCATCTGCGAGATCATCCGGGAGACGTGCACGGAGGGGCAGGCCCGGGCCGCCTGACAGGAAGGCCGGACCTCGGGTGAGGTCCGGCCTTCCCGCGTCGCGGCGTTCAGGAATCCTTGCGCACGGCGATGAACAGGCCCGGCGCGTTGTGCGGGCGCTCGCCGAGCCGCCACGGGATGTCGGCGAACTCGACCGCGCAGCCGGCGTCTTCGAACGCGTTCACGTACTCCTCGCGGGCGAACAGCTGCATCAGGAAGATGTCGGTCCACTCGCGGATGCCGTCCGGCTGGGCGACGACGAACTTGATCTCCACGCGGGCGCTGTCGCCCTGGCGGGTGGAGTGCGTGACGCGCGAGACGATCCGCCGCTCCTCCTCCACCAGGTGCCCGCCGACGTACCCGTCGAGGAACTGCTCGGGGAACCAGCCGGGCTCGACCACGAGCACGCCACCGGGTTCCAAGTGCTTCACCAGCTGGGCGACGGCGAGCCGCATGTCGGCCAGCGTCTCGACGCACGCGATCGCGTTGCCGAGGCAGACGACGGCGTCGAAGGTGCGGCCCAGGTCGAACGTGCGCATGTCGCCGGGGTGCACGGCGACGTCGGGCAGCCGGCGCCGCGCGACCGAGCGCATGGCTTCGGCGAGCTCGACGCCTTCGGTGTGGTCGAACGCCTTGCCGAACCGGCCCAGGTGGGCGCCCGTCCCGCAGGCGACGTCCAGCAGGCTCTCCGCCGCGGGCCGCCGCGACCGGATGATCCGGGTGATGTCGTCGGCTTCGTTCTCGTAGTTCTTGCCGCGGCTGGTGAACACCAGGTCGTACAGCTCGGCGTGCGCGTCGCCCCAGGCGCCGTGGATGTCGGCCCAGCTGCGCTCGGTTTCGTCGGTCATGCCGTCTCCTCCCCGAAACGCCAGCGCGCGGACCCGAAGGGCTCCGAGGTGCCCAGGCCGAACACGGTGCTGACGGTGACTTCGTACAGCTCGTACGGCGGCGGTCCCGCGGTGGGCGCGCCGAAGGGCGCGGTGAACGCGCCGTCCTCGACGGTGACGGGCCAGCCGTACTTGTCGATGTAGGCCTCGGCGATCCGCTGGAGCTCGCCCTCGTCGGTCACCTTGGCGGCCTTGCCCTCGATGACGATGTCCAGGTCGTCGCTGGTGGCCGTGATGACGCAGTGCGGGTTCTCCGCGAGGTTCTTCGCCTTGCGCGCGCCCGGGTTGGACGTGAAGTACATCGAACCGTCGACCCAGACGCCGAACAGCGGCATGACGTGCGGCCGGCCGTCCGGGCGCACGGTCGAGAGCCAGTACGTGGAGTTGCCGTGGACCAGCCCCTTTTCCGCCAGCTCCCAGCTCGGTGCGGGTGCGTCGTACCCGCTGATCACCTTGCCTTCAGGTGCTTTCGCGTTCATCCGGCTTCCTCCTCACAGCCCGGTTCGAGGCAAGAGTCGCATTTGTCCAGCTTTCGTCAGTGATCATGACGGACCGGGCCGCGGATTGCTTCTCCGAGGGTGCTCAGTGCTCCCGGCACCGTCCGATCAGGACGGTCTCGCACTCGGGAAGAAGACCGCCGGATCGGGCGTAGCGACTATTGGGAACAAATAGGATGTAAGGAGTCGTCATGCGCGTCGCGTTCGCCTTGTGGCCGAACCCCGTCCACCTGTATCCGATGGTCCCGCTCGCCTGGGCGCTGCGTGCCGCCGGGCACGAGGTCTACGTGGTGTCGCACCCGGCGCTCGCCACCATGGCCACCAACTCGGGCCTGCCGTTCGTCCCCGTGTGCGACGAGGACGCGATGCCCGTGCCGATGGGGCCGGGCAACGCCTACACCGAGGAACGGGCCAAGGTCGAGCTGATCACCGAGGCGCTGGACCTGCCCGACGCGGCCCGGGAGCGGTGGAACATCTTCAGCCAGTTCCTGCTGCCGTCCATGTGGGACTTCAACCCCTACCAGGGCGACGCGACCTCCCTGCCCGCGATGGACGGGCTCGTCGAGTTCTTCCGCGGCTGGCGGCCCGACCTCGTCATCTGGGACCCGTGCTTCGCCGGCGCCGGGGTGGCCGCGCGGGCGGTGGGGGCCCGGCACGCCCGGTACACCGGACCGGACTTCGTCGGCTGGTGCCTCGACACGTTCGAAGAAATCACCGGGCGGCCGGGCGCGCCCGCGATCGAGAACCCGCTGGCCGAGACCGTGCGGCCGATGGCCGAGAAGTACGGCGTCCCGGTCGACCGCGAGACGATGCTCGGGCAGTGGACGCTGAACCCGATGCCGGCGGCCATCAACTGGCCGGTCGACACGACGATGGTCCCGGTGCGCTGGATCCCGCACGCCAACGCCGAGATCATCCCGGACTGGCTCTACCCGCTCCCGGACCGGCCCCGCGTCGCGCTGTCGCTCGGGCTGTCGATGCGCAACTACATGACCACCGGCTGGGAGTACGTCGAGGTGCTGCTCGAAGCGCTGGGCGGCCTGGACGTCGAGGTCATCGCGACGCTCAACCAGAAGCAGCTGAGCGCGGTCTCGCACATCCCCGACAACGTGCGGGTGGTCGACTACGTCCCCCTCGACCAGCTGATGCCGACCTGTTCGGCGCTGATCCACCACGGCGGGTTCGGCACCACGATCGCCGCCGCGACCTCGCGCGTGCCGCAGCTCGTCGTGGACTTCCTCGAGGAGGACGTCACCGCGGTCGCCCTCGACGGCGGCATCGCGGCCACCCGGTACGTCGTCGCGCCCACCACCGTCGGGTTCGTCTCCGGCCCGGGCGCCGGCGACGTGATCGACCTGAGCCGTCCCTCGATCGAGGCGATCCGCGCCCAGGTCACCCGGGTCCTCACCGACGAATCCTTCCGGCACGGCGCCGACCGCCTCTACGGCGACCTGCTGACCGCGCCCAGCCCCACCGACGTCGTCGCCCAGCTGGAGAAGCTCGCACAGCCGTCGCGCTTCTCGAATCGTGTCACCGATCGAGCCGCCTAGGCGCGCTCCTTAAGGAGGTGCCGGGATGAGCAACGGAAGCGCAGAGCGCGCCGTGGTCCTCGGCGGAAGCATCGCGGGGCTGCTCGCGGCCCGCGTCCTCGCCGACGTCCACGGCGAGGTGCTGGTGGTGGACCGCGACCGGTTCACCGGGCCCGGGGTGCGCCAGAGCGTGCCGCAGGGCCGGCACGCCCACGGCCTGCTGGCCCGGGGGCAGCAGGCGGTGGAGGAGCTGTTCCCCGGGCTCACCGACGAGCTGCGCGGGGCCGGTGTCCCGGTCGGCGACGTCTCGGCGCGGATGCGCTGGTACGTCGACGGGCACCGGCTGCGGCCGGGCCCGACCGGCCTGCTCATCATCGGCGCCGCGCGGCCGGTGCTGGAGCACCACGTGCGGGCCCGCGTCGCCGCGTTGCCCAACGTGACGTTCGTCGAGGGCCACGACATCGCGGGCCTCGCCGCGACGGCCGACGGGAGCCGGGTCACCGGCGTCCACGTGCAGGAGCGCGTCGCAGGCAGCGAGCCGCGGCGCCTCGACGCCGCTCTCGTCGTCGACGCCACCGGTCGCGGCTCGCGGGCGCCCAAGTGGCTGCGCGACCTGGGCTACCCGGAGGTGCCCGAGGAGCGCGTCAAGGTCGACCTGGCGTACACGAGCCGCCGCTACCGGCTGCGCACCAACCCGTTCACCGAAGAGCAGTCGATCAACGTGATCGCCACCCCCGGCCACCCGCGCGGGGCGTTCTTCCACACCCTCGGCGGCGGCGAGTGCCTGCTGTCGCTCACCGGGTTGCTGGGCGACCACCCGCCGACCGACCCCGGGGAGTTCCTGGCGTACGCGAAATCCCTGCCCGTGCCGGACATCCACGACGCCATCGCGGACGCGGAGCCGCTGACCGACCCGGTGTGCTTCCGCTTCCCGGCCAGCACGCGGCGGCACTACGAGCAGCTGTCCCGCGTCCCGGACGGCTTCCTCGTCGTCGGCGACGCGTTCTGCGTGTTCAACCCGGTGTACGGCCAGGGCATGACGGTGGCGACGCTGCAGGCCCAGACGTTGCGCCGGCACCTCGGCCGCGGCCACGCACCCCGGCCGGCGGAGTTCTTCGCCGACGCGGCCCGCGTGGTCGACGCCCCGTGGGAGATCGCCGCGGGCGGCGACCTCGCCTTCCCGGGCGTGACCGGCCGCCGCACGGTGAAGACGAACATCGGCAACGCCTACGTGTCCCGTGTCCAGTCCGCGGCCACGCTCGACGCCGAGGTGACGAACGCCTTCATGCGCGTGGCCGGGCTGATCGACCCGCCGCAGGCCCTGATGCGGCCCCGGCTGGCGTTGCGCGTGCTGCGCGGCGCTCGCCGGGCCGCCCGGGACGACGACCAGCTCGCCGCTTAGAGCACGAAGCCTGCCGGGAAGGGATCCGTCGGGTCCAGCAGGTAGGTGGCGGTGCCGGTGATCCACGCCCGGCCCGAGAACTCCGGGATCACCGCCGGCACCCCGCCCACCTCGGTCTCCGCCACCAGTTCGCCGGTGAACGTCGTGCCGATGAACGAGCTGTTCTCGAACGGCGTGTGCAGCGGGAGCTCGCCCCGGGCGTGCAGCTGCGCCATCCGGGCGGACGTGCCGGTGCCGCACGGCGAGCGGTCGAACCAGCCCGGGTGGATGGCCATCGCGTTGCGCGAAGCCCGCGCGTCCGAGCCCGGCGCGAGGAACTGGACGTGCTTGCAGCCACCGATCAGCGGGTCCTCGGGGTGCTTCGGGGGCCGCTGCTCGTTGATCGCGGCCATGATCTCCAGGCCCGCGCCCAGGATCCGGTCCTTTTCGGCCCGGTCGAACGCGATGTCCACTTGGGACAGTTCGAGGATGGCGTAGAAGTTCCCGCCGTACGCGAGGTCGTAGCGGACGTCACCGAGGCCCGGCACGGAAACCACGGCGTCGCGCTCGGCGAGGAACGACGCGACGTTGCGCAGCTTGACCCGTTCGGCGCGCCCGTCGCGGACGGTGACCTCGGCGTGCACCAGCCCCGCCGGGGTGTCCAGGCGCACCACGGTCACCGGCTCGGTCACCTCGACCATGCCGGTCTCCACCAGCACCGTCGCGACGCCGATCGTGCCGTGGCCGCACATCGGCAGGCAGCCGGACACCTCGATGTAGACCACGCCCCAGTCGGCGTCGGCGCGGCAAGGCGGCTGCAGGATCGCGCCGCTCATCGCGGAGTGCCCGCGCGGCTCGTGCACCAGGAACTGCCGGATGTGGTCCAGCTCGGCCATGAAGTACCGGCGGCGCTCGGCCATCGTGGCGCCCGGGATCGGGGCGACGCCGCCGGTCACCACCCGCGTCGGCATGCCTTCGGTGTGCGAATCGACCGCCGTGATCGCGCGCGAGGACCGCATCACGCCACCCCCAGCGCGGCCAGCGCGCGGCCCATGTCCGCGCGGACCTGCTCGCGGTGGACGTCCGAGAGCGGCCCCCGCGGCGGGCGGCACTGGCCGCCGCGCCGCCCCACCATGTCCATCCCGAGCTTGATCGCCTGCACGAACTCGGTGCGCGAGTCCCAGCGGAACGCGGCCACCAGCGGCTCGTACAGCGCCCTGGCCTCGTCGAGCTTGCCCGCCGTGGCGAGTTCGAACAGGCGCGCCGACTCGGCCGGGAAGACGTTGGGGAACCCGGCGAACCAGCCGGTGGCGCCCATCAGCAGGCTTTCCAGGACGACGTCGTCGGCACCGCTGATGACGGCCAGCCCGGGCGCGCGTTCCCGGATCTCGAGCACGCGCCGGACGTCGCCGGAGAACTCCTTGACCGCCACCACGTTGTCGATCTGCGCGATCTCGGCCAGCAGGTCCGGCGTGAGGTCGACCTTGGTGTCGAAGGGGTTGTTGTAGACCATCACCGGCAGCCCCGCCGAAGCGACGGCTTCGAAGTGGGCGAGCACCTCGCCGCGGTTGGCGCGGTAGAGCGTCGGCGGCAGGCACAGCACGCCGTGCGCGCCGTCCTCGGCCGCCGCCTCGGCCCAGTACCGGGCCTGGTGCGCGCCGGGACCGTGCACCCCGGCGACGACGATCCCGTCATCCCCGACGGCCTCGATCGCGGTGCGCGCGACGCGGCGGCGTTCCTCGTCGGTGAGCGAGGAGTACTCGCCGAGCGACCCGTTCGGGCCGACCCCGCGGCAGCCGTTTTCCACCAGCCACCGGCAGTGCTCGGCGTAGGCGTCGTAGTCGACGGCCAGCCCGGCGGGCGCGCGGTCGTCCTCCCGGTAGGGCAGGGCGGCGGCGACGACCACGCCCCCGAGGTCACGGGTGTTCATGCGCGCGCCTCGCTGACGCTCGGCGTGGCCAGAACCCCAAGCGCAGTGTTGGATGATTCGTTCGCAGGCTCACTCATGCCTCGATCTCCTTCGCGTCGGCGAGCTCGCCCAGGCGGATCGGCTGGGCGATCGGACGGTGGTGGCGCTCGGCGGTGCCGCAGAGCGCGCTGACGGCGGCGCCGCACATCCGGCCCTGGCAGGGGCCGAGGCCGGCGCGGGTGCCGAGCTTGAGCGCGTGCGGCCCGGGTGCGGCCGGGTCGCCGGCCGCGCGCGTGAGTTCGCCGGCGGTCGTTTCCTCACACCGGCAGACGATGGTGTCCTCGCGCAGCCAGCCCGGCCAGGCCGCGCCGATCGGGTGGGCGGCGGCCAGGCGGGCGGCGAACGCCCGCGTGCGGTCCCGCTCGCGCAGCAGCGCGCGGTCCGGCACGCCCCCGGCGGCGGCGCACCCGGCGACCGCGCCTTCGGCCGCCGCGGCCACCGCACCGCCGATGCCGGTGAGCTCGCCCGCGGCGAACACCCCCGCGACGCTGGTGCGCTGGTCGTCGCCGACGCGGACGAACCCGCCGTCGAGCGCGCACCCGGCCGCGACGGCCAGTTCCGGCTGCGGCGCGAACCCGTGCCCGACGCAGACCGCGTCGACCTCGTAGGTCCGTTCGGTGCCGGGGACGACCGACCAGTCCGCGCGCAGGCGGGCGGTCACGGCTTCGCGGACGTGGTCGTCCCCGCGGGCTTCGACGACCGTGCGGCCCAGGTGGTAAGGCACCCGGTGCCGGGCCAGCGCGGCCGCGTACCGGGCCAGCTCCCCCGCCTTGCGCGCGTCCCGCCACGACCATCCTTTCCGGACGGTCGAGGCCGGGTTCGCTTCCAGGACAGCGAGAACGCCCGCCCCGACGGCCAGGAGGGACTCGGCGACCGGCAGCAGGAACGGCCCGGCCCCGGCGACCAGCACCCGCTTGCCGACGGCCACCCGGTCCCCCTTCGCCAGTGCCTGCGCGGCGCCCGCGGTGAAGACGCCGGGCAGCTGCCAGCCGGGGAAGGGCAGCGTGCGGTCGTGCGCTCCGGTGGCGAGGACCAGCGCGTCGGGCTCGAGGACGTGGCGCTGCCGTCCGGTGCCGTCCGCCGGGCCGCGCAGGACGTGGACGCGCTTGCCGTCGACCGCCCACACCGTGCTTTCCGGCCACCACGTGCACCGGCTCAGCACCGCCTCGAAACCGTGCGGTGCCCCCGGCGGCTGCCGGTGGTACTGCCCGCCCGGCGCGTCGGACTGGTCCAGGATCGTGACGTCGGCCCCGGCGCGCACCGCGTGTGCGGCGGCCGCGAGCCCGGCGGGCCCGGCGCCGACGACGACCACCCGCGTCACGCGTCCGCCCGGGACTGGGTGCGGATCTCGTCGCCGTCGGCGGCGCGGCGGCGGCAGGCGCGGACGTCGGGGACGCCGTTCACGGTCAGCAGGCAGTCGAAGCAGGCACCGATCCCGCAGAACACCCCGCGCGGCGCGCCGGAACGCGTGGTGCGCCACGACTTCCGCCCGGCCGCCAGCAGAACGCCCGCGACGGTCTGGCCTTCGACGCCCGGCACGGGTTCGCCGTCGACGGTGATTTCGATGCTCACGCGACCACCGCCGGCCGGTCCACGGTGAACTCCCCGACCGGCATCGACGGCTCCGCCCCGGTCAGCAGCTCCCGCAGCAGCCGCGCGGTGCCGGCGCTGAGGCCGATGCCCGCGCCCTCGTGTCCCGTTGTGTGCCAGAGGTTTCCCAGCCGAGGGTCCTCGCCGAGCACCGGGAGGTGATCGTCCACATAGGGCCGGAACCCGCCGTAGGCCCGCATCACCGCGGCGTCGGCGAGCGCCGGGAACAGCCGGACGGCCTTGGCCGCGACGGCGCCCAGGACGTCCGGCCGGATCGCGTCGTCGAACCCGACCCGGCGGCGGGACGAGCCGATCAGCACGGTGCCGCCCCGCGTCGACTCGACGACCGCGGACGTCTGGAGGTCGCCGCTGCCGGTGCCGACCGCCCCGACGTAGTCGGCGTCGTAGACCTTGTGCCGCACCACGCCGGGCATCGGGGTGGTCACCAGCACCTCGCCGCGGCGCGGCCGGACGGCGATGGGCGCGCCGAGCCGCGCCGAGACCTCCCCGGCCCACGGGCCCGCCGCGTTCACGACGACGTCGGCGTCGAGGACTTCGCCGGGGACGCGGACCCCGGTGAGCCGGCCGCCTTCGACGCGGGCGCCGGTCACTTCGGTGTCGACGCGCAGCCGGGCGCCGTGGGCGAGTGCCGAGCCCAGCAGGGCCAGCGCCGCGCCGGCCGGCTGCACCTGCGCGTCCTCCGGGTAGCGGACGGCCGCGGCCACTTCGCGGGTCAGCGCGGGTTCCGCCGCCGCGACCTCGGCCGCGGAGAGCCGCTCGGTGCGCACCCCGGCGGCGGTCTGCGTTTCGGCGAACGCGGTCAGCGCGCGGGCGCCGGCTTCGGTGGTGGCGACGACGATGCCGCCCTTGGCGTCGAACTCCGCCGCGGCCGCCGCACGCGGGTCTTCGGCGGCGATTTCTTCGACCAGCCGCGGCCACAGCCGGTTCGACAGCTGGGCGAGCACCAGCTCCGCGCCCGGTCCCTTGTCGGAGACGAGGAGGTTGCCTTCACCGTGGGAGGTGGTCCCGCCCGCGGGCCGGCCGCGGTCGACGACGAGGACGTCGAAGCCGGCCAGGCGGAGTTCCCGGGCGCACGCCGCACCGACGATCCCGGCGCCGATCACCACCACCCGCGTTCGGTCCATCGACCCTCCAGCGTTCGGTAAAGCGAACGATCGGAGGGTAGATCCGCGATCGGAGGGGTGTCAATCCCGCAGCACGGGGTGCGGGCGGCCGTCGAGCCGTTCGTCCGCGCGGTACTGCAGCAGCAGCACCGAGTGCACCGGGGCCGCCAGCGCGGTGTAGCTGTGCGGCTCGCGCGCGTCGAACGCCACGTAGTCGCCCGGCCCGAGGTCGACGACCCGGCCGGCCACCTCGACCCGCAGTCCGCCGGTCTGCACGACGGTGTGCTCGACGCCGACGTGCCCCTGCGAGCGCTGCGGCGCGTCCCCCCGCACGACCTGGTCGTACACCTCGAAGACGCTGCTGTCGGCCTCGATCCGGCGCAGCGGCCGCAGGTCGACGCCTTCGCCGCTGAGCACCTCGACGTCGGCCGCCCGCACGACGGTCAGCCCGCCGCGCGGCCGGTGGTCGAGCAGGTCGGAGATCGCCACTTCGAGGGCGCGGGACAGGCTGAAGACCGTCTCGATGGTCGGGTTGCCGGTGCCGGCTTCGAGCTGCGAGAGCGTCGCCTTGCCGATCCCCGAGCGCCGGGACAGCTCGGACAGCGAAAGCTCGCGCGAAACCCGGGCCGCGCGCAGGTTCACCGCCAGCATGTCCCGGATCGACGGGTCACTCCGCGTTCCGCCGTTCGGTAAAGCGTCCACTTGCCCAGCCTTCCGTTCGGCTCGCCGATCGGGCACGTCATGATGCCACGCCCGGCAAAATTGCCCACCACGAACCGCCGCCCGCGGTGTTTCGATGTCCGCATGGTGAAGACTCTGACCACGGGCTTGGCCGTCATCGGCGTCACCGCCGCCCTCCTGGCCACCCCGGCCCAGGCGGCGACGAGGTACTACCAGCAGACCGTCACCGGCTCGACCCAGGCGCAGTGCGAAGCGGCCGGTTCCCAGCTCGCGCAGCAGAAGATGGCCGAGGGCTACCTCGTCACCTGGATCGGCTGCGGGTACTCGAACTTCCGCTGGGCGGGCCTCGTCGGCTGGTCCGACTGACCCGCCCGGCCGGACGGACTGGCTAACCTGGAGCCGGTGAACATCCTCGCGATGGCCGGTCTGGCCACCCCGATGGCCATCCGGGTGGCCGCGACGCTCAGCCTGGCCGAACGCGCGGGCGACGCGGGCGCGACAGCGGCGCAGCTCGCCGCGGAAACCGGCACCTCCGAACCGGCCCTGGAGTGCCTGCTCGACCACCTCGTGGCGATCGACGTCTTCGCGGTGACGGCCGGCCGTTACCGGCCCACCGAACTCGGCGCGCAGCTGCGGGAGGACGCGCCGGAGGGCGTCAAGCCGCTGCTCGACATCGGCGCCGCGGGCGGGCGGGCCGAACTCGCGTTCGCGGACCTGCTGGGGACGATCACCACCGGCGAGCCCGCCTACGTCCACCGCTACGGACGGGAGTTCTGGGCGGACATCGACGCGCAGCCGGCCCTGCGGCGCTCGTTCGACGCCCAGATGCGCTGGCGCTTCCGGGTGCAGGCACCGCAGATCGCCGAGCGCTTCGACTGGAGCCGCTTCCCCCGGATCCTCGACGTCGGAGGTGGCGACGGGACGGTGCTCGAAGCGATCCTGCGCGCCCACCCCGGCGTCCGCGGCGACGTGCTGGACCTGGCTCCCTCGGCGGCGGCCGCGGCGGAGCGGTTCGCGGCGGCCGGGCTCGGCGACCGGGCCGGTGCGGTGCCGGGTAGCTTCTTCGACCCGCTCCCGGCCGGCGCGGACGCCTACCTGCTGTCCGACATCCTGCACGACTGGGACGACACCCACGCCCGCCGCATCCTCGAGAGCTGCCGCCGGGCCGCGGCGCCGGCCGCCACCGTGGTGGTCGTCGAGCCGGTGCGCGACCAGGGCGCGGACACGGCGATCGACCTGTTCATGCTGATGTGCTTCGGCGGTCGCGAACGGACGGTCGGCCGGCTCACCGCGCTGGCCGCCGAAAGCGGTCTCTCGCTGCGTGGTACGACCCCGGTGTCGGACGGCCGGACGGCGCTGGAGTTCGCACCGGCCGGAGGGGACGCCCCCTCCGGCCGGGACCGCTACCGCTCGTAGGTCAGGCAGTTCGCCGTGTGCCCGCCGGCGCCGGCGCCGACGCGGACGCTGGGCGCGGTGCACTCGAGGGCGGAGTTGTGCCGGCAGTCCACCCGGGAGCAGGCGCCGACCTGCGCGACGACGCGGTCGAGGCCGCCCTTGGTGTTCAGCGGGACGAAGGTGCCGCAGTCGGCGGACCCGTTGTCGCCGCCGACGGTGATGGCGAACGCGTGGCAGCCGTCGTGGTTGTAGGAACAACCGCTGACGGTGCACTCGTGCACGGCGGGCATCTCGGTGGTGGTCATGCGGACTCCTGGTTCCGTGGTGGGAAAACAGTCGGTCCCCCGACGTTCCCACCCGGAACCGGGCCTCGCAATGCGCACGGCCCGGCACTACCCGGTCGGGGAACCCCGCCCGGCGGGCGCTTCCATCGCGTCGTCGTCCGTCCGAAGAGGAACACCGCGCCGGTCGCGGACGAAGAACGTCGCGATCAGTCCCAGCACCGTCATCCCCGCGAGGTACGCGCACACCGAGTAGACGGTCCCGGTGCTCGACTGCAGGGCTTCGGCGATCGTGGGCGCGAACGCTCCCCCGAGGACGGCGCCGATCGCGTAGGAGATCGCGGCGCCGCTGTAGCGCACCCGCGTCGGGTACATCTCGGCGTACAGCGCGGCTTGCGGGCCGTAGGTGAGGCCGAGGCCGACGGAGAACAGGACCAGCGCGAGCACGAGCAGGCCGAGGTTCGCGGTGTCGAGCAGCGCGAAGAACGGGACCATCCACAGGAGCTGGACGGCGAACCCGATGCGGTACACCTTGATCCGCCCGACGCGGTCGGCGAGGTGGCCGCCCACCAGGGTGCTGACCAGCCAGGCGACCGCGGACACCATGACCGCGGCCAGCACCGCGGACCGGTCCAGGTGCAGCGTCTTGACCGCGTAGGACTGGACGTACCCGCCGGTCGTCATGTACCCGACGGCGTTGTTGGCGGCGAACAGCAGGGCGCCGAGCAGGACGAGCACGCCGTGGTGCCGGAACAGCGCAACCAGCGGCAGGCTCGACCGGCTGCGCGTCCGGCGCACTTCTTCGAACACGGGGCTTTCCGCCACGCGGCCGCGGATCAGCAGCCCGACGACGATGAGCACGAAGCTCAGCAGGAACGGGATCCGCCAGCCCCAGGCGAGGAACTGCGCGGGCGTCGTCACGGCCGCGGCCAGCGCGAGGGCGCCGTTGGCGAGCAGCAGCCCGATCGGGACGCCGATCTGCGGGAAGGCACCGTAGAGCCCCCGCCGGTCATCCGGAGCGTGCTCGACGGCGAGCAGCGCGGCACCGCCCCACTCCCCGCCGGCCGAGAGCCCCTGCACGATCCGCAGCACGACGAGCAGAACGGGCGCGGCGACACCGACCGAGCCGGCGCCGGGAACGAGTCCGATGAGGACGGTCGAGACCCCCATCAGCAGCAGGGTGGCGATCAGCAGCGCCCGCCGCCCGAAGCGGTCACCGAGGTGCCCGGCGACGACGGCCCCGATGGGGCGGAAGAAGAAGCTGATCCCGACGGTCGCGAAGGACAGGAGGAGCGCGTCCTTGCCGAGCGCGGAGAAGTATTGGGTGGCGAAGACGAGCCCGGCCGAGATGGCGTAGATGAAGAAGTCGTACCACTCGATGGTGGTCCCCGCCATGGCGGCGAGGACCACGCGCCGGTGCTCACGATCGATGCTGCCGAACAGTCGCATGACGGCTCCCTTGATGTCCGCTGACCGTGGGGCAGGATCGTATATAATTTTCGATATGATCCGCAAGGGGTCGTTGACATGCGAAAACCCGGCCGATGGGGTGGTCGGCCGGGTTCACGGGGACTGCACTGCCGCCCCTCGGGTCCCGCTCAGCACGGCCTCGCACTACTGGGCCACGGCTCAGCAGCGTCCCGCCGCCGGATCGCACTGCGGGACGCCCCGCGCCGCCGAACCGCCGTCGAACCAGGAGGGGCACCCCCATGGTCACGACGACCACGAGGGTGCCCCTCACGACACGACCTCAGTCCGTCAGGATCGCGGGGTCGCTCGTGCTCGGCCGCCCCGTCTCCACGTGGCCCGCCAGGCGGCGCAGGAACTTCGGGTCCCGGTCCGAAGTCACCGAGACGTCGTACCAGTTGTTGCTCCGCCGGATCCCCACCGACTCGACGACCTTCGCCCCCGGCCGCACCAGGCGGGTCACCGAGTGGTGGCCGTAAGCGTCCTTCACCGTCAGGCGTACCGGCACCGAGCCGGGATTGCTCAGGACCAGCGTCAGGTCACCGTCCCCGCACCGGACCGAAACCTCCGGGCCCGCCGCCGCGCCGCGGAACTGGCGGACGAAACCGCCCGGGCCGTACGCCGTGTAGTCGTAGGGACCGGACACCGGCAGCGTCGCCGTCAGCGAGCGGCCCGCCCCCGCCGTGTACGTCCGCGGCTCCCCCGATGGTGTGACGACGTAGAACGCCGCTCCCGCGCGGCCGTGGCTGGCGAACGTCACCGCCAGGCCGCCGCCGGACAGCCGGGCGTCGGCCGACAAGTCGTACGGGAGTGCCCGCGATCGCCGGAGTCCGCGTTCCTGCTTCGGCAGCACGTTGTTCGCCGGCACGGCCGGGACGTAGTCCGGGTGCCGGTCGCGGTCCGGGGGCTCGTAGCCCGCCGTGTCCGGCAAGGCCGGGACCCGGACGTCGGTGCGGGAGAAGTCGAACGCCGAGGTCAGGTCGCCGCACACCGAGCGGCGCCAGGCCGAGATGTTCGGCTCGTGGACGCCGAAGCGCTGCTCGATGAAGCGGATGATCGACGTGTGGTCGAACGTCTCCGAACAGACGTACCCGCCCTTGCTCCACGGCGAGACCACGAGCATCGGGACGCGCTGGCCGAGGCCGTACGGGCCGGCCGGGTTCGAGGCCGACCCCGCGAAGATCTCGCCGGAGGTGTCCACAGTGGACTGACCGGCGGTGACGTACGGCGGGACGACGTGGTCGAAGAAGCCGTCGTTCTCGTCGTAGGTGATGAGCAGCGCCGTCTTGCTCCACACCTCCGGGTTCGAAGTGAGGGCGTCGAGCACCTGCGCGATGTACCAGGCGCCGTAGTTCACCGGCCAGTTCGGGTGCTCGCAGAACGCCTCCGGCGCCGTGATCCACGAAACCTGCGGCAGCTTCCCGGCCTTGACGTCCGCGCGCAGCCGGTCGAAGTAGCCCTCGCCCGCCTTCGCGTTCGTGCCGGTTCGCGCCTTCTCGTACAGCGCGTCGCCGGGCTTGGCGTTGCGGTAGGAATTGAAGTACAGCAGCGAGTTGTCGCCGTAGTTGCCGCGGTAGGCGTCGTCGATCCAGCCCCAGCCGCCGGCCGCGTCGAGGCCGTCGCCGATGTCCTGGTAGATCTTCCACGACACCCCGGCCTTCTCCAGCCGCTCGGGGTAGGTCGTCCAGGAGTAGCCCTTTTCGTCGTTGCCGAGGACCGGGCCCCCGCCCTGGCCGTCGTTGCCCGTGTACCCCGTCCACATGTAGTAGCGGTTCGGGTCGGTCGAGCCCATGAACGAGCAGTGGTAGGCGTCGCAGATCGTGAACGCGTCGGCCAGCGCGTAGTGGAACGGGATGTCCTCGCGCGTCAGGTACGCCATCGTGGTCGAGCCCTTGGCGGGCACCCACTTGTCGTACTTGCCGCCGTTCCACGCCGCGTGCGTGTCGTTCCAGCCGTGTGGGAGGTCCTGGATGAACTGCAGGCCGAGGTTGTCCGCTTCGGGGCGGAAGGGCAGGATGTCGCGCTTGCCGTCCGACTGTGCCCAGACCGACTTGCCGTTCGCCAGGGTCGCCGGCCGCGGGTCGCCGTAGCCGCGCACGCCGCGCAGCGTGCCGAAGTAGTGGTCGAACGACCGGTTTTCCTGCATCAGCACCACGATGTGCTCGATGTCCCGCACCGTGCCGCTGTGCCGGTACGCCGGGATCTCCGCCGCGCGGGCGATGCTGGTGGAAAGTGCGGAAAGGGCAGCCGTGCCGCCGGCCAGCTGCAGGAAGCGCCGACGATTGACGTCCGTCATGGGGACTCCGGGGGTGTCGTGGTGAAGAGCCGGGTCAGTATGGGTCGCTGATCGAGAACCTGTGCCGGGACAGAGGCTAACTCCGGTTGAAAGCCTGGTTAACGAGCTTCCCTTCCCAGATGCGGAAGTACGTACTAATGTAGTGCTTCACTATGAACGACGTATCTGACGTAGCGTTCGACCGGGATCCCGCCGGCCACCTGTTCTCCCCCGAGGTCCGCGCCGCGCTGGCCGGGTTCGCCGTCGACGGCGACACCGCCGCGCTGGAGGCGGCCGCCGCCGTCCGCTCGGCCGCGCGCAGCCTCGACCAGCTGCGTTCCCGCGGCACCGGCAGCCGCGGTCTCAGCCCCGGTGCGCTCGACATCCTCATCCGCCTCGCCGACCGCGAAGCCGGCACGAACATCAAGGACCTGGCGGCGTCCGCCGGGGTCAGCTCACGCAACGTCACCGGCCTCGTCGACACCCTCGAGCGCGCGAGCCTCGCCGCGCGGGTCCCCGATCCCCGCGACCGGCGCTCAGTCTTGGTCCGGATCACCCCGGACGGCCGGACGTGGCTCGAGGACTTCCGGCGCCCGTCCCAGGCGGCGATGGCCGCCGTGTTCCGCGGCTTCACCGCCGAGGAGACGACGACGCTGCGGCACCTGTGCCTACGCCTCGTCGAAAACCAGCAGCACCTCGCCCGCTACCTGGAGGACCGATGACCGAGTCGACCCGCGAGGCCGTGCAGGCCTACCACCGGGCTCGTTTCGCCGGGGACGTGACCGCCGCGGCCGCCCGGCTCGCGGACACCTTTTCGTTCGAGAGCCCGCTGATCAGCTCCGGCGACGCCCGCGGCCACCTCGACGGGCTCGCCGCGTTCGTGGCGATCGTGACCGGGGTCGAGCTGATCAGCGAACTCTACGGCGATTCGGAGGCCACGCTCGTCTACGACGTGCACACCGCGACCCCGGTGGGCGTCCAGCGCACGGCCGAGCACTTCCGGCTGCGGGACGGAAAGATCGAAGCGATCACGCTGATCTTCGACGCCACCCGCTGGCACCCGGTCATGGCAGCGGTGCCCGTCCGCCTGCCCGGATCCGCGGAGACCACGAGCTGAGCTCGAACAACGGACGGGCACCGCCGGACTCGGTGTACCCGGCGCACCGGGCGGCAAACTTCACCCGCTGCGCAAGGCGTACCGGCGTTCGGCGTAGGCGAGGTCGTCGCGCCACAGCCGCGCCGCCGTGTGGCGCATCAGCGGCCGGATCGCCGGGGCGAGCTTCGCCGCCAGCGCGAACCCCGGCCGCTCGGAAGCAGCGATCGTCGCTTCGATGACCGCCGTCCGGGGCTTGCCGTCGAGACCGGGCCCGAGCGGGGTCGCGTGCGTTTCGACCACGCTGCCGACGCCTTCGCCCTCGACGATCCGCATCACGACCGTCCGCGGTTCCGGGCAGAGGAACTCCGCGTGCACCGGCACGCCCGCACGCCCGGCCAGCCGGAACGTCACCTCGACGAGGAACCGGTCCGATCCCTCGGTGCCGTCCGGCGTTTCGAGCACCCGCAGCCGGCTGAACGAATAGGGGTGGAACCACGCGCCGTGCCAGGGGTCGAGCCGGTTCGCCACGACGTCTTCCGGTTCGCACGTCCCGGTCAGCGTCGCCACGGCGTCGATGCTCGGCCCGCCCGCCGGGCGCTCCGGGACCACCGGGCGGTCCGACGGCGGTTCGCCGCCGAGTGCGTCCAAGCGGGCCCAGACGAGGACGCCGTCGTCGTGCGCGGGCACCGGTGACCAGGTGCCGCAGCGCGTGCCGTCGAGCCGGAGGCCGTGCCAGCGGCAGACGAGCCCGCCGCGGTCGATCCGGGCGTCGGCCAGCGGGGCGCCCAGGTGCGGGCACGCGCCCGGGCCGATCCGGACTTCGCCGTCCTCGTCGCGCCACGCGACGAGCTCGTGGCCGCCGACGGTGCTCCCGAAGGGCCGGTCGGCGCGGACCTCGCGGCTCGCGCCGATGACGAACCAGTTGCCGGACGGCCGGGCGGACGCGCGTTTCCCCGCCGCTTCGATCAGGGCGGGCGCGCACTCGCGGTACGTCGGTTCCTGTTTCGCCCAAGCGGGTTCTTTGAACAGCTGGACGGGCCATCGCCGGACGTTCACGAGGCCCATCGTCGCCGATCCGCATCGCACTCGCAACGCGACGGCGAGCGCCGCAGTGATGTTTGTGCGAGCCTGTTCGGGGTAACTGCCGGAACGCATCGACTTTGCAGCGAACCTCGGAAGGAGTCCGGATGGCGGTGATCCCCGCGGCCGGCGCCACCGGGACGACGGCCTGGCTGGACGCGTTGCGCCGGCGGTGCGGGGCGGACGTCCACGCCTTCGTCACCGAGCGGGTGCGGGAGCACTTCACCGGACGGGCCGCCGAAGCCCCGGCGGTCACCGCGCTGCCGGAGTTCGTCACCGGCGGGAAGTTCCTCCGCCCGATGTTCGCCTACACGGGCTGGCGCTGCGGCGGCCCGGAGAGCGCCGCGGCCCTGCGCGCCGCCGCCAGCCTCGAGCTGCTGCACTGCTTCGCGCTGATCCAGGACGACGTCATGGACGGCTCGGCGCGGCGGCGCGGGCACCCGGCGATGCACGTCCGGTTCGCGCGCTGGCACGAAAGCCAGGGCCTCGCCGGCTCCGCGCAGCGGTTCGGGGAGTCGGCCGCGGTGCTGATGGGCGACCTCTTCCTCGTCTGGTCCGGGCAGCTGCTGCACGAAAGCGGGCTCGACGCGGGCGCGCTGGCCCGCGGGCGGGCGGTCTACGACCGGATGCGGTCCGAACTGGCCGTCGGGCAGCTCGGCGACCTGGTCAACGACGCCCGCGCGCTGCCGTCCTGGGCCGACGTCCTCGACGTGATCCGCCGCAAGTCCGGCGACTACACCGTCCGCCGCCCGCTCGAGTTCGGCGCGGCGCTGGCCGGCTGCGCGGACGACGTCCTCGCCGCGCTGGGCACCTACGGCGGGCTGCTCGGCGAAGCGTTCCAGTTCCGCGATGACCTGCTGGGCGTGTTCGGCGACCCGGCGGTCACCGGCAAACCCGCGGGCGACGACCTGCGCGAACGCAAGGCCTCCAGCGTGGTCGTGCTCGCCGCCGACCTGGCGAGCCCCCGGCAGCGCGCCGAGCTCACCGGGTTGCTCGCCCTGGACGCCGTCGACGCCGCGGCCGTCGCGCGCTGGCGGGACCTGATCACCGCGACCGGTGCGCGCGACCAGCTGGAGAAGCTCATCGACGAGCGCGTCCGCCGCGCCCTCGAAGCGATCGACCTGGTGGACCTGCCCGGGCCGGCCGCCGCGGCGCTGACGGTGCTCGCCCGCCGCTGCACCGAACGAGTCCGATGAGGACGGTCACCGGGCCGACCGGCCGGGTCGTGGTCGTCGGCGCGGGCCTGGCCGGGCTGTCCGCCGCGCTGCACCTCGCCGGCCGCGGCCGCGAAGTCGTCGTGGTGGAGCGCGACGCAGGACCGGGTGGCCGGACGGGCCGGCTCGAGCTCGGCGGCTACCACCTCGACACCGGCCCGACCGTGCTGACCATGCCGTCGATCCTCGCGGACACGTTCGCCGCGGCCGGCGCCGAAATGACGTCGGAACTGCGCCTGACCCGGCTCGATCCCGCCTACACCGCGCGGTTCGCCGACGGGTCGGTGCTGCCGGTGCACACCGGCGCCGAGCCGATGACCGACGCGGTCCGCGACTTCGCCGGGCCGGCCGAGGCCGCCGGGTACCGCAGGCTCCGCGACTGGCTGACCCGGCTGTACGCCGCGGAGTTCGACCGGTTCGTCGGGAGCAACATCGATTCGCCGCTCGGCCTGGTCTCCCGCGATCTGGCCCGGCTCGTCGCGCTCGGCGGGTTCCGGCGCCTGGACCGCAAGATCGGCACCTTCCTGCGCGACGAGCGCCTCAAGCGCGTCTTCACCTTCCAGGCCCTGTACGCCGGCGAGTCGCCGATGCGGGCGCTCGCGCTGTACGCGGTGATCTCCTACATGGACACCGTCGGCGGGGTCTACTTCCCCCAGGGCGGGATGGCCGCGGTGCCGCGGGCCATGGCCCGGGTCGCCGCGGCGGCCGGGGTGGAGTTCCGGTTCGGCGCGCCGGTGACCGCCCTCGAACGCCGGGGCGCCCGGGTCACCGCCGTCCGCACGGCCGAGGGGCGGCTGCCCTGCGACGCCGTGGTGCTGACCACCGAACCGCACGAGAGCTACCGGCTGCTGGGCCGCACCCCGCGCCGCCCGGTGCCGTTGCGCCCGGCGCCGTCGGCCCTGGTGCTGCACGCGGGCGGCCCCGGCTACTGGCCGGTGGGGCACCACACGATTTCGTTCGGCCACGGCTGGGCGTCGACCTTCCGCGAGCTGATCACCGAGGGCAGCCGGATGAGCGACCCGTCGCTGCTGATCACCCGTCCGACCGCGACCGACCCCGGCCTCGCCCCGCCCGGCCGGGAGCTGTTCTCCATCCTGGCGCCGGTGCCGAACCTGCGGCGCGGCCCCGAAGACTGGGACGCCGAAGCCGAGCCGTACGCCAAGGAGATCCTGGACCGGGTCCGCGGCGGCCTGCTGCCCGGCTTCGAACCGGAGGCGTGGCACGTCCTGAGCCCGGCCGACTGGGCCCGGCGCGGGATGGTCGCGGGCACGCCGTTCAGCTACGCGCACTCGTTCGTCCAAACGGGACCGTTCCGGCCGCGGAACCTGCCACCGGGCACGGAAAACGTGGTCCTCGCCGGCGGCGGGACCGTGCCCGGCGTCGGCGTCCCGACCGTCCTGCTCTCCGGGCGGCTGGCCGCCGCCCGGATCACCGGGGAAGGAGCGCGATGACCCGCCGGGAACTCGACGCCGCCGGCATCACCGGGGCCGGGCTGCGGCTGGCCTACCAGCGGTGCCGGGAGCTCAACGCCCGCCACGGCCGGACCTACTTCCTGGCCACCCGGATGCTGGCGCCCGCGCAGCGCCCGGCGGTCCACGCGCTCTACGGGTTCGCGCGCTGGGTCGACGACGTCGTCGACGAACCGGAACCCGGCGCCACGCCCGAGTCGATCGCCGCCACGCTGCACGCCGTCGAGGACCGCTTCTTCGCGGAGCTTTCCACCGGGCACAGCGAAGACCCGGTGCGCGCGGCCGTGCTCGACACCGTGTCCCGCTACGCCATCGACGAAGAGCACTTCCGCGCGTTCTTCGCCTCGATGCGGATGGACCTCACCGTGACCGGCTACCCGACCCGGGCCGCGCTCGACGAGTACGTGCACGGCTCGGCCGAGGTCATCGGGCTGCAGGTGCTGCCCGTGCTCGGGACCGTCGTCCCCCGCGCGGAGGCCGCCCCGCGCGCCGCCGCGCTCGGGAAAGCCTTCCAGCTGACCAACTTCCTGCGTGACGTCGCCGAAGACCTCGAACGCGGGCGGGTCTACCTGCCCGCCGACGAGCTGGCCGCCGACGGCGTCGACCGCGACCGGCTCGGCTGGTGCGCCCGCACGCGGCGGATCGACCCGGCGGTCCGGCGCGCGCTCGCCGCGCAGATCGCGAGCACCCGCCGGACCTACGCCGAGGCCCGGCCGGGCATCGCGATGCTGCACCCGGCGTCGCGCCCGTGCGTCGAGACGGCGTTCGTCCTCTACGGCGGCATCCTCGACCGCATCGAAGCCGCCGGGTACAACGTCTTCGCCGGCCGCGCCCGCGTGCCGAAGCACCGGCGGCTGCTTGCCGCGTGCGACGCCCTCGTGCGGGCGCAGTGGGCCCGGCGGCGGCAGGCGGTGGCCTGAGGTGGGCCGGGTGGAGTACCTGCTCGTCCTCGGCGCGTGCGTCGTGGTGACGCTGCCGCTGGAGCTGGCCGGCGCCCGCGTCTACCGCAGGCCGGGCCGCCTGGCGCGCGCGGTGCTGCCGGTGGCGCTGGTGTTCCTGCTCTGGGACGCCGCGGCCATCGCGGCCGGGGTCTGGGACTTCGACCCGGCGTTCGTCACCGGTGTCCGCGCGCCGTTCGGGATCCCGCTGGAGGAAGTCCTGTTCTTCGTCGTGGTCCCGGTCTGCGGGGTGCTGACCTACGAAGCGGTCGGCCGCACCGGGCAGTTCCTGCGCCGGCTGGCCCGGCCCCGTGCCGGGCGCCGGCGGGTGCGAAGCTGATGCCCTGGGGCTACTCGGTTCCCGCCGTCGCCGCCGTCCTCGCCGTCGTCGCGGCCGAGGTCTTCGTGCTGCGCACCGGGCTGTTCCGGCGGCCCGCCTACTGGGTCACGATGGCGATCGTCGTGGCCTTCCAGATCCCGGTCGACGGCTGGCTGACCAAGCTGTCGGCGCCGATCGTCCGCTACTCCCCCGGCGGGATCACCGGCTGGCGGTTCCCCTGGGACATCCCGGTCGAGGACTTCCTGTTCGGCTACGCCCTCGTCACCGCGGTCCTGCTCCTGTGGGAGCGCGGGAAGTCGCGAAAGGACAGTGCATGAAAGGCAACGGCCTGCCCCGGGCCGAGGTGCCCGCGGCGTTCGACGCGGGTGCCGCGGCCTACGACCGGCTCGTCGGCATCAACCCCGGCTACCACCGCGACCTCCGGATCTCGGCGCGCCGGCTGCTCGACGGCAGCGGCGCCCGGCGGGTCCTCGACGCCGGGTGCGGCACCGGCGCGTCCACGGCGGCGCTGCTCGCCCAGGCCCCGGACGCGCGGATCACCGCGATCGACGCCTCGGCGTCGATGCTCGCGCGCGCCGGGACGAAGACCTGGCCGTCCACAGTGGACTTCCGGCACCTCCCCGTCGAGGAGCTGTCCGCGGCCGACGGCCCGTTCGACGCGATCCTCGCCGCGTACCTGCTGCGCAACGTCGCCGACCCCGACGCCACTTTGCGCGTCCTGCACGGGTTGCTGCGCCCCGGCGGGGTGCTCGCGCTGCACGAGTATTCGGTGCGCGACTCCCGCCGCTCGCGCGCGGTGTGGAACGCGGTGTGCGGCGCGATCGTCATCCCGGCCGGGCGGCTGGCCACCGGCGACGCCACGCTCTACCGGCACCTGCGCCGCAGCGTCCTGGCCTTCGACGGCGTCGGCGACCTGTGCGCGCGGCTGACCCGCGCGGGCTTCACCGACGTCCGGACCGGCACGATGCCGGGCTGGCACCGCGGCATCGTCCACACGGTTCTGGGCACCGCCGCATGAGCGTGCGGCACGCCACCGGCGTCACCGGACGCGATCGGCGGGCCGAGACCCTCCCCGCGCCCGCCGGGCTCCCCGACGCGGGACAGCTGGGCCGCCGCCCGCGCACCGCCGTCGTCGGCGGCGGGATCGCCGGGCTCACCGCGGCGACCGGGCTCGCCGAACGCGGCGTCGAAGTCACGCTGTTCGAGCGCGAAGCCCACTTGGGCGGGCGCGTGGGCGGCTGGGCGGACCGGCTCACCGACGGCACGCCGGTGACGATGAGCCGCGGCTTCCACGCGTTCTTCCGCCAGTACTACAACCTGCGCGCGCTGCTGGCCCGCACCGACCCCGGTCTCGAGCGGCTCACCCCGGTGCCCGACTACCCGCTGATCGACCCGCACGGGCGCACCGACACCTTCGCCGGGCTGCCGCGGACGCCGCCTGTCAACGCGCTCGCCTTCGCGCTGCGCAGCCCGACGTTCCGCACCCGCGACCTGCTGCGCCTGGACGGCCGGCGGGCGCTGCCCCTGGCGACGGTCAGCGTTCCCCGCGTCTACCACCAGCTCGACCACCTCGACGCGGCGTCGTTCCTGGCCGCGATCAACTTCCCGGCCGCGGCGCGGCACCTCGCGTTCGAGGTGTTCTCGCGCAGCTTCTTCGCCGACCCCGGCGAGCTGTCGGCCGCCGAACTCGCCACGATGTTCCACCTGTACTTCCTCGGCTCCGCCGAAGGCCTGCTCTTCGACGTCCCGGCCGAGCCGTTCCCCCAGGCGCTGTGGGACCCGCTCGCCGGCCACCTCGCCGACCGGCGCGCCGACCTCCGGTGCGGCACCGAGGTGGCCTCGATCGAGCGCGACGGCGACGGGTTCCGCATCGGCGAGGAGCGCTTCGACGCCGTCGTGCTCGCCTGCGACGTCCCGGGACTGCGCCGGATCGTCGCCGCCTCGCCCGGGCTCGGCACGCCGTCGTGGCGGGCCGCGGTCGAGGACCTGCGCACGGCGCCGCCGTTCGTCGTCCGGCGGCTGTGGCTCGACCGGCCCGTCGACGCGGGCCGGCCGGCGTTCCTCGGCACCGGCGGGCTGCCGCCGCTGGACAACATCAGCGTCCTGGACCGCTACGAAGGCGAGGCCCGCCGCTGGGCCCGGCGCACCGGCGGCTCCGTGGTGGAGCTGCACGCCTACGCGTCCGACCGCGACGACGTCAGCCGGGCCCTGGACGAGCGGCTGCACCGGCTCTACCCGGAGACCGCGGCGGCCCGCGTCCTCGGGGAGATCACGCTGGTGCGGCAGGACTGCCCGCTGTTCCCGGTCGGCGGGTTCGCCCGCCGGCCGCCGGTGCGCACCCCGGAACCGGGCCTGGTCCTGGCGGGCGACGCGATCCGCGTCGACCTGCCGGTGGCCCTGATGGAACGCGCGGCGACGACCGGCTGGGCGGCGGCGAACGAGCTCCTCGGCGGCTGGGGCCTGGCCGGGCACCCGCTGCGCACGGTGCCCAACCGCGGCCGCCTGCCGGGGCTGGGCCGGCTCGCGGCCCGGCCGGTCAGCGCCGGGACACCTGGTAGTGGGCGATGAGCCAGGTCCCGTCGACGCGGCGGAGCACCACGCCGAGGGTGACCGGGAGCACCGGCCGGTCCGTGAAGCCGAAGTCGACGTTCACGTAGCCGAGCACCACGTCCTCGGCGAGCCGCCGGGTCTCCAGGACCCGGTAGTCCGCCGTGAGGCCCAGCGGCTGCGAGGCGTAGTACTCGGCGACGCCCGCCCGGCCGACGCTGTAGGGGTGCAGGCCCTGGAAAACGGCGTCTTCGGTGAAGGACCCGGCCACGCGAGCCGGCTCGTGCGCGTCGACCGCCGCCTTCCACTCGTCCAGGACGCCGGTGAGGACGTCCGCTTCGGCGGTCATCAGTGGCCCGCGCTCTGGCCGCCGTCGACGTGCAGGATCTCGCCGGTGACGAACGGCGCGCCTTCGAGGTAGGCGACCGCGTCGACGATGTCGGCGATGTCGCCCATGCGCCCGACCGGGTGCAGCGCCGAGAGGAACTCGTGGGTTTCGGCGGGGTGCATCGGCGTGCGGATGACGCCGGGCGAAACGGCGTTCACACGGATCCCGCGCGTCGCGTACTCGATCGCCAGCGCCTTCGTGACGGCGTTGAGGCCGCCCTTCGTCAGCGACGCCAAAGCCGAGGGCACCGAGCTGTTCGCGTGGTCGGTCAGGCTGGTCGTCACGTTGACGACGTGCCCGCCGCCGGTTTCGAGCATGGCGGCGATGGCGTGCTGGGTGACGTCGAAGAAGCCGCGCAGGTTGACGCCGGTGACCGTGTCGAAGTCGGCGCCGGTGTAGTCGGTGAACGGCTTCGCCACGAACAGGCCCGCGTTGTTGACCAGGGTGTCGACCCGGCCGAACGTGGCCAGTGCCTGTTCGATGACGCGGGCGCCGACAGCGGGGTCGGCGATGTCGCCGGGGACGGCGAGGATTTCGGCGTCCCCCGACGGGGTGATGGACCGCGAGTTCGCGACCACGGCGTACCCGAGCTTGCGGTACGACTCGACCAGCGCCGCGCCGATGCCCTGTGAAGCGCCGGTGACGACCGCGACCTTCCGGGTGCTCATGACTGTGGACCTCCTTGGGGTTTTTCGTCCTGAGCCGATGGTGTGCCCGCGCCCGGGTGGTCCGCCACGACCGGTTCGCTCTCAGCTGGGAGGCCCGTGCTCGCACCGCACTAAGCTGCCGATATGGAGCTACGCCAGCTTCGGTACTTCGTGGCCGTCGCCACGGAACTGAACTTCGGCCGGGCCGCGGAGCGGCTGCACATCGCGGGTCCCTCGCTGTCCCAGCAGATCAAGGCGCTGGAACGCGACCTGGGCGTCCGCCTCTTCGACCGCGACCGGCGCTCGGTGTCGCTCACCGCGTGCGGCGAGGCGCTGCTGCCCCGGATCCGCGCGCTGCTGGACCAGGCCGACGACCTGCGCCGCTCGGCGGCGGGCTTCGCCGCGACCGAACCGGTGCGGCTGGGCTACGTCAACTGGCGGCCCGCCGACCTGCTCGACCGCGTGGCCGGGGTGGCGCAGCTGCACGTCGACACGTGGGTGCTGCCTTCGCACGCCCAGCTGCGCCGCGTCGCCGACGGCAGCATCGACCTGGCCATCAGCTGGGCCCGCGCGGCCGACCTGGCCGAGCACGACCTCGAAGGCGCGCTGATCGGCGCGGACCGCCTGCACGCCATCGGCACCGGCACCGCCCCGGTCGCCGCCGCGGACACGGTCGTGCTGGTCGACGCGGACACGGCGAGCTGGGCGTCCTGGAACGTCTTCGCCGAGGAGTTCGCGGGCGCGACGGGCGCGAAGGTGGTCCGCACCCACGACGGCGGCATCACCGGCCCGGCGTTCTTCGACCACGTCCGCAAGCTGGGCCGCCCGGTGCTGAACTCCCCCAAGGGCCAGACGGCCCCGGTCCCCCCGGACCTCGCCCGCCGTCCGGTGGTGGACCCGGCCCCGTTCTGGACGTGGTCCCTGGTGTCCCGCCGCGACGAGAGCAGCGCGGCGGTCCGCGGCGCGATCGCGGCCCTCACCCGGGACGTCGGCTCGCTGGGGCTGGACACCGGGAACGTCTGGCTGCCGGCGGACGACCCGCACACCGTGGCGGGTTAGGCGGCGCGAAAACCCGGTGGAGCCGCGCCGCCAAGCGCGGCTGTGGCGCTGCGGACCGAGCCGGCCGACCCCGGATGCGCTGCCTGCCCCTCGTCCGCCGCCGTTGCCACGCCTGCGCTCGCGAGCGCTTCCGGGCCCCGCGTCAACGCGAACCACAAGCTCCTCGACGCCTGGCTCCTCGCGCGCCGCACCACGAAGCTCACCGTCCTGAAGCGGGTGCACGTCGGCGCCGTCCGGCCCGGATTGCCGGACCAGTTGCCCCACAACGATCCCGGCCTCGCGGCCGAACTGCTGTACGCCCCCGTCGTCCGGCGGCGCAACCGCGTCACCCTCGATGGGAAAGGTGCGTGGTGCCTCGACACCGGCGGAACGGACCCCCGACCGCGACGTGCTCGACGTCGAAGTTCGTTCCGCGGCATCGATCCCGGTCCGGCCGGCGCGGCTGATCGCCGACGGGTGCGGGCTTTCCCGCGGCGAAGCCAGCAGACTGGTCGAGAAAGTGGTCCCGCTCCCGCTCAGCGGAGGTCTGAGGGGGGTCGACCTGCGAGCGGAAGCGGGAGTTCGAGGCCGGTACGGGGGTCGCCGACACCGCCGTACCGACACCCCTTACAACGCACGGCCCCGGCCGGTGTTCCGGCCGGGGCACGTGACGTCCGTCGCTCAGCCGCAGGCGACCCCGTTCACCGTGAACGCCCGCGGGTTCGCGTTGCTCCCGCTGTAGCTCCCGTTGAACCCGATCGCCACCGACCGGCCCGGGGCCACCGAACCGTTCCACGGCAACGACGTCGCACTCACGTCCGCACCCGACTGCGACCACGTCGCCGACCAGCCCTGCGTCACCTTCTGGTTGCCCGGGAAGGGAAACTTCAGCGTCCACGACGGCCACGCCGTGGTGCCGGTGTTGGTCAGGGTGACCGTCGCCGTGAAGCCGCCGTTCCAGGTGTTGGCCGCGTAGGTGACCGCGCAGCCGCCCGCCGCGAGCGTCGTGAAGCGCGCCGACGGCGAATCCGCCGAGTTCGCGCCGGCTCCGTTGCGGGCCACGACGACCAGCGTGTACGCGGTCGACGGCGTCAGCCCGGTCAGCGTCGCGCTCGTCCCGGCGACGGTCGCGAGCACCTTGCGGGACGAGCCGGTCACGCCGACGACGTCGTAGCCCGCCACGCCGCTTTCCGGGTCGGCCGCCGCCGGCCAGGTCACCGTCGCGCCGGTGGCCGAAACCGCCGACGCGGCGGGCGTGCCCGGTGCGCTCGGCGCGGTCGTGTCCGCGCCCGACGGCGACTTCTCCGCCGTCCAGTTGGTCAGCCACGCCAGCGCGGAGTTCCAGTTGATCGCGACCTCGTTCACCGAGTACGCCTGGATGTCGTCGACGAAGCAGCGCTGGGGCGGGCAGCCGGCGAGCAGGCGGGCCGCGGTCGGGTCCTGCAGACCGCTGTTCGGGCCCCCGGACAACGCGCCGGGCGGGGCGGTCGGCAGCGACGCGTCCAGTTCGTGCGCCCAGAACCGGTGGTGCACGTTGCGCACCGGCTGGTCGCCGTGGCCGGAGACGTAGGAGTAGTTCGCGGGGTTGCGGCCCAGCAGGTAGTCCAGCGCCGCGAACGCGCCGTCGCGGTACTTGTCCTGCTTGGTGAAGTCGTACGCCAGCGCGAGCACGACGCCGTTGTTCGCGACCAGGCCGTTGGATCCCCACTCGTAGGTGCCGTCGGCGGTGCGGTACGGCGCCGGGTAGCCCATACCGGAGAGCTGAGCCAGGTGGCTGTCCGCGGTGGTGGTGATCGCCGTCTTGATCGCCGAGACGTCCGCCGCGGGCAGGTCGGTGGGCACCAGGGCCAGCGTGATGTCGCCGAGCGCGCCCGTGGAGGCCCAGTCGAAGCCGTGCGTGGTGAAGCTCGCGCCGCGGTAGAGCGCGGAGCCCGTGACGTCTCCGCGGTAGGCGCTCTTGCCCGTGGTGGCGAACAGTTCCGCGGCCGCCCAGTAGAACTCGTCGGTCACGGTGTTGTCGCTGTAGGTACCACCGCCGGTCCCGTCGTTCGGGTCGGCGAGCTTGTTCGGGTTCGCTTTGGCTGCCGCGTAAGCTTTTTCGGCCGCGGCGAGCAGTTTCGCCGAGTACGCCGGGTCGACGGTCCGCCACAGCCGGGACGCCTGCGCGGCGACCGCGGCCATGTTCAGCGTCGCCGCGGTGCTCGGCGGGGAGAGCCGGCGCGGCTGGCTGTCCTGGTCGGGCCGCGTCGGCAGGGACGTCCACTGCGCGTCGTGGATCTTGTGGTGCACCATGCCCGCGTCCGGGGCGCCGTCCGGCACCTGCATCTCGAGCAGGAAGTCGACCTCCCAGCGGGCCTCGTCCAGGATGTCGGGCACGCCGTTGGCGCGTTCCGGGATGGCGAGCTTGCCGTCGCCCAGCGCGCTCGCGTCACCCACGCGCAGCGCCCGCTCGTACTCGTCGAGCAGCTCCCACGCGGCGATCCCGCCGTTGACGACGTACTTGCCGTGGTCGCCCGCGTCGTACCAGCCGCCGCGGACGTCGAGGGTGTAGCCGCAGTTCAGGTCCGAGCGGCAGGGCACGCGGTCGTCGCCCTGGTTCGGCGCCACGTTGACGTGCCCCGCGGGGCGCGCGTAGCCGGCGCCGACGTACTGGGCCTCGATCGGGATCCCGCTGCGCTGGTGGTAGAAGAACGAGAGCGAGTCGTACCGCAGCTGCTTGAGCCCGTTCGCGGCGATGGCGAACGGGAAGCTGGTCTCCGCGCCGACGGTCAGGGTGTAGCCGGTGCCTTCGGTTTCGTAGGCGGAGAAGTCGATCTCGTGCACCTTTTCCCCGGACGCGGCGTCCGCACCGCGCGGCCGGGTCTGCCCGGTGGCCACGGCGGTCCCGGCGGAGTTCTTCAGCGTCCACGTCAGCGGTGTGGTCGCGTCGCTGATCACGGTGGCCCGTTTGGGCAGGCCGGGTACGTAGCTTTCCTGGTTCACCCGGATGCCGCTGGTGGGCGGGAGGCCGCCGGGTGGGACGACGCCGCCGACGAGTGAGATGTTGTCGAGGCAGACGGTGTTGTCCGCGGCCTGGCCGCCGAACCAGAACGCCAGCTGCCCGTTGCCGGCCGCCGGGAAGTCCAAAGTGGACGTGAAGGTGACGGTGAAGTGCTGCTTCGCCGGCGTGACCGTCAGGTCTTCGCGCGAAATCTGCCGGTACGGCGAAACGGCTTCCCCGGCGACGGCGGAGATCTGCTGGGTGGTCGTCGCGTGCGCGTCGAAGTTCAGGGTGTACTGCTGCCCGGCCTCGAACGGCACCCCGTTCTGGCCGGACAGCGCGTCGTAGCCGTTGGCCGTGCCGCCGGTGACGGCGGTGCAGAACTCCCCGCCGGTGACCCGGGCGGTCGTGCCCGAGCCGGCCCACCAGGGGTCGGCGGTGCCGCTTTCGAAGGTGCCGTTGAGCAACCGCTCGTAGTCCGCGGCCGACGCGGGCACGGCGCCCGCCGTCAGCCCCAGCGTCGCGGCGGCCAGTACCGCCGTCATTACCGTCCTCGCCCGCATTCGCCCTCTCCTCGTCGTCGAGTTTGGGAGCGCTCCCAGCGGGAGGACTCTAGCCACCGCGACGCACCCTTGGCAATCACCCGGCGACCGACCGCGACGGGCCCAGTTCGAAAATTGATCACGGTCACCCCCTTTGCCTCGCGGTTCCGCTGTGGTTTCATCGGATTCGATTCATGCTGAGAGCGCTCCCAGAGCACCGTCCACCGGGGGCGCAGGCCACGACGAAGTGGAGGCGGCACGATGAAGCTCAAGCACGCCCTTTCCGCGGTCCTGCTGACCGCGGCCGGGCTGGTGGCACCGCTCGCCGGCGCCCCGGCCGCGCACGCGGACACGCTGATCTGCGACCAGTACGGCTCGACGACGATCGGCGGCCGGTACGTCGTCATGAACAACCGCTGGGGCAGCAGCGCGACCCAGTGCATCAACGTCACCGGCAGCGGGTTCCGGATCCAGACCCAGCAGGGTTCCACCAGCGGCGGCGCGCCGCTGTCCTACCCGGCCGTCTACGCCGGGTGCCACTACGGCAACTGCTCCCCCGGCACGAACCTGCCCCGCCAGCTCAGCCGGATCGGCAGCGCGCCCTCGTCGATCTCCTACACCTACGCCGGCGGCACCTTCGACGCCTCCTACGACATCTGGATGGACCCGACCGCGAAGACCAACGGGGTCAACCAGATGGAGCTGATGATCTGGTTCAACCGCACCGGCAACGTGCAGCCGGTCGGCGGGAAGGTCGGCACCACCAGCATCGGCGGCCGGGGCTGGGACGTCTGGCAGGGCAACAACGGCGGCAACGACGTGGTGTCCTACGTGGCCCAGTCCACGATCTCGAGCTGGTCGTTCAACGTCCTGGACTTCGTCAACGACGTCGACGCCCGCACGCGCGTGGACCGCTCCTGGTACCTGACCAGCATCCAGGCCGGCTTCGAACCGTGGAGCGGCGGCGTCGGCCTCGCCGTGAACTCCTTCTCCGCGTCGGTGAACTAGCGGATCGGGTCTGCCGACCCCTCCCGGGCGGCAGACCCGACCCACCGGTGGCTCAGCCGCAGCCGGCCACCATCGGCGTTCCGGACCCCGTGGCCTGGAAGCCGAACTCCGTGTACCGCCCGGCCACGACGTGGCCGTGCCGCGTTGAGGGCGTCCAGCACGCCTGAGCGATGTCCAGCTCGGTGAGCCGCACGTCGACGCCGAGTGCGGCGAAGTTCGTGAGCGTCGCCTGGAAGCTGTCCGGCTGGCCGCCGCTGCCGAAGTGGGGTTGGAAGCCGACGCGGTCGATCGGGACGCCGCGGGACTTGAAGTCCTGCACCATCCGGTGGACGCCCTGGGTCTTGGCGGCCGGCCAGTCCTCGGTGTTGTAGTCGTTGGAGCAGAGTTTCGCGCTCGCGTCGGCGGCGCGGGCGGTCCGGAAGGCGGCCTCGATCCCGTCGTCGCCGGTCCGCTGCAGGTTGGAGTCGCGGCGGCCGCCGGAACCGCCGTCGGCGAAGGCTTCGTGCACCACGTCCCACGCGTGGATCTCGCCGCGGTACTGGTCGGCGTTGGCGAAGCTGAACTGGCCTTGCGAGGGCTGGGTGGCGGCCGTCTTCATCTCGTTCTCCGGCGTCACCACGGAGAACTCACGGTCCAGAATGGACGTGCAACTGGCGTCGGAGAGCTTGCGGCGGCGCCGAAGTAGCGCCCGCTCTGCGCGGCGGACGCACCGAGCGTGGCGGCCGCGAGCGCGGCGCGAAGTGCGGGAAGTCTCATGGTCGGACGCTTTCGGGGTTCGGGTGCTCCGGGCGCGCTCGATCGACCGGCCCGTTCCGTCAGGAGTACCGTCATGTACTCCTGAGAGCGCTCCCAGACCGGCGCGCAGACAAACGGTAGCCAGGCGGACCGGCTCCGTCAATCGGCAACCAAGCCGCCGGCCACAGTCACCCGGCAGCCAGGCGGACCGGCTCCGTCAATCGGCAACCAAGCCACCGAGCCACAGTCACCCGGCAGCCAGGCGGTCCAGGTCCGTCGATCGGCAACCAGCCGCCGAGCCTCAGGAGCCGGCGAGTCCGCCGATCAGCAGGTCGACGATCCGGCCGGCCAGCTCCCGGAGCTCCGCGGGATCCTGCCCGGGGATCCGGTGGTACCAGGTGTCGATCGCGTTGAGGTTGCTGAGCAGGGTGCGGGTGGCGAGGGCGGCGTCGACCTCCCGCAAGGAGCCGTCGGCGATGCCGTCCGCGACCACGCCGCGGAAGAGCTGCTCGTACGCGCCCCGCAACCCGTTCAGCTCCTGGAGCGTGTCGCGCTGGCGGGGCTTGAGCGCGGTCGCCACCTGGCCGCGCACCGCTTGGTGCACGACGTGGTGGTATGCCAGGTCCTCCATCAGGTTCACCGCGTGCGCCACTGCCATGGCGACGAGCCGCTCGCGGCCCGTGCCGTCCCCCTCGGCGTGGTGCCCGACGCGGTCGCGGACGCGGCCCATGGCCTCCTCGTACACCGCGAGGAAGATGTCGAACTTCGAGCGGAAGTGGTAGTACACCAGGCCTTTGGTGGCGCCCACCTCGCGTGCGATGTCGTCGATCGTGGCGTTGGCGAACCCGTGCGCCATGAACGCCTCGGCCGCGGCGTCGAGGATCCTCCGCCGCGCACCGGGCTCGAGGTCCGGGCTCGCGCTCACTGTCGTTCCTCCTCGCCTGCGATCGGCTCATCGTCTCACGACCGCCGGGCGGCCCTTGACGGCGACCCGACTCGTCCTTACCGTGATACTCCGTAGTATTGCAGGTCAGACGCGACTGTGCACCTATCAGAGAATGCACCCGAAGGGCGTCCGATGACGAACGCACGAGACCTCCTGCACGAACTCGCCACCAAGAAGGCCGTCACCCGGCTGCTGCCGGTGCTCGGCATCGCCTACTTCATGTCGTACGTCGACCGCACGAACGTCGCGCTCGCCAAAACGGCGCTCGCGGCGGACGTCGGCATCAGCGCGGCCGCGTACGGGCTCGGCGCCGGCCTGTTCTTCGTGAGCTACGCGCTGCTCGAAGTGCCGAGCAACCTGGTCCTCTACCGCGTCGGCGCCCGCGCGTGGATCACGCGCATCGCCGTCTCGTGGGGCGCGGTGTCGGCCGCGATGGTGTTCGTGGCGAACGACGTGTCCTTCTACGTCCTGCGGCTGCTGCTCGGCGCCGCGGAGGCCGGCCTGTTCCCGGCGATGATGTTCATGGTCACGCAGTGGTTCTCGCAGAAGCACCGGGTGACGATCGTCGGGCTGATCTACACCGCGCCCTGCATCGCGGTCGTCATCGGCTCCCCCGTCGGCGGCGCGCTGATGGAGCTGCACGGCGTCGCCGGGCTGCGCGGCTGGCAGTGGATGTTCCTGGTGGAGGGCCTGGTGACGATGGTCATCGGCGCCGTCGTCTGGATCGCGCTGCCCAGCCGCCCCAGCGACGCGAAGTGGCTCACCGCGGACGAAGCCGCCGTGCTGACCGAACGCGCCGCGGGCCACGCCAAGGCGTCGCCGACCAAGCTGCGCGGCAGCCTGCGCCTCGCCTTCGGCCGCCCGACCGTGCTGCTGCTCGGCGCCATCTACCTGATCAACCAGTCGATCGGCGGCGGCATCGGCTTCAACTTCCCGGCCTACATCCAGTCCCTCGGCCTGGACAGCCCGTTCCTGATCGGGCTGGTGGCGGGCAGCGGCGGGATCTCGGCACTGGCCGGCGTGCTGTTCTTCCCGTGGTTCAAGCGCCGCCACGGCCACGAAGTCGCGCTCATCGGCGTGTGCGCGGGCGCGGTGCTGCTGGTGCTGCTGGGCTTCCTCCTCTCGCGCGATCCCGTGTGGAGCGTGAGCCTGCTGTTCATCTCGAACTTCTTCGCCTTCGGCACGCTCCCGCTGTTCTGGTCGGTCGCGATGGCGCGCCTGTCCGGGCTGGTGGCCGCGGCCGGGCTGGCGTTCATCAACACGCTCGGGATCACCGGCGGGTTCATCGGCCCGTACGTCTACGGCCTGATCGAGAGCAGCACGGACAGCCTCGTCGCCCCGTACTACGTCTTCGCCGCGGCGGCCGTGGTCGCCCTCGCCCTGGTCCCGCTGCTGGCGGCCGCGATCCGCCGCGACGCGGCCCGTGACCTGGCGCCGGTACCGAGCGCGGAACAGCCGGTCCGATGAGGATCGCGCTGGTCGTGGCGCTCCTGGCCGGGCTGATGGTGGCGCCGGCCGCGACCGCCGGGCCGCTCCGGTACGTGGCGCTCGGCGACTCCTCGGCCGCCGGCCCGGGGATCCCGGTGCAGATCGACGCGGCCTGCCTGCGCTCCGACCACGACTGGCCGCACGTCCTGGCGGCCCGGCTCGGCGCGGCGCTCACCGACGTCACCTGCTCCGGCGCGACCACCGCCGACCTCACCGGGCGGCAGGCGGGGGTGGTCGCGCCGCAGTTCGCCGCGCTGCGGCGCGACACGGCCCTCGTGACGCTGGCGATCGGCGCCAACGACATCGCGCTCGGGTCGGCGTTCGTGACGTGCGCGAGCCCGGACGCGCCGGTCTCGCCGTCGTGCGAGGAGCAGTACGCCACGGTGTTCCCCGCGCGGATCGCCGCCACCGCCCCGAAGATCGCGGCCGCGCTCGAGGAGATCCACCGCCGCTCGCCGGCCGCGCGCGTGGTCGTGACGGGCTACCTGACGTACTGGCGCCCGGGCGGCTGCTACCCGGCCGACCCGTTCACCGCCGCCGACGCCGGGTTCATCCAGGCGACGTTCGACCGCCTGATGACCATGCTCGCCGACCAGTCCCGGCGGCACGGTGCGTCCTATGTGGACATCCGGGGGCCGAGCGCCCGGCACGGCCTGTGCGCCGGACCCGCCGGGCGCTGGCTGGAAGGCGCGGTCCCGGCCTCGCCGGCCTACCCGTACCACCCGAACGCGGCGGGCATGGCGGCCGCCGCGGGGATCATCGGCGCCCGGCCCGGCTCGCCTTCCGGAACTCGCGGTTGAGGGCCGAGATGCTCGCGAACGGGATCCCCTTCGGGCAGGACGCCACGCACTCCCCCGTGTTGGTGCAGCCGCCGAAGCCCTCGGCGTCCATCGCGTCGACCATGTCCAGCACCCGCTGGCCGCGTTCCGGCTGTCCCTGCGGCAGCAGCGAAAGGTGCGTCACCTTGGCCGCGGTGAAGAGGGTGGCGGAGCCGTTCGGGCAGGCCGCCACGCAGGCGCCGCAGCCGATGCAGGTCGCGTTGTCGAAGGCCAGGTCCGCGTCCGGCTTGGGCACCGGGGTCGCGTGGGCGTCCGGGGCGCTGCCGGTGGGAGCGCTGACGTAGCCGCCCGCCTGGACGATCCGGTCGAGCGCCGACCGGTCCACGACCAGGTCCTTGATGATCGGGAACCCCTTGGCGCGCCACGGTTCGACGTCGACGACCTCGCCGTCGGAGAACGAGCGCAGGTGCAGCTGGCACGCCGTCGTGCGCTCGGGTCCGTGCGCCTGCCCGTTGATGACGACGCCGCAGGAGCCGCAGATGCCCTCGCGGCAGTCGTGGTCGAAGGCGACCGGTTCTTCGCCGGCGGCGATCAGTTCCTGGTTGAGCACGTCCAGCAGCTCGAGGAAGGACATGTCCGGGCTGACCCCGTCGACCGGGTAGGGAACCAGCCTGCCCTCGGTCGCCGGGCCGGCCTGCCGCCAGATGCGGACGGTGAGTTTCACGTGTAGCTCCGCTGGGTCGGGTGGACGTGGTCGAAGACGAGTTCTTCGCGGTGCAGCACGGGTTTCTCGCCGTACTCCCACGCGGCGACGTACGCGAACTTCTCGTCGTCGCGCTCCGCTTCGCCGTCCGGGGTCTGGTGTTCTTCGCGGAAGTGGCCGCCGCACGACTCTTCGCGGGCGAGCGCGTCCACGAGCAGCAGTTCGGCCAGTTCGAGGAAGTCGGCGACCCGGTTCGCCTTTTCCAGCTCCTGGTTGAGTTCCGCGCCGCGGCCGGGGATGCGGACGTCGCGCCAGAACTCGGCGCGCAGCTCCGGCACGCGGTCGAGGGCCTTGCGCAGGCCTTCCCGGGTGCGGGACATCCCGCAGTGGTCCCACATCAGCACGCCGAGCTCGCGGTGGAACGAGTCGACCGACCGCGTGCCCTTGATCGCCAGCAGCCGTTCGATCCGTTCACGCACTTCGGTTTCGACCGGCGTGACGGCTTCCGGGCGGACGTCGTCGAGCCGGGTCGAGCCGAGGTAGTCGTTGACCGTGGCGGGCAGCACGAAGTAGCCGTCGGCGAGGCCCTGCATGAGCGCCGACGCGCCGAGCCGGTTGGCGCCGTGGTCGGAGAAGTTGGCTTCGCCGATCACGAACAGCCCGGGGATCGTGCTCTGCAGGTCGTAGTCCACCCAGAGCCCGCCCATCGTGTAGTGGATGGCCGGGTAGATCCGCATCGGTACCGCGTACGGGTCTTCCGCCGTGATGCGCTGGTACATGTCGAAGAGGTTGCCGTAGCGGGCTTCGATGGCCGGGCGCCCGAGGCGCGTGATCGCGTCGGCGAAGTCGAGGTAGACGCCGAGACCGCCGGGGCCGACGCCGAACCCGGCGTCGCAGACGTTCTTCGCCGCCCGCGAAGCGATGTCCCGCGGTACGAGGTTGCCGAAGCTCGGGTAGAGGCGTTCGAGGTAGTAGTCGCGCTCGTCCTCGGGGATTGACGCCGGCGGCCGGGTGTCGCCCTTTTCCTTCGGCACCCAGATCCGGCCGTCGTTGCGCAGCGACTCGCTCATCAGCGTCAGCTTCGACTGGTGCTCACCCGAGCGCGGGATGCACGTCGGGTGGATCTGGGTGAAGCACGGGTTGGCGAAGTACGCCCCGCGCTTGTGCGCCCGCCAGATCGCGGTGGCGTTGGAGCCCTTCGCGTTGGTGGACAGGTAGAAGACGTTGCCGTAGCCGCCGGTCGCGAGGACGACGGCGTCCGCGAGGTGCGTTTCGATCTTCCCGGTGACGAGGTCGCGCGCGACGATGCCGCGGGCCCGGCCGTCGACGACGACCAGGTCGAGCATCTCGGTCCGCGCGTGCAGCTCGACGTTCCCGGCGTCGATCTGCCGCGACAGCGCCTGGTACGCGCCGATCAGCAGCTGCTGCCCGGTCTGGCCGCGCGCGTAGAACGTGCGCTGCACCTGCACCCCGCCGAACGAGCGGGTGTCGAGCAGGCCGCCGTACTCGCGGGCGAACGGCACGCCCTGGGCCACGGCCTGGTCGATGATCTGCGCCGACACCTGCGCGAGCCGGTACACATTGGACTCCCGGGAGCGGAAGTCGCCGCCCTTGACCGTGTCGTGGAACAGCCGGTACACGGAGTCGCCGTCGTTGCGGTAGTTCTTCGCGGCGTTGATGCCGCCCTGCGCGGCGACCGAGTGCGCCCGCCGCGGCGAGTCCTGGAAGCAGAACTGCACGACGTGGTAGCCCTGTTCGGCGAGCGTCGCACCGGCCGAGCCGCCGGCCAGCCCGGTGCCCACCACGATCACGCGGTGCTTGCGCCGGTTCGCCGGGTTCACCAGCTTGGCCGCGAACTTCCGTTCGTCCCAGCGCTTTTCCAGCGGGACGGCGGGCGCCTTGGTGTCGGCGATCGGGTCGCCGGTCAGGTAGTCGGCCATCAGCGCACCAGTCCTGTCATGATCGCGACCGGGACGAGGGCGTAGCCGCCCGCGACCACGACCGCCGTCGTGCTGCCGAGGAGTTCGATCGCCCGTTCCCGCCGCGCGCTGGTGACGCCCAGCGTGCGCGCGGCGCTGGCGAAGCCGTGGTGGATGTGCAGGCCCAGCATCGCGAGCGCGACGAGGTAGATCAGGTTCACCCACCAGACCCCGAAGTCCGCGACGAGGTTGTGGTACGGGTCGCCGGGCACGAAGTCCCGGTTCACGGTGCCGACCGTGAAGTCGAGGATGTGCCAGACGATGAACAGCGCGAGCGTTGCGCCGCCCCACCGCATGGTGCGCACCGCGAAGGTGGCCCGGACTGGCCGCCGGTGGACGTAGCGCACCGGCCGCGCGCGCAGGTCGCGCCGGGCCAGCTGCACCGCCGCGGTGACGTGCAGGAGCAGCGCGGCGAGGAGCACCCCGCGCTGGATCCAGAGGAACCACTCGTAGCGCAGCACCGGCTCGCCGATCGTGCGCAGCCAGTGGGCGTAGTGGTTGAGGTCGCCGGCGCCGAGGAAGGTCTTGAGGTTGCCGACCATGTGCGCGAACACGAACGCGAGCAGCAGCGCGCCGCTCACCGCCATGACGATCTTCTTGCCGATCGTCGAGGCCCAGAAGTCCCGGACGGTCCGCCGGGTTGCGAGGTCGTTCACCACCCGCTCGACGTTAGATCGGGGAGTTCGAGAGGTCAAAGACATGATAACTCTGCTCTCGATAGTCAGCGGCTATCATGACGTAGTGCAGTTCCAGCAGCTCGCCTACTTCGTGGCCGTCGCCGAACACCGGCACTTCACCCGCGCGGCCGAACAGGTGCGCGTCGCCCAGCCCTCGCTGTCGCAGCAGATCCGCGCGCTCGAACACGACCTGGGCGCCCCGCTGTTCCACCGCATCCGCGGCAACGTCACGCTCACCGAAGCGGGCGAGACGCTGCTGCCGATCGCCCGGCGCATCCTCGCCGAGACCGAAACCGCCCAGCGCGCCATCCGCGAACTGGACGAGCTCGACCGCGGCCGCGTCCGGCTGGGCGCCCCACCGAGCCTGTGCACGGGCCTGCTCCCGGCGATGCTGGCGGCGTTCCACCGCCGTTACCCGGGCATCCAGCTGGAACTGCACGAAAGCGGCTCGGGCGACCTGCGGCAGCGCCTGTCCGAAGGCGCTCTGGACCTGGCCCTGCTGGCGAGCGCCCCGGCGGACCCGCACCTGGCGGCGACGCCGGTGCTGCTCGAGGAACTGGTGGTCATCTCCCCACCGGACGCCCCGATCGCGGGCCCCCGCCTCGCCATCCACGCACTGGCCGACGTCCCCCTGGTGATGTTCCGCCGCGGCTACGACGTCCGCGAAGCGACGGTGAACGCCTGCCGCGCGGCGGGTTTCGAACCGGTGTTCGCCATCGAGGGCGGCGAAATGGACGCGGTCCTGGAACTGGTCCGCGCGGGCATGGGCGCAGCGGTGGTCCCGAGCACGGTGGCGGGCGACCGCTTCCCGATGACCCGCTTCGTTCCGGAGGCGGGGATGACCCGGGTGGTCCAGCTGGCGGTCCGCCGCGAGGTGGACCCGACCCGCGCGGTGCGGGCGCTGCGAGACGCGATCGTCGGCTTCGTGGCGGACCGGACGACGTTGCCGGTGGGGTTGGTGTCGCTTGTGGACGGACCAGGCCGGTAGCGCGTGCGGCGGTCAGGTCGTGGCCTCGCGGTGGCGGCCCGGGGTGGTTCCGATGATCGCGGTGAACGCGGTGATGAAGCCGCTCGGGTTGGACCAGCCGCAGGCGTGGGACACCCGGGTCGTGTCGTGGCCCTCGGCCAGCAGGACGAGCGCGTGGTGGATGCGCAGCTGGGTGCGCCACTCGTAGAAGGTCATGCCGAGTTCGTCGCGGAACAGCCGGCTCAGCGTCCGGGCGCTCGCCCCGGCCCGGCGGCCGAGCTCGGCGAGCGGGGTGGTGTCCGCGGGGTTCTCGTACAGCACCCGCGTGATGGCCCGCAGCCGGTCGTCGCGGGGTTCCGGTAGTTGCAGCGGCTGCTCCGGCGCTTCGCGGAGCTCCTTGACGAGCACCCGGCGGAGGCGGGCACTCGCGACGCGGTCGTACTCGCGGGTGCCGGTCAGCGCGAACAGGACCTCCCGGGCGAGCCCGGACGCGGCGAACACGGCCGGGTGCGCGGGAACGAGCCGGGCCAGGCTCGCCGTCAGGAAGACGATCTTCATGTCGGTGTGGCCGTGCGCCCGGTGGTGGTGCCCGAACCCGGCGGGAATCCAGGCGACCCGGTTGGCGGGCACGACCGACGTCCCGCGCCCGGTGTGCACCGACAGCACCCCCCGAGCGGCGTACACGAGGTGCCCGCGGCGGTGGGCGTGCGCTTCGCTCGTCGCCCCGGGAGCCCAGAGGTGCGCCCCGCCGGACGGCCAGATCCGCGACTCCGAGGCTTGGCGGCCGATGGGCATGACTCGGCATCCTACCGGTGGTCCGCCACCGCGGCCCGGATCGAGAGTGAGGGGCATGAAGATGAGAGCAGCGGTCTGCGTCCGGCCGGGCGGCCCGGAGGTGCTGGAGATCCGCGAAGTACCGATCCCCGCCGTCCGGCCCGGCTGGAGCCTGGTCCACGTCCGGGGCGCGGGCCTGAACCGCGCCGAGCTGAGGACCCGCCAGGGCCACTCCCCCACCGTGACCTTCCCGCGCGTACTGGGCATCGAATGCGTGGGCACCCTCGCCGAATCGACCGACCCGGCGCTCACGGAGGGCACCACCGTCGCCGCGGTGATGGGCGAGCTGGGCCGCCAGTTCGACGGGGGCTACGCCGAGTACGCGTTGGTGCCGAACGCTTTGCTGATGCCCGTCGAGACGACGTTGCCGTGGCCGGAGCTGGCCGCGCTCCCCGAGACGTTCATGACCGCCCAAGGCGCATTGGACACCCTGGACCTCGAGCCCGGCCACCGCCTGCTGATCCGCGGCGGCACCTCATCGGTGGGCATGGCGGCCGCCTCACTCGCGGCCGCGTACGGCATCGAAACCGCGGCGACGACCCGGCACGAGAGCAAGCTGACGGCCCTGACCACCGACCACGCCTTGATCGACGGCGGTGCATCACTGACGGAGAGCATCCGCGCGATCTGGCCTTCGGGCCCCGACCACGTCCTCGACCTGGTCGGCGCGAGCACGGCCGTGGACTCGCTGAGCCTGGTTCGCCGTGGCGGCACCGTGTGCGTGGCGGGCTCGCTCAGCGGCTGGGTGATCCCCGATCTCGAGCCGATCGCGATGATTCCGTCCGGCACGAAGCTCACCGCCTTCCACAGCGACACCTTGAAGGGGAACGCGCCCGTCCTGCAGAGGATCGTCGACGCCGTTGAGGCCGGTCGGTGCGAGTCGCATTTGGACCGTGTTTTCGCTCTGGACGACATCGCTGCCGCACATCGCGCCATGGAGGCTGACGAAGGGGCCGGCAAGTTCGTCGTGGTGCCCTAGTGGACATGGGTGCAGGCCCGTAGCCGGTGGCTGCGGGCCGATCCCATCACGCTGCGAATGGCAGGGGCTGGTGCAGGTTGTTGCGCCTGGGTTTTCGACGCTTGTCCAGGAAACGTGGGGGCAGGAATTCGGGGTGGCCGTCGGAGGCGAGGCGGACTTGCCAGCCGGAGCGGTGCATCAGCCGGTGGTGATGCGCGCACAACAAGACCAGGTTCGCCAGATCGGTCGGGCCGCCGTCCGCCCAGTGGCGGATGTGGTGACCTTGACAGTGCCGCGGTGGACGCTGGCAGCCCGGGAAGGCGCAGCCTCGGTCACGCAGGAACAGGGCTCGGCGGAGGCCGGGTGAGATCAGGCGGCGGGCTCGGCCCAGGTCCAGAGGTTCGCTGCTGGCGCCGAGGACGGTGGGGATCAGCTTGCAGTCGCAGGCGTGGATGCGGGCCTCGACGGCCGAGATCCGGCCGGTGTCGCCCAATGTCGCATGGCCAACACCGGATCTCAGGTCAGCCAGGGACACCGCGACCATCACGTGGGCACGTTCACCAGCCTGCGTCGGCAACTCTGGGGAGTTCAACGCGAGGTCGATCGCGTCGGAGAAGGCGTCGCCGTAGCGTTCCTGCGGGGAACGGAAGTCTCCGCCATCCTCGGCTGTGCGGCGTTCGGCCAACGCGTCGAGCAAGGCGCTCGCGCGGGTGCCTGTCTCGTCGTCGAACCGGCCCGACAGCTCCCAGATCCCGGTTCTTTTGCGGCGTAACGAGAGTTCGCGGGCCGGGGCGACGGGTTCGGTGTCCTCGGGCTCGGCGCCGTCAGGATCGAGGTGGGCCAGGATCCGGGTGCCCAGGGCGGCGACTTGTTTGTGGCCTGCGTCGGCGGCGAAGGCCAGTAGGTCCTGTTCGACGGAGTCGCGGTGCTCGACGGGGATCCGAGACACAGCCTCGATAATGGTGTCGATCATCGGATTACTCAGGGAGCCTGTCAGAGCGGCAGCGCCGGTGGCGGGGGCGACAGCAGGCGGAGAGTCGAGGGTGTGCGTGGAGGTGAGGGCCTGGGCTCGGGCGACGGTGCGCTGGGCAGCCGCGTGGGGAATGTCCGCGAGGTGTTCAAGTAAACGAGCAGTGGAGCGGTAGCCGAACAGTTCCATCACACCACGCGACTCGATTTCCACCAGCAGAGTCCCGATTTCCGCCTCGGCAGACCGCACCACGGTGAGCAGCCCACGGAGACGGTCGGCCAAGGCCTCCGCATCCGTCCGCCACACCACTTCTCTGTCCACACAACAAGATTACCCGACCATCGACCACATGTTCATCACTCGATCAGGTGGCGACGATCGTTACCCCAACCCGAACCGAGAAGCGAACGCACCCATCTCATCCCGCCGACGCCCGACCTCAGCAGTCCCCGGACTGACCACAACCCGAGTAACCCCCTCCGAAGCCAACGCCTCGACATCCTCGACCGACATATCGAGCGACCCCCACCGCGTGTACTCCAGCAGCCCAGGATCCCGCCCCACCGAGACAGCCGCCGCCCGGGCAATCGACAACTGCCGGCGGCGCTCCTCCGCAGTCAGCCTCCCACCGGGAAAGAACCCATCTCCCCGCACCCCGGCCCGCCGAGCCGCGGCCGAACTCGACCCGCCGACGTGGATCGGCAGCTCCGCCAACGGTTTCGGGTACACACAGACGTCGTCGAAGCAATAGAACTCCCCCTCGAATCCCACCCCGGACTCGTCCCCTGCCCACAACGCCCGCAGGACGTCGATGGCCTCATCCGCCCGCCGCCCCCGGGTCGCGAAGTCGACGCCGACCGCGTTCGCCTCCCCGGCCAGCGCACCCACCCCCACGGTGAGCAGCCGCATGCGCCCGCCGGAGAGGACGTCGATCGTCGCCAGCCGCTTCGCCAGCGTCACGGGGTGGTGGTACGGCAGCAGGAGAACACCGGTCCCCAGCAGGATCCGCGACGTCCCGGCGGCGATGAAACTCAAACACGCCAACGGATCCGCGAAGGGAAGCGACGGCGGCAGCGCCACGTCGCCGATCTTCGCCCCGGGGTGGAGAGCGACGTGTTCCGGCAGGTACAACGACTCGAACCCGCACTCCTCCACGTCCCGCGCGAACCCGAGCAGCTGCTCCGGGTCGACGCCGAAAAAGGGGGTGCTGTAACTGATCCCGAACTTCACGACAGCGAAGGTAGGCCTTGACGCGGACGTCAAGGCAAGACCGGCGGCAAACTGGCTTCGTGACCGAGAAGCAGAACACGACGAACGCCATCACCGGCAGCGTGATCGGTTCCGTGGTGCAAGCTGGCGCCGTGATCCTGCCGACGCCCGCGGACCAGGGGCCCGTGCCGCGCCAGCTGCCGCCGGGACTCCCGGACTTCACGGGGCGGGCCGAGCAGGTCGCCGCCCTGGACGCGCTTCTCGTCGGACACGCGCCGGCAATCGCGGTCGTGAACGGCACCGGCGGCGCCGGGAAGACGAGTCTGGCCGTCCAGTGGTCGCACCGGGTCCAGGACCAGTTCCCGGACGGGACGCTGTTCGTCGACTTGCGCGGGTACGGCCCGGCCGCGCCGCTCCACCCCTCGGTCGCCTTGACGTCGTTCCTCTCCTCACTCGGCGTTCCCGGCTCGGTGGTACCCGCGCGGCTGGATGCGCAGGCCGGGTTGTACCGGTCGGTGCTGGCCGGGCGGCGCACGCTCATCGTGCTCGACAACGCGCTCGACGGCGCTCAGGTGCAGCCGTTGCTCCCGGGTTCGCCCGGCTGCGTGACGATCGTGACCAGCCGTGACGCGCTGACCGAGCTGGTCGTCTCCCGTGCGGCCCGTCCGGTCGACCTCCCGCCGTTCACCGGTGAACAATCACTGCTGCTGGCGCGGGGGCTGGTCGGCCCCGACCGCGTGGACGCCGAACCCGAGGCGGTCGCGGAGCTCGTCCGGGTGTGCGGCGGGCTGCCCCTCGCCGTGCGCATCGCGGCCGCCCGGGCCCTCACTCGCCCCCGGAACTCGCTCGCCGAGGTCGTCGCGGACCTCACCACCGAGAGTTCGGGCCTGACGAGCGCGATGCAGGTGGTGTTCGACTGGTCGTACGCGCGGTTGCCGGCCACGACGGCCCGCGTGTTCCGGCGCCTGGGCGCGCACCCCGGCCCGGAGTTCGGCGTCGCCGCGGTCGCGGCCCTCACCGCGCTGGCCCCGGAAGCGGCCTACGACGCCTTGGAGAGGCTCGTCGAACTGCGTCTGCTCGAACCGATCGGGCGACGGCGGTACCGGATCCACGACCTGCTGCACGCCTACGCCGCCCGGCGGACCGACCACGACGACACGGCGGAGCAGCGGCAGGAGTCCGTGGCGCGCCTGCTCACCTGGTACGCCGGTGCGGTGCGGCGCGCGGACCGCGCGGCTTTCCCCGCCCTGGCCGGTGTCGCCGAACTCGCCGTCCCGGGCGAACTCCCGGCCTTCACCGGCCGCACCGACGCGCTCGCCTGGCTGCGCACCGAGCAGGACACCGTGACGGCGGCGGTGCGTCTCGCGGCCAAGGACGAACGGCACGAGCTGGTACTGGCGTTGGCCGCCGGCGTGCGGTTCTTGTCCTGGCAGGGTTTCGGCCTGGCCGAGGTCTGCCTCGAACTGCTGTCACTGGGGCTGGCCGCGGCGCTGGCGACCGGTGACCGCGCTGCCGAATGCCTCTTCCGCGTCCTTCGCGGCGAGACGCTCTGGTCACTCGGACGGCTGGCCGAAGCCGAGGCCGAGTTCGAGGGTGCGCTGGCCGAGCCGGCCCGCCGGGTCGACGGGCTGGCCGGGCTGGGCTGGGTGCGGCTCGCCCAGGGACGGCCGGCCGAGGCACGGAAGTACTACCTGGCAGCGCTTCCGCTCGCCGCGGGTGACGAGCGGACGGAAGCCGTCGTCCACGCCCAGCTGAGCCGCATCCACACCCGGTTGGGGGACTTCGCGCAGGCACTGGTGCACGCCGACCGCGAACTGGCGCTGCGCCGGCAAGCGCGTGACGAGCCGGGCGAAGCGTATGCGTTGCACACCGCCGCGCTGGCCCGGCAAGGCACGGGTGACCACGAGACGGCCATCCGGCTCTGCCGGCGGGCGATCGCCCGCCACCGGGAGCTGGACGACGTCGGACGCGACCTGGCCGACGCGCTGCTGACCCTGGCCGAATGCCTCGAAAGCGTCGGCGAGGACTGCACGGTCTGCCGGACGGAGGCGTTGACCGTGCTGACCGCGCTGGGCGACCCCCGGGCCGAGGAGCTGCGGCGCGTCATCGGGCAGAGTCACAAGCCGGGCACCCCGGAAGCGCCGGACCGGCGATCACGCGGCTCTCGAGGGTGAGCAGGTTGAGCACGTGCTCGTGGTTCGCCGGCAGCTCGGGCACGCCAGTGAGGAGGCTCAGCACCGCGCGGGCAACGAGGTGCCCGGCCAGCCCGGCCGAGTACGCGGCGGCCGCCTGCGGCGCCGATGGCCGTCCCGGCGCCGGCGTCCGGACGGGCAAGGCGGCCTCGCGCCGGCGCTGGGCGAGGCAGGCGCACGCGTAGCAGGCGCCACCGGGCCGGTAGGTCCCGGTCCCGATCAGCGGACCGCGGTAGCCGCCGTGCACCCACGCGGTCCCGGTGCGCCCGCAGGCTTCGTCGGCCCAGGCGCGGATCCGCCCCGGCCGGTCGGCGGCCAGGACCAGGACGTCGGCCCCGGCGGCCAGCTCCGCCAGCACAGCCGGCCCGGTCACCCTCAGACGCTCGCCGGTGACCGCGATGTCCGTGTTGTGCGCCCGCAGCCGTTCCACGGCCGCCTCGACCTTCGGGCGGCCTATGTCCCGCTCGACGTACAGCTGCTGCCGGTTCAGGTTCGACAGCTCGACCAGGTCAGCGTCGGCCAGGTGCAGCCGCCCGACGCCCGACTGCGCCAGGTCGAGCACGGCCGCGCCGCCGACCCCGCCCACGCCGACCACCACGACCCGGGCCGACTTCAGCTTCTCCTGGATCTCCCAGGGCGACACGCGTGCGGTGCGGTCCATCGCCTGCCACAGGGCCAGCCCGCGGCTGTAGCGGTCCAGCTCCCGAGCGGTGAGGGCGGCCGGCGGGCGGGCCGCGGCGTTCTCGACGAATCCGGCCTCGATCAGGACGGCCAGGTCCGCGCGCACCTCCGCCGCGACGTCGCCGACGATTTCGCCGAACCCCTCCGCCGCCAGTTCCGCGATGATCCGCCGGACGGTCCGGGTCCCGTCGAGGCGGGTGACGAGCGCCCAGGCCCACCCGTCCGGGTCCCGGATGTCCTTCGCGAGCGGGCCGCCGATCCGGACGACGTCGTCCCCGAGCCGCACGGGCCAGTGCGCCGCCTTCACCGCCGGGCGGAAGTCCCCGGTCAACTCCCCGTGCTCCCGCTCGTGCCGCCGCAGAAGGTCGTCAGGTCGTCTTCGACGTCGGACAGCTCGATCACCTTCTTTCACCTGCCCCGAAAACGAGCCATCGGCCGGCGAGACACCCGGAAGACCGGAGCGTGTCTTCCGGCGCGCGAACGCCGATCACGCGGACCGCCGGCAACTCGTCACGACGAAGCGGCCGAACCGCGTCGTGGTCACCGATCGGTCCCGCGCGACCACGCGGATCACCAGGGTGTAGTCGCCGCGGAAGCTCTCGTCCGAGAACGGACCCAGGCGGCCCGTGAACGCGATTCCGCTGGGATCTCCTTGCAACGGTTGGCCGAAGGAGCGGCCGTTGCCGCTGAAGCCGATCTCCACGGACGCCGCCTCGGCATCGACGACCACGTCGACCTCGGCCCACGTCTTCTCGTCGCGGCCCGAGTGGTTCTGCTCGACGACCACTTGACGGCGGTCGATCTTCGCGGTCAGGACCGAAGGACCACGATCACCGCGATTCGCCGTCGTCGCCGGCGCCGGGGTCGTGACCGGCGCCGGCCCGGCCGAGGCTCCCGCGGAGCTGGCCGAGGTCTCCTTCGGCAGCGCACCGGAAGTCGTCTCGGACGGCGGCGCGGACGTCGCTGCGGACATCGTTCCGGTCGGGGTCGGCTCGGTGGACGGAGGTTCGGTGGACGAGTGCGTCAGTTCTTGTGCCACCGCGGGAGGCGGCAGTTCCGGTACCGGCTTGAGCGCGAAGAAGAGCATCAAGGACACCGACGTCGCGCAAACGGCGGCCGCGGTCTTCGCGGACACCGCCTTGGTGAGCCAGGCCCGGACCGGCTTCGGCGGAGCCATCAGCACCGGAATCGTCAGGATCCGCCCCATCAGCGGGCCGAGCTTCGTACGCCGCTCGCTACACCGGGAACACCGGGCGATGTGCGTCCGGACGGCGGCGTACAGCTGCGGCGACTCCTGCGATCCCCGCCGCCGGTACTCGGCTTGGGGCGCGGAGCAGTGGTTCGCGCCGGTACCCGGGTAGTCGATCAGGCACAACGCTTCGACCCGCTGCGCCACGGCCTTGCCCGCTCGCTTGAGCCGGCCCCTCGTCGCCTCGGCCGAGATCCCCAGCTTGCGGGCGATCTGGTCGTTGCTCCAGTCGTGCACGAGTTTGCCCAGGTACAGGTCGAAGTGCTTTGCGCTCCGCTGGTCGAGCATGGCCCGCACGCGTTCCAGGAACTGGCTGCCGTCCATCGCGAGCCGCGTCGACAGCCACTCGTCACGGGGAATCTCCCGGAGTTCAACGTCCTCAGCGGAAAACTCCATCCCCCGCTGGGCTTTTCGCGAGCCGTCGATGAGCAGACGCTGGGCGACCAGGCGAAGCCACGCCTGCGGGTTGGGCGGGATGCCGGACTCGCTCCAGTTCTCGAACGCCTTGAGCAAGGTGTCCTGGCCCAGATCCTCGGCGTCGTGCTGGTTCTTCAGCCGCTTCGAGCACCAGGCGAGCAGATCCTTCTCCTGCTCCGCAAGCACTCTCTCGACTTCGTTGTTTTCGTCCACGTCAGACAAACGACGGAACGGGGGGCCGGCGGACGGGTTGAGTGAACCAAGACCCGCACGGGGTCGTGCCTCTACTCGATAGAGGTTGACCTGTTCACTTATCGCGACAACGCCGCCCCCGGGGGCCAGATCTACGCCGCCGTTACCCCGCCAAGCGGGGGAACAGCTCGCGAACCGCGCGCCGGAAGTCGTCGAGGGCCGTGTCCCGTCCTGACAGGTGGCCCAGCAACGCCTGCTGGAACAACCCGTCGAACAGCGCGTACGCCTGCGGCGGCGAACAGTTCGGCTCCGCGCCGGCCAGGTCGGCGTACGCGGCGACGTTGCGCCAGATCATGTCCTGCAGGCCCTCGTCGATCTCCGCGACGTCGGCGCGGAATGCCTCTTCGAACATCGACTGCGTGCGCAGGTCGTACCAGAGGCGGTGCATGAGCGGGGCTTCTTCGAGCGCCGCCGCCAGCCCGTCGGCGCACGCCGCGGCGAGTTCGGAGGGCGTGTCGGCCGAGCCGACTCCGCCTTCGTAGCGCTGCACGCACGCCTCCTTGTAGCGGCGCACGCAGTACGTGATCAGCTCGACCTTGTCGTCGAAGTAGTAGTGCAGCAGCCCGTGGGAGAACTTCGTGTGCTCCGCGATCGTGCGCAGGCTGGTGCGGGCGTAGCCGAGGTCGGCGAGGGCGAGCAGGGCCGCGTCGGCGAGTTCGCGGCGGCGGTCCTCGAACTTGTCGACCTTGGTCCGGCGCCGCACGGCGGGTGGGCTGGTCACCGGCCGAAGATACCATCGAGCACTTCTCTGACCAATCGTCCAAGAAAATCTTGACATTCGTCCAAACGGCGGCCATGGTCGTGTCCAGCGACCGACGCGGCTCGGGAGGGACGACGATGTCTCTGTACTTCTACCTGGAAAAAGGCGCCTCCCTGGACCCGGACGCGCCCTGTCTGACCCTCGACGGGAACTCCCTGTCCTACGGCCGAGTGGTCGAGTTCGCGAACGCCGTCGCCCGCGCTCTGCGACGCTCCGGCGTCCGGCCCGGGGACAAGGTCGGCATCCTCTCGGCCAACGACCCGACCGCGTTCTCCTGCGTTTTCGGCATCGCCCGCGCGGGTGCCGTCTGGTGTCCGATCAACCCCCGCAACGCCGCCGGCGAGAACGCCGAACTCCTCGACCTGTTCGACTGCGCGACCCTGATCTTCCAGCCCGGTTTCGAAGACCTGGTCCGCCGGATCGCCCCGGAACTCCCGAAGCTGACCACGTTCGTCCGCCTCGGCGACGGTGACGACTTCGCGCCCGGCTTCGCGGACTGGCTCGACGCCGCCCGGGACGACCCGCCGGCCGAAGCCGCGCAACCCGGGGACGTCGTCGCCCTCGTCGGCACCGGCGGCACGACCGGGCGACCGAAGGGCGTCATGCTCACCGGCCGCAACCTCGAGGCGATGTCGGCGATCACGCTGATGAGCTACCCCTTCGACGGCCGCCCGGTCTACCTGGCCCTGGCCCCGCTGACCCACGCCGCCGGCGTGCTCTGCTTCCCGATCCTCGCCCGCGGCGGCGAAGTCGTGATCATGGCCGAGCCCGACGTCGGCCGGTTCCTGGAGCTGATCGAACGCCACCGCGTCACCCACACGTTCCTGCCGCCGACGCTGATCTACATGGTGCTCGGCCACGAGGGGCTCGACCGCGCGGACCTGTCGTCCCTGCAGTGCTTCTGGTACGGCGCGGCCCCGATGTCGACGGCCCGGCTGACCGAAGCTCTCGACCGCATCGGGCCGATGGCCCAGCTCTTCGGCCAGTCCGAGGCGCCGATGATGATCTCGACGATGTCGCCCGCGGAGCACCGGCGTCCCGACGGCACCGTCCACACGGGACGCCTGTCCTCGGCCGGCCGGCCCTCGCCGCTGGTCACCGTCGCCATCCTCGACGACGACGGAAGCACCGTCCCGCATGGGGAACGCGGCGAGATCTGCGTCCGCGGCTCGCTCGTCATGGCCGGCTACCACCGCAACCCCGAGGCGACCGCGGAGGCGTCCGCGCACGGCTGGCACCACACCGGCGACATCGGCTTCCTCGACGACGAGGGCTTCCTCCACATCGTCGACCGCGCCAAGGACATGGTCATCACCGGCGGCTTCAACGTCTACTCCGCCGAGGTCGAGCAGGCCGTGATGGCCCACGCCGCCGTCCGCGACTGCGCCGTGATCGGGCTGCCCGACGACAAGTGGGGCGAGCGCGTCACCGCCGTCGTCCAGCTCCAGCCGGGCGCCGAGCTCGACACCGGCGAGCTGATCGCCTTCGTCAAGGACCGCATCGGCAGCGTCAAGGCGCCGAAGCAGATCGAGATCTGGCCGGAGCTGCCGCGCTCCACCGTCGGCAAGGTGCTGAAAGCCGACATCCGCTCCACCTTCACCGAACGCAGCAAGGAGGCTGTCCGACCATGAAACTCGCGCTCTACCTGCCGAACTTCCGGGACAAGGTGACCGTCCGGGAGCTCGAAGACCTCACCGCACTCGCCGAAGACCTCGACTTCGACTCCGTCTGGACGCTCGACCGGATCATCGTCCCGGAAACGTCGGACAGCGAAGAGATGCAGTACGCCTTCGGCATGATCGAGGGGTTCCCCAAGGGCCTGCCGGTGAGCTCGCGGGGCGAGTTCCTCCAGGGCATGCCGCTCATCCCGTGGCTGGCGGCGAAGACGTCGAAGGTGCGGATCGGCATGAGCATCATCGACACGCCCTACCGCTCGCCCGGCGTCCTCGCCGCGGAGCTGGCCACCATCGACCACCTCGCGGGCGGCCGGCTCAACGTCGCCGTCGGCTCCGGCTGGATGCCCGAGGAGTTCGCCGCCGCGAGCGCGTCGCACATCTTCCCCAAGCGGCACAAGCACGTCCGCGAGACCCTGGAGATCATGCAGGGCATCTGGACCAACGACCTGTTCGAATACCACGGCGAGTTCGCCGACTTCGACCGCAGCGGGTTCGGCGCCAAGCCGGTCCAGAAGCCGCACCCGCCGATCTTCTTCAGCGGGCTCAAGGACGCGAAGCGCTCGGCCGCGCGCATCGCGAAGTACAACCTGGCCGGCTGGATCGGCATCCAGGACTCGCCCGAAGACATCGCGCGGTGGCGCTCCGAGATCCAGCGCGAGCTCCAGGAGCTCGACACCCCGCGCTCGGTCGACGACCTCGAGATCTCCAGCATGATCTGGTTCGTCATCACCGACGAGGACGTGGACCAGTCGCCGATGGGCAAGGGCACGAACCTGCTCGTCGGCTCGGCGAAGCAGATCACCGACCAGCTGAAGCGGTACCGGGAAGCCGGGCTCACCATGCCGTTCCTGTGGCCGCCCTTCCAGGACGTGCCGGTGGCGAAGACGCTGGACGACATGAAGCGCCTGAAGGAAGAAATCCTGCCCCAGATCGACGCGATGTGAAGGGAACCAGCATGTCCGAACTCGAGGGAAAGCGCGTCTTCGTGACCGGCTCCGGCGCCGGCATCGGCAAGGCGATCGCGGCGCTGTTCACCGAACGCGGCGCGAAGGTCGTGGTCAGCGACATGAACGCGGACGCGGCCAAGCAGGCGGCCGAGGAGATCGGCGCCGCCGGCGTCGCGAACTGCGACGTCACGGACGAGGGCCAGGTCCAGTCGGCCATCCAGCAGGCGGTCGACCTCCTCGGCGGCCTCGACGTCCTCGTCAACAACGCCGGGATCGAGGTGTCGTCGCCGCTGCTGCAGCAGTCGACGGAGAGCTTCGACAAGATCTTCGCGGTCAACGTGCGCGGCACGTTCGTGGCGATGAAGGCGGCGACCCCGCACCTGGTGGAGTCGAAGGGGAACATCGTCAACATCGCGTCGATCGCCGGCATCGGTGGCAGCCCGCTGCTCGGGTCCTACTGCGCGACGAAGGCGGCGGTCATCCAGCTCACGCGCGTGGCCGCGGTGGAGATGCGCCCGGCGGGCATCCGGGTCAACGCGGTCTGCCCGGGCTTCGCCGACACCGCGATGGTCGAGCGGCTCGTCCCCGACTTCGAGGCCGCGACCCAGGTCCCCTTCCGCGACCTCGTCGCGGCGAAGCAGGGCCGGCTCGGCACCCCGCAGGACATCGCGGAGGTGGCGGCGTTCCTCGCCTCCGACCGCGCGACCTGGATCACCGGCAGCCACTACGTCCTCGACGGCGGGCTGACCGCGTCGCTCGTGTGACGCCCCGGCCGGCGGGTCCACGACCCGCCGGCCGTCGATCCGGCTGGGTCCCGGCGACGCTGTGCGCTGGACCGGCGGCCGTTCCCAGGCCGGCACTCGGACCAGGCCGCACCCCGAAGCCGCCGACCTGACCCGGTTGCTGAGACGCTTCGCTTCATCGGTCCTCGTCCTCGGCGCGGTCACCGCGCTGACCGGCCTGACCACCGTCGCGGTGGCGCGCGTCCTCGCCGGGTTCGCGCTGCTCTTCGTGCTCGTCCGCGACGGCTGACGACTCGCCCGGCAGGTGGGCCGGCAATGCGCGGGCCGCGGGGTTCGCCGGGCGCGGCACGATCGAAACGCCGACCCCGGCCGCCACCAGGTCGACGAGCAGGGGCGGGTGGGTCGCCTCGCAGACGCGGTGGTGGCGGACACCCGCGTCCGCGAACCGGCGGGCCACCAGCACCTCGATGCCGCTGCCGCCGAAGTCCGCGAACGGCTCGTCGGCCAGGTCGGGCAGGCGGACCCGGGCGCGGGCCGCGAGCCGGTGCCCCGGGTGGCAGAGCAGCACCAGGTCCTGGCGCCAGCTCGCGAAGCTGGTGCCGCGAGCGTGACGACGTCCGCCACGATGCGGTGCGCCGGCGGGAGCAGCGCCCGCCCGGCTTCGCTCAGCGCGACGCGGCGCGTGGGGCGGTCGAACAGCGGGGCGCCGGGTTCCCGTTCGAGCTTCCGGATCGATGCGCTCAGCGCCGACTGCACCACGTGCACGTCCTGCGCCGCCGCCGTGAAACTCCCGTTCCGCGCCCGGCGCCGGGATCGTGGTGGTCACATCACTGTCCGTGCCCGCGAGCACTCGTCCAGGTAATCACTCATCCGTGTCGAATCCCGCCGTGCATCGCCTCGAATGTCGCAATGCGCGCTACCGCCCGTCCACAAACCGGGAAATACCTCCGGAGAAATCCGCCACGACAAGGTGGCCGCGCAGCCGGTGATCACTTTTCGCGCATTGGCGCGGCTGCCACCACTCGACGAAATCCTTGCCCCGCGTAGCGATTTTGATAGCGTGGCCGGGCTTCCCCCGCGGACCGAACTCTGACCGGTGCCGCGTCCCCACGTTTTCCGTTGCGGTGAAAGGATTTCTTCATGCGCACCACCCTGCTCCGAGCCGGGAGCCTGGCCGGGGTGACGGCTGCCCTCCTCGCCGCCTCCGCCGGTGTTTCCGACGCCGACGACGCCGTCGCCGGGTCCGCTTTCGGGGCCTCCGCCACGGTTTCCGTGCTGCCCGGCGTGCTCACCGACAGCAAGGGGATCACCGTCGAGACCGGGCAGCTCGCCGCGTCGAGCAGCACCGGTCCGGCTTCGGCGAGCGTCGCCGACGTTCCGCTCAAGGGCCTCGTCACGGCGAAGGCGATCAGCAGCTCCGTCGTGGACGGCGCCGGGACCGTGGCCGCGAAGGCGAGCGTCGCCGAGGCGACCCTGCCGCTGCTCGCACCGGTGGCCGGGCGGGTGCCGTCGATCCGGCTGATCAGCGCGCGGTGCGCGTCCGCCGACGGGCACGTCACCGGCAGCAGCGACCTCGCCGGGGTCAACCTCGGGCGGCTCGGCACGCTGCCCGCCGCCACCGGGCCGAACCAGCGGCTCGGGATCCCCGGCGTGGCCGAGGTGATCGTCAACGAGCAGCTCCAGCGCTACGACGGCAGCCTCGAAGTCACCGCGCTGCACGTCAAGCTCCTCGACGGCGACGCGAAGAAGCTCGGCAGCGGCGACATCAAGCTCGCGTCGGTCACCTGCGGCCCGTCGAAGGAGCACGCGCCCCAGGCGCCGCCGCGGCCGGGGCAGGTCGTCGTCGTGCCCGCCGGTGCCCCGCAGACCGGCGACGGCAGCCTCGCCGCGGAGGGCTGAGCCGATGCCCCGCCGCGCGCTGCTGATCGGTCTCCTTTCCGTGCTGCTGGTGGGATGCGGGGCCCAGGCGACCCCCGCCGCTCCCCCGGCCGCGGCCCCCGCCACCACGGTCGTGCGGTCACTGCCGACCGCGCTCGACGTGCCGGCCATCGGCGCGAAGTCGTCGCTGGTGTCGCTCGGGCTCAACCCGGACCGGACCGTCGAGGTGCCGCCGGTCGACCAGCCACTGCAGGCCGGCTGGTACGAATACGGCCCCACGCCGGGCGAGGCCGGGCCGGCGGTCATCCTCGGGCACATCGACGGCGGCCACCGGAAGGGCATCTTCTGGCGGCTGCACGAACTCAAGCCGGGCGAAGAGGTGCACGTCGACCGGGAAGACGGCGGACGACTGACCTTCACGGTGACGAAGGTCGAGCAGATCGCCAAGAAGGAGTTCCCGACCGAAGCCGTCTACGGCGACACGACCGACCCGGAGCTGCGCCTCATCACCTGCGGCGGCCGCTACGACGCGGCGAGCCGCAACTACCTCGACAACGTCATCGTGTACGCGAAGCTCGTGCGCTGAGCGTCACGACGGCCGGTTGCCCGTCGGGATCTCGATGCTGATCGGCCGGGCCTCCGAGAGGAACAGCAGCGCCGCCTGGCGGAGGAACTCGTCGAAGGTCCAGTAGGCCGCCGGGGCCAGCGGGAACGGCAGGAGTCCTTCCCGGACGGCGATGAACGGGCCCCACGCGGTGCGCAGCAGCGGGTCCCAGACCGGCTCGCGCAGGATGCGCAGCCAGCCGGCGATCTGATCGCCGAGCATGAACCGGGTCATCGCGCCGAGGACGTGCGTGCTGAGGATGCCGCCGTCGACCGACGAGCCGAGGCCGAGCAGGATGCCGGCCAGCTCGATGCCCTCGTCGGTCGGCGCGAGCACCGGCGTCAGCACCTGATCGGCCTGGGCGTCGGCCTCGGCCCAGGACGCCGGGATGTACTCGTCCTCGATGCCGAGCAGGTGCGCGGTGAGCTGCCAGGAGTGCAGGAACCCCTCGGACTCCGCCCGCGGGATCGGTACCTCCCACGACGTCAGCTTCTTCATGACGGTGGTCGGCAGGCTGTGCCAGGTGACCATCATGTCCCGCTGGCTGATCGGGATCGTCTGGTCGGATCCCTGCTGCCACTGCGGGGACTGCGGCAGGAGGTGGCGCACGGCGGCGTGCACCAGGCGCGTCTTGACGCACGTCACGATCATCTCGCCGTCGGCGTCGAAAGCGTTGCGGGTCATGACGTCGTAACCGAGCTTGGCGGTCTTGGAGATGCGGTCCTTCATGGCCGCGCCGCCCTTGGAGTGGTAGACCGCGCGGGCTTCGTGCGGGATCACCGTGCTGACCATCCCGCTCGCGAGGCCGTAGAGCAGCCCGAGGTAGAGCCCGCGCTTTTCGGTGAACCGGAACGAACTCGCGAGCTTGCCCGAGTCGGCCCAGGCCGGCAGCCGCCGGGCCCGCTCGACGAAGTCCCGCACGTCCGCGGGGAGGCCGTCGGGCAGCGGCTGGCCGTTCTTCCGCCAGGTCCGCAGCAGTTCGTTGACGCGTGGCACGTCACCGCGGTCGATGACGGCGGCGAGCAGCGGGTCGGCTTCGGTGTCCCACACCCACCGGGGATCCGCGCCCGCCCCGGTGCCGGCGACCGACGCCTCCGCCGGCCACGTCCACAACGACGGCGACGCCACCGTCACCGCGCCCAGGATGCCCAGCGTCCCCCCGCGTTTCATCGCGAGCCGCCGGCTGACTTCGTCCTTGGCCATCGCTACTCCTCCGGAGCCGAGATCGACGATGATACTCTGATACGCGACTTGCCTCCTTGTATCAGACCACGGCCTTCCCGAGGTCACAAGCCCCGGAGTGGCAGGATCGGGAGGTGGCTTCGGAACCCGCGGTATCGCCGTTCACGTCCGCACCCGGCGCGGAATCGCTGCTGGAGCGTGCCTACGTCGACGCGCTCCAGCGGGTCGACGACGCCGACGAGGTCCGCGTCCGCGTGCTCGACGCCGCCTTCGAGCAGTTCTGCCGGATGGGCGTCCAGCGCTCCACGATGGAGGACGTCGCCAAGCGCGCCGGGCTGTCCCGCATCACCGTCTACCGGCGGTTCGCCACGAAGGACACGCTCGTCGAGCACGTCGTGCGCCGCGAGTACCGCCGCTACTTCGACCGCTTCCTGACCGAGATCAAGCAGGCCGAGACCGTCGCCGACCGGGTCGTGCTCGGCTTCGTGAGCTCGCTGCGCGCGATCCGCGGCAACCCGCTGATCGGCGGGCTGATCGCGGCCGAACCGGGCCTGCTGGCGTCGTCCATGATCACCGACGCCGGCCGGACGCTGGCCACCGTGCGGGAGTTCGTCGCCGGTCAGCTGCGGCGGGAGCAGCACGCCGGCACGGTGGCGGCCGGGCTGGACGTCGAAGTCGTGGCCGAGCTGATGGTCCGCGTGTCCGCCTCCTTCCTCGCCATCCCCAGCCGCGTCGTCGATCTCGACGACGACGAGCAGCTCGCGGCGCTGGCCCGGCGCTACCTCGTGCCGATGCTCGAGGCTTGAGTTCCGGCGCTCGGAGATATAAAGATACGTAAGAAGTAATCTTGTATCTCCGGCCGCCGGGAGCCTTCGTGGACTTGACCACCGAACAGCGCGACTTCGTCTCCGCCGTCGACGACTTCTGCCGGCGCGAGGTGGGCGCCCGCGACACCGCGCACGACGACGCGCTCTACCGCAAGATGGCCGAGCTGGGCTGGCTCGGCATCAACGTCCCGCAGGAGTACGGCGGTGCCGGCCAGGGGATGCTGGACCTGGTGCTGTTCCTCGAAACGATCGCCTACCGGCAGGCGCCGATCGGCGGGTTCGCCACGTCGGTGATCACGGCCGCGTCGTACGCGAAGTTCGCGAGCGAAGAGCGCAAGCGGGAGGTGCTGGGCGACTTCCTGCGGGGCGAGGTGCTGGCCGTCTCGATGTCCGAACCCGGTGCGGGCTCCGACGTCGGCGCGCTGACGTGCAAGGCCGCCCGGCAGGACGGCGGCTGGGTCGTCGACGGCCAGAAGACGTGGTGCTCCAACGCCCACCTGGCCCGGCACATCCTGCTGGTCGCGCGCACCTCGGCCGACGGCGGCAAGCACGACGGGCTGACGATGTTCTCGGTCCCGGCCGGCGTCGACGGCCTGGCGATCCACGGCATCGACACGATGGGCGGCCGCGAGGTCAACGACCTGTACTTCACCGGGTGCGCGCTGCCCGGCGACGCGGTGGTCGGCGAGGTGGGCCAGGGCTGGCGGCAGCTGATGGCGGGGCTGAACCTCGAGCGGATGATCCTGGCCGCGCTGATGCTCGGCACCGCGCGCCGCGCGTTCGAGGACACCGTTTCGTACGTGCGCGAACGCCGTCAGTTCGGCCGGCCGGTCGGGTCGTTCCAGGCGTTGCGGCACCGCCTCGCCGACCACGCGACGGAACTGGAGTGCACCCGCCTGCTGGTCCACGACGTCGCCCGCAAGATCGACGCCTCGGGCGGGGAGCCGCTGCCGCGGGAGGCGTCGATGGCGAAGCTCAAGGCGACGGAGTTCGCGAAGGCGATGGCCCTCGACGGCATGCAGATGCTCGGCGGCTACGGCTACGCCACGGAGTACGGGATGGAACGCCTGGTCCGGTCCACCGTCGTGTCCACGGTGTACGGCGGGACGAGCGAGATCCAGCGGGACGTCATCGGGAAGACGTACGGCCTCTGAGACACCGTGTTTCGGTGGGGCCGGCCCGGGGAAGACCTGCCGGGGGCCGGCTCTCGAGGAGGTCGTCATGGCGGCAACACCGACGTCGTCCGGGGTGCGGACGTTGATCCCGGCGCGGATCGACCGGCTGCCCTGGTCGCGGTTCCACACCCGGATGGTCGTCGCGCTCGGGGTGGCGTGGATCCTCGACGGCCTCGAGATCACGGTGGCCAGCGCGGTCGCCGACACGCTGACGAGTCCCGAGACGCTGCACATGTCGTCGACGGCGGTCGGGCTCCTGGCGACGATCTACCTGGCCGGCGAGGTGGTCGGGGCGCTGTTCTTCGGCAGTCTTTCCGACAAGCTGGGCCGCCGGAACCTGTTCATGCTCACCCTCGCCGTCTACCTGGTCGGCAGCGGCCTGACCGCGCTGACCCTCGGCAACGGCGCGGGCTGGGTGGTCTTCCTGTACGCCACCCGGTTCGTCGCCGGCATGGGGATCGGCGGCGAGTACGCGGCGATCAACTCCGCCATCGACGAACTGATCCCGGCCCGCTACCGGGGCCGGGTCGACATCGCCGTCAACGGGACGTACTGGGCCGGCGCCGTGCTCGGGACGGTCGGCACGTACATCCTGCTCAACCAGGTGGACCTGTCCCTCGGCTGGCGGCTCGGCTTCCTGATCGGCCCGGTCCTCGGGCTGGTGATCCTGCTGGTGCGCCGCCACCTGCCGGAAAGCCCGCGCTGGCAGATCATGCACGGCCGGGCCGAGGCCGCGGAGGAGTCGATCGCGCAGATCGAGCACGAGGTCGAGCACGCGGGCAAGGACCTGCCGCCGGTCGACGAGAAGAAGGCGATCGAGGTGACGCCGGCCGAGCAGATCGGCTACGTGGCGCTGGCCAGGGTGCTGTTCCGCGAGTACCCGTCCCGGGCGGTGCTGGGCGCGTCGCTGATGATCAGCCAGTCGTTCCTGTACAACGCGATCTTCTTCACCTACACCCTGGTGCTGGGCAAGTTCTACGGCGTGTCCTCGGCGGCCACGCCGATCTACCTGATCGCGTTCGCGGTGGGCAACCTGGTCGGCCCGTTCACGATCGGCCACCTGTTCGACACCCTCGGCCGGCGCCGGATGATCTCGGGGACGTACGTCGTGTCGGGCGTACTGCTGGCCGTGACGGCGGTGCTGTTCTACGCGGGGGCGTTGAACGCGATCACGCAGACGATCGCGTGGTGCGTGATCTTCTTCTTCGCCTCGGCCGGCGCGAGCGCGGGGTATTTGACGGTGAGCGAGATCTTTCCCCTGGAGGTCCGTGCGAAGGCGATCGCGGTGTTCTTCGCGATCGCTCAGTGCTTCGGCGCTCTGGGCCCGGTTATTTACGGCGCCCTCATCGGTGCCGGCGACCATCCGGTCCGGTTGTTCATCGGGTACCTGCTGGGCGCCGCGGTGATGGTGGCCGGCGGGGTGATCGCGCGGTTCCTGGCGGTGGATGCGGAGGGCAAGTCGCTGGAGGACGTCGCACAGCCGCTGGCCGTGGCTGGACGGCGGGGACGGACCCGGGCGGAGGGGGCCTCGTCGCCGTTCTCGACTTGAGTGAGGTGTGTGGGGAGCGCGAGGTGTTCGCGCGGCGATCGGCTGCGGTCGCACGCCCCCGGCCCTCGCCGATCCTGAACTCGGCAAGGCGTCTTGCCCACGCCAGCCAAACCGTCGCGGCCGCGGTCCGCGACCCCTTGATGCGTGTGTCGTCGCCGATCCCGACCTGCGCGAGGTGCGTCTACAACGCGAGCAATCCGCGCAGGGCCGGCCGCAGTCGGTGTGTAGCGGTTCTCGACCTGAGCGAGGCGCATTGCCCATCGCGAGCAATTCACGCGGCGGCCGCCCCCGACATCCGGCCTCGGCGAAGCGTGTCGCCCACGCCAGCCGAACCGTCGCGAGCAATTCACGCGGCGGCCGGTCGCGGCCTCGCCGATCCGGACCTGAGCGAGTGCCCACCCACACGGGCTCCGCGGCCGTCGAGCCCGCCCCCGCAATCCGCGTGGAAGCGGCGTTCCCGGCACGAACAAACATCGCGAATGACTCATTCGGGACCACCGACGTCCCGAATGAGTCATTCGCGACGTCAGTCCGGTCGCCGACCCGGCCGAGCCGGTTTACGCTCGGCAGGCGCCGGGTAAACCGCGCGCAGCGCACGGCCAGGGAGGTGACATGGGACCACGGCGATGGCTCGAATCCTGGCCCGTGTACCGCCAGCTCACCGGCACCGATCCGCTCGGCCGGGGCAAGGCCGCCGAGTCCGCGCGGTCCGAAGCGCTCGCCCCGCGCACCGCGAACGCCGATCGGGTGGCCAAGTCCGTCTGTCCGTACTGCGCCGTCGGGTGCGGGCAACAGGTCTTCGTCAAGGACGAAAAAGTCGTCCAGATCGAAGGCGACCCCGACAGCCCCATCTCGCGGGGGCGGCTCTGCCCGAAGGGGTCGGCCAGCAAGCAGCTGGTCACCGGGCCGCAGCGGGAACAGAAGGTCCGGTACCGCGCGCCCTACGCCACCGAGTGGACCGACCTCGACCTCGACACCGCGCTCGACATGGTCGCCGACCGGGTGCTCGACGCCCGGCGCAAGGGCTGGCAGGACACCGATGACCACGGGGCGCCGCTGCGGCGGACCATGGGCATCGCCAGTCTCGGCGGGGCCACCCTGGACAACGAAGAGAACTACCTGATCAAGAAGCTCTTCACCGCGCTGGGCGCGATCCAGATCGAAAACCAGGCGCGTATTTGACACTCCGCCACCGTTCCCGGTCTGGGGACTTCCTTCGGTCGCGGTGGCGCGACGGACTACCAGCAGAACCTGCAGAACGCCGACTGCGTCGTCATCATGGGCTCCAACATGGCCGAGGCACACCCGGTCGGGTTCCAGTGGGTGATGGAGGCGAAGGCCCGCGGCGCGCAGGTGCTGCACATCGATCCGCGCTTCACGCGGACGAGCGCGCTCGCCGACGCCCACGTGCCGTTGCGGGCGGGGACGGACATCGCCTTCCTCGGCGGCGTCATCAACCACATCCTGAGCAACGACCTGGACTTCCGCGAGTACGTCGTCGCCTACACCAACGCCTCCTTCCTGGTGCACGAGGACTACCGCGACACCGAGGACCTCGACGGCCTCTTCAGCGGCTACGACGAAGCCAAAGCCGCCTACGACCCGGCGACCTGGCACTACGAGGACGTCCGGCCGCGGGACACCGGGCACGGCAAGGAAACCTCGCCCGCGGACCAGCACGGCTCGGGCGGGCCGGTGCTCGAAGGCGGCAGCGAGGAGATCGCCGCCGATCCGACGTTGCAGCACCCGCGGTGCGTCTTCCAGATCCTCAAGCGCCACTTCGCCCGCTACACCCCGGAAATGGTCGAAGCGACCTGCGGGACGCCGAAGGAGCTCTTCCGGCGGGTCTGCGACGCCTGGACGAGCAACTCCGGCCGCGAACGCACCGCCGCGCTCGTCTACAGCGTCGGCTGGACCCAGCACAGCGTCGGCGCGCAGTACATCCGCGCGGGCTCGATCATCCAGCTGCTGCTGGGCAACATCGGGCGGCCCGGCGGCGGCGTGTTCGCGCTGCGCGGGCACGCCAGCATCCAGGGCTCGACCGACATCCCGACGCTGTTCAACCTGCTGCCCGGCTACCTGCCGATGCCCACGCCCGAACAGCGCACGCTCGACGACTACCTCGAGAGCGTCACCGGGGACAAGCAGAAGGGCTTCTGGCGCAACGCCGACGCCTACACCGTGTCGCTGCTCAAGGAGTACTGGGGCGAAAAAGCCACCGCGGACAACGACTTCTGCTACGGCTACCTGCCGCGGATCAACGGCGACCACGGCACCTACCGCACGGTCATGGACATGGTCGACGGCAAGGTGTCCGGCTACTTCCTGCTCGGGCAGAACCCGGCCGTGGGGTCCGCGCACGGCCGGCTGCAGCGGCTCGGCATGGCCAACCTCGACTGGCTGGTCGTGCGCGACCTGACGATGATCGAGAGCGCCACCTTCTGGAAGGACGCGCCGGAGATCGAGACCGGCGAGATCACGCCGGAGACGTGCCGCACCGAGGTGTTCTTCTTCCCCGCCGCCTCGCACGTCGAGAAGGAAGGGACCTTCACCCAGACCCAGCGCATGCTGCAGTGGCGCGAAAAAGCCGTCGAACCGGCCGGTGACCAGCGTTCGGAACTGTGGTTCTTCTACCACCTGGGCCGCAAGCTGCGGGAACGGCTGGCCGGGTCCGCCGACGAGCGCGACCGGCCGCTGCTCGACCTCGCCTGGGACTACGCGGTGCACGGCGACGAGCCGTCGGCCGAGGACGTGCTGCGGCGGATCAACGGCCAGGACCTGACCACCGGCGAGGAACTCGGCGGCTACCTCGAGCTCAAGGCCGACGGCACCACCTCCAGCGGCTGCTGGATCTACTGCGGGGTCTACGCCGACGGCGTCAACCAGGCCGCGCGCCGCAAGTCCCGGTTCGAGCAGGACCACACCGCGCTCGAATGGGGCTGGGTCTGGCCGCTGAACCGGCGGGTGCTCTACAACCGCGCGTCGGCGGACCCGCAGGGCCGGCCGTGGAGCGAGCGCAAGGCGCTGGTGTGGTGGGACGCCGAGGCCGGCGAATGGACCGGGCACGACGTCCCCGACTTCGAGAAGACCAAGCCGCCCGGCCACGTCCCACCGGCCGGCGCGGTGGGCCCGGCCGCGCTGCGCGGCGACGACCCGTTCATCATGCAGGCCGACGGGAAGGCGTGGCTGTTCGCGCCGTCCGGGCTGGCCGACGGCCCGCTGCCGACGCACTACGAGCCGCACGAGTCGCCGTTCCGCAACCCCTTCTACGCCCAGCAGGGCAACCCGGCGCGGAAGGTCTACGGCCGCGGCGACAACCCGTCGAACCCGTCGCCGCCCGAGGCGCACGGCGAGGTGTTCCCGTTCGTCTTCACCGCCGCGCGGCTGACCGAGCACCACACCGCGGGCGGGATGAGCCGGACCCTGCCGTACCTGTCGGAGCTGCAGCCGGACCTGTTCGTCGAGGTCTCCCCCGAGCTGGCGGAGCTGCGCGGGCTGGTGCACCTGGGCTGGGCGCACGTCGTCACCTCGCGGGCGGCCGTCGAGGCGCGCGTGTTCGTGACCGACCGGCTGCGGCCGCTGCGGGTGCAGGACCGGGTCGTGCACCAGGTGTGGATGCCCTACCACTGGGGCGGCTCCGGCCTGGTGCCCGGCGACGTCGTGAACGACCTGTTCGGCGTCGTGCTGGACCCGAACGTGTTCATCCAGGAGAGCAAGGTCGCCACCTGCGACGTCCGGCCCGGCAAGCGGCCGCGCGGCGCCGCGCTCACCGCGTACCTCGCCGAGTACCGGGAGCGCGCCGGGATCACGCCGGAAACGGGTACCCGGGTGTCGACGGCGCACGAGACCCGGCACGTCGAACCCGGCCACGAGGAGGACGCGACATGAGCATCGAGGACCGGTTGTCCGGCCCGCTGCCGGACGTCGCCGGGGAAGCCGGGCACACCGGGCACCCGCCGCGCGTCGGGTTCTTCACCGACACGTCGGTGTGCATCGGCTGCAAGGCCTGCGAAGTGGCGTGCAAGGAGTGGAACGCCGTCCCCGAAGACGGGCTCGACCTGCTCGGGATGTCGTTCGACAACACCGGCGCGCTCGGCGCGAACACGTGGCGGCACGTGGCTTTCGTCGAGCAGCCGAGTCCGCCCGGCGCTCCCCCGTCGAACGCCCCCGAGGACCTCGGCATGCCGGCGTTCGACCTGCCGGGCGCGGAGACCGGCGCCGACGGCCGGACCGACTTCCGCTGGCTGATGTCGTCGGACGTGTGCAAGCACTGCACCCACGCCGGCTGCCTCGACGTCTGCCCGACCGGCGCGCTGTTCCGCACCGAGTTCGGCACGGTCGTGGTGCAGCAGGACATCTGCAACGGCTGCGGCTACTGCGTTTCCGGCTGCCCGTACGGCGTGATCGACCGGCGGCCCGACGACGGGCGCGCGCAGAAGTGCACGCTCTGCTACGACCGGCTGCACGACGGCCTCGAACCGGCGTGCGCCAAGGCGTGCCCGACCGACTCCATCCAGTTCGGCGAGCTCGACGAGCTGCGCGAGCGGGCCGCCCACCGCGTCGAGCAGCTGCACGAACGCGGGGTCACCGAAGCCCGGCTCTACGGGCACGACCCGGCCGACGGGGTCGGCGGTGCCGGCGCGTTCTTCCTGCTGCTGGACGAACCCGAGGTCTACGGCTTGCCGCCGGACCCCGTGGTGCCGACCCGGGAACTGCCCGCGATGTGGAAGTACGCCGGGGTGGCGGCCTCGGCCCTGCTCGCCGCCGCCGTCGCCGCCTTCGGAGGACGCCGCCGATGAGTCCCCGCAAGTCCCGCCGCTCCCGCGAAGAGCTGATGGTGCCCGACGCCGAGTTCCGGTCCTACTACGGGCGGCCGGTGCTCAAGCCGCCGGTGTGGGAGTGGAAGGTGCCGGCGTACCTGTTCACCGGCGGGCTCGCGGCGGGCACGTCGCTGCTGGCCGCCGGCGCCGACCTGACCGGGCGGCCGCGGCTGCGCCGGGTGGGCCGCACCGGGTCGATGGCGGCGCTGCTGGCCAGCGTCTACCTGCTGGTCGCCGACCTCGGCCGGCCCGAGCGGTTCCACCACATGCTGCGCGTCGCGAAACCGACGTCCCCGATGAGCGTGGGCACGTGGATCCTCAGCGCGTTCGGGCCCGGGATGGGGATCGCGGCGGCCGCCGAGGTGCTGCCCGCCGGGCGGTGGCCGGGCAAGCTCGCGAGCGCGGTGGCCCGCCCGGCCGGGCTCGCGTCGGCGGTCATCGCCCCCGCCGTCGCGTCCTACACGGCGGTGCTGCTGTCCCAGACGGCGGTCCCGGCCTGGCACGAAGCCCACCCGCAGCTGCCGTTCGTCTTCACCGGCTCGGCGGCCGCGAGCTCCGGCGGCTTCGCGATGGTGCTGGTCCCGGTCGAGGAAGCGGGGCCGGCCCGGGCGCTGGCCGCGATGGGCGCGGTGACCGAGCTGGTGGCGTCGAAGGTGCTGGAACAGCGCCTCGGCCCGACGGCGGAGGCGTACACCACGGGCAAGGCGCACCGGCTGCGGAAGTGGTCCGAGCGGCTGACCGCGGCGGGCCTGCTGGGCACGCTCGTCGGCCACCGCAGCCGCGCGGTGTCGGTGGCCGCCGGCGCGGCGCTGTTCGCGGGGAGCGCGCTGCAGCGGTTCGGGGTGTTCGAGGCGGGCGTCGAGTCCACGAAGGACCCCAAGTACGTGGTCGTGCCCCAGCGCCGGCGCGCCGAAGCAGCCTCGTCCCGGCCATGACGCCCGCGATCACGGCGGCGAGGATCCCGGCGTAGCCCAACGTCCGCGCGAGCCGGCGGCGGCGATCAAGCCCATCGCGGCGCCTTCCAGCCCCAGTACGCGGCCGTGGCCGGCGGCCGGGTGGTGGTCGGCGAGCAGGGCGGTCGCCGTGGTCATCACGGTCGGCGAGCACCGGCACCAGCAGCTGGGCGTGCGCTTCGGCGGCAACTTGAGGTCAACAGTCCACAGTGGAGCATGGCCGCCACGTTGCAGCGTGCATGCCTGGGACCTTCCGGCGAACGCCGCTTGACCGGCGGTCCACCCCGCGATTATGGTCGGCGTCCCCCATCAATGTTAGCGCTAACTCATGCGAGCCGAGAAGGTCACCGACGATGACGAATCCCCGCGGTGCGGTGACGATCACCGACGTCGCGAACGCGGCCGGGGTCTCGGCGAGCACGGTGTCGTACGTGATCACCGGCAAGCGGACGATCTCCCCGGCGACCCGGCGGCGGGTCGAGGAGACCATCCGGACCCTCGGCTACCGGCGCCGCACCGGCTCCCCCGCCCCGGTCCCGGCCCGGGCCGGCGTGCTCGCGGTCGCGGTCCCGCTGCCGGGCGAGGGCCACCTCGGCGTCGCGATGGAGTTCTTCGCCGCGGCCGCCGGTGCCGCCCGCGCGCACGGCTTCGACCTGCTCCTGGTCACCGACGACACGGGCACGGCGGGCCTGCACCGGGTGACGTCGGCCGCGCTGGCCGACGCGGTGCTCGTGCTGGACGCGGGCGACGACGACCCGCGCGTGCCCGTCCTGCTCGCCTCGGGCCGCCCGGCGGTGCTGGTCGGCCGGCAGCGCGGCCCGGCCGCCGTCCCCCTGGACTTCGCGCCGGCCGGCCGCGCCTGCGCCGCCCACCTCGCGGGCCTCGGCCACCGCTCGATCGCCCACCTCACCCCCGCTCCCCCGCGCCGGATCGGCTACCTGACGGGCTTCCTCGAGGCCGCCGCCCACCGTCGACTGGAAGCGCTTTCTCGGCCGTGCGCACCCGAAGAGGTCCCCCGCTGCCTGGACGAGCTGCGCACCCGCCGCGGCCCGACCGCACTGGTCGTCCACGACGAAGCCGTGCTCCCGCCGCTGCTGGCCGAGCTCCGGCGGCGCGGGCTGCGGGTGCCGGAAGACGTGTCGGTCGTGGCGGTCTGCTCGGCCACGACGGCGAACCACGGGTGGATCCGGCCCACGGCGGTGGTGGTCCCGGCCCGCGAACTCGGCGTGCTCGCGGTGGAACTGGCCGTGTGCCGGCTGGACGGCGTGCCCACGGCCGAGCCGGAGCCGGTGACTCCCCCGCTCGTGCTCGGTGAGACCACCGGCCCGCCCGGGGGGTGAGGTTCAGCGGGCCGGCTCGTCGAGGCCGAGCGCCGCGACCAGGTCGGCCACCCGGTGGTGGGCTTCCAGCGGGTGACGCAGCCGGCCTTCCGGGTGGATCTTGTAGTGGTTGCGCCGGCCGACCCGCTCGCGCTCGAGGTAGCCCTCCTCGATCAGGTCGCGGAGGATGAGCTGCACCCCGCGTTCCGTGATGCCCACCCGGGTGGCGATGTCGTGCAGCGTCCGGTCGGGATCCGCGGCCACGCACAGCAGCACGTGCGCGTGGTTGCTCAGGAACGTCCACGAAGCCATACCGGCCACAGTAGACGTCCGAACTTGACAGACGAAGTGCAGTTCGTCATTCTGGAGGCACGGAGGGGAGTACCCGCCCGGTCCGGCATCGTCAGTCCGGCTGCCCGTGCGCAGTCCGGTGCCGGCGTCACACCACGTGTGACCGGGGAGACCTCTGGTTCGTCACCGAACCGGAGGAGTGTGCATGACCGTCCCCTTCTGGGCCTGGCTCGCCGTGCTCGGCGTCATCCTGGCGATGCTCGCCGTCGACCTGGCCGCCCACCGCCGCGCGCACGTGGTCGGCGTCCGCGAAGCCCTCGCCTGGTCCGGTGTCTGGGTCACGCTGGGGCTGGCGTTCGGCGCCGTCGTCTGGTGGGCCTGGGGCGCGGAGTTCGCGGGCCAGTACTTCGCCGGCTACGTCATCGAAAAGTCGCTGGCGGTCGACAACGTCTTCGTGTTCGCGATCATCTTCGGGTACTTCGCCGTCCCGCGCGAGCACCAGCACCGCATCCTGTTCTACGGCGTGCTCGGCGCGCTGGTGTTCCGCGCGGTGTTCATCGCGGCGGGCTCGGCGCTGATCGCGAGCTTCGCGTGGATCCTGTACGTCTTCGGCGCTTTCCTGGTGGTCACCGGCGTGCGGATGGCGCTGCACCGCGAGCAGGAGGTCGACTACGAACGCAACATCGTGCTGCGCGCGTTCCGCCGGATCGTCCCCACCACGGACCGGCGGCACGGCGCCCGGTTCCTGGTGCGCGAAGGCGGCCGCTGGGTGGCGACGCCGCTGCTCGCCGTCCTGGTCCTGATCGAGGTCGTCGACGTCGTCTTCGCGGTCGACTCGATCCCGGCGATCTTCGCGGTGACGCAGGAGCCGTTCCTCGTGTTCACGTCGAACGCCTTCGCGGTGCTCGGCCTGCGGGCGATGTACTTCCTGCTGGCCGACGTCATGCACCGGTTCGTGTACCTCAAGATCGGGCTGGCGCTGGTGCTGGTCTGGGTGGGCGTGAAGATGCTGCTGCTGGACGTCTGGAAGATCCCGACGGCGCTTTCGCTGGGCGTGGTGGCCGCGATCCTCGCGACGGCGGTGGGCGCCAGCCTGCTGCGGACCCGCTCTTCGGCGTAATTCGCTTGCCCCCTCCCGGGCCCGGCGATGGACTGTCCCGATGAAGATCCGCTCGACCACCGGCCAGGACCTCGACGCCTTCGTCACCACGTTCCACACCGCGCTGGGGAACTTCCCGGAAACCCCCGGCGCGGCCGGCGGGGTCTGGTGGTCGGCGCTCGAAATGGACCGCAACCTGCTGGCCGTCACCCCGGAGGGACGGCCGGTCGGCACCGCCGGCGCGTACTCCTTCGAGCTCACCCTGCCCGGCGGCGGCCTCGCCCCCGCGGCCGGGGTGACCGCCGTCGGGGTGCTGCCCACGCACCGGCGACGGGGCGTGCTCAGCGCGATGATGCGCCACCAGCTCGCCGAGCTGCGGGAGCGTGGGGAATTCCTCGCCGTGCTGCTGGCTTCCGAAGCCGTGATCTACCGCCGGTTCGGCTACGGGCCGGCGACCTACACCCAGCGGCTGACCGTGCCGCGCCACCAGGCCGGGCTGGCCCTCCCCCGGGCCCGCACCGCGGCGGCGGCGCCCGGCTCGGTGGAGGTGCTGGCGCGCGCGGACTGCGTCGAGACGATGGAAGGGGTCTACGACGCCTACCGCCGCGCCCAGCCCGGTGCGCTGTCGCGGCCGCCGCGCTGGTGGAGCTCGGGCGCGGGGAAACCCCCGATCGCCCCGGCGCCGCGGTACGTGGCCGTCCACCGCGACGCCGGCGGGGTCGCGGACGGCTACGCCAGCTACGCGATCGGCGGGCCCCGCACCTTGACCGTCGACGAGATCATCACCGCCGACGACGCCGTCTTCACCGCGCTCGCCCGCTTCCTGCTCGAGCACGACCTGGTGTCCGACGTCGTGCTCAAGCACGTCCCGCCCGGGCACCCGCTGCGCTGGCAGCTCACCGACTTCCGCGCGGGCCAGGTCGGCGACGACACGGACTGGCTCTGGGTCCGGCTGCTGGACGTCCCCCGCGCGCTGACCGCCCGCGGCTGGTCCGCCGACGGCGAGCTGGTCCTCGACGTCACCGACCCGTTCCTCGCCGAGCGGAACCGCTACCTGCTGACCGTCCGCGACGGCAGGGCCGAGTGCGCGACGACCGGCCGCGACCCCGACCTCTCCCTGGACGTGAGCGACCTGGGCTCGATCTACCTCGGCGGCACGGCCCCCGGCACGCTGGTCCGCGCCGGCCACGTCGAGGCCCACCACCCGGCGGCGGCCGGGGCCGCCGACGCCCTCTTCCGCACCGAGCGCGCGCCGCACTGCCTGCACTGGTTCTAGCGGCACCCGCCCTGGTCAGCCCGCCGGGACGGGTGACCAGGGCAGGACCTCGCCGTGGCGGACCAGCTCGCCGTAGTGGGCGGGATCGACGGGCCGGAACACGAGGTCGAGGAGCCCGGCCGCGGCCTGCGCGGGGCTGGGCGCGTCCCGCACGTCCCACCACAGGGCGGAGGTCGGGGTGTTCATCATCCCGGGGCAGACGGCGGCGAGCAGGATCCCGCGGTCCAGGTCGGCCGCCCGCCGGTGCGCGGCCAGCGTGCGCACGGCCGCGACCTGGCCGATCTTGGACGGGATGTTGACGAAGCCCGGCCAGTCGCCGCCGCGGGCGCTGCCGTCGGCGACCGCGTCACGCCACGCGGCGACCTGCTTGTCCAATTCGTCCAAAGAGGACAGTCCGGTGAACCGCGGGTGCAGCGCGGGCGCGAGGTGGTTCAGCGTGCCGAACGAGCTGGCCACGACGAGGAACCGGCCGTCGTCGCGCAGCAGCGGCGCGAAGGCCCGCAGCAGCCGGGTGGTGCCGAAGTTGTTGACCTCGGCGTATTCCCCGACGACCTCGCGCGGGTCGTCGTCCGGGCCGACGCGCATGACGGCGTTGCCGATCACGACGTCGACGCCGCCGTGGCGCTCCCGCAGCCACCGGGCGAGCCGCGCGGCCGCTTCGGGGTCGGCGACGTCGAGGACTTCGCCGCGGATTTCGGCACCGCCGGCGGGCATGGCTTCGACGGCTTGGCCGACGCGCGCGGCGTCGCGGCCGGTGAGGTAGACGGTGTCCGCGGGGGACAACCGCTGGGCGAGCCCTTCGACGAGGGCGAGCCCGAGGCCCTGGGTGGCGCCGGTGACGAGGGCGGCTTTCGCGTTCATGACTCCAAGCTAGGACGGCCGCGAGCATGCGAAAAGCGAAAGTACGGCAGACCTGGTATGCGTAGACGGCATGGCCTTCTCCGACGCTTCCCTGACCGCGCTGCGGGTGTTCCGCGAGGTCGCCGAGCGGGGCACGCTCACGGCCGCGGCCGTGGCGCTCGGCTACACGCAGTCCGCGGTGTCGCGGCAGATCGCGTCACTGGAACGTGCGGCGGGGGCGCCGCTGCTGGAACGCCGACCCGACGGCGTGCGGCTCACCGCGGCCGGGCAGATCGTGCTGCGCCGCGCCACCGGGGTCGTCGACCAGCTCGACGCGACCGCGCGCGAGCTGGCCGGGCTGCCCGCCGAACGGGGCACGGTCCGCCTCGGCTGGTTTCCGACCGCCGGCGCCGACCTGCTCCCCCGCGCGCTCGCGGCCCTGCGGCGCACCGACCCGGCGATCACGGTGCTCAGCCGCGAGGGCGGCACGCCGGCATTGGTCCGCGCCCTGCGCGCCGGCACGCTGGACGTCGCCCTGCTGGCCTCGGCACCGCCGTTCCGGCCACCGGACACCGAAACGCCGGCGCTGACGGTGCGCACGCTCGCCGAGCGCAGCCTGCGCGTCGCGGTGCCCGCCGACGACCCGCTCGCCCGCCGCGGCTACGTCGACGTGGCCGACCTGCGCGGCCGCCGCTGGATCGCGGGTTCGGGCGACGACCGGGTGCTGGGCGTGTGGCCGGGCCTGGACGAGCGACCGGAGATCGCCCACACCGCGCGCGACTGGCTGGCCAAGCTGCACCTGGTGGCGGCCGGCTGCGGAATCACGACGGTACCGGGCGCGCTGGGACCGGCAGTGCCACCCGGGGTTCGGGTGCTCCCGGTCCGCGGCGGCCCCGGAGAGCGGCGCCGGGTGCTGCTCGCACACCTGCCGAGGGAGCTGCCGGAACCCGCGACCCGTCTGGCAGCCGCCTTGCGCGCGGCCGCCGTGGAGGCTGAGACGTAGACGAACCCCCGTCGGCTGCGGGATCGGTGCCGGGCGCGCTTGAGCCGGTGATGCCGGGCGGCGTTCGGGTGCTCCCAGTCCGCGGCGGACCCGGGGAGCGGCGCCGCGTCCTGCCGCGGGAAATGCCGGAACCCGCGACCCGGCTGGCAGCCGCCCTGCGCGCGGCCGCCGTGGAGACCGAGGCGTAGACGAACCTGGTCGGCTGTGGGATCGGTGCCGGGCACGCTTGAGCCGGTGATGCCGGGCGGCGTTCGCGTGCTCCCGATCCGCGGCGGACCCGGAGAGCGGCGCCACGTCCTGCCGCGGGAACTACCGGAACCCACGGCCCGGCTGGCAGCCGCCTTGCGCGCCGCCGCCGTAGAGGCTGAGACGTAGACGAACCCCGTCGGCCGTGGGATCGGTGCCGGGCGCGCTTGAGCCGGTGATGCCGCCCGACGTTCGCGTGCCCCATCCGCGGCGGACCCGGAGAGCGGCGCCGCGTCCTGCCGCGGGAACTACCGGAACCCGCGGCCCGGCTGCCGGATCACGACCGTGCTCAGCGCGCGCTCGGCACCGGCGGTCCGCATGCTCCCCCGTCCGCGGCCAGCGGCGCCGCGTACTTCTCGGCACCTGCCCGAACCCGCGGCCCGGCTCGCCGCCGCCGTGGAGGCCGAGGGCGTAAACGTTCCCGCGACGCCTCGGTGACGGCCTGCTGCCAGGCTGGGGTCTCCCGGAGCGGGAGGAGAGCCGTCCCATGCCACCGCCGCCGAAGGCTCTCGTGAAGGTCCCTTCGGTGACCACCACCGCTCAGGCGGCCGCGCCCACCCCGGTCACGGTGAAAGAGCGGCCGCCGCGGCGCAAGAGCGTTCCGCTGCCGCCGTCGAACGCCGCCGCGCTGGCCGCCTTGCGGGCCGGGGACAAGAAAGAGCTGGCCGATCCCTCGCGTAAGGAGTCGCAGGACAAGGTCGGCAACGGTGCGGTCGCCGCGAGTCTCGCGCGCGGCCCGGGTGCAGATCCGAAGTTCGCGGTGCTGAAGAAGGACATCGCGCACAAGAAGCACACGGTCGCCCGCTCGCACCCGCCGGCGAGCAAGGAAGCCGGCTCGGCGCAGGCCGCCTCGGTGCCGCCCAAGGACGACGAGGTCGCGCAGGGCAAGACGGCCAACGCCGAGAAGATGAACGAGGCCAAGCCGAAGGACTTCGACAAGGACGCGTTCGTCAAGGCCGTCGAGAAGGCCATCGCCGAAAAAGCGCCGCAGAACCTGGAGCAGGCCGACGAATTCGCCGACTCCGGCAAGCCCGCCGAGATCAAGGCGGAGGTGCAGGGCAAGGTCGGCGAGGGCAAGTCGGACTCGGCCGCGCAGATCGCCGACACCACCGCCGCTCCCCCGGACACGTCCGCGGCGGAGACCAAGCAGGTCGTGCCGATGGCAGCCGATCGCCCGCCCGGCACCCCCGCCACCCCCGACCCGGCGAAGGCGACGCCCGACAAGCTGCCGCCGTCGGCCACGGACCTCTCCGCCGGCCCGGCCAAGGTCGATCAGGTGATGGCCGACAACCACGTCACCGACAAGCAGCTGACGACGGATCCGGCTTTCACACCGGCGTTGCAGGACAAGAAGACCGCGGAAAAGCACTCCGAGGCGACCCCGCCGGAGCTCCGCAAGGACGAGACCAAGCAGCTGCGCCAGACCACCGCGCAGGCCAAGGGGTTCGGCGCCGCCGCCATGGGCACGATCGCCGAACGCCGACGGCGCACCGGCAAGCAGGTCGGCGGCGGGAAGAACGCGACCAAAACCAGCGACCAGGACAAGCGGGCGGAGGTCACGGCCCGCCTGCAAAAGGTCTTCGACACCATGAAGACCGAGGTGGAAGGCATCCTCACCGGTCTCGACAAGCTCGTCGACGACCAGTTCACCCGCGGCGAGAAGGACGCTCGCGACGCGTTCACCGCCGAGCACCGCCGCAGGATGGACGACTACAAGGCCAAGCGGTACGGCGGCACGTGGGGCCTGATCAAGTGGGGCCACGACAAGCTGTTCGGCCTGCCCGACGAAGCGAACCAGATCTTCGTCGAGGCGCGCGACAACTACGTCAAGCAGATGCGCGAAGTCATCTCCGCCGTCGCGGACACGATCGGCCGCGAGCTGACCCGGGCGAAGCAGCGCATCGCGAAGGGCCGCGACGAGCTGCAGGCCGAGGTCAAGGCGCTGCCGAAGGACCTTCAGGCGCTCGGCAAGGAGGCGGCCGCCGGGTTCGCCGACAAGTTCGACGAGCTCACTCAGTCGGTGGACGACAAGAGCACGGAGCTGGTCGACACCCTGGCCACGAAGTACACCGACGCCGTCAAGGCGGTGGACGACGAGATCGCCGCGGAGAAGGAGAAGAACAAGGGCCTGGTCGACAAGGCCCTCGACGGCATCAAGGGCGTCATCAAGACGATCCTCGAGCTGAAGGACATGCTGCTCGGGGCGCTCGCGAAGGCCGCGCAAGCGGTGATGGCCATCCTCAAGGACCCGATCGGCTTCCTCGGCAACCTGGTTTCCGCGGTCGGCGGCGGCCTCAAGCAGTTCATGGGCAACGCGAAGACGCACCTGCAGCAGGGCGTCCTGTCGTGGCTGCTGGGCACGGCCGCGACGGCCGGGATCGAGCTGCCGAAGAGCTTCGACATCGTGAGCATCCTGCTGCTGATCGCGAGCCTGATCGGCTTGACGTGGCCCAACATCCGCGCCCGCATCGCGAAGAAGGTCCCGAAGGAGGCCATGTCCGCCATCGAGGCAGGCGAACACGCGCTCCCGATCGTCATGGAGGTCCGCAAACGCGGGGTGCGGGCCCTGTGGGACGACCTCAAGGCCAAGGTCGGCGACCTGAAGAAGAACCTGATCGACAACCTGGTGTCGTACCTGCTGCCGACGATCGTCATGGCGGGCATCACGTGGATCGTCTCGCTGTTCAACCCGGCGTCGGCGTTCATCCGCGCCTGCAAGATGATCATTGACATCATCAAGTTCATCGTGACGAACGGCCGCCGGATCATCGAGTTCGTCAACACGGTCCTGGACGCGGTGATCGCGATCGCCAAGGGCGGCACGGGCGGGGTTTCGGGCTTGGTGGAGAAGGCACTGGCCCGCTCGATCCCGGTGCTGATCGGCGCACTGGCGGCGTTGCTGGGGATCGGCGGGATCGCGGGGAAGATCAAGGAGATCTTCCAGAAACTGGCCCGCCCGGTGAACAAGGCGATCGACTGGGTGATCGACAAGATCGTGGGCCTGGCGAAGAAGGTCTGGGCGAAGGTCAAGGCGCTGACCAAGAAGCTCACGGACAAACTGAAGTCGGCGGCGAAGAAGGGGCAGGCCAAGCTGAAGGCCGCCGGCAAGAAGCTGAAGGACAAGCTGAAGCGGGCCGGTAAGAAGGTCAGGGACAAGGTCAAGGGCGCCGCCAGGCGGATCAAGGACAAGTTCAAGAGGAAGAAGAAGCCTCGCCGCGACAAGCGTTCACCCCAGGACCTGCAACGCGCGCTGGACGCCGCGCTGCTGGAGGCCACCGCGCTGCTCGACGCGAAGTCGGCGACGGTGGAGAGTGTGCGGCGAGGGCTGCCGCCGATCAAGAAACGGCACGGTCTGACCAGCATCCGGCTGGCGCACGGGCCGGAGAAGAGCTACTTCGTCGAGCTGGCCATCAATCCCCGCAAACGCACCAAGCCGAAGAAGTTCACCGAGGAGGAGTACGCGAAGAAGTTCCCCTACAAGATCGGCGAAGCCGAGCGCCCCATCGACATCGACCGCGTGCCGCCGGTGATCGACACGCTTCACCGGATCCTGATCCCGATGCGGGGCCGCGATCCGGTGACCGGCTTCGTCGTCACCATGTCGGCGACCCCGGGCGAGGTGCAGCCCAACATCGCGGCTCGGTACCTGGTCGATGCGTGGCAGGGTCCCGGCGGGGACAACCTGGCCGCGGCCCGTACCGCCGTCATCATCGGGGTCAACACCCTCGAGCGGCTCGACCCGACGAAGGCCGCGGACGGGCGGAACCAGGTCGGTGCGGCCGTGCGGAAGATCAGGGTGCCGAAGGAACTCCTCGCCGCCGCGTTCGGCTTCGTGTGGACACCGGCGTGGCGGCACGTGAAGGAGAAGCGGCGGGCCCCGATGTCCGAAGTGCGCCAAGCGTATGCGGGCCTGACGAAGGACGAGAAGGAACAAGCCGTCGCCCGCAACGAAACACGCTGGCAGGAAGACCACAAACTGCCTTACGGTGTCTTCCACGAGGTGGGGTTCCTGTCCGGCTTCACCCAGCGGGCCGTGGAACTCCTCGGCAAGGTCAACCAGCAGGTGTACGCGGTTTCGCAAGATCCGGACACCGACGTCGTCACGCACGAAGGCATGGGTTTCCTGCGCGTGTACGACCAGGTGCTCCGGGATGCGGCGAACGACCCCATCCTCGTCATCGGCGGCTACCACTTCGAGGGCTTCGACTGGCGTTCGCTGGCCGGTTCGCGCACGGCGCAACTCACCGTGCTGGCGAACCGGATCGACCACGCGATGAAGATCGCCATCGGCAAGGTGTACCCGCAGCTGCTGTACCCCGCGGAGCCGAACATGCTGATCAAGGTGTGGGAACGGGACACCTCGCGGCAAATCAAGCTCCTCTTCCAGGACACGCGGCACCTGGCTGTGCTCCGGGCCGCGGAAAACCAGGGCATGCTGTGGGGCATCGGCGCGGGCGAGGGGCGGCACATCGGGGAAGTCCTGAGAGAACGGCACGGCGTCTCGGTGCTCCACGTGCCGGCCGCCGCCCTCACCACCAGCCCGTTGCCCGAAGTCCCGACCCGCGGCCTGACGATGACTCCCGAGGACGTCCGCATCTTCGCGTCTCCCGAGGGGCACCCCGACCACCCGACCATGCCCCGGCACCCGGTGTACGGCGCCATAATGCAGTCGCAGACGGTGCTCATCGCCCGCCGGCTCGCAAAGGCGTTCGCCCAGACCCACCCGCTCGACGACGCCGCACGACGACGGCTGGAAACGCGGGTCTTCACCCACGCCGAAGCGGTCGCCAGGATGATGGCCGACAACCCGGGCCTGACCGCGCACAGCCAGGCTATCGTGAACCGTCTCGCCGAGCTCGACGCGGACGTCGAAGCATTGCTGGCGGAGACGGGCGGGAACCGGCGGGACGCCGACACCATCAAGGCGGCCAAGCTGGTCACACGGGAGATGATCACCACCATGACGGCCGAAGACCTCAAGAAGCACTGGCGTCAGCTGAGCGCGCTGCTCGGCGACATCATGCGTGACGCGCCGCCGAGCCAGGGCGGTCCACGATGACGGAACACCCGGTCGAGGAGCTGCGCGCGCAAGCATCGCGCGGGGACTACGTGTCGATGGCCCGCTTGGCGAAAGCGTTGTACGGTCAGGGCCTGACCACTGCGGAAGTCCTTTCGGAGTGTTACGGAACCGGCTTCCCGGACGAATTCTTCGTCCTCGCCGCGGATCGGCTGACGAAACCGCGGCTGATGGTGGATCTGACCGGCCTGCCGTGGCGGCTGTGCACGTCACCGGCCGAGGGCGGTCCCCCGATGGCGCCGAGCGCACTGACGGGAGAAGCGGAACGGGACGTATTCGCGCGAGACCCCGACCTGGCTCCGCTCGTGCAGCTCCTCGCCCCGCGGGAAACGCGGGAGAACGCGGTCATCGGCTACCGGATCACGGATCTGCGCGCGGGCGGAACCGCGGTTTTCCGCTGCCGGGTACCCGCCGCCTCTGAGGAAGAGATCGAACGCTGCGGCGAATCCCTGCTCGGGTTCCTTCACACGCACCACCTCGAGTACCTCCGGGCGGAGGAACGGATCCGGCGCTCACCGGGCAACTGGGGGTTCGGCGCGGTCGACCGGGAATCCGTCGACGGGATCCGGTCGCTGGTCGAAGGGATCGAGGGCCTGCAACGCGAGGTCGGCCGGATCGGGCCATGACTCAGCAGCCGGAAAAGGCTTCCTTCTTCGGGACCACCATCGGCACCACCCTCATCGCCGCGCCGGCCATTGCCGCGTTCCCCACCCGGTCCTGCCCCGCCGCCAACGTCGACGCCAAATGCGACGGCACCGTCTTCGAACTCCCGTCCATCGCCGTCTTCGCTGCCTGAGCGTTGCCGATCACCGCCGGGACCAGGACGACCTTCTGCTTTCCCCGGTCGGACGCGGCCGCCGTCCGGAGTTCCTGGGCTGTCACCGGGATCGCCGGTTTTGTCTGCGGGGGCATCAGTTCAGGCATGCGCACTCCCGTTGTCGGTCAAGAGTCCAGCATACCGGCCCAGCTCCGCCGGGCGGAACAACCGGGCCTCGCGCTGGAACTGGCGGGACACGCCGCGGACCACGTGGCGCATGGCGATCGCGTCGCTGCCCGTGTCGGCCGCGGCCAGTGCTGCCGTGCGGGCCGCCGACGTGATGCCCGCGCCCGTCATGTCCAGGCGGCACAACGCGTCCACGTCGACGTCCGGGGCCAGCGGGGCCTCCGGGGGGAACGCCAGGTGCCACAGGCGGCGGCGCTCCGCCACGCCCGGGCGGGGGAAGTGGACCACGAAGTGGAACCGGCGGGTGAAGGCCGGGTCGATGTTCTCCTTCAGGTTGCTCGTCAGGATGATCAGGCCGTCGCTCGCTTCCAGGCGCTGCAGCAGGTAGCCGACCTCCAGGTTGGCGTAGCGGTCGGTGCCCTGCTTGACCTCGCCGCGCTTGCCGAACAGCGCGTCCGCCTCGTCGAAGAGCAGGACCGCGTGGCTGTCCTCCGCCTGGCGGAACACCACCTCCATGTTCTTCTCCGTCTCCCCCACCCACTTCGACACCACCTGCGCCAGGTCCACCTTCAGCAGCTCCAGGCCCAGGATGCCGGAGACGACCTCCGCCGACATCGTCTTGCCCGTGCCCGGCTCGCCGGTGAACATCGCCTTGACGCCGCCCGTCGTCGTCTTGCGGGCGAAGCCCCACGTCTCCGCGATGCGGGGCCACGCGCGGAACGCCGACGCGATCTCCCCGATCTGGGCCATCTGCGCGGCCGGCAGGACCAGGTCCGCCAGACCCCGGCGCGGGATGATCGACTGCACCGCGCCGCTGGTGCGCCCGCGAGTCACCGTGGCGATCGCGGGCTCGACGTGGTCGGTGAGCCGGTGGCCGTTGCCCGACAGGCGCGCGCCGGTGTCGGCGACCGCGGCCACCGCGCTGAGTTCGCCGCCGCTCATCCGGTAGCGGGCGGCCAGGTCGGCCAGGACGTCGTCGCCCAGCACCGGGAACGCCGACGACCACATCGCCCGGCGTTCCGGGAAGCCCGGCGGCGGGATCGTCACCTCCGCGTAGGTGCGGGCGGCCAGCAGCCGGGGCGGGCGCCACGGGGTCGCGCCGGTCAGGCACAGCGGCACGCCCGAATTCACCCACGGTTCGTCTGCCTGGGGGTCGCGGCCGTCCGTCGGGAGCCACAGGATCGCCTCCAGCGCGGCGGCGGTCCGCAGGTCGGCCGCCGCGTCCGCGGTCACGCGGCGCAGGGGACGCCCGGCCGCGGCCGCCAGCGCCTGCGCGACGTCGAGCTGGCTGTCGGCCGGGCAGCCCCACAGGCCGACCACGTCGACGTCGCCGCCGGCCAGCGCGCGGCCGAGCGTGGTGAGCCGCTCCGACTCCAGGTACGGGGACGCCACCTGGCGCGGCGAGCGGGTGACTTCGCCGGGGTCGTGGCCGAGGACGCCGACGTCGCCGCCCCAGCCCATCAGGTACTCGAACACGCCGCCGCCGAGGGTCAGCTCCTGGGCGAGCTCGGTCGGCGCCTCGCCGTACGCCTTCACCAGGCCGTAGCGGCGCAGCCGGCCCGCGGACCCCAGCGCGCGGCGCAGGGCCAGGCGGTCGGCCGGGGTCTGGGCGATCACCGCGACCAGCAGCTCCACGCACGGCGCCCGCCGGTTGAGGTTGTCCACGACGTAGGCGTAGACGCGCTCGTAGCCGGGGTCCAGCTCCGGCGCGGCCACCAGCAGCAGCGCGTCCTGCTCGTCCCGGGACAGGCCGTAGCGGGTCGCGAGCGCGTCCAGCGGGAGCGTCAGCCCGCGCGCGGCGGCCAGCCGCCGGAGGTGCTGCTCGGACTCCGGGTCCGGCCGGGCCGGCGACGCGGGCTCGGTCATCCCTTCGGCGAAGGCGTCGACGCGGTCGAGCAGCGCGTCCACCTGCTCGTCGGTGACGCAGAACGGCGTCAGGTCCGGGCGCGTCAGCACCGCCGCGGCCTCGGCCTGCCGGGCGACGGCGCCGCGCAGCGCCTGGTGCAGTTCCGCCAGGCGCACCCGGAGGTGCTCGGCCGCCGGCCCGCTCACGTCAGCCACCGGAGAAGGTCAGGGTCCGGCCGTCCAGCCAGACCACGTCGGGTACGTCGGTGAGGGCGCCGCCCCGCCACAGGTCCGTGTGGCGGCGGCCCAGCGGGATCTTCACGCGCACCGCGTCGCGGGTGAACCGGACGGTGGCTTCCAGGTCGGCGAACGTCGTCAGGGCCCGGACCGGGGAGTCGCCCTCCCACAGCTGCCAGGCGATCATGCCCAGCGCCAGCGCCGCCGCCAGCGAGACGCTGTGCTCCAGCGCGCGGTCCGCCGCCAGCGGCACGGCCCGGTGCTCGACGAACAGCGTCCGGGCCAGTTCGTCCAGGCGCTCGGCGGAAAGACTCGTGGCCAGCCGGGGTTCCACGCCACCGGTCGTCCACAGCGGGGTGGGCCAGCGCAGGCGGGTCAGCGGGTCGTCGCGCAGCGGGCGCGCGTCGGTGATGAACCGGACGCCCGCCGCCGCCAGGTCGCGCAGGCCCGACGCCGGGAGCGGGCTGTCGCGCACCAGCACCGGCGGCCGGCCGCAGGCCGCCCAGTGCGGCACCAGTTCGTCCACTGTGGACGTCCACGCGATCGGGAACAGGCCCTGCGCGTCGACCAGCAGCAGGCCGTCGTCGACGCCCGTGATCAGCAGCGGGTCGGCCCGGTCGTGGCCGCGGCACAGCGAGAGCGCCAGCACGCCGTCCAGCACCGGCAGCGCCGGGCCGGCTTCCCCGGCGAACGCGGTCAGGTCCGGGACCGACTCCAGGCCGGCGAACGTCGCCGCCGCGAGGTCGTCCGCGGGGGTCCGCCGCCAGCCCCGCTGCGGTGCGCCGAGGACCTTGTACGCCAGTGCCGCGGCGAACAGCGGAGTCGCGGCGGCCAGGTCCACTCCGGACAGTGCCGGGCCGATCGCGTCCAGGTAGCCGGTCCTGGCCAGCGGGCCGGCCAGCAGGAACGGCAGCACCGAGCCGACCCGCGTCTCCCCCGCCGGCCTCGAAGACTCGGTCACGGACGCCGTCGCGGCGATCGGCGCGGTCTCCGCACCGGCCGGCCCGCCCGGCGAACCCAGCAGCAGCCCGGCGAAGTCCGCACGGGTCGCGGGCGGCCACGCGAGGGACCGCCGCCGGGCCAGCTCCGCCGCCAGCACGACGGCCGGTCCGGGCAGTTCTTCGGCCACGAACGAACCCCCGGGCTCGCCGGCCATAGGACCAGCGCGTTCGGCGGCGGACTCGGCGAGCAGCGCGGACAGGTACCGCCGCACCGTCTCCTCGGGCAGCAACGCGAGCAGCGCGACCAGTTCTTCCCGCGCGGCGAGCTCCTCGAACAACGCCGCCACCGTCGGCGACGGCGGGCTTTCCGGCGTGCCCGGACCGAACTCCGGCACCTCGCCACCTCCGTCCGATGGGGACGACCGGGCCGGGAGCACCACCGGCACCGGCAGCGGGATCGACTCGGACGGCGTCCCGCCACCCGCCGCGACGGTTTCGAGGACCAGGCCCGAGGGCACCAGCCCGCTTCCGCCGCGCCCGGCCGCGGACAGCCGGACCGACAGCCGCACCGGCTCGGTGATCTCCACGTCCGGGCCGTCGCCGTCGAGCAGGTCGTCGAACCGCTCGGCCAGCAGTTCCGGCAGGGCGTCGAGGGCCCGCTGGACGAGGCCGCGGGGGTCGGGCCCCCAGCTCCACCCACCGCGCCGGACCACCCGCACCACGCACCGGCGCACGGTGACCTCGCCGCCGGTGGGTGCGCTCACTTGGCGACCTCCACCAGGCGGCCCGCCCAGCCCGCCACCAGCACCAGCACGGCGTGCGCGCCCGTGCTCACCGTCAGCGGCAGCGACACGTGGTCGTCGTCCTTCTTGACGACCCCGGCGACCGGCAGCGTGTCGGGCCCCTCGGAGACCAGCGCGAACACGGCGGTGTCCGCGTCCGCGACGCCCGGCAGCTTGACGAGCAGCCCGGTGGGGTCGAACTCGACCGGGACCTTCAGTTCCGCCAGTTCCTTCAGCGCGGGCTTCGCCGGCTGGCCGGACACCCGCGTGACGCCGTAGGCCAGCGGATCGAGGAACACCGCCGGCTGGTCGTCGGCCTCGTGCACGGCCAGTTCCCGGCCCCCCAGCGACAGGGTCACCAGGTCACCGGCCTTGAGCGAGAGCCGCACCGGCAGCGCGGCGCCGACCAGGACGTCCGCCGCCGGCACCGGCGTGCCGATCGCCTTGACCGCACCGACCACGATGCCGGTGCTCGACTCGTACACCGCGAAAACGCTCACCCTCGGCCACCCCCGCTCGTCGCCGCGACCGTTGCCAGGACCAGGAAGTCGACCGAGCCCGACGCTTCGGTGACCGCGGGACCCACGCCGGGGTCGTAGGACCGCAGCCGGCACCGGACCCGCCGGTCACCGTCCACAGTGGCCTCCACCGGGACGGTCAGCCCCGCTTCCGACGGCGGGATCCGCGGCGTCACGTAGACGTGCAAGGACACCCGGCCGTCGGCGATCTCCGCCGCCGTGACCCCGGACGGCAGCGGCAGCACCATGCCGTCGGTCGCGCAGCCGGACGTCGCCAGCACGCTGCCCGCCGAGGTCTGGCCGGAGAAGCTGCCCGCGATGGTCAGGTTCCCGTTGGCCTCCACCGTCAGCAGCGGGTCGACGTCGCCGGATCCCTTGTACAGCCCGTAGACCAGGGTCGGCGCGGGCGCGGCGGACAGCACCAGCGCCGGCTTGCCCTCCTGGACCTCGGGCAGGGTGCGCAGCGCCAGCGAACCCGACCGGGCCGACACGGTGTCCGCGCGCACCCCGACGTACCGCGGCCCGACCCCGCGCGCCGCCGGGACCACCGCGGTGAAGTGCGCGCCGTTCCACTGGACGAAGCCCAGCAGGACCAGCCACTGCACGGGCGGGGCCGCCGGGGCGGCGGCCACCGCGGGCGGCTGCTGGTCGGCCACCAGCCGCTCGTCGCCGAGCCGCCGGAAGAGGATCTGGTAGGACTCCTCGACCCGGGTCGGCCCGCCGGAGCCGGCGCACGAGGCCGGGCCTGTCGGCGGCTGGGTCCGGTCGGCGGCGGTGAGGAACACCGGGTACGGGTCGGTCGTCTTCCCGTCGGCGCCGTTGACGGCCTCGAAGTCCGCCTCCGACAGCACGACCGGCGCCGGCACCACGATCTCCCGGCCGGTCCCGTCGACCGCGAGCCCGGCTTGCACGCTCACCTCGACGAACCGGTCGCCCGACACCGGATCGGTCCGGTTCTCGGTCGTCAGGCCGAGCCCGTCGGCGATGCCCCAGTCGTGCGAAAGGCGCGCGTGCCGGACGGCCGCCGAACGGGCGTGGGCGACGGTCGCCGCGAGGTCCGCGGCGGCGAGCACCTGCCCCTCGTGGAACTCCGGGCGCAGTGGACCGGTCACGACGTCTCACCCGACCGCGGCTTGCGAGCGGAACCGCCGCCGCGGGCCGAGGAGGACCGGCCCCGCCGCGGCGGCGGCTTCGGCTTCTCGGCCTGCTCCTCGGCAGAATCAGCGGAATCGGCAGCACCGGCCTCGGTTTCCGGTTCCGGGGCGTTCTCCAGCTCCGAGAGCCGGTCGGACAGCCGGTCCGGCAGCTCGTCCCGCACCTGCGTGACCTGCTCCCGCGCGGCGTCCAGCTGTCCGCGCAACGCCTCCACAGTCGCGACCAGGTCGCTCACCTGGCCCCGCAGCGCGTTCATCTCCTGCAGGCTGTCGGTCACCTCGGCCGGCACGGTGTACACCTGCTCCCGCACCGGCTTCGGCACGGTCTCCCCCGGAGCCGGGGTCACCAGGAGCTCCCACATCCGCTCCAGCGGGCTCCGCGACCGCCATTTTTCGAGCAGCCGCGGCACGTACGGCCGCGGGATCGGCCCGGTGGCCGGCACGGACGGCGGCCGGTGCACCGGCGTCGGCTGACAGCAGATCTGCTCGGCGAAGTGACGCAGCTGGTACAGCTTCGGCAGCCACTCGCCGTAGGCCGAACCACCCGGCAGCACCTGCTCCCGGGTCGCCGAGCAGACGCGCACGACGTCGCAGCCGTCCAGCTCCAGGTGCGCGAGCAGCACGTCGTTGTCGGCGCAGTCGGCGCACGGCGGGTTCAGCGTCGAGCAGGCCGCGTCGGTGACGAACCGGAGCACGTACGTCGTCAGCTTCCCCGCCGCGTCCGTAAGCAGGCCCAGGTCGGCGACGGTCAGCCGCTGCATCCGGTCCGGCTCCGGGATGGGCAGCGGCTGCGGAATGGCGACCGTGCGCACCTCGTCGTGCAGCTTGCAGTCCGCGACGCCGGCCACCCGGTCCAGCCGGCCGAGCAGCCACTCCCGGATCCGCACGAGATCGGCCCGGAACTCGGCCTCCAGCACGTTGTCCAGCGGCGTGCCCTGCGCCAGCAGGCGCAGCTCGATGGGGGCGTCCGGATCGAGGGTGACCACCCGGTTCTTCACCTCCGCCAGGAGGGCCAGCGCGATCTGCCGGTGCGCCAGCTCCGGCCAGACCTCCCGCGGGTCGGTCTCGGCCAGCCGGGCGCACGCCGCGCCGAGCACCTCCCGGGCGGTGTCGATCGAGCCGAGTTCCTCATGCTGGGTCCGCAGTTCCTGCTGTCCCGCCTCGTCGTAGGTGTCGTACCGGGCGACGGAAGCGGCCAGCGCCCGCACGTACTCGGTCTGCTGCCGCGCCTCCGGTGGCTGCGGGGTGTCCCCGGCGGCCTGCAGCAGGGCGAGGTTGTCGCGGTACCGGACCAGGTCGGCGTCGTCGAACCGGATCGGCCGGGTCGAGGAGCCGCCGGCCACCGCCATCGGGTCCAGGTAGCGCCCGAGCCGCGCGCTCAGCAGGCGGATGTGCTCGCAGGCGTCCTTGTCCCCGATCTGCGCGAGCAGCTTGGTGGCGGGGTTGTACCGGTGGTCGTCGGTCGTGTCGCACTTGACGACGAACCGGAAGCCCTCCTCGACGCGGGACGGCACGCACCCCGGCGACGGGCACGGCTCCTCGGTGGCGAACGGCGTGACCGCGCCGGTCATGCTCTCCTCGTACCGCACGAAGAGCCCGAAGTGGCGCTGGTCGTCGTCGCACGGGTCGCCGCAGCCGACGCCCGGCGAGGACACCCGCAGCTCGCGCACGAGCGCCTGCACGTCGACCTTCTCCTTGCAGGACAGCACGATGTCGTTGCCGCAGCAGTCCAGCGCGTGCCCGGGGTGCACGAGCACCGTCCCGCCCGTGCACGAACCGCAGGTGACCTCGAGCCCGCACACGACGCCGGGGCCCGACAGCATCCGGTTGTGCAGCCGGTCCTTCCCGGCCACGTAGTCGGTCAGCAGCGTGAGGTCGTCCTCGGTGAGCAGCTGCCCCGAGAAGAACCGCGGCCGGACGAACGCGGCGGGGAAGGCCGGCGCCCCGCCGCACCCGCACCCGCACCCAGACGTGCTCATGAACGCTCCTCGGTGATGAAGAACCAGCTCTCGAAGACGTCGCCGCCGGCGCCGGTGCCCGACGTCCACGGCCCGATGCCCGTCGGCGGGACGAGGCACCCGGTCGGGTCCGGCTCGGGCTTGGGGTCGTGGCCGTGGCCGGTCTCGATCTCGACGTCGGTGTCCGCGTGGCCGGTGAAGGGGACCCGGCCGCCGACGTTGGTGCCGTCGACCGGGCGGCAGCAGTGGTCGAGGATGAACGCGGCGCGGACGGTGATCAGCACGCGATCGCCGTCCTGCAGGGTCTCGCGGGTCGTCTGCCGGTAGCGGAAGTGGTCGGTGAACTCGCCGTCCTTCGGGGTGGGTTCCTCGAACGTGCCGCCCATGTACCAGGTGTCGGCGTTGCGCCCCGCCCCGCCTTCGATCACCTGGATCTCGACCACCCCGCGGCGCAGGCTGTCGACGCGGACGCCGTCGGAGAACTCGACGACCAGGCCGCCGGAGTTCTTCTGCGTGCCGAGCAGTTCCCTGGCCTCGTTCACCGTGTAGGTGTGGCCGTGCTTCCAGTTGACGCCGGTGATCACCGTCGGGACGCGGCGGCCGAAGAACCGGCGGACGTCGAGGTGGATCCGGTCTTCGCGGACCGGCTGGGCGAAGTCGACGTCGTCGATCCGGGCCAGCCACAGGACCTTGTGCTCGCACCGGGTGCAGCAGGTCTCGCAGCGCTCGTCCTTCGGCGGCGTCTTGGTGGTGACGCGGACGCAGTAGCTCTCCTCGGTGTAGCCGAAGTCGCAGTCCGAGGTGTCCCCGCAGGCGGAGTTGAACACCGTCCGGGTCGGCTCGACCGCGCGTTCGGTGTACTCGACGCCGACCCACACGGTCGTCCCGGTGCGCTCGTCCTCGGGCAGCGCGTCCCACAGGTCGATCGCGCAGCTGCCCGGCACGAGCACCTCGTTGCCGTCGCAGTCGACGCCGAGCCCGCTGGTGATGTGCACCCTGGCGTGGTGTTCGTGCTTTTCTTCGCCGCCGGTCTTCGGCGCGGGTTCCACGAACAGCCCGCACACCACGCCGTAGCCGAGCAGGCAGCGCATGCGCAGCTTCAGCTTCTCGCGGAAGTACTCCTGCTCCCGCTGGAAGTCGCGGGCGGTGAGCAGCCTGCCGTGGAAGTACCGCAACCGGCGGAAGGCCTGTTCCTCTGTCGTTGCCTCGGTCATCTCTTCTGTCCTCTCAAGACACTCGCGTGTGGACCCCGACCGCGGACGCCACGCCGACGCTCACCCCGTGGCGGGCGCCCCGTGGCCCGGACCTCAGTACTCCGTCGTGGTTCAGGCGCGCGCCGCCCACCACCGGCGGCGGCAGCGGGACGAACGCCGTGTCGACCCCGATCGCCGAAAGCGTGCCGACCACGAACCCCGATCCGCCGATGCGCACCGCGCCCTTCGTGTGCGCCGGTGCCTGCCGGACCACCAGGCGCCGCACCGCCTCCTCGTCGGCCGCGCCGGCGGGCAGCAGGACCCGGAACCGGTGGGCGTGCTCGGTGAGGGGGTCGGTGTCCGGGTCGCCGAACGCCCGCAGCGGCGCCGCGCCCAGCGTCGAGGTGTCCAGCCGCAGCCGCGACGACGAGCGGCCGAACAGCCGCACCGAGCCGAGGCCGCGGGCGGACGGCGGCCCCGCGGTCGCGCGGACCTGCGCCCAGTGGCGGTCGCCGGCCAGCTCGTCGATGACCGGGTCGACGTCGAAGACGATCTTGATCGCTTCTTCCAGCGCGGCCGGCGTCCCGCGCCGCCGGTACAGCCCGGGCGCGGCGGTGATCAGCTTCCGGCGCGTTTCCGCGTCCCAGCCCGCTTCGAACGCCAGGCCCAGCAGCGCGGCCAGCCACGGCAGTGCGCCGTCCGGCACGCCGGCCGCGTCGAGCAGCGCCGGGTACCGCTCGAGGACCCGGTCGAGTTCGGCCGTGGTGGCGTCGAACAGGGACAGGAACCGTTCGGTGAAGTCGTCGGCCGCCGGGTCATGGCGGAACGCGGCGGGCAGCAGGTCCGCGCTGGTGGCGCGCGGGAAGTCGAGCCGGATCCGGTGCAGGACCGGCGTCGCCGACGAGTCACCGGACAGCCGCACGCGGGCGGTGAGGTGGCGCCCGGGTGGCTGGTCGACGAGGAAGTCGGTGCCGCCGGCGGGCGCGGTCTGCCAGTCGCTCTCGGCGAACTCGCCGTTTTCGGACACCACGATCGACACCGACACCGCCGTGCCCGCCGGCACGTCCGCTTCCACCCGCACCCGGTGCCAGCGGCAGCGCGAGATCCCGCTGTCGATCAGGAGGGTGGTGAACTCGCCCTCGGTGACGAACTGACCGGACCCGGCCGGCGGTTCCTCGCGCGGCTCGCCCGCCCAGTCGTAGCAGGTGGTCACTTCGCCGTCAGGTCCCTGTTCGCGCAGGCAGAAGCCGTCGTCGTCCGCACCGGTCAAACTGCTCGGCGGCAGCGCGGCCGCCAGTTCGTCCAGTGTGGACTCGCAGTGGTCCCGGTAGACCCGCAGGCGGCCGGCTTCTTCGGTGAGCAGCCAGATCGTGCACCCGGGTCCGGTGCGGATGCCGACGATCTCGCCGCGGACGCGCGTCCGGACGACCTCGCGCAGCCGCCCGTCGGGGCCGTAGCGCCGCAGCCGGTCGCTGCCCGCACGAGCGACGAGCACCTGCTCGTCCTGCGCGAGCGCGACGACCGAGGCGTCCCGGAGCTCGATCATCGCGACCAGCTGGTCGCCTTCGTTGCGCCACACGAAGACCCGGCCGGAGTCGACCACGGCGACCCGGTGCCCGCGCGCGGCGACGGCCGTCGGCGCGTGCAGCAGCCGGGGGTCGCAGTAGGGCGGCCACACCGGCAGCCAGCCACCCGCGCAGGTGTCCCGGCGCAGCAGCCGTTCGCCGGAGAGCAGGTACCACGCGCAGGGCCGGCACCCGGGCGCCAGGCGCGGGTCGGGGAACCACGGCAGCAGCTGGGCCCGCGTCGGGCCGTCCGGGGATGCGCCGGCGTGGGCGAGCCGGACGCCGGTCTCGTCCGCGAACCCGACGAGGTCCGCCACGACGTCCTGGTCCCACCCGACGACGGCGTCGAGGAGCCGGAACGTGGCGTTCTCGGGCGTGCACGTCATGGGGACTCCTCCACCGGGATCAGCAGCGGGCGCTCCGGCCACACCAGGTCGGCCGGCGGGATCGGGTGGTCGGCGCACGGCGGCAGCCGCAGCCCGTCGGCGGTGAGCACGAGCCCGGACACCGCGAGGACACCGTCGACGGCCAGGAGCCGGCGCACCAGCGCGGTGTGCCGCACCGCGCCGCCGAACGGCCAGCCGCCGCCGTTTTCCCCGCCCCGCAAGGGATCCAGGTAGGTGGTCACCGCGTCCGCCGCTCCGGCGAGGACGGCGGCCCGGTCCTGGCCGGTGTCGAGCACGACCCTGGCCTCGACGCCGATCCGCCGGAACTCGACCGGGCCGGTGACCACCGTGACGCCGGCGGGCGCCACCTCGCGGGAGAGGAAGTCGGCCACCGCGCGCAGGGTCGCGGCGGTCGGGACCGGCGGCTCGGTGCCGCCCGCCTCGAACGGCGGCACCACCAGGACACCGACGACACCGGGGATGGGCGTGCCGGCGAAGTCCGGGTGCAGGCCCGGCACGCCGTTCGCGCGGGCGATCGAGGCGCCCGGCGCGCGCAGGGCCAGCAGGCCGTAGTCGGCGGGGGCGACGGCCCGGCCGCGGGAACGCAGTTCCTCCACCCCGCGCCGTACGACGTCGGCGTCGGGCTCGGCGTCGGAGCCGCCGGTGGCGGGGAACGGGTTGGTCACGCCGGTCACGAACGGCTGCGCGGTGCGAAGACCGTTGACGGCACCGGCCGCCACCGCGCCCGCCGCGCCGCCGCCGACGCGGTAGCGCACCGCGCGGACGTTGCGGAAGCCCGGTGGCACGGGCGCGCCGTTGACGCCGTCGCCGAAGGTGACCACGCCGGTGTCGTAGTCGACGACGAACACGCGGTCGTCCGGGCCGTAGGCGGCGAGGCTCGGCACCTCCTGCCAGGGCGACGCGGTCCCTTCGGTGGTGCCGAACAGGTCCATGCCCGGGTCGTCGTCGACTTCGATGACCACGGTGCCGGCCAGGATCGGGACCTGGCTCAGCCGCAGCCGCCGTCGTTCGGACGGGTTCGCCGGGTCCTGGATCGGTTCCAGCGGCTCGTCGAAGATCGTGCGGGCCGCGGTGGCCGCGACGGTGTTCAGCCGCAGGCCCGAGACGAGCGGCGGCGCCACCACCGCTTCTCGGGGGGTCCGGGTGGCGGAGCCCCCGGCCTGGGGCGGAGCCCCAGTTGACACCGTGAACGTGCCCTGCGCGACCTGCAAGCGCAGCCAGCGCAGCGCCGGGCCGGGGCGCGCGGCCGGCGGCTGCCCGGGTGCCCAGGTACGGGGCACCCGCAGCTCCACCGTGCCGCTGGCGCGCAGCCCCCGCGTCTCGTCGCGGACGACTTCGGCGGGCCGGAACCGGCCGCCGTCCAGCACGTCCCAGCGCAGCAGCGGCTGGGGTGCCAGGGGCAGCGGGGTGAGCCCGCCGGCGGCCGCGGGCACCGGCGGCGCGGCCGCGACCACGAAGCCCAGCGACAGCGAGGGGAACGGGCTCGCGGTGCCGTCGAGGCCCAGCCAGAGCGCGTTGCCCGGCTGGGGCTCGGTGCCGAAGGGCGCGAACGGGCGGCCGGGCCCGTTCGGGCCGAGCGGGACCGGCTCGAGCGCCCCGCCCCGCTGCACGGCGAGCACACCCAGGGTGGCGGGGGTGGCGTAGAGGTCCTGGTCGGTCTCGTAGACGACGTCGCCGTCGGTGCCGGTGGCGGCGGCCTGGAACCCGGCGGGGACGAGCACCGAAGCGCCGTCCGGCGGCTTCACGGTGAATTCGAGCAGTGCGGCCGCCGCGGTGGCGGGCCGGCGCCGCACGCCGGCGGTGCCCAGGTGCTCGGCGAGGATCTTCTCCGGCAGCCGGTTGACCCGCAGCAGCACGGGCTCGGCCTGGGCACCGAAGAGCCGCACGAGCGCGACCCCGGCGTCCTGCCGGTCGGGGTTGGTCCAGTCCGGGGTGTAGCCGGGGATCCGGTCCCGCACGGCGGCGCGAACCGCTTCCCGCGACGCGTCGACGAGCTCCGGCTCCACCCCGGACGGCCCGGGGCCGGGCACCATGTGCGCGTCTTCGCCCGAGTCGCGGGCCCACCAGACGTCGGTCACAGCAAACCCTCCCCCGGTTCGACGACGGGCACCACGTGCGTGCGGACTTCGCGCACGACCGGCAGGTCGCCGGCTCGCAGCGGGACGTCGTCGCACGTTTCGGCCGGGGCCGCGCCGTCGATGCCGATCGCGACCGCGGTCACCGCCGCCAGGTCGCCGAGTGCCTCCTGGGCGGCGCGCAGCAGGGCCGAGGGCCGCAGGGCGCCGCCGAACGGCCAGCCCGTTCCCTCGTCGCCGCCGGTCAGCGGATCGAGGTGGTGGCGCAGCGCGGCACTGACCACAGTGGACACTTCGGCCCGGTCGGCCGGGGTGCCGGACAGGTCCACCCGCAGCCGGACGTCGCGGTACACCGGGGGCCGCACGAAGACCTCGGCCGTGAGCAGTCTCGCCGCCGCCAGCCGCTCCTCGACGGCGCACAGCATGCCGGGGTCCGGCTCCGGCGCGGGCACGGTCCCGGCGGGCACCGACGGGACGATGTGGACGGTCACCGCGCCGGGGACCCGCGCGCACGGGAAGCCCGGGTGCTCGCCGACCGCGGCGTGGGCACGCCCGACCTGGACGCCGGGTGTCGTGGTGGCCAGCGTGACGAAGTCCGCGGCCGTGACCGCCCTGGTCACCTCGCCGAGCGCGCCCGCGGCCCGGTCGCGGGCCTGGGCGACCGTTTCCGGGTCCGCCCCGCCGTCGGCCTTCACCGGGTTCGCCGCCCGCACCGGCGCCGCGAGGTCGACCGGCAGCCAGTTGTCCGTCAGCCCGCCGTTGCCGTCGCGGCCGCCGCCGATCGTGTAGCCGACCTCGACGGTTCCGCCCGGACGCGGGATCCGCCCGGTGAGGCCGTCGCCGAACACGAGTGCGCCGTCGTGCCGGTCCAGCAGGAAGATCCGGTCGCGGCCGGAGCCGAAGGCGAAGCCGGCCGCCGGTTCCCACTCGTCGCCCGCCAGGTGCAGGACGGCGGTGAGCAGCCGGTCGGCGGCGTCGGGCAGCACGAGCCGCTGGCCGGGCAGCTTCAGCCACCGGTCCGTCTGCTCGCCCAGCCCGCTGACCGTGCGCCGCTCGGCGTGGCGGGCGCCCGAGACGTTGACCGCCAGCCGCAGCAGCCGCGGCGGGGCCGGATAGGTCGCGGCCGGGGTGGCCACCAGCAGCCCGTTGTCCATTGTGGACCATTCGGGCGGCGGCCGCAGGCGCACGACGCCGGAGCGCCGCAGCCCGCCGGTGCCGTCCTCGACTTCGGCGAACTCGCCCGAGGCGTCGCCGCTCGGGCGGAACCACGACCACGTCAGCTCGGCCGGCGGCCGGACGACCGGCAGCGGGGGCGGCGCCCACGACGGCGGCAGCGGCGAGTCGAGCTCGAACAGCACCGACAGCCAGCCGGACGTGGAGTGCGCTCCGGTGAGCGGCAGGGTGAAGCGGGCCGAGGCGGCGGACCCGTCGCTCGCCAGCAGCGGCACCCCGCGCCGGGCGAGCAGGTCGGCGGTGCGGTCGCGGTCGGTGACTACGTGGGCGTCGCCGTCCACCGGGAACGCGGTCACCTCGTCGTCGAGGGTGAAGTGGATCGCCGCGGCCGGGTCGCGGGCCAGGACGGTGCCGGCGGGCACCACCGTCGGCGTTTCCGCTTCGGTGCTCAGCGCGAGGACCGTGGCCGCCGCCCGCGCCGGGCGTGGCGGCTCGAGTCCCAAGAGCTTCAAGATCGCGACGACGAGCTCGTCCGGGGTCTGGTCCAGCCAGTAGAACCGCTGCTCCAGCAGGTAGGCGAACAGTTCCAGCAGCGTGACGCCGGGGTCGGCGGGCGCGTGCAGCGTCCACGTCCCGTCCGACTCCGCCGGGATGCGGCGGGTGGTGGCCGCCATCAGGTCGGCCCAGGTGAGGTCGTCCAGCTTCGGCGCGGGCAGGGTCATGGCGTCCCCGTCAGGCCGAGGTAGAACGGGAACACCAGGTTGGCCTTGGTGTTGGTGCGCCGGATCCGGTACTCGACCGAGATCGTCACGCGGGACTCGTCGGCCGGGTCGGTCTCGGCGAGGACGCTCGCCAGCTCCACCCGCGGCTCGAAGGTCTTCACGGCGTCGGAGATCGAGCGCTCCAGGCCGCGCAGGTTCTGCGCGCTGCCCGGCGCGAACACCGACTCCTGCACGGTGGTGCCGAGCTCCGGGCGCATCACGCGTTCGCCCGTCGCGGTGAGCAGCAGCGCACGCAGGCAGTGCTCGATGCTCGTCTCGCCGACGGCGTAGGACAGCCGGCCGGCCTCGTCGGGCAGGATCGGGAACCGCCAGCCGGTACCGAGGAAGGGTTCGGTCACGTCGCCTTCACCTTCTTCGCGAGCACGGTCGGCGGCAGCGGCGTCGCGGGCCCGGTGGCCGCGCCCGCCACCGGGTGGGTGTGCTGGACGAAGGCCTGCATCAGGGCGTTGCCGAGCACGACGGGCTCGGTGGAACCGCCGCCGAGGTCGATGCCGCTCGCCTTGACGGTCACCGTCGCGGCTTCCAAGGTGATCTCGCCGCTGTCCTTGAGCACCACCTTCGCCCCCGACGTGGTGCTGATCGTGACTTGTTTTTCCTTGTCGTCGAACAGGATCCGGTGGCCGGCCTTGGTCCGGATGACCTTCTGGTCGCGGCCGCCGGCGTGCGTGACCGGCGGCTTCTTCTTGCCGTTGTAGAGCCCGCCCAGCACGTAGGGCTGCCGCATGTCCCCCTGGAAGAACGCGACCAGCACCTCGTCGCCGACCTCGGGCACGAACACCGAGCCGTAGCCGCCGCCCGCGTACAGCTGGGCGACCCGGATCCACGGACTGATCGACGAGCCGCCGTCCAGCCAGTAGTACTTGACCTTGACGCGGGCTTCGTCGTCCCCGTCGTTCTCCACGACCTCCGCCGGCGCGACGCCGTAGAAGCGCTGGTCGGTCGCCATGGCTCGTGGCGTCGCCGTCATGGTTTGTCCCCCTGGAAGATCCGCCGGGCGGTGAAGGTGGTGAAGAACCCGCTCGTGTTGAGGGCGTGCTCCACGCGCTTGACGAAGTAGGTGCCGGAGAACCGGCGGCCGAGGCCGAAGATCTCCAGGTTGTCCCCCGGTTGCAGCTCCGGCAGCCCGGCCAGGCGGCCGGTCGCGGTGATGAACTCGTAGGCCCGCTCCCGCAGCAGCGAGATGGCCAGCTCCTTGGCTTCCTCCTGGCTGAGCACGGGCGCGTCGACGATCACCTCTTGGCGGCCGCCGGTCGCGGTCTCCGCCGCTTCGGGCCCGCTCTGCCCGTCGGCCGAGTTCTGCCCGCCGGGCAGGTCCTGCGAGGTCGCGACGTACTCGATCGGCTCCGCCTTGACCGGGTCCCAGCCGTGCACGGTGAGCTTGCTGACCTGGTTGGACAGGGTCATGGTCGGGGTGAAGTCGAGGAGGTTGGGCACCAGGCCGGCCGGCTGCCCACCGGGCCCCGACGCCAGCCCCGGGCTGTAGGCGAGGCGGAACACCCGGATCGGGCGGCTGTCGCGGCCGTCGGTGGGCTTGACGAAGTACAGCGTCTGCACGCCGGTCTTCGGGTCCGGCAGGATGTAGCAGTCGAAGTCGATCCGCTTCGCCCGTTCCACCAGGAACTGGGCGTCGGACTGGTTCTTCTGCACCACGAGGTCGTGCCGCGGGCCCTCGTGGGTCGTCTTGACCGCCAGGTGGTTGCGCCGCGCGATCTGCTCGGCGATCTCCCAGTCGGTCTTGCGGACGAAGTTCTTGTCCTCGTCCTTCGTGGGCTTGCGGTCCTTGAGGTCGAGCATCCCGTCGACGCAGGTGATGGAGACGGTCGGCGAAGCCCCGTCCGGGAACTTGGGCGCGAGCGAGCTGATCTTCCCGGTGGCGACCGTCAGCAGCCGGTCGGCGTAGCCGAGCCGGACGGAGACGAGCCTGCCGATCTGCAGGTCCTTCGAGTCGCTGTGCTTGAACTTCAGCGCGACGTCGTCCCAGTTGTTCAGCTCGAGGTCGAAGCCGGACATCTCGTCGAGGTCGCGGTGCACCTTGATGTCGAGGACGTCGTTCTTGGTCGTCGGGTCGGTCGTCAGGCCGTCGACGACCACCTCGAACTCGGGTGCGTAGCCGTCCGGGTCGGCGATTTCGGGCTGGGTGCCCGCGGGCGCGGTCATCGGCCGTCCCCCCTCACGGCAGCCGGGGCACGGTCAGCACCAGCCCCGGCCGCAGGTCGCGTGGATCGGCGATGCCGTTGGCGCGCGCCAGTTCCCGCCAGGCGTCCGGGCGCCGGTACACGGCGGCGGAGATGCGGTCCCAGGTGTCGCCGCGGCGCACGACGTAGCTCTTCTCCACCGTCGGCGAGGACCGCGGCGGGTCCACGGCCTGGTCCTTCGCCAGGCGGTACTCCTTGAGCGTGAGGTCCAGCTGGGCCCGCAGCGGGACGCCGTTCTTGGCGAACAGCACGTAGTTCACGTCCAGCTTCTCCAGCACGCCCTTGAACACCGGCCCGTTCCAGTGGAACCGGACGATCGGCGGCGCGTGCTCGGTGCTGTCGATCCGCATCAGGTCGCGGATGGCGTCCACATAGGACGTCCGGACGTCGTTCAGCGTGTCCGAGGTGTCGACCAGCGCCTGCAGCGTCAGCGATTCGGTACTGCCGCGGATGAACTGGATCGGCGGCGTCTCCAGCCCGGGGATGGTGATCTCGGCGAAGGTGTTGCTCTTGCTCAGCTTGTACTCGGTCGGGTTGAACCGCAGCGGGATCACCTGCGGCGTCCGGTTCGGCGGCCGCTCGATCTCCAGGTGCGCGTCGGCTCCCTGGCTCACCGACGAGAACGGTGTGGTGATCACCGGCTGCCTCCCGAATCCCCGATCCTGCGGTCGTTCCCGCTGCGCTCGGCCCGCGCGCACTCTTCTTCGTACAGCCGCGACCAAGCCTGGATGTGCTTGTTGAACAGGCGGGTGAACAGCGCCCCGTCGTCGCCTTCCACCTGGAACCGCACTTCGAGGTTGTGGATGATCAGGTTCTTGGGCACGCGCTTGTCTCCTAGAGGACGGCCGTCAGGCCCTCGTGGGCGATTTCCAGTGATTCGATCGCGACCGCGTTCTGCTCGGCGTGCAGGTCCGGGCCGGTCCACTTGGCGGCGAGGCCGCCGTGGAAGAGCCACGACTTCGCGGGCAGCCCGGCCTCGTCGAGCATGATCAGGGCGCCGTCGCGGCGGGCCCCGAGCGAGTCGTGCAAGCCGGTTTCGTACCAGGACCACAGCAGGCGGTCGCGGACCACGCCGCGCTTGAGCGTGATCGGGTTCCACGAGTGGCGCAGCGGCAGCTTGTGCACCGCGTCGTTGCGCCCGCCTTCGGGGTAGTTGACCACCTCCAGCTGCGCACCCAGCCCGGTCACCTCCTGGAAGGCGCCCGAGGCCACCACCTGCAGCAGCAGGGCCTGCGCCGGCGGCAGGTAGACGTCCGCCGCCGACAGCGTCACGAGGAAGCGGAACTTGGGCAGCGGCTCGTTGAGCGCGAGCAGCTGGTCGACCGGTGTCGTCATTGCTCGAGCACCTCCAGGCCGCGGTCCTGGCCGAGCACGAGCCGCAGCGCGATGAACTCCATGGGCACGGCCGGCGCGACTTCGACCTCGCACACGACCCGGCCGGGGTCCTGCTCCGGTGGGTTGTTGGTTTCGTCGCACACCACGCGGAAGGCGTCCTCGGGCCGGGAGCCGGCGAGCGCCCCGGTGCGGAACGCCTCCAGCAGCACCGACGTGATCGCGCGGACCAGCGCCAGCCGCAGCTCCGGCGCGTTCACCTCGAACACCAGCGGCGCGGCGGCCCGCCGGATGGCCCGCACCAGCAGGTGCAGCAGCCGGCGGTGGGCGACGTACACCCGGCGCGGGTCGGCCGACAGCGTCCGCCCGCCCCACACCACGAGGCCGCGGCCCCGCAGGCACCGCACCAGGTCGACGCCCGCGTCGAACAACCGGACCTGCTGCGCTTCCGGATATTCGACCTCGAGGTCGACCGCGTCCAGCAGCGTGGCGTTGGCCGGGGTGTGCGCGGCGCCGCGCTCGGCGTCGAGCCGGGCCACCAGGCCCGCGACGTGCCCGGACGCCGGGACGGTCCGCAATCCGGTGCCGTCGGGCGCGGGCGCCCGCAACGGCGGGTGGTAGACCGCCGCCGCGGCGAGCAGCACCTCGTCGCCGAAGCTCGTCAGCGCTTCGGTCCAGGCCGCCACTTCGTCCACTGTGGACAGGTCTGGCGGCACGTCGAGCAGCACCAGCCGGTCCAGCAGCGGGGCCACCACCCGGAGCAGCTCCAGCACCAGGTCCGCGTGGTCGGTGCCGGTGAGGTCGGCACCCAGGTCCGGGAGGGCCACCAGCGCCGGCTCCGGCAGTTCGGCCTGCGCCACCACGGCGTCGGCGTACTCGTTGTGCCCCGGCGGGCTGTCCGTGCCGCCGGCGAGCGTGAGGTCCCACGCCAGCGAGATCGGCGCGTCCGCGGGGATCGGGCTCACCGGCCGGTCCGGGTCGAGCGGCACCAGCCGGATCAGCCGGGACCCGGCGAGCCGGTCGGCGACGTCCCCCGGCGCCATGCCCGCGAAGGTCTCCGCCGGTTCACCGGGCACGAGCACCCGCACGGTGACCGCCGGCGGACCCGCGACGCTGCTCCCCCGGTACCGCACGGTGACCCGGCCGCCGTTCGCCCACGCGCCGGGACTCGCGGCCACCACGCGGTAGTCATCCGTCCACTGAGCACCGGCGAACCCGGCGGGCCCGGACACCCGCAGCACCCACGCCGCCCGGCCCTGGTTCTCGAAGAACCCGCGCAGCGCGTACGGCGTCGCCGACGTCCCGTCCGGTGGCCCGAACTCGCCGACGACGTCGTTCCAGCTTTCGACGCGCACGGGACGGCCGAGCGGGCCGCGCCGGGTGCGGCCGAGGAACACGGCCACGTCCGTGCGCAGCGGCTCGTCCCCGGCCGCCGCGCGGTCGAAGGTCAGGGAAACGCCGGGAAGCGCCGCGCTGGTCATCACGCGTCGATCACGAAGCTCTCGACGGCCAGCACGAGCGTCTCCATGGCGATCTCGTTCTTGGTCGCGTTGAACGACGGTCCGGTGTACTTCGTCGGCCAGCCCCGGTCGAAGTTCCAGCGCATGACCTCCTGGCGGTTCTCGTCGAGCATCACGATCGAGCCGGACGTGCGCCGCACGCGGCCGTCGAGCGCTTCCTTCACCCAGTTCCAGAACCCGACGTGGCCGGTGACCCCGCGCTTGAACGTCAGCGCGCTCGGGAACTTCTTGAGGCCCACGAGCTTGCGGACCGTGATGTCCTCGCTGCCGGTGCGGTACTCGATCACCGGCAGTTCCACGTCCAGCCCGCTGGCTTCGGTGAACGACCCGCTCACCGCGACGCCGTCGTCGCTGACGTTGGTCACGATGACCAGGAAGTTGTACGCGGCATACGGATCGTCGCGCGTCACAGGTGGCATTTCGGTTGCCTTTCAGCTAGACGAGCTGGGGCTCGCGGGTCTTCTGCTGGATCCGGAAGATCACGAACTCCGCCGGGAACACCGGCGCCACCCCGATCACACAGATGAGCCGTCCGTTCGCGATGTCGTCGTCGGTCATGGTGGAGCGGTCGCAGTGGACGAAGAAGGCCTCGTCCGCGGTGGTTCCGGCGAGCGCGCCGCTGCGCCACACGGTGGTGAGGAAGTTCGCGACCGTCTGCCGCACGAGCGCCCACAGCGATTCGTCGTTCGGTTCGAACACGACCCACTGCGTGCCCTCGTCGATCGACTCCTCGAGGAACAGGAAGAGCCGGCGCACGTTGATGTACTTCCACGAGGTGTCCGAGGACAGCGTGCGCGCGCCCCACACCCGCTGGCCGAGGCCGGGGAAGAACCGCAGCGCGTTGATCCCCCGCGGGTTCAGCAGGTCCTGGTGCCGCTTGGTGACGTCCTGGGCGATGCCGTCGGTCAGCCGGATGCCGCGGATGACCGCGTTGGCCGGTGCCTTGTGCACCCCGCGCTCGACGTCGGTGCGGGCGTAGATCCCGATCATGTGCCCGGACGGCGGCACCTCGACGAACTGGTTGGTCGAGGGGTCGTTGACGACCAGCCACGGGTAGTACAGCGCGGCGTACTTGGTGTCGAACGGTTCCCGGAACTCCTGGATGCCTTCGATGTCGAGGCCGTCGCGCGGGTCGAGGACGGCGAACCGGTCCTTGAGCTGCTCGCAGTGCGTCACGAGCGCCGACTCGACGGTGCCCGCCCACACCCCGGGCACCGCGCAGATCGCGATCTCGTCGATGTCCTCCAGCGCCACGATGCCGGTGCGCTTGCCGCTCCCGCCGTCGGTGCCGACGAAGTCCCCGACGTCGAGGCCCCCGAAGGCGTCGTCGCCGTCGTCGGCGAGGCTGAGCCACGAGCCGGTGGCGGGCGTGGGGAACTCGGTGGGGTCGGTGCTCAGGTCCAGCGCGGTCGCCCGCACCAGCCGTGACTGGCTCGCCAGCGTGCCCGTCACGGTGCCCGGCGCGTCGCCGGTCAGGCGCAGGTTGCGGAAGGTCTCGGTCACCGAGCCGCCGCCGGGGTCGCCGAACCGGGTGTCCACTGTGGATTCGACCAGCAGGAGCCGGGCGGTCTCGAAGACCAGCGCGGGGGTGTCGGCGCCGAAGGTGACGACTTCGTCCGGCTCGATCGCCACCACGGTCAGGGTGCTCAGCTGGTCGCCGGTGTCGAGCTGGGCGAGCGCGCCCTCGTACAGCCGGCTCGAGCCGCTGATCCGCAGCTTCGGCCCGGCACCGGCGTTGGCCCGGCGCACCCGGCGCACGGTGAGGCCGGTCTTCCACGGCGCGTGGTGGGTGCCGTCGGGGAAGGTGAGCGTCACCTTGCCGGCTTCCGGCTGCGCCACGGTGACCGGGAAGCGCCGGTTGCCGATCAGGATCCAGACGTCGTCGGGCAGGTCGTCGGGGTCGAGCCCGGGGACGGCGTTCACCTGGACCGACCCGGCGTCGGCGTCGGCTTCGGCGGCGAGCGCGGTGATGAACAGCGGTCCCTCGTTCGGGTCGGGCAGCACCGGCAGCGACGCGCTCACCGACGGCGAGATCCGCACCTGGACCGCCTTGCCCCAGGAGCCGGGGCTCGACGCGGAGAACCGCAGGCTCGGCGTGGCCACCCGCGGGGCCTTCTGCACGTAGTCGCCGCGGGCCGCCTTGACCTCCGCCGGCAGCCCGGTGCCGAGGGTGACCCGCCCCTTGGCGGCGTCGTAGGCGGTGATCGTCACGGTGCCGATCTCGACGTTGTCGCTCCCGCGGAAGACCTTGACCTCGTCGGACCCGGTGAAGCCGACCAGGTGGGCCAGCTCCAGTATCTTCGCCCCGGCCGCGGCGTCCCGGGTGATCGCGCTGACCAGGCCGGTGCCGAGCGTGCCGGACGCCGCCTGCGCGGTCTCGCTGGCGACCCGCTTGACGTAGAGGCGCTGGCCGCCGTTGTCGAAGAACCCCTTGACCGCCAGCGGGAACAGCCACCAGCGGCCGCCCTCGGCCGGGTTTTCCGCCCAGGCGTCCCGGATCGCCGGGTCCGGCTCGGGCAGGAAGCCGCCGAAGGTCGTCTGGAACTCCAGGAAGTTCGTGACCAGCTTCGGCTTCCCGCCGGTCGGGCCGCGCTGGGTGACCCCGACCATGCCCGCCGTGCTGGTGCTCACCCCCGCGATCGGCCGCGGCCCCGCGTCTACCTCCTCGACGTGGACGCCGGGGCTCAGGTATTCGGGCATGGTTTCAGCTCCTTCTCTACTGCTCGACGATTTCGATGACGTGCCGGAGATGCCGTTCGGTGGGCAGCCGGACGTCCAGCGACCCGGTCCGCCCGGGCCGTTCGGTGGCCGTGAGGTGGAACAGCTGCACCGGCGGGGGCCCGGTGACGAGCTCGCCCTCCCAGCGCAGCGCGAGCCGGAACGCCCCCGCCGCGTCGGTCAGCGTCCGCTCCAGCCACGCGACGCCGTCCCGGCTCGTGCCCCCCCGCGCTTCGACCAGCGCGTTCGCCACCGGCACCTGGTCCTCGGCGACGACCACGCCGTAGACGGTGCGGACGCCGGACCCGTACGGGAAGGCGGTGCTCGGCAGCAGGCGGACCACGCGCGGCTCGCCGGCCGCGGCGGGCGGGGTGTCGTCGTCGTAGGGGTGAGCGGTGAACTCGACGCCGGCCACGCCCGCGTCGAACGGCTCGCCGTCCGCCGGGTACAGCGGCGCGAGCCCGATGGCGGCGAAGCGGACGCGGAACCGTTCCGGCTGCGCACCCGGGCCCCGGCGGCGGCCGAGCTCCGGGTAGGCGATCACCGCGCTCGGGGTGCGGATGGCCGGCGTTTCCTGGAGCACCCAGGCGTTTTCGGCCGGGTCGAAGCGTTCCAGCTCGGTGCTCACGTCGGCGGCCCGCGCGCGCTGGGCGAACTCGTCGAACGGCACGAACCAGGCCGGGCTGTGCAGGACGGAGGACTCGAGCGGGTGGAAGCGGGTCATGGCACCGGTGTCCCGTTGATCGTGCGGCTGCGGACCAGCCGCAGCTCGGATACGTCGAGCGAGTCGAGGTTGACGACCCGGACCTCGTAGTTGAGGGACAGCCGGTACGGCTTCTGGATCGCGTACCAGATCCACGACTTCTGATCGAGCGTCAGCGGCGTCAGCGTGAACTGCAGCGCCTCGGTGGTGCCGGCCATGCTGCCGGTCAGCTCTTCGCCGGTCCAGATCGCGTCGTCGTAGAAGACCTGCAGCGCGCGGCCGATCATCTGGTGCTGCGTGGCCTGGCTGCCGCCCCACGGCGTGATCAGGTACCGCAGCAGCAGCGCCATCGGCGGCTTGCGGCTCGTCGGCGCGGACGGCGGCAGCGACCGCACCGGCGGCCGGTTGCGCGAAGTCGGGTCTTCGGCGATCTCGTACAGGAAGACCGTGAGCGTGGCGCGGCTCGGCCGGTCCTCGAGGTCGCTCAGCACCGCCGTCGGCGGGTCGTGCGGATCCAGTACCCGCAGCGCCTCGTTGAGCCGGTCCACGATGATCGTCGAAACGTCCGCGACGACCCCGAAATCGCCCATGCCCGTCCTCCCCTGCTCGTGCCGCGGCAGCATCGCAGGGGTGGCGTGGCCGGCCCGCGACCCGCGCGTCGCGCGAGCGTCACGACGGCGTTCCCGCCGCGGGCGTTGACGAGGCCGCACACGCGGCGGCGACGCCGTGGTGACAGGCCTGCGCGCATCCTGCGTCCGTGGAGGTCCCCGAGGAACGGTCCGGCAGCATGGTCCTGCGGGCGTGGCTGGAAGGCGGCGACCCCGGCGCCCTGCGGGTCCGCGTCCTCTCCACGATCGGCACCGAGGAGGCCCGACCGGTCGCGGTCACGTCCCGGGAGGCCGTGCAGGCGGCCGTGCAGAACTGGCTGGACGAGCTCGGAGCGGACCCGATGACGTTTTCGTGACGCCTGGTCGACGCCGCATCGACGATGATTCCCGGTAACGTTTCCCGTGCGGGTCGCGAATTGCCCCACGGTGGGGTCGATCCGATCGGTGGCGGGCGTGGGTTGGGGAACCGATGCGCATTGAAGCAACACAGATCGTGACACTGCGGCTGCTCAAGGGGTTCACGCTGCTGGTGGGCGACGACCCGGTCGCGCTGTCCTACAGCGCGCAGCGGTTGCTCGCGTTCCTCGCGCTGCAGGACCGCCCGCGGCCGCGGACGTACGTGGCGAGAACGCTGTGGCCGGAGGCGACGACGCCCCGCGCGAACGCGAACCTGCGCTCGTCGCTGTGGCGCGCGTCGCGGACCGGGTACCGCGTCATCGAGGCGTCCGTGCAGGAAATGGCCCTGGCGGGCAACATCACCGTCGACATCCACGACGCCGTCGCCCGCGCGCACTGCCTGCTGGACAAGACGTGCGGGTGCGACGAGATCCTGACCCGCCAGACCCGCGACGACCTGTCGGCCGATCTGCTGCCCGAGTGGTCGGACAACGAGTGGGTGCTGATCGAGCAGGAGCAGTACCACCAGTTGCGGCTCTACGCCTTGGAAGCCATGGCCAAGCGGCTCACCACGGCCGGGCGCCACGGCGAGGCGGTGGCCGCCGCGCTGTCCGCGGTGCGCGCGGAGCCGTTGCGGGAGAGCGCCCACCGCGTCCTGATCGACGCGCACCTCGCGGCGGGCAACCGGGCGGCGGCGCAGCACCAGTACGAGCAGTGCCGGTGCACCCTGCTCGAGGAGCTGGGACTCGAACCTTCCGATACCCTCCGTGATCTCCTGCCGCACATGAGCGCGCATTAGTTCCGGCCCGAAAACAATGGCGATTGCCCTTTCGGGCAATTCCGCACAGGCGTATTTCCCGATCGGGCGACGACGATTTCGGCACGTTCGCCCGTCCGAACGGGCGAAATCCGCCCGGGCGCGCCTGTCGAGGTACGGTCCCGCCGTTCGTCATCCTCTTCGAACGGGGTACGACGACCGGCTGGAGGAGCTCGTGCAGTACATGCTGCTGATCTACGACTGCGACCGTCCCGAGCCCGGCGACCCGCGCTTCCCCGAGGCGCTGGCCAGGGTGAACGCCTTCGCCGACGAGTGCCGGCGGCGCGGCGCCTTCGTCTCGGGGCACCCGCTGCTGGGCGAGCACACCGCGACCACGGTCGCCGTGCGCGAAGGCAAGACCCTGATCACCGACGGCCCGTACCCCGAGACCCACGAGCACCTCGGCGGCGCCTACGTCCTCGACTGCCGCGACCTCGACGAAGCCCTGGAGCTGGCCGCGCTGTGCCCGATGGCCGCGGTCGGCTCGATCGAGGTCCGGCCGATCGCCGGCGTGCCGGGTCTCGACCACCGCGGATGAGCACGGCGCACCTGCTGCGGACGACCTACCGCGAGCACCGGTCCCGGATGCTCGCGGCGCTGGTGCGCGTCCTCGGCGACTTCGAACTCGCCGAGGACGCGCTGCAGGACGCGTGCGCGCTGGCCCTGCGCAAGTGGGACGGCAGCGGACCGGACGACCCGGTCGCCTGGCTGCTGACGACGGCCCGCAACAGCGCGATCGACCGGCTCCGGCGAGCCCGCCGGGGCCGGGAGAAGCTCGCCGAACTCGGCCCGGGGCCGGAGGTGACGGCCGTGGACGCGGGGGAAAGCAGCCTGCTCGCCGTCGGCGACGAGCGGCTCAGCCTGATCTTCACCTGCTGCCACCCCGCGCTGGCCGAAGAGGCGCGCGTCGCCTTGACGCTGCACGCCGTGGCCGGGCTGACCGCCGGGCAGATCGCCCGCACGTTCCTGGTCGGGGAGGCGGCACTGGCCCAGCGGCTGGTCCGGGCCAAGCGCAAGATCCGCGACGCCGGGATCAGCCTCGCCGTCCCCGCCGACCACCTCCTGCCCGAACGGCTCACCGGCGTCCTCGCCGTGGTCTACCTGATCTTCACGCGGGGCTACACCGCCGAGGGCGACCGGCCGGAGTACCGCGGGCTGCAGCGGGAGGCGGTGCGGCTGGCGAAGCTCGTCGCGGCCCTGATGCCCGACGAACCGGAGGCCCTCGGCCTGGCCGCCCTGCTGCTCCTGCAGGACTCGCGCGCGGCGGCGCGCTACGACGAGCACGGCGACGTCGTCCTGCTCGAAGACCAGGACCGCTCGCGGTGGGACCACGGCGAGATCGCCGAAGCGGTCGGCCTGCTCGACCGGGCGCTGCGCCTGGGCGAGCCCGGGCCGTACCAGCTGCAGGCCGCCATCGCCGTCCTGCACGCGCAGGCACCGTCGGCCGGCCGGACGGACTGGGCGGGCATCGCCGGGCTCTACGAGCGGTTGCTCGTGGTGCACCCCTCCCCCGTGGCCGCGCTGAACCACGCCGTCGCCGTCGCCATGGCCACCACCCCGGCCGAGGGACTCGCGCTCACCGACCGGATCGACGGCCTCGGCCACTACCACCTGCTGCACGCCGCCCGCGCGGACCTCCTGCGCCGCCTCGGCCGCACCACCGAGGCGGCGGCCGCGTACCGGCGGGCCCACGACCTGGCCACCAAGCCCGCCGACCGGCGCTTCCTCGCCGCCCGCCTGCGGGCGCTCGACCCCACGGAGTCCTGATGCGACTGTCCATTCTCGACCACGGCCACCGCCGCCGCGCCAAGCTGTTCATGGCGCTCACCGCGAAGCGGTCCGGGGTCGCCACCCCCGACATCGTCAAGCTGCTGCTCTACCGGCCCGGCGTGTTCGCCCGCCCGCTGCTGGAGCTGACCGCCCCGGCGATGCGCGGCCCGTCGTACTGGACCGCGGCGGAACGCGAATACCTCGCGATGGCCACCGCGCAGGTGCACGAGTGCCCGTTCTGCGTGGTCACGCACACCGAGCTGGTCCGCATCGCCGGCCCCGGCGAGCTCGACCCGGAAGACCCCGCCTCGGCCCGGCCCGAACTGCGAGCCGTCCGCACGTTCGTGGAAGGCGTCAGCCGGGACCGGGCCGACGCGGCCGTCGTCGCCGCGGTGCCCCCGCACGCGGTCGCCGAGGCCCTGCGGGTGAACCTGGTGTGGAACATCGTCAACCGCCTCGCCAACGCGTTCGGCTTCGTCCTGCGCGAGGGCCAGCTCGAGACGGGAACACGCTCCCTGCACCGGTTCGGCTACCGCTTCCCGGGCTTCCTGATCGCCGAGGGCCCCCGCACGGACCTGGCGGCCGCGGCAGCTCGCCTGGGTGACGACCTCCCCGAGCCGCTGCGGTCGTACGTCACGACGGTGCGAGAGGCGTCCTACCGGGTGACGGACGCCGACGTCGAGGCGCTGAAGACCGCGGGGTACAGCGAGGACGAGATCTTCGAGGCGACCGTGGCCGCGGCGGTCGGGGCGGCGTTGCGGAGCTTCGAAGCGGCGAAGCGCGCGGCCGGAGCGGACTGAGCCGATCGGGTGGATCTCACCGACGGCTCCCGGGCCGGCCGCCCGTTCAGCCGGGGATCGCGCGGTGGCCGAACAAGCCCAGCAGCCACGTGTGCCGGACCGCCTCGCGGGCTTGGTCGTACGCGTCGTCCGTGGCGAGCCAGATGGCCTGGGTCAGCAGCTCGATCGTCGCGGCGACCACCGTCCGCGCGGTGAACGGCGGCGGGGGTGCCAGTGCCGGCTCGGTGGTGCGCAACCAGGCCGCGGTCCGGTCGAACACCGCTTCTCCCGCCCGCAGCACCTCTTCGCGGGCTTCGAGCCCCGCGGGGCCGAGTGCGTAGATCTCCAGCAGGACCGCGCGGGCGGCGACCGGGCGGCGGTGCGCGTAGCCGACCAGGAAGTCGCCGCACGCCGCGACCGCCGCCAGCGGGGACGGGGCCGCCATCGCCACGGCGACGCCCTGGCCGAGGAACTGCCCCGTCTCCGCTCGGTAGGCGGCGAGGAACGCGTCCTGCTTGCCGGTGAACTGCTCGTAGAACGAAGTGCGGGAAACGCCCGCGGCCGCCGTGATGTGGCCGACGGTCGTGGCCGCGTAGCCGCGTTCGCCGACGTTGGCCAGCACCGCTTCGACCAGCCGGGCGCGCTGCGCACCGGCGACCTCTTCCCGGCTCAGGCCGTGCGGCCCCTTGGGGAGCGTCCTCACCCGCGGCACCGTACCCGGCCCGACCACCGCCGGGTACGACGAACGGGCTCAGGCGGGCTTTTCCGGGGCCAGCGAGTTCCCCGCCGGGATGTGCCCGCAGTTCGACGGCGCGGGCTTGCCGGCGAACCGGTCGGCGAGCCAGCCGATCGCCGCGGGCGCCCACGCCGCCGCGCCGCCGACGTGGCTGAGCGCGTCGTACTGCACGTACTTGATGGTGTCGTTGCCGGTGGCGCAGTACTGCCGGGCCAGCGCCCGCACGTCACCGGCGACCATCACGCCGTCCCCGGTGCCGATGCCGGGCAGGGTGCTCGTGGTGCCTTCGAGGAACCCGGCGTTGCCCTGGGCGATGAAGCCCGGGACCGACGGCGTCGGCGCCGAACCGATGTTGACCTTGTTCACCGCCGCGACGAACGGCGGCACCGAATTCGGGTTGGCGTACTCCGGTTTCACGAGCTTCTGCCACGTCAGCCCCGGGTACCGGCCCAGCGCGGTGATGATCGACGCGTGCTCCAGCTCGTCGAGCACCTTGAGCCCGTACTCGCTCGCGTACGGCCGCAGGTCGATGCCGAAGCCGCGCGCGACGCCGACCAGCGCCATCGGGATGACCCCGGACCACACCGGGCTGCCGCCGACGTACTTGAGGTTGTGCGCGGGGTCGACGAGCACCCCGCCTTCGGTGAACCCGACGAGGTTCTTGTTCACCTCGGGCGCGTAACCCGGCGCGAGGGCGGCCGCCCAGCCGGTCGCGATGGCCCCGCCGGAGTAGCCGAGGAGGCCGAACTTCGTGCCGCCGTCCATGCCCGTGGCGGCCGAGCTCGTCGCGGCGCGGATCGAGTCGAGCGTGGTGGTGCCGTACTCCGGCCCGGCGGCGAAGTCCGCGGTCTGCCCTTCGGTGTCCGGCACGACGACGTTGTAGCCCAGCAGCAGCGACGGGAGCAGCAGCAGCGACTCGCCGTTGGGCAGCAGGCCGCCGAGGGTGACGTCGCCGGCGATCGCGCGTGACGGCGCGTCGGCGGGGTCGAGCGAGTCGTAGGCCGACTGGTAGGAAACGGCTTTCGTGCGGTCGCCGGTGATGCTGCGGACCACCGAGGTGACGTTGGCGGCCGGGCGGCCCTGCGCGTCGGTGGTGCGGTAGAGCAGCTGCACGGCTTGCACCGGCGTGGCGAGGCCGACGACGTGGTAGGCCAGGGTCCGCGTCTTGAGCACGGTCCCCGGTGCGAACGACGACAGCGGCGCGCCGCCGTCGTAGGAGTAGAAGGAATCGGACGACGCGGCGGCGGCCGGCGTCGCCGCAGCGGCGGCGAACACGAGCGCGAGCGCGGCGGCGAGGGCCGGGAGGCGAGCGGGCTTTCGGATCATGACTCCCCTTTGAATCATGAAGTGGATCACACGACGGCGGTAACCTACCAGCGAGTAGGTGTGGTGTACAGCCGCGTACACGATCCTCACCCGCCCGTGGAGGACTACCGCGGGCGACGGTCCGGACCTAACGTGGCGATACCGGGTTCTCGGCGGAGGAGAGACGATGCACGGCACGCTCGACCTCGAAGTCGCTGCCCGGCCGCACTACACCCTCGTCACCGTGACCGGCGGCCTCCACCTCGGCAGCTACCGGCGCCTGCGCGACGGCCTGCTCCAGATCGCGGCGGACGGCCCGGACGCGGTGATCGCCGGCGTCGGCGACCTCGACTTCAGCCCGGTCGCCCCGGTCGGCGTCTTCGCGCTCGTCGCCCGCCGGATCCGGCTCTGGCCGGGCATCCCGCTCGCACTGGCCACCGGCACCCCCGACCACGCGCGCGCGTTGCGGGAGCACGGCATCCACCGCGAGGCCGCCCTCGGCGAGGACGTCCCCAGCGCCGAGCGCGCACTGGGCAAACCGGCCCGGCGCCAGGCGGAACTGGTGCTGCCGCGCAGCAGCGAAGCCCCGGCGATCGCCCGCGCCGCGGTGCGCCGGGCCTGCGCGGAGTGGGACGTCACGCACTTCGTCTACGACGGGATCTTCGTCGCCGGCGAGCTCGCGACGAACGCGGTCCAGCACACCGAGTCCCCGGCCACCCTCCGCCTGGACCTGCGCCACGGCCGCCTGACGATCGCGGTACTCGACGACGACCCCCACCCGGCGGTGCTGCTACCACGACCACGGCCGGGCGCCGCCGGCTTGGGCATGCACCTCGTGGCGCACTCGGCCCGGCGCTGGGGCAGCAGCCCGCGGTGGTCGGGCGGGAAAGCCGTCTGGGCGGTCTTGACCACCGAACGCCACGCGCCGGGCTGAACCCGTCAGCACGGCCACAACCCGCGGCCACGGCTGAGCGCCGCCGGCGGCCTCGGCACGCACCGCGCGGCGGCGTTATTTCCCTGCCCCGATCGCGGCCGAGTACCGCCCGCCTGGACCCCGCACCTCGCGGCGCACTCCGCGCGGCGGTGTCGTTACCGCTACCCCGACCGAGTACCGCCGATCTGGGCCCGCACCTCGCGGCGCACTCCGCGCGGCGCCGGGGCAGCAGCCCGCAGTGGTCCGGCGGGAAAGCGTCTGCCACACGCCCGCCTGAGCCCACCGTCAGCACGGCTCCGGTCCATCGCGACCGGCTTCGCCCGCACCGGGCACGGCCGGATCGCCCCGCTCCCGCAGTCGAGCCGCGCCCACACCGTCTTCCCGAGCACAGTGCTCCGCACGCCCCCTTCCGCGAAGGTCGCGCACCAGAAGCAATCCGCGGGCTCTCGGCCCCTCGTTCGCCCGCCACCGGGCGGCCGTCGCGGTCACCGTGACCGGGCCGGCGCCGTGAGTCGCGCGCTCGGTCACCACCACGTGCACCGCCCACAAGTGGTCCGCGCCCAGCCGGGGCAGCGTCCGGGCGGCCTCCCGCCGCAGCGCGCCGGGCGGTGGCGGCTCGAACACCAACGCCGGCCCCGGTGCGCTCATCCCAAGCCCCGCACCGCTTCGGCCACCGTCGCGAACCCGCGGACCTGCTCGCCGGGCCAGAACAGCGTCAACGCGACCGAAACCGGGTGCGGCGGGACCACCAGGCACAGCCGGCCGCCTTCCACGCCGGCGCGGCCCGCGCCAGCGCCCGGCCGCAACTGCGCGCACCCGACCGAGAGGATCTCTCCCGCCGGAGGGCGGCGGACTCACGCCGGCGCGAGGACATGCGGCCGGCGCCGCGGTCCGCACGACGGCACCTGGCCCGTCACGTCCCAGCCAAGCACGCCGGCGGGCGGCCCGGAGCACCCGTGTCCACAGTGGACCATCACCGGACCACCGGGATCGGTGGTCCAGGCTACGAAAGGGCAGCGTCGGGGGCCGTCAGTACCCGCGCGGCCCGCCGGGTGTTGACCAGCCCCTGACCGCATACCTACGGTCCCCTCACTCTGTCCGGCGGACGCGCGGCGGCCTGCCGCGCGATCTCCGCCCTTCCCGAGGAGGTGCCATGCTGTCGAGGCGTACCTTCGTCACCGCGGGCCTGGTGGCCGCGGCGAGCACCCCGCTGTGGTCCGCCGCCACCGCGCCGCGCGCCCGCGCCGCCGCGGCGTTGCCGTTGACGCTCAAGAACAATTCGGGCAGCGGCACCGTCTACGCCTACATCAGCGGCGCCGACTCCTCGGGCCGCCCCGGCTTCGTCACCGCCGACGGCCGGTTCCAGGCGCTGCCCAACCCGTCCGCGCCGGTGACGCCGATCCCCGACTACGCCATCCCGCTCGGCGGCTCGGGTTCGCAGCTCACGGTGACGCTGACCGACTACCTGATCGGCGGCCGCGTCTGGTTTTCGGTCGACAAGAAGATCCAGTTCTTCGTCAACCCGGGCCCCGGGCTGGTGCAGCCGGGCTTCACCAGCTCGGACCCGAACTGGCAGACGAACTGGACGTTCTGCGAGTTCACCTACAACAGCGCGAACCTCTACGCCAACATCAGCTACGTCGACATGGTCGCGCTGCCGGTGTCGATGGCCACCACCGGCGCGGCGGGCTCGCAGTCGGTCAGCCCGCTGCCGAACGGCGCGCTCGGGAGCATCGCGGACGGGCTGCGCGCCCAGCACAACGCGGACGGCGCGCCGTGGGACCGGCTGGTCGTGACCGACGCGTCCGGCAAGGTGGTGCGGGTGCTCGCGCCGGGCCACTCCCCCGTCGACTTCGGCGGCTACTGGACCAACTACCTCAACGCCGTCTGGGACCACTACCGCACGACGCCGCTGACGATCAACGGCCAGGGCGGCATCGGTTCCTACACCGGGACGGTCAGCGGGGACGCGATCGTGTTCGGCGGCCTGAACACCAACGGCGTGCCGTTCACCAAGCCGAGCGCCATCGACATCTTCGGCTGCGCGAGCGGGCCGCTCTACAACTCGGGCGCGGACGCGCGCGGCGCCGTCGCCGCCCGGCTCGCCGCGGCGCTCAACCGCAGCAGCCTCCTGGTGGCCGGCGGCAACAACCAGCCCGACGGCGTCGCGCCCGCCAACTACTACAAGGACGCCACCACCAACCACTACGCCCGGCTGGTGCACCAGTACGCGACGATCGGCTACGCCTTCCCGTACGACGACGTGGGCCCGACCGGTGCCCAGCCCGTCGACGGCCACCTGCAGGACCCGGCCCCGACGTCGTGGACGGTCTCGCTGGGCCCGGGCGCGGGCGGCGGCACGACCCCACCCGCCGGTGGCGCCGTCAGCGCGTACTCGACGATCCAGGCGGAGGCCTACAACGCCCAAAGCGGCACGCAGAACGAGACCTGCGGCGACACGGGCGGCGGCGTCGACGTCGGCTGGATCGCGAACGGCGACTGGCTGAAGTACGCCCGCGTCGACTTCGGTTCGAGCTCACCGCACCAGTTCGTCGCCCGCCTCGCCTCCGGTGCGCCCGCGGGCGTCAGCGGCGCGATCAAGGCCCGGCTGGACAGCGTGACGGGCCCGGTGCTGGCCGAGATCGACTTCGCCGGCAACGGCGGCTGGCAGAACTGGCAGACCGTGCCGGCCAACGTCGTCGCCACGGCCACCGGCGTGCACGACCTGTACCTGACGTTCTCCGGCGGCGCGTCGGACTTCGTTAACATCAACTGGTTCACGTTCACCCGCTGACGCAGGGGTCCGGCCACGGTCGCCGTGGCCGGACCCGGCGGTTCAGTCGAGGACGCCCTTGACCGCGTCCTTCACCTTCTCGCCCGCCTGCTTGAGGTTGGCCTTGCCCTGCTCGGCCCGGCCTTCGGCCTGCCACTGCTCGTTGTCCGTGGCGTTGCCGAGCGCTTCCTTGGCCTTGCCCTTGAGCTCTTCGGCCTTGTTCTCCAGCTTGTCGTTCACCGTTGCCTCCCACCGTTTGGCGTCGCGGGTTTGCTACCCAGCGACTCCGCGGCCGAATCCGTTTGAGACGCCGCTCACCGGGGTAATCAGCGCCGCGGCGGAGCACCCGACGCGTCCGCCGGAGACGGAGCAGCCCGTGGTCCCGTTAGGTGTCGCCCTCGGTGCGGGCGGGCTGGTCCTCGGGGCCGGCGTCCTCTTCCTCCTCGGTGTGCTGCTGGTCGTTTCCGGCCTGGTGCTGCGCCTGCTCGCGGCCGGCCCCGGCCCCGTCGCCTGACTCCCATCCATCGCCCGGCCGGCTCCGAATGCCGGTGACCGCGATCAGGGAGGTCCCGTGCTGCTCGACGTAGCCGCCGCTGTGCTGCCCGGCGTCCGCCGGGTCCGCGCGCAGAAGGAACCGTTCGCCCGGGCCTGGGCGGAAGCCGAACGGGCGGCCCTCGGTTCGGGCAAGCCGCTGTGGGCCGCCCTCGGCGACTCGATGACGCAGGGCATCGGCGCCGAAACGGTCACCGGCGGCTGGGTCCCGCGCTTGAACACCCGCCTCGGCGAGCCGTTCGCGGTGGTCAACTTGTCGGCCTCGGGCGCCCGCATCGCCGACGTCCTGGACACCCAGCTGCCCCGGCTGGCGGCGCTTCCGGCACCGCCGGCCTTGGTGACGATCCTGGTGGGCGCGAACGACATGCTGACCCGGCCCCGCCGCCGAGGCACCCCGGCCCGCTTCGCCGAACTGCTCGCCCGGCTCTCGGCGGGCCGTGCGGTGGTCGCGACGCTGCCGCGGGGCAACGCGGAGGCCCGGGAGATCAACGCCCTCATCGAAGCGGCGGCGACCCGCGGGCGGGTCCACCTGGCCGAGCTGCGCGGCCCGGCACTGGCGCCGTTGCGCGGCAGCCTCGCGCGCGACTGGTTCCACCCGAACGACGTCGGCTACGAGCGGATCGCGGGCATCTTCGAGCCCCCGGTGCGCGCCGCCGTGGGGCTGGGATGAGTCGTTCGGGACACCGCCCGTTCACTGGGCCACTTCCACCTCCAGCCCCATCAACCGGACCGTCCGCTTGCGGCGCAACCACCCGCGCGCCGGCACCGCGTCCGGCAGCTCGTCGAGAAACGCCCGCCGCTGCGCCGAAGTCGCCGTCCGCCAGCGCATCGCCAGCACCGGCCGGACCGGCGCGATGAACCCGCGCACCCGTTCGTGCGCACCCGCCAGCCGAGCCTCGTACTGCTGATCCGGCCGGTAAGCCAGCTGCAGGTCGATCAACGGGTCGGCGCCGCCCGCCCGGTGGCGGCAGCGGGAAAGCCGTCGGGCGAGCTCGTCGATCGCGACCTGCACCAGGCAGGGCATCTGGTCCTGCCAGCGGCCGAGCCAGGGGGCGTGGACCGTCGCCGCGGTCATCTCGTCCGCGAGCACGATCAGGGCCCGGACCGCCGTGCCGGCGAGCTCGACGCGGATCCGCCGCCCGTTCGCGTCGACGAAGAAGTGCAGGACCCGGCCGGCCACGACGGCACCCGAGCGCAGCCCGACCCACTCCCCGACGGCGTCGGGCGAGGGGCAGGACGACACGAAGGTGAACGCGAGGTCGTCGCCGGCGAGGCTCATCGTCACCGGGAACAGGGAACCGAGGTCGTGCATGAACGCCGAGCCGATGACGAGTGCGGCGCGGGAGCCGCCTCCGGTCATCGCCGCCTCCTCCCGTGCGTGCGCGGGCTACACCTGCAGATCGGCTTCGATCCGTTTGAGGTAGTGGCGGGCCAGCGCCAGGTTCGCCCGCTCCCGGTCCAGCACCAGGTAGAGGAACAGCGAATTCCGCGAGGAGTTCATCAACCGGATCAGGTGGTACTGGCGGTGCAACGTGATCAGGATGTCCTCGATGGTGTCGTTGAGCGCCAGCGACGACATCACCCGCAGCTTCGACCGGACGACCTCGGTGTTCCCGGCGGCGGCGACGTCGAGGTCGAGCCACTCGCCGCCACCGCTGGTGCCGAGCGACATCCCGCTTTCGTAGTCGACGAGCGCGACGCCGACGGCGCCGGCGATGGACATGGCTTCTTTGAGGGCGGTGTCGATGTTCATCATCATGCTGCAACCTTTCCGTTGAATGGCTTCTCCGCTACGGGGCCAGGATCGTGCCGATGCGTTCGATGACCGGCCGGGCCTCGAACAGCAGGCGCCCGACGTTGAGGCCCTTGTCCCCCAGCACGACCATCAGCGCCAGCCGGCCCACGGCGTAGACGGCCATGTAGCCCTCGCTGCCGAACACGACGGTCTGGCTGAGCGTGCCCTTCCCCGTGAGTTCGGCCGCCTGGCGCGCGATACCCAGGTCGGCGGCGGCGAGCGCGGAGATCTTCGCCGGATCGAGGAGATCGTCCGCGTCGGCGATGATGGGTATCCCATCGACCGCGGCGAGCACCGTTCCGGTCACCCCGGCGACGTTTTCCCGGAGTTCGCGCAGCTGGGTGGCCAATGCTTCGAAATCCAAAACAGTTCTTTCTGGTTCATCAGCCATTCGGGTTTCTTCCGCCGAGCGACCCTACCGACATCGCTACTGCGCGCCAATACGCACGGCAACGCCCGCAGCACTACTACACGATCGAGTGAAACGGGGGTGGGTTCGTAACAGAATTGAGTAACCAAGGGGAATGGTGGGTCATTGATCACCGGATTCAGGAAATGGATGTTCACCATTCCCGCACGGGCGCGTGAAATGCCGCGACGCAGTCCGCCGGGAAGGGCGGCCGATCACCGGCACGTCCGACCGGGGCGCGGCACTGCGGCCCTCCGACGGCGCGGGGCCGCACCCCCACCACCCTGCGCGACGAAGCCCGAAGGCCTACGACAGCCCGAAACCCAGCTCCCGACCCCGCTCCCGCAACTCCGCCCGCGCCTCCAGGTGCGCGATCCGCTCCGGCCAGGACCACAGCAGATCACCGGCGCCGACAGCCAAGGCCCAGCACTGCCGCCAACCGAAGGGGCACGGCCGCCACTCGCGCGACGCGGTCCGGCGGGAACGGCCGCCGATCACCGGCGCCCACGACCCGGGCTTCGGACCGGCAAAGCCGACAGGGGTGCGGCCGCACCCCTGCGAAACGAACCCCCGGGCCCTACAGCAGGCCGAAACCCAACTCCCGGCCCCGTTCCCGCAACTCCGCCCGCGCCTCCGGGTGCGCGACCCGCTCCGGCAGGGACCGCAGCCGATCACCGGTGCCCACGGCCGATGCCTCATATCGGCAAAGCCGACAGGCGCACGGCCGCACCCTGCGAAACGAACCCCCAAGCCCTACAACAGCCCGAAACCCAGCTCCCGACCCCGCTCCCGCAACTCCGCCCGCGCCTCCGGGTGCGCGACCCGCTCCACGATCTGCCGCGCCTGCTCGCCGGCGTCGTGCCCCCAGATCGCCGCCACCCCGTGCTCGCTCACGAAGAAGCTGTGCTGGAACGAAGTCACCGGCCCGGCCAGCCGCGGCACCACGGTCGACACGTCCGCCTTCGGGTGCCACGACGGGAGCGCGATGATCGCCCGGCCGCCCGGGGAATGCAGGGCGCCGACCACGAAGTCCGTCTGCCCGCCGAAGCCCGAGTAGATCGCGCCGCGCACCCGGCTCGCGTTGGCCTGCGCGTACAGGTCGACCTCGAGCGCGCTGTTCACCGACACCAGCCGGCGCTGGCGGGCGATCACCGCGGGGTCGTTCGTCTTCTCCGTGCGCAGCAACCGGACCCGCGGGTTGCGGTCGACCCACCGGTACAGCTCCGCGCTGCCGAACACGAACGACGCCGTCACGAGCTCGGCCGGGTCGAGGGCGCCGGCGCGGTCGAGGGCGAGCACGCCGTCGCTGAACATCTCCGACCACACCGCCAGCCCGCGGCGGCCGGTCAGCGCGGCGAGCGTCGCGTCCGGGATGCCGCCGATGCCCAGCTGCAGCGTCGCGCCGTCGGCGACCAGCCCGGCCACCCGCTCGCCGATCTCCCGTGCGGTCGAGCCCAGCGGACGCGGCACGGGCGAGCGGAGCGGCTCCTCGGCTTCGAGCGCGTAGTCGATTTCGTCGACCGGCACCAGCCCGTCGCCGTGCGTGAACGGCATGTGCGGGTTCACCTGCGCGACCACGAGACCCCCGCGGGCGCGGGCGGCCTCGATCGCCGCGGGCAGGATGTTGACCTCGGTGCCCAGCGACACCACCCCGTCCACCGGCACCGACGTGTGCACCAGCACGACGTCCGGCGGCAGCGCCTGCTTGAGCAGCTGCGGCACCAGCGACAGCCGCGACGGGAAGTACCGCAGCCCGGCCCGCCCGCGCATCCCCGGCCCCACGAACGGGGTTTCGAGCAGCACCCCCGGCCGGTCCGGCAGGCCGTCCTGGGCGTTCAGCGCGAACAGCCGGTACTCCGCCAGCGCCGCGTCGAGGACGCCCAGCGCCCGCGACGGCGTCGCGAAGTTCCCGCTGACGACGACCCGCGGCACCGGCGCCGCCACCCCCGCCAGCACCGCACCCAGCTGCTCTTCCGAGAGAACGCGCATGCCGCCATCCGATCATGGTCCGGGCCTCAGCCCGGCATCGGCACCGCCTTCTCCGCCGCGCGGCTCACCCCCTCCCAGCCCGCCCAGGTGGCCATCCGCTGCCGCGAGAGGTCGAACGCGAGGTCGTAGACCATGCTGCCCAGCAGCAGCCGCAACGGCGGGTCGTCGCTCTCGACGAGCTTCAGCACGGCTTCGGCGGCCAGCCGTGGTTCGCTGTCGATCGAGCCCTCCGCCCACTGCTTCGCCAGCTCCTCCCGCAGCCCGTCGTACCGCGGTTCCGGCGTCGTGGCCGTGCTGCCGGCGTAGAGGCCGGTCCAGTAGCCGCCGGGCTGGACGATGGTGACCTTGACGCCGAACCCGGCGACCTCGGCGGCCAGCGCCTCGCTCATCCCTTCCAGCGCGAACTTGCTCGCACTGTAGAGGCCCGTGCTGGGGAAGCCGCCGAGCGCGCCGATGCTCGAGATCTGCAGGAGGTGCCCGCTCCCCCGCGCCCGCAGGTGCGGCACGACGGCCTGGCTCACCCAGAGCGCCCCGAAGAAGTTGACCTCCAGCTGCGCGCGGGCCTGGTCCTCGCTGAACTCCTCGACCATCCCGGTGTACAGCGCGCCGGCGTTGTTGACCACGACGTCGAGCCGCCCGAAGTGCGCGGCGGCGCGCTCGACGGCGGCGAAGACCGCCGCCCGGTCGGTGACGTCGAGCGGGAACGCGAGCAGCCGGTCCGGGTGCGCGGACGCGGTTTCCGCCAGCGGCGAGACGTCGCGGGCCACGCCGGCCACCCGGTCACCGGCGGCGAGTGCCGCTTCGGTGAAGGCTCGCCCGAGCCCCCGGCCGGCCCCGGTCACGAACCAGACGCGTGCGGTTTCCATCGTGCCCTCCTCTCGCGAGACGAACCGTCTCGTCTCACTGACCACAAGAGTGCCACCCTTCTGCGGCCGCCGTCAAGACGGTCCGTCTCGTCTTGCCGGGTGCTAGCTTGGGCGCGTGCCCGGCTCACCCGACCCCAGCCGCCGCAGCGAAACCGCGCGGCGCGCCATCCTCGCCGCCGCGCTGGACCTCGCCGGGAAGCTGGGCTACGCGAAACTCAGCATCGAAGGCATCGCCCAGGCCGCCGGCGTCGGCAAGCAGACGATCTACCGCTGGTGGCCGTCGAAGGGCGCGCTGCTGTTCGACGCCTTCCTGACGCTCGCGGGCGAAGGCGAGGACGCGGCCCTGCCCGACACCGGCGACCTGGCCGCCGACCTGAAACTGGTCCTGCGCGCCACGATCACCGAGCTCGGCGACCCGCGCTACGACCTCCCGATGCGCGCCCTGCACACCGAAATCGTCCACGACCCGGCCCTGGCGGCGGACTACGCGAAGCGGCTGGACGGCCCGATGCGCGACCTGAAGAAGGCCCGGCTCCGCAGTGCCCAGGAAGCGGGCGAACTGGCCGCGGACCTCGATCTCGACGTGGCCGTCGACCTGCTGTGGGGCCCGCTGCTCAACCGCTGGCTCCAGCGCACCGGCCCGCTGAACCCCGAATACACCGATCGGCTGGTGGACACCGCTTTGCGCGGCCTCCGCTAACGCGTCCGGAACCCGCCCGGCGCGACCCCGAACTGCCGCTTGAACGCGTGCGAGAACGCGAACGGCGACCCGTACCCGACCTTCGCGGCGATCGACGGCAGCGACAGCTCGGTGTCCTGCAGCAGGCGGGCCGCCGTCGTCAGGCGCCACCACGTCAGGTACGCCATCGGCGGCTGCCCGGTCAGCGCCGTGAACCGGCGCCCGAGCGTGGCGCGGGACAGCCCGACGCGGGCGGCCAGGTCTTCGGTCCGCCACGGGGCCGCCGGTTCCGCGTGCAGCGCTTCCAGCGCGGCGGCGATCTCGGGGTCGCGCAAGGCTTGCGGCCAGCCCCCGTCCGGACGCCCGGCCAGCCAGGCCCGGACGAGGTAGACGAGCAGCAGGTCCAGCAGCCCGGTCAGGACCGCGGCCGAACCCGGGCGCCGCTCGGTGACCTCGGCGCCGAGCAGGTCGATCGCCGCGCGCAGTTCGGGGTGGCGGCCGGGCTCGGCGGGCAGGTGGACGACTTCCGGCAGGCTCGCGAGCACGGGGTGGCGCCGCCCGCGGGCCAGCCGGTACTTGCCGCACAGGAACTCCGTCCGGCCGCCCGGCTCGTCGACGGCCGTCTCGAACGGCACCGCGCCGGCCGCGTCCGGGGTCGCCGACAGCGTGTGCGGGCTCCCGTGCGGGACCAGCACCGCGTCGCCGGCCCCGAGCGGCACGGGCGGCCCGCCGACCGGGACGAGCCAGCCGCTGCCGCGCAGCAGCACGTGGAACCCGGCGCCGTCGTAGGGCGCGAAGCGGTAGCACCACGCCGCCCCGGCGCTGAGCCGGTTCGACGTCGGCTGCCCGATCCGCACGGCGGCGATGGCGTCGCTGAGGAGGTCCACCCGCGTCAGTGTAGAGCCGATCGCGCATCGAATCGAGTCGTTCGAGCATTGGAACGCTCACCGCAGCGTCCTAACGTCGTGTCATGCACATCGGTGAAGTCGAAGTCGTGAAAGTCGTCGAGTGGGCGGGTGAGATCGCGCCGGCGCGGACCATCGTCCCCAGCCCGCCCGAACTGTGGACGGACAACGCCGGCTGGCTCGCGCCGGACCACTGGAACCCGGCGACCGGCGGTTACCGCGGCGCGGTCCAGACGTGGGTGCTGCGCAGCGAGGGCCGCGTGATCCTGGTCGACACCGGCGTCGGCAACGGCCGGGACCGCCCGCAGATCCCGCTGTTCGACCACCTGGCCACGCCGTTCCTCGACCGCCTCGCCGAAGCCGGCGTCCGGCCCGAGGACGTCGACGTCGTCGTCAACACGCACATCCACTACGACCACGTCGGCTGGAACACCGAGCGGCGCGACGGCGAGTGGGTGCCGGCCTTCCCGCGGGCGACCTACCTGATCCCCCGCCCGGACCAGGTGTACTTCGACCCGCGCAACGCCCACCGCCGTCCGGTGCCGCGCACCGCGAACGACCAGGTGCGCCGGGAAGGCAGCCTGCTCGTCTACGCCGACAGCGTCGCGCCCGTGCTCGGCCGAGCGGAACTGTGGGAAGGCAGCCACCGCATCGACCGCAACCTCACCCTGGAAGCCGCGCCCGGCCACACGCCCGGGTCGTCGGTGCTGCGCGTCGCGTCCGGCACGGACCGCGCGGTGTTCGTCGGCGACCTGCTGCACAGCCCGGTGCAGATCCTCGAACCGGAGCACAGCAGCTGCTTCTGCGAGGACCCGCGCCAGGCCGCCGTCACCCGGCGGGGCATCCTCGAACGCGCGGCCGACGCCGGCGAACTCGTCGTCCCGGCGCACTTCGCGGGCCCGGGCGCGGCCGAGGTCCGCCGCGACGGCAGCCGGTTCGCGATCCGCCGCTGGGCGGGGTGAATCCTTTCGGCGGGCCGGGCCCTCTCATGGGTGTCGTCGTCGAACCAGGAGGGAGCGCCGGATGGGGTGGGTCAGCGAGCAGCTCGTCGAAGCCGCGCAAGGAGGGGACCTCGAGTCGCTCACCGCGGTGGTGCACGGGGCGCACCCGCACGTGCGGCGCTTCGCCGACCACCTCTGCGCGTCGCCGCAGGACGCCGAGGACGCGGCCCAGGAGGCGCTGATCGTCCTCTACCGCAAGATCGGCTCCCTGCGCGCGACGGCGGCGCTCGCCTCCTGGATGTTCCGGATCGTCCGGAACGAATGCCTGCGCCGCACCCGGCGGCTCCTGGACACCGGCGCCGAGCCCGACCCCGGGCTCGCGGACTCGGCCGAGGACGAAGCGCTCAAGCGGCTCGAAGCCGAGCGCGTCGCACGGGCGATCCAGGCGCTGCCCGACGTCCAGCGGCGGGTGCTGGTGCTGCGCGACGTCCTGGGCCACCCGGGACGGGCGGTCGCCGACTCGCTCGGCCTCAGCACGGCGGCGATGAAGTCCCACCTGCACCGGGCGCGGACCGCGGTCCGCGCCCGGTTGTGACCCGAAAGGACACTCCGTGCTCGAACCCGGAACACCCGTCCCGCACCTGGAGCTGGAAGACACGGCGGGGCGCCGCGTCGACCTCGGCGGCCACGCGGTGCTGCTCTACTTCATGCGCTCGACGACCTGCCCGGTCTGCCGTCGGCACGTCCGCGACCTCGCCGAGAACGCGGAGACCCTGGCGGCCGACGGCGTCCGCGTCCTCATCGCCGTCCCCGAAGACCGCGAGACGGCGGCCGCGTGGCGGGCGAAGCAGGACATCCCGTTCCCGGTCGTCACCGGCCGCGGCGCCCACGAGTCGGTCGGCCTGGGCCGGGCGGTCTTCGGCGCGCTGCAGCGCTCGGGCAGCGTGCTCGTCGACGCGGACGGCGTCGTCCGCCACGCCCACGGCGCCACCCTGCCGACGGGCAGCTACGACAAGCAGGGCATCACGGCGGCCGTCGCGGCGCTGCGCACCCCGGCTTAGCGCAGCGGCTCGAGGGCCTTCGCCAGCGGCTCCAGCACCGCCGGGGTGTGCGGCGGCGGCAGGTACACGATCGCCAGGTCCAGCCCTGCCTCGCCGAGCGCCTCCGCCTCGGCGGCGACCTTCGCGTAGTCGCCGTCGGGGCCGAGCCGGACGTGCGAAGACAGCGTGATCTCGCCCGGGTCGCGCCCGATGTCCGCGCAGTGGGCGTGCAGCACGTCACGCTTGTGGGCGAATTCTTCGGGCGTCCCGCCGACGAAGTTCCAGTGCTGGGCGTACTTCGCGGTCGTGCGCAGGGTGCGCTTCTCGCCGCTGCCGCCGATGCAGATCGGCGGGTGCGGCGTCTGCACGGCCTTCGGCTCGCAGCGGGCGTCGGTGAGCTGGTAGTGCTCGCCCTGGAACGTCGTGGTCTCCTGCGTCAGCAGCCCGACGAGGACCTCGCACGCCTCCTCGAACCGGTCGCTGCGCTCCTTGACCGTGCCGAGCTGCATGCCGTACGCGCCGGACTCCTCTTCGTTCCAGCCCGCGCCGATGCCGATCTCGAGCCGGCCGCCGGAGACGATGTCGAGCGTGGCGGCCATGTTCGCCAGCAGCGCGGGGTGGCGGTAGTGGATGCCGCTGACCAGCGTGCCCACCCGGAGCCGCTTCGTGGCCTGCGCGAGCGCGGTGAGCGTCACCCAGCCCTCCAGGCACGGCCCGGAGGAGTCGGAGAAGATCGGGTAGAAGTGGTCGAACGTCCAGCCGGATTCGAACAGCTCGATCTCGTCGGCGGCCTGCCACACGGCGAGCATGTCCGCCCATTCGGTGTTCTGGGGCGAAGTCTTGATGGCGAATCGCATGATCTTCATCGTAAGCCTGGAGCTCCTCCAGCACGGTCGGAGTTTTTGTCGGTGGCCCCCGGTAACGTCCTCCCCGTGAACGCTCAGGAACGCATCCAGGAACTCGCCGACCGCATCGTGGTGCTGCGTGACGCCTACTACCGGGGCTCGCCGCTGGTGGCGGACGCGGAGTACGACGCGGTCGAGGACGAGCTCCGGAGCCTGATCGGGGCGAACCCGGAGCTCGCGCCCGACCCGAACCCGCTCGACCAGGTGGGCGCGCCGGCGGTGCTGCACGCGCCGATCCGGCACTCGCGCCCGATGCTGTCGCTGGAGAAGGCGACCAAGCCCGAGCAGGTCGCCGCGTTCTTCGACCGCTTCCCCGGCCAGCCGGTGGTGGTCATGCCGAAGCTGGACGGCCTTTCGCTGGCCGTCGTGTACGAGAACGGCAGGCTGGCGCGCGCGGTCACCCGCGGCGACGGCACAACGGGTGACGACGTCACGGTGCTGGTGCGCGCGCTGACCGACGGCATTCCCGATCGGGTGGACGCGCCGGGCCGCGTCGAAGTCCGCGGCGAGGCCGTCATGCTGCGGTCGACGTTCGCGGCCTACAACACCGCGCACCCGGACAAGCCGCTGATCAACCCGCGCAACGCCGCGGCGGGCACGCTGCGCGCCAAGGATCCCGCCACGGTCGCCGAGCGGCGGCTGCGGTTCTTCGCGTTCGACCTGCACACCGACCCCGACATCGCGGCCACCGACCTCGGGAGCGCGCTGGCGGCGCTCGGGTTCACGGCCGCCGACATGCGGCACTGCGCCGACGCCGAAGCCGCGCAGGCCGCGATCACCACCATCGAACAGCAGCGCAACGAACTGGACTACGACCTCGACGGCGCCGTGCTGCGGCTCGCCGATCGCGATGCGTACGCGGCGGCCGGCACCCGGTCGAGCTCGCCGCGTGGCGCGCTGGCGTTCAAGTTCGCCGCCGAGGAGAAGACCACCGTGCTGGCCGACGTGGTCTGGGACGTCGGCAAGACTGGCAAGATCGCCCCGGTGGCGTGGCTGGAGCCGGTGTTCGTGGGCGGCACGACGGTCACCCGCGCCACGCTGGCGAACCAGGAGGTGATCCGCGCCCGCGGCATCAAGATCGGCGACACCGTGCTGGTGCGCCGCGCGGGTGACGTCATCCCGTTCGTCGCCGGCGTCCTCGACGCCTCGAAGCGCACGGGCGCCGAGCGGGAGATCGTCCCGCCGGACGCGTGCCCGTCGTGCGGGCAGCCGCTGACCGAGCAGGGCAACAGCCGCGAACTGTTCTGCACCAACGTTTCCTGCCCGGCGCAGACCGTACGCCGGCTGATCCACTGGGCGTCGCGCGCAGCGGCGGACATCGACGCCATCGGCGGGGTGTGGATCGAACGCCTGGCGGAGGCGGGGATCCTGGAGCACCCGTCGGACTTCTACGGCCTGACGAAGGAAAGGCTCCTGGAGTTCGACCGCGTCGGCGAGGTCTCGGCCACGCGGATGGTCGAGTCGATCGACGCGAGCCGCGCGGTCGGCCTCCGCCGCGCGCTGATCGGCCTGGCGATCCCGATGGCGTCCGAGGGCACGGCGGCCCGCCTGTGCCGCGCCGGCTTCGCGTCGCTGGAAGCAGTCGCCGAAGCGGGCGAGGAAGGGCTCGTGGCGGTGGAGGACATCGGCCCGAAGGTCGCGGCCTCGCTGATCGAGCACCTCACCCGCCTGCGCCCCGAACTCGAGCGCCTGCGGAAGGCCGGCGTCTCCCTGGACGTCCGCGAAGAGGACCTGCCCCCGGTCGTCGCGGCCGGCGCGCCCCTGGCGGGCAAGACGGTGGTGGTGACGGGTTCGATCAGCGACCCGCGCTCGGGCGAGAAGGTGCCCCGCCCGACGTTCCAGCGCCTGTGCGAAAAGGCAGGCGCCACCACGGCTTCCTCGGTCTCGGCGAGCACGGACTTCCTCATCACGGGCGCCGACGTCGGAGCGAGCAAGCTGACCAAGGCCGAAAAGCTCGGTGTCGAGGTCGTCGACCAGAGCACGATCTGGACCCAGCTGATCGAGGCGGGCATCGTGTAGCCGGGGGTGGTCACCCAGTCGTGGCGGGCGTGCCGGGACGACACTGGGCGGGTACATCGCCGCGTCCGGGAGGAACCCACGATGACGACCGACCCGCTGTTCGCCCGCCAGCTAGCCGTCCACACGTTGCTGATCGCCCGCGGCTGGCACCTGGCAGGCGGCCGCGACCCGGGCCACGACCCCTTCGCCGACGACCCCACAGCAGGCTGGCACTACCCCGCCAGCTTCGGCGGCCGCCAGATGAACGAGGTGGCGACGACAACCCCGGTCCGCCTCCAGAGCTACTTCACGTTCGACGGCAGAGCCAACGAAACGTTCGCCCTGGTCCCGGCGGGCAACCTCCACACCAACGGCTGCCCCACCCACGACACGGCGGAGCAGTTCGTCCCCTTCACCCCTGCCGGAGAGGCCGACCTGGACCGCATCGCGTCGCTGCTCGACGAACTGGAACCGCAGGCGGAATCCCTCGACCCCCGAGCAGCAATCGAATGCCTGTACTTCGGCCCCTGCACCCACTGACCGGGCCCGCGGTCACGGATCGAGCTCGTGCTCACATGGCGCCTTGTAGGGAATTTCGTCGGAAACGTATTGATGCCACCGTTCCGGGGTGAGGATGTTGCGGGTGGCAGCGCACAGCCGGGCGATGGCTTGCCCTGCGTCCAGCGTCCAGATCCTGAGGGTCTCGTCCGCACTTCCGCTGAGAAGGATGTTGTCGCGGCTGAACTCGACGCTGCGGTAGTCGAGTGCGGGTCCGGTGAGGGCTTGGTCGGTGGTGGCGTGTCCGGGATCGGTGAGGTCCCACAGCTGGATGGTCTGGTCGCTGCTGGCGCTGGCCAATGTGCGGCTGTCGGAGCTGAAGGCCAGGGAACGAACCGAGTCGGTGTGACCGATGAGAGGCGGCCCTGACTGCTTCGCATGTCCGGGGTCGGCGACGTCCCACAGACGCACAGTCTGGTCGGCGCCACCGGTCGCGAGGGTACGGCCGTCGGGGCTGAAGGTGACGGCGAGGATCTCGTTGGTGTGCCCGATCAGCGGTTCACCGTCGAGGACGGGCCGAGCGGGGTCCGCGATGTCCCAGAGCTGAACAGTCTGGTCGGCACCCGCGCTGGCCAGGATGCGACCGCCAGGGCTGAACGTCGCCGCGTGACCCGAGAACGGGCGCCCCAGTGCGACGGGACGTCCCGGCATGGTGACGTTCCAGAGGCGCACGGTGTCGTTGCCGCTGGTGGTGACGAGCATGGTCCCGTCGGGGCTGAAGTCCACCGAATCGAGCTGCTTGACGGAAACCGCCAGCGGAAGCCCGAGACGGACGGGGCGCGCCGGGTTCGCGAGATCCCACAACCGGACCTTTCCGTCCCCGCCGGCGGTCGCGAGAAGATGGCCGTCAGGGCCGAAGGCCAGCGCGTTCACGGACTTGGCGGACACGTCCAAGGGGTCACCCAGGCGCCCGGGACGCGACGGGTTCGAGAGGTCCCACAGCCGGACCGTTCCGTCGCCGCCGGCACTGGCCGCGAGGTGACCGCCAGGGCTCACGACCACGGAGTTGACCGGTTCGACGTGCCCGATCAGGGTGGTGTCGGGCAGGTTCCAGAGCCGGATGGTGTGGTCGTCCCCCGCCGTGGACAGGGTGCGGTTGTCGGGGCTGAACCCGACCGATCCGACCGCTCCGATGTGGCCGGTCAGGGGCCTGCCCAGCGGGACGGGGTGCGCGGGGTTGGTGATGTTCCACAGCCGGACGGTGCTGTCGCCGGAAGCGCTGGCCAGCAGCTGGCCGTTCGGACTGATGGCCACCGAGTACACCGCGCCGGTATGACCGAGCAAGGGGCCGCCGAGGGGCGTGGGGCGGACGGGGTCGGTGACGTTCCACAACCGGACCGCCCGGTCGCGGCCGGCACTGACGAGCACGTGGCCGTCGGGGCTGAAGGTGACAGCTTGGGCGAAGTCCGTGTGCGCCGGGATCGGCTTGCCCAGCCGCACGGGACCGCCTGAGTGGGTGAGATTCCAAAGACGGAGGGTCCCGTCGCTGTTGGCGGTGGCCAGGGTGTGCCCATCGGGGCTGAAGGTCACCGAGTAGGCGATTCCGACGGGGCCGGGGAGCACCGGTGTGACCAGTGTCGGGCGGGTGAGGTCGGCGATGTCCCAAAGCCGGACGGTGCCGTCGTCGTTGGCGGAAGCCAGGGTGTCGCCGCTGGGGCTGAACGCCACCGAATAGACGATTCCCGGGTAGTTCATGACGGTGTGCGGGATGGCGACCGGGTGAACCGGATCCTGGACCTTCCACAGCCGCACGCTCCCGTCGCTGCCCGCGCTGGCCAGGGTGTGACCGTCCGGGCTGAACGCCACGGCGTTGACGGCGTCGGCGTGACCGGGCAACGGTGGCCCGATCGGCACGGGCCGGGTCAGGTCGCCGATGTTCCAGAGCCGCACGGTCCCGTCGCCGCTGCCGCTGGCGAGCACCGGGCCGGCCGGGCTGAACGCCGTGGTGTGGACGGCAGCGGTGTGGCCGGTGAGCGGCGTGGACAACGGAAGATTCTCCGTGGTGAGCAGATTCGTGTGGAGAGCGTGGTCGTCGGGCTGCATGCGGTAGGCCGTGAGATCCAGCTGCGCGGCCAGCGAAGCGTCGGCGCCACGGATGCGGTCGGCTTGCGCCACCACGTGGCCGAAGATCGCGGCTTCGCGCAGTGCTGCCGCTGCGCTGTTCTGCTGGTACGCCACACCCACCGCTCCCGAAGCGGACAGTGCGAGGACTGCCAGCAGCGCGAAGACACCGCGGCGCACCCTGACCTTGCTCCGCTGGTACCGGCTGGACTCCGCGAGGAACTCGTGCGCCAGCGGACTGACGTCGTCGGCGTAGTCGCGCCGCCACTCGAGCAAGCCGTCGAGCCGATTGCCGACGACGAGAACCTCCGCGTCGCGGCCGTCGTTTTCCCACCGCGCGGCGGCTTCCTCGAGTTCCTGGCGCTTGAGGTTGCCGACCCGGTCGGCGTCGACCCAGCCGTGCAGCAGCGGCCACGCGCGAAGGAGTGCTTCGTGCGTGATCTCGACGGTGTGCTCGGTTTGCGTGATCAGGCGGGCTTGGGTGAACTCGTCCAGGACGGTGGCGACCTGCTGCGGGTCGGCGGTGTGCGTGAGGATCTCGGTACGCGGCACGCGCAGCCGGGTGTCGTCCATGCCGTCACCGATCTTGACGAGACGCAGGAACACCGTGCGGGCGATCCGCTGCTCATCGGCGCCCAAGGCGGCGAAGACGCGATCGGCGCTCGTCGCGACAGCGTGCTCGATCCCACCGGTGGCGCGATACCCTTCGACGGTCAGGGTTCGGCCGTGCCGTTCGCGCCAAGTCGCGCGGAGCGCGTGAGCCAGCAGCGGCAGCCGACCCGCTTCGTACCCCGCGCCGGTGTCGGTGGCCGAAGTCGCGCCGAGGTCGCGCAGCAGCAGGTCGACCAGACCAGGCTCGATGCGCAGATTCGCACGCGCGGCCGGATTGACGATCGCCTCGCGCAGCCCCTGTTGTGACAGCGGTCCGACGAATATTTGGTCGTGCTGCAATGCCCGGCACAACTGCGGGTGGTCGGCGCACTGGGAATAGAAGTCGGTCCGCAGGCCGCAGACGACCAGCGCCGGGTCCCGATGGCCGGGCCCGCTCTGCGCCAGCCGGGAGACCAGGTCGACGAACCGTTCTCGCTCGGCCTTGTCCCGGCACATCGTGAACAGTTCCTCCAGCTGGTCCACGATGAGTACCAGCCGGGCGTTTTCCCGCTCGACGGCCGAAGCTCGTCGCCGAAGAACCTGGTGTACCCGGCGCAGGCAGTCGTCCGGCACCCCCGCGATCCTCGAGGCCTCGTCAAGGGTGACGTCCAGGAACCCGGCGATCTCCGCGGCCAAGGCAGTCATGGGCTGGGAAGAAGGCGTGAGGACCCAGCGGGGCCAGTCCCGGGAACCCGGCAGCGCGCCGGCTTCCAGCCGGGAAACCAAGCCGGCCTGCAACAGCGACGATTTCCCGGCACCCGAAGGAGCCACGACCATCAGCAGACCGCCGGCACCCTGCAACCGCCGATCCAGGCGGCCGAGGAGTTCGGCCGCCAGGCAATCCCGGCCGAAGAACCAGTCATGCTGCTCCGCCCGGAACGGCGCCATTCCCGTCGGGTAAGGGCACACGGCGGCCGGGACATCTGTGTGCGCCCGCCTCACACCGGCGGAGCTGTCACCGTAGTGCTCGTGCCGCTCGACGGAAAGATCGCGACCGGCGAGGTAAACGTCACCGTCGATGTCCCGCGCCTGGAACGCCGCACCGTGCACCGAACCGTCGATCCGGTTGCGCGTCTGCCGTTCGTCCGGTTCTTCACAATCCTGCGCTGAAGTCAAAATTGTTCACCAATTGAATACTAGTGCCGTGTCGTGCAACGGTGGCCAGGTATTTCGTGCGGTGGATCTTCGAGTCGACCGGAATTGGATCTTGGTACGGCGATTCCAATTGCACCAGCGTACACAGCCGTCGATCGCGACTTCCGCCCCGGTCGCAGGCGCACCCCCCGCCGGCAACCATGCGCCGTTCGGGTGACCGCGATCCAGACCGCTAAACCGAACGTCACCCAGCGCGTGTCCTCGACGCGGCCGCAGTCGGAGCCGCATACGCGACGAACCGGAAGTCTGGTTCGTACCGAGGGAGGAATCGGAAATGACAGTTTCCTGGAAACGCTGCATCGTGGGCTTGGCCGCTGCGGCGGCAAGCGCGTCGGCACTGCTGGCCACAGCCGCTCCGGCCGGGGCGGCGACGCCCGGCGCCGCACCGGGCGGGATCCAGGTCGAGGCGGTCGACAGTGCCACGCCGGTGACGGTGGCGGACCTCGTCAGCGCCCACCCGGAGAGCGTCGCCTCGACCCTCTACTGCGCCGTGCGGGACAACACCTTCGGCTGCCAGCAGGGCACGCCGGGCGACGGGCTGGTGGTCAGCATCCTGTACTACGACGCGAACTTCACCGGCTCCCAGGTCGTCATCTTCAACCCGGCCTACCAGGTCGGCTGCACGTCGGGAACGAGCGACAACGAGGGCGGCGCGAACCTCGGGACCGCGGCCAACCAGATCAGCTCGGCGCGGACCTACCACTCCTGTGACGTCAAGCTGTTCGACGGGAACAACGCGACCGGCACGGCCACCGGCTGGCTGGACGCGCCCGGCAGCCTGGGGTCGATGAACGACCGCGCCAACTCCTTCAAGATCTCCTGATCGGCGCCACCGCCGAACAGCAGAGGTGACCGCCGTAGGGCGGCGTCCGCGCGGACGCCGCCCCACGGCAGCTCAACGGAATTCGTGCACGACCTCGATCGGGCCGGCCAGGTGCGCGTTGAACTCGGCGAGCTCCTCCGCCGGCACCCACAACTCCAGGATCGTCCTGCCGCCGGCCTGCTGGACCGGATAGCGCTCGAGGAACTCCGACTCGACCCGGAAGCGGGTGACGTAGCCGACCCCGTGGTGCGGCACGTTCCAATCGCGGGCGATCTTGATCGCGTACTCCTCGTTGAGCACGGGGTAGAAGATCGGTTGCTCGGGCAGCCGGGGCGGCCATGCGCGCCAGCCGGACTCCCGGAGAAGTTCCAGTTCCTCCGGACCGGTCGGCCGCCACAGCACAGTGGTCGGCACTACCTCCTCCTGAACCACCGTGCACCCCTTCGCACTCCGTCGTTTCACCGGCGCCGGAGCCTAGCGAGACGGCCGGCCTCGCTACCAGCCGATTTCCGGCGATCTCGGGTCGCCGGATCGCCCTCGCCGGCGCGAGTCCACCGCGTCAGGTGACCGGTCCGCCCCGGATCCCTGGCTATGATCCTGCGCATGGTGACACCACACCGGGGCTGATCCCGCGTATCGTCTGGTGACCAACTGCTTAGTAGGCTCGCGGGCACGAGCCCGCTTCTCAACGACGAGGAGGTCCCCCGTGACCGATTCCCCTTCCCGTGTCGCCGTGGTCACCGGTGCCGGCCGCGGTATTGGTGCCGCTGTGGCCGCGCGGCTGGCCGATGACGGCTTCGCCGTCGGGCTGCTGGATCTGGACGAGGCCGGTGTCAAGCAGGGCGCCGAGGCGATCGTCGCGAAGGGTGGCAAGGCCGTCGGTGTCGCGCTGGACGTCAGTGACGCCGAGCAGGTCGAGGCGGCCGTCGGGCGGGTGGCCGACGAGCTCGGGCCGCCCGTCGTGCTGGTCAACAACGCCGGCATCACCCGGGACAACCTGATCTTCAAGATGACCGAGCAGGACTGGGACTCCGTGCTCGGCGTGCACCTCAAGGGGTCGTTCCTGATGACCCGCGCGGTGCAGAAGCACATGACGCAGGAGAAGTACGGCCGGATCGTCAACCTGTCGAGCACGTCGGCGCTGGGCAACCGCGGGCAGGTCAACTACTCCGCCGCCAAGGCCGGCATGCAGGGGTTCACCAAGACCCTCGCCATCGAGCTGGGCAAGTTCAACGTCACCGCGAACGCGATCGCGCCGGGGTTCATCGCCACCGACATGACCGCCGCGACCGCCGAGCGGATCGGCATGAGCTTCGAAGACTTCAAGGCCGCCGCCGCGTCGCAGATCCCGGTGCAGCGCGTCGGCACGCCCGAGGACATCGCCAACCTGACGTCGTTCCTGGTCAGCGAGGGGGCCGGGTTCGTGTCCGGCCAGGTCATCTACGTCGCCGGCGGACCGAAGGACTGAGGCCGAGATGCGGGAGTTCCAGAACCTCGACGAGTTCGCCGCCGCGGTCGGCGAGCACCTCGGGTACAGCGAGTGGCTGACCGTCACGCAGGACCGGGTGAACCAGTTCGCCGACGCCACCGACGACCACCAGTGGATCCACGTCGACGAGCCGATGGCGGCCGCCGGCCCGTTCGGCGGCACGATCGCACACGGCTTCCTGACGCTTTCGCTGCTCTCGGCGTTCGGCCCGAAGATCTACAAGGTCAACGGCATCAAGATGGGCATCAACTACGGCCTCAACAAGGTGCGCTTCCCGCAGCCGGTGAAGGTCGGCTCGAAGGTGCGCGCCGGTGCCGAACTGGCGGAGATCACCGACATCCCGGGCGGCAAGCAGGCGGTGTCGAAGTGGACGGTCGAGATCGACGGCGAGGCGAAGCCCGCTTGCGTCGCCGAATGGGTGACGCGGTTCCTCGCGTGACGCCCCCGGGAGGCGTCACTTTCGTAGGGAAAGTGACGCTTCCCGGTGCTCTCTGTACGTCATACCGACTAGTCGGTATGCTCCCCCGCAGAACGCTTGAGGAGGCACGATGAGCCGCACCGACCCGCCGGGTCTCGACCTGGGCCGCCTGCGCGCCCACCTGGACGCGCACCGGCCGGGCCTGGTCGCCGGGGAGCTGACCGCGGACGTCGTGGAGGGCGGCCGGTCGAACCTCACCTACGTGGTCGGCGACGGCCGCTCGCGCTGGGTGGTCCGCCGCCCGCCGCTCGGGCACGTGCTGCCCACCGCGCACGACATGACCCGCGAGTTCCGGGTGATCTCGGGCCTGCGCGACACCGCCGTGCCGGTCCCCGAGGCGATCCTGCTCTGCGAGGACGCGGACGTCGTCGGCGCGCAGTTCTACGTCATGAGCTTCGTCGAGGGCACGCCCTACCGGACCGCCGACGAGCTCGCGAAGCTCGGCGAGCAGCGCACGCGGGCGATCGCCGACGCGCTGGTCGACACGCTCGTCGACCTGCACGCCGTCGACCCGGCCGACGTCGGGCTCGCCGACTTCGGCCGCCCTGAGGGCTTCCTCGAGCGGCAGCTGCGGCGGTGGAAGAAGCAGCTCGACGCCTCCCGCAGCCGCGACCTGCCCGGCATCGAAGAGCTGCACGACCGGCTCGCCGTAGCGGTGCCGGTGTCCGGCAAGCCGTCGATCATCCACGGCGATTACCGGCTCGACAACGTCCTCGTCGACACCGGCGACGACATCTCCGCGGTGCTCGACTGGGAGATGTCGACGCTGGGCGACCCGCTCACCGACCTCGCGCTGCTGGTGGCCTACGCCGAGCGTGACAAGGTGTCGCTGCAGTTCGTCTCCAACGCCAGTTCGGCGCCGGGTTACCCGACGACCGACGAGGTCGTGGTCCGCTACGCCGAGCGCTCGGGCCGGGACGTCTCGCAGCTGAACTGGTACGTCAGCTTCGCGTTCTTCAAGCTGGCCGTGATCCTGGAAGGCATCCACTACCGCCACAGCAAGGGCCAGACGGTCGGCGCGGGCTTCGAGGGCGTCGGGGCCGGTGTCCCGCTGCTCATCTCGCACGGCAACGAGATTCTCAAAGAGGAGAAGTAAATGGACTTCGCGTTCGACGAGAAGACCGAGGAGCTGCGCGGAAAGCTCCTCGAGTTCATGGATTCGCACGTCTACCCCGCCGAGCCCGTGTTCGAGCAGCAGCTCGCCGAACGCGAAGACCCCTGGGCCATCCCGCCGGTCATGGACGAGCTCAAGGCCGAGGCGCGCAAGCGCGGCCTGTGGAACTTCTTCCTGCCCGGTGACCACGGCGCCGGCCTGACGAACCTGCAGTACGCGCCGCTGGCCGAGATCACCGGCCGCAGCATCCGGCTGGCGCCGACCGCGCTCAACTGCGCCGCACCGGACACCGGGAACATGGAAGTGCTGGCCATGTTCGGCAACGAGCAGCAGCAGAAGCAGTGGCTGGAACCCTTGCTGGCCGGGGAGATCCGCTCCGCGTTCGCGATGACCGAGCCGGACGTCGCCTCCTCCGACGCCCGCAACATCGAGACCGCGATCCGGCGCGACGGCGACGAGTACGTCGTCAACGGCCGCAAGTGGTACATCTCCGGCGCGATGAACCCCGCGTGCCAGATCTTCATCGTGATGGGCAAGACGGACCCGGAAGCCGCGCCGCACAAGCAGCAGAGCATGATCCTGATCCCGCGCGACACCCCGGGCCTGACGGTCAAGCGCGGCATGCACGTCTTCGGCTACGACGACAGCGACCACGGCGGGCACGCCGAGGTGATCTTCGAAAACGTCCGCGTGCCGGTCGAAAACCTCATCGCCGGCGAGGGCGACGGCTTCGCGATCGCCCAGGCCCGCCTCGGCCCGGGCCGGATCCACCACTGCATGCGCGCCATCGGCATGGCCGAGCGCGCGCTGGAGCTCATGTGCCGCCGCGCGATCTCGCGCGAGGCGTTCGGCAAGCCGATCGCGCAGCAGGGCGTCGTGCAGGACTGGATCGCCGAGTCGCGGGTGAAGATCGAGCAGCAGCGGCTCCTGGTGCTGAAGACCGCGTGGCTGATGGACACCGTCGGCAACCAGGGCGCGCACACCGAGATCCAGGCGATCAAGATCTCCACCCCGATCACCGTCGAGTGGATCCTCGACAAGGCCGTGCAGGTGCACGGCGCGGGCGGCGTCAGCCAGGACTTCCCGCTGGCCGCGATGTGGGCCGGGAACCGCACGCTGCGGCTGGCCGACGGGCCGGACGAGGTCCACAAGCGCTCGCTGGCCCGCCGTGAACTGAAGAAGTACCTCTCGGAGGGCGCGAAGTGACTGTCACCGCCGAAGACCTGACCCGTCAGGCGACCGAGTTCCTGGCCGCGCACGACCCGGCCACGACGGACCGGATGGACTTCCTGCGGGCCCGGTTCGACGCCGGGCTCGCCTGGATCCACTTCCCCGCCGGCCTCGGCGGGCAGAACGCGCCGCGCGCGCTGCAGTCCGTTGTGGACGGTGTGTTCGCCGACGCGGGCGCGCCGGACAACAACCCGCGCCGGATCGGCATCGGTCTCGGCATGGCCGCGCCGACCATCCTCGCCTTCGGCACGCCGGAGCAGCGCGAGCGTTTCCTGCGTCCACTGTGGACCGGCGACGAGGTGTGGTGCCAGCTGTTCTCCGAGCCGGGCGCCGGTTCCGACCTCGCCGCGCTGGGCACCCGCGCCGTCCGCGACGGCGACGACTGGATCGTCACCGGGCAGAAGGTCTGGACGTCGGGCGCGCACGAGTCGCAGTGGGCGATCCTGGTCACCCGCACCGACCCGGACGTGCCGAAGCACCAGGGCATGACGTACTTCCTGTGCGACATGACCGCACCCGGCGTCGAGGTCCGGCCGCTGCGCCAGATCACCGGCGAGGCCGAGTTCAACGAGGTCTTCCTGACCGAGGTCCGGATCCCGGACACCCAGCGCCTCGGCGCGGTCGGCGAGGGCTGGAAGGTCGCGCAGACGACGCTGATGAACGAGCGCGTCGCGATCGGCGGGCACGTCCAGCCGCGTGAAGGCGGGCTCATCGGGATCGTCGCGAAGACCTGGCGCGAGCGGCCCGAGCTGCGCACCCCGGAGCTGCGTGACCGGCTCGTGCAGCGCTGGGTCGAGGCCGAAACGCTGCGGCTGGCCGGCACCCGGCTGCGCCAGCAGCTGACGGCGGGCGCGCCCGGCCCGGAGGGTTCGGCCATGAAGGTCGCGTTCTCGGAGCTGAACCAGGCGCTCACCGGCCTGGAGGTCGAGCTGCTCGGCGAAGAGGGCCTGGCCTACGACGACTGGTCGTTCCGGCGCCCGGCGATCGTCGACTTCACCGGCCGCGAAGCCGGCTACCGCTACCTGCGCGCGAAGGGGAACTCCATCGAGGGCGGCACCTCGGAGGTCCTGCGCAACATCATCGCCGAGCGCGTGCTGGGGCTGCCCTCGGAGCCGCGTGTCGACAAGGACGTCGCCTGGAAGGACCTCCCCCGATGACTGACCTGCTGTACTCGGACGTCGAGGAAGACCTGCGGGCTTCGGTCCGGGACCTGCTGAAGGACAAGGCCGGCGCCGAGGCGTTGCTGGCGCGGATCGAGACGGCCGAGGGTTACGACCTGAAGCTGTGGCGCACGCTGGCCGACGAGGTCGGCGTGGCCGGGCTGGCGATACCCGAGGAGCTGGGCGGGCACGGCGCGTCGGCCCGCGAGGTCGCCGTGGTGGCCGAGGAACTGGGCCGCAGCGTGGCGCCGGTGCCGTTCCTGGGCAGCGTGGTGCTGGCGACGACGGCGCTGGTGGCCGTCGGCGCCCGCGAGTTCGTCGGCAAGCTCGCGGCGGGGCAGGCGATCGGTGCGCTGGCCGTGCCGCTGACGACGGCGCCGGGCGCGGGCTTCCCGTCGTCGGTGACCGCGTCCGCCGCCGGAACGCTGAGCGGGCGGGTCGGCACGGTGGCGGACGCGTCGGTGGCGGACCTGCTCGTCGTCCCGGCCGCCGGCCCGGACGGCCCCGCGCTGTACGTCGTCGAGGCTTCGGCGGCGACGGTGTCGGAGCTGACGTCGTTCGACCTGACCCGGCGCGTGGCCGACGTGTCGCTTGCGGACGCGCCGGCGGTGCTGGTGGCTTCGGGACCGGACGCGGCCGCGGCGCTGGAGCAGGCGTTGCTGTTCGGGGCGGGCATCCTCGCGTCGGAGCAGACGGGCGTCGCCGAGTGGGCGTTGACGGAGACGGTGGCCTACCTCAAGGGCCGCTACCAGTTCGGCCGCCCGGTCGGCGGGTTCCAGTCGCTGAAGCACCGGCTGGCGAACCTGTACACGGACCTGGTGCTGGCCCGCGCGACGGCCCGCAACGCGGCGGACGCGCTCGCCACGGGCACCGACGTGCCGATCGCGGTGGCGGTCGCCCAGGCCCGCAACGCGCCGATCGCGGTGAAGGCCGTCGAAGAGGCGATCCAGCTGCACGGCGGCATCGGGATGACGTGGGAGCACCCGGCGCACCTGTACCTCAAGCGCGCCAAGGCGGACGAGCTGGCGCTGGGCACGCCCGGCCGGCACCGCGCCCGCCTGGCGGACCTGGTGAACCTGCCCGCCTGACCCCCGTTCGTGAAGGCCACCCCGGTTCCTCGAGGTGGCCTTCACGGCGTCAGCTGGTAGAAACGGGCTGACCGATTTCCGCCGTTCCCGGGAGCGCGATGACCACCAGCCCGGCCGGCTCGGTGGAATCCCAGCTCCGCGCCTCGGTCGCCCAGTTCGCCGGCCCCGCCCGGGCCGTCGCGACCGGGATCGTCGGCGTCTTCGGCGTCGTGGCCACCCCCGGCGGCGCGCTCCCGCTCGCGTTCGCCCTGCTCGCGCTGACGTTCGGCGCGGGCGTCGCCGACGTCCTCGCCGGGCGGCGCACGTCGTTCGCGTTGTCCGTGCTGCGCGCGGGTGCGGTGTGCGCCGCCCAGCCGTGGCTCACGTCGGTGCCCGGCGAGGCGAGCCTGTGGGCGGTCAACGTCCTGACGATCACGGCGATCACGTGGCAGTGGGAGCACCCGCCGCGGCTCACCGGGCCGGCGCTGGTGGCGCTGCTCGTGGTCGGAGCCGTGGCGGGCCTCGGCGCGTGGCTGCCGGTGGTGCCGCGGGTGGTGGTGGAGACGGTGCTGGCCCGCCTCGCGTACGTCCTCCTGAGCCGAGCGGCCGCCCGCACCGACGCGGCCCGCGCGGAACAGGCGGCGGTCGAGCAGGCGGAGGCCCTCAGCCGCGACCGGCGGCGGCGCGAGCGTGAGTACCTGGCCCTCCTGCACGACACGGCTTCGGCGACGTTCCTGGCGGTGGCTTCGGGCGCGACGACCGACCCGGCGGCGGTAGCGGGCTACGCGGCCCACGACCTGGCGATCTTGACCGGCGGGGAGGGTCCGGTCGACCTCGAAGCCGGGTTGCGCATGGTGTCTTCGGGGCGCGCGCTGCGGGTGGAGGCGGTGTGGGAGGAGGTCCCGCAGGTCCCGGCCGCGGCGGCGCTCGCCCTGGTGCGGGCAGCGGAGGAGGCGCTTCGCAACGCGGAGCGGCACTCGGGCGCGTCGTCGGTCGCGGTGCGCCTGGCGCCGACGCCCGGTGGCGTGGAGGTGACGGTGGCGGACGCCGGCGTCGGGTTCGCCCCGGCGGAGGTCCCGTTGTCCCGCCGGGGCGTGCGGGGGTCGGTGGTGGAACGGATGCGCGCGGCCGGAGGGACGGCGGAGGTCACTTCGCGGCCGGGCGAGGGAACGACGGTGACGCTGAGGTGGTGCCGCGAGGCATCGGCTCGGCCTGCGGATGCTGCGGCTTCGAGGCGGCCCCATGGCTGAACCCACCGGCCGGTTCGCCGCGGCCGCCACCGGACCAGCGCTTGAGCGCGCAGCACTGTGGCGGCCACATGCCTGACACGCCACCCGAGCCGACCGGCGCCGCCTCGGCGAAGCGGCTCAGCGCCGCAACGCCCCCCGAACCCGCTGCCCCTCCGAGGCAGCTCGCGGCCGAGCCCACCAGCGCCACTCCGCCGAGGCAGCCCGGCGGCGCAGCACCACCCGAACCCGCCGTCGCGCCCACCTCGCTGGGGCAGCTCCCAGCCGAACCAGCCAGCGCTACCCGACCAAGGCCGTCCACCCCGCCGGGGCGGCCGGCCGAACCCGCGGTCCGGCTTGCCGCTGCCATCCGGATCGTCCTGCTCGGGGTCACCGCCGTCATCCAGCCCGGTCTCGGGCTCGCTCCCCTGCTGCGTCACCAGTCCGCCTACCGGCCGCCCCTCGCCGCGGATCTCGCGTTCCTCGTCCTCGCCGGCGTCACCGTGACCTGTGCCTGGTGGGTGCTGCGCCGGAAGCCCCTCCCCCTGGCGGTTTCCGTCGTCGGCACCCTCGTCGTCCTCGCCGCCTCCTCCGTCGCCACCGCCGCGCTGCCGCCCGACTCCTTCTTCCGCGAACCGCACTGGTCGTTCGGGCTCGTCGGGTGGCACCTGCTCGTCCTGCTCGCCGACCGCCTGCCGGCGTTGCTGACCGCGCTCGCGCTGCACGTCGGGGCCAGTGTTGCCCAGTTCCTGGTCGCCGGGCCCGTTGCGCGGACCGAGTTCGGGGATGCCGCCATCGTGCTGTTCGGCGTGACCGTCTTCCAGGTCGCCGTCGCCGGGCTGTTCGGGTTGCTCGACCGGCGCTCGAACGAAGCCGCCGCCGCGGCCGCCGAACGGGATCGGCTCGCCACCCGGGCCGCCGTTGCCGCGCAGGCCGGGGAGGCGCTGCGGACCGGGTTCGCCGAGCAGCTCGGGGCGACCCTGCCGTTGCTGGCCGGGCTCGCCGACGGGACCGTCGACCCCCGCACGGCCGAGGCGCGCGCCCGGTGCGGGCTGGCCGCCGCGCAGCTGCGGCGGCTCTTCGCCGAGAACGACGACGTGCCCGATCCGCTCGTGCACGAGGTCACCGCCTGCCTCGACGTCGCCGAGCGGCGCGGGGTCGCGGTGGCGCTCGCCGTCAGCGGGGATCCCGTCGACGTGCCGGCGCCCGCGCGGCGGGAGCTGACCGGGCCCGTGCTCACCGCGCTGGCCGCCGCCCGGACGCGGGCCCGGGTGAGCGTGCTGCGGACGCCCGAACTGGTCCGCGTCGCGGTCGTCGCGGACGGCACCTCCGAATTCAGCGGATCGGCGGCGGTCCCCGTCGCGTCCCACTCGCGAGACGGACAGACCTGGATGGAGGCGCGGTGGCGACCCGAGTGACGGCCGTCGTGGTCGACGACCACCCGGCGGTGCGCGCCGGCGTGGCGTACTGGCTGGCCGCCGGCGACCCGCCGATCGACGTCGTCGCGGACGGCGAAGACGTCAAGGCCGCTTGGCTGGGCGCGGGCGCGGCCGCCGACGTGGTCATCTTCGACCTGCACCTGGGCGGCCCCGCGCCGGCGTTCGGCGACCTGCGGCGGCTCGCCGAAGCCGGGCGCCGGGTCGTCGTCTACTCGATGCGCGCGGACGACGACGTCGCCTTGCAGTGCCTCGAGCTCGGCGCGCTGTGCTACCTGACGAAGGCCGAGGGCGCCGACCACCTGGTGGAGGCGACGCGGGCGGCGGCGCAGGACCGGCCGTACACGCCGCCGTCGCTGGCCGGGGCGCTCGCCGGGGACCGGTCGGAGGCGCGGCCGGCGCTGTCGGCGCGGGAAGCCGAGGTGCTCGTCGAATGGTTCCAGTCCGAGTCGAAGGAGTTCGTCGCGCACCGGCTCGGGATCTCGGCCAGCACGGTGAACTCGCACCTCGAGCGGATCCGCGTCAAGTACGCGCGCATCGGCCGCGAGGCGCCGACCAAGGCCGCGCTCGTCGCGCGCGCCATCCAGGACGGCCTGATCGGCGTCGACGATCTGTGACCTCCGTGTGGTGCGAACAGCCCACACCGGCGGCGCGGCGCGCGGGTTAGCGTCCCGCTGACGGAGCCGCGAGGGCACCCCGCCGGGTCGCCGCGACTGTCCTGGGGGCGGCCGCGGCGCTCCGGCTCCGCCCCGCCGGAACCCGTCCGGCGGGTTGTTCGAGGAGATCCATGAAGCACGTCCGCACCACCGCCCTGCTCGCCGCCGCCTTCTTCCTTTCCGCGTGCGGTAGCGAGTCCGGCCAAGCGGTGCCCGCCACCCCGACCGAGACCCCGGCGGCCCCCACGTCGGCCTCCTCCGAGTCATCGTCGACGGCTGCCGCCGCGCCGGTGGGCGACGTCACCAAGCCGGGCACCGAACTCAAGCTCGGCGAGCGCGCGGTGGTCCCGTTCAAGTACGGCACGACCAAGTCCGGCACCATCGCGATCACCGTGACGGCGATCGACAAGGGCGCCAACGCCGACCTCGCTAAGTACGGCGACAAGGCGAAGGGGATCACGCCGTTCTACCTGCGCGCGACGGTCGAGAACGTCGACGGCGCCGACCTGTCCTACGCCTCGGTGAGCCTGCGCGCCCTCGGCGCCGACGGCCGCTCGACCGGCGTGATCATCACCGGCAGCACCGACGGCTGCAAGTCCGCCACCGCGGGCAAGGACTTCACGACGGCGGGCGCCAAGTTCGAGACCTGCACCCTGCAGGGCGCCCGCGAGGGCTCGGCGGTGGAAGCGGCGACGTTCGACAAGGGCGACGGCTACGACAAGTCCCCGGTGGTCTGGAAGAACTGACCACCCCCAGGCCACGGAATTTTCGCTCAGATGAGCGAAAATTCTGTGAGCCAGGCCACCCGGAAGGCAAAAGGGTGGCAAAAGTGCCCTTCTCCCCATGGCTCTCCCGGGCGGCCCGTTCTAGCCTGGCGCCATGGAATTCGCCGTCGCGTCGACGGGTGCGCTGGAAGAATTGACGATCGCCGTCGGGGATCGGCGGCACAGTGCGCTTGCGGCCGGGCCTGAACGCGGGGAGCTCGTGCTGTTCCTGCACGGGTGGCCCGAGTTCGCCGATGCCTGGACCGAGCAGCTGCACGCGCTCGGGGAGGCCGGTTACCGGGCCGTGGCCGTCGACCAGCGGGGGTACTCGGCCGGGGCGCGGCCGGACGGGGTCGAGCACTACACCCTCGATCAGCTGGTCGGGGACGCCCTCGCCTTCGCCGGCAGCCAGGGCGCCGAGCGGTTCCACCTGGTCGCCCGCGACTGGGGTGGCATGATCGCCTGGGCGCTGGCCACCTCGTACCCGGAGCGGCTGCGGTCCCTCACCGTGCTCTCCACGCCCCACCCCGCGGCGCTGCGGCGGGCGGCCGCGACCGACGACGGGCAGTTCCACGACCTCGGGTACATCCGGTTCTTCCGGCGCGGTGTCGGCAAAGCCGAGAAATACCTCTTACGCGACGAAGCCACCCAATTACGCGCTGTTTACAGCCGGCGGATTCCGGTCGAAATCGTCGAACGTTCGATCGCGCGCCTTTCCGAACCGGGCGCGCTGACCGCGACGCTGAATTGGTACCGCGGCGCCACCGACGACGATTTCGACATCCCGGCGGGCCGGATCACCGTGCCGACGCTCTACCTCTGGGGCCGCGAGGACCCCTACCTCGGCCAGAGCGCCGCCGAGCTGACCGTGCACCACATCGACGCCGAGTACCGGTTCCAGATCCTCGAGGGCGCGAGCCAGTGGATGGCGATGGAGGCCCCGGACGAGGTCATCGCCCTGCTGCTGGACCACGTCGGGCGGCACTGACCCGCAGCGCCCCGGTGTCGTCGAGGTCGGCGAGCAAGGCGGGCAGCCCGGTGGTGAGCATCCGGCGCCGGACCGCGCCGAGCAGCTTGGCCATGGCGAACCCGCCGAGGCCGGTGAAGCCGGTGTGGTGGTAGGTGAAGCGGGTCCCCGCCGGGGTGGGTTCCAGCAGGTAGCGGACCTCGCTCGGCGGCTCCCCTTCGGCGCCGACCCACGTGTAGCGCAGCAGTTCCCGCTCGCGGACCTCCAGCACCTCGCAGTCGACGATCCCGCGCCAGCCGGGCATCGGCTTGGCGACGAACCGGAAGTGGTTGCCGACCTCGGGCTCGAACCCGACCGCGCGGGCACCCTTCCCGGTCGACGTCCAGTACGGGATCAGGTCCGGGTCGGTCATCGCACGCCAGACCTTCACGGGCGGGTGCGGGTAGTCGCGGACGATGTGGATCTCGGACACGAGGGCCTCCAGGAAAGTTCAGCAGCTATAAAATTACTGTAGCAGAACTTTTCGGGTGGCTGAAGTACAGTGATCAGGTGACGACCACCGAGACCGGCGGCCTGCGTGAACGCAAGAAGCGGGCGATGCGGCAGCAGCTGTCCGACACCGCCGCGCGGATGTTCCTCGAACGCGGCTTCGACGCCGTGCGCGTGGCCGACGTCGGCGAGGCGTGCGGCGTGTCCGAGAAGACCGTCTTCAACTACTTCCCGAGCAAGGAAGCCCTGCTCCTGGACCGGCTCGAGGCGACGGCCGACGCGATGCGCGCGCGCCTCGCGGACCCGGTGATCCCGCCGGTCGAGGCGATGCTGGCGGTCCTCGACGACGAACTGGACGGCCTCGTCGAGAACCTCGCCGCCGACGCCGCACCCGATCGGGCGCTGGCGCAGTACCGGCGGTTCGGCGACCTGATCCGCGACACCCCGTCGCTGCGCGCGTACCGGAGCGACGTCGCCGACCGGTTCGCCGACCTCGCCGCCGAAGTGCTCGCCACCCGGACCGGCCGGCGCCCGGAGGACCCCGAACCCCAGATCGTCGCGGCCACCCTCGTCGGCCTGTGGCGGGTTCAGTTCCGCGCCCTGCGGACCCACCTGCGGCCCGGCGTTCCGCTGCCGGACGCGATCGACGCCGTCACCCGGGAAGTCCGCCGCGCCGCCCGGCTCGCCGAGACCGGGCTGGCCGGGTACGGGCGGCCCCACCCCGGCGCCCCGCCGCGGCCCTCGTGAGGCAGCCCTAGCTGTATTGGCCATGGAGGTTGGGTACGGGGCGACACGTGATCGGATGATCTTGGTGTGAGGGAGGGCCTCCGGGTTCGGTGTGGATTGCGACGTCTACACCGATCAACGGAGGCCCTCGTGAC
>NZ_JAEBEF010000022.1:0-149504 GCF_046548815.1 Amycolatopsis sp. cmx-4-83 | reverse complement strand
GATGCCCTGCGCCGGGCGGCGTTACCGGGCTGGATGCACTTCTACAATCATCATCGACCCCACAGCTCAACCGGCGGCAAGCCGCCGGTCACCCGGCTGACCAACCTCCCCGGACATCACAGCTAGCTGAGCTCGCCGGTTTCGTGCAGGTGGTCGAAGATGATCTTGTCCACCGCCGAGACCCGGTCCCGGTCGGCGTAGGTCAGCCAGGCGACTTCTTCGATCTCGCTGCTCGCTGCGAGCGTTCCCCGGTAATCCGCGGTGTAGCAGGTCATCCGGACGGGGATGCCGGCGTGGCCGTGCGCCTCCGCCTCGAAGACGCCTGCCGGGGCGATCGACTCGGGGGTGATCGCCACGTCGAGTTCCTCGTGGATCTCGCGGATGAGCGTCTCGGTGTCCGACTCGCCGGGCTCGCGCTTGCCGCCCGGGAGGTAGTACACGTCCTTGCCGCGGGAGCGCGTGCTGAGGATCCGGCCGTCCACCGGGTGGAGCCAGGCGATCTTGTCGATCACCGCAGCTCGCCGTTGTCGTGCAGGTGGTCGAAGATCAGCTGGGCGACCAGGGAAACCCGCGGGCGGTCCGCGTGGGTGAGCCACGCGATCTCCTCGATCTCGCTGCTCGCCTTGAGCGTTCCGCGGTACTCCGCCGTGTAGGCCGTCGTCCGGACCACCGTGCCCGCCGCTTTGCCGTGCGCCTGGCCTTCGAACGTGCCCGCCGGCGCGATCGACTCCGGCGTGATCTCCACGTCCAGCTCTTCGCGGATCTCGCGGACGAGCGTCTCGGCATCCGATTCGCCGGGCTCGCGCTTGCCGCCCGGGAGGTAGAACTTGTCCTTGCCCTTCGAGCGCGCGGCCAGGACCTTGCCGTCCGCCAGGTGCACCCACGCGACCTTGTCGATCACGACAGGGCCGCCAGCGCCTCGTCCGTCGTCACGACCGTGCCGAGGCGCGGGAAGATCTTCGTGATCGCGTTCTCGTGCGAGATTTCGGAAAGCGCTGTCATCGCGTCGGAGACCGCCACCGTGTCGTAGCCGTGGTCGGAAGCCGCGCGCAGGGTCGACTCGACGCCGAACTCCGTCGCGATGCCGCCGAAGTACACCGTGCGGACGCCCTTGCCGCGCAGGAACTCGTCCAGGTCGGTGCCGGCGAAGCCGCCGATCGTGTACTTCGTGACGATCTTGTCGTCCTGCGCGTCGAAGACCAGTTCGTTGCCCGGCGGGTTGTCCGGCCGGGACACCTGCACGACCACCACCGGCGCGCCCGCCCCGCGGAAGGCGTCCCGCAGGCGCAGCGCGTTCGCGACGACGTCTTCGCCGCGGTACGGCGTGGTCGGCAACGCGACGATCCGCTCCTGCAGGTCGACGAGCACGAGTGCGGACGTGGCCGGATCGATCTTGGTCATGCCCCGATCCTAGGCACTAGGGTCGGGGCATGGGGAACAACCGGGAAGTCGTGGTGACCGGCGGCGGCACGGGCATCGGCTACGCGGTGGCGGCCGCGTTCGCCGGCGACCGCGTCACGATCACCGGCCGCCGCGAACAGGTGCTCACCGAAGCCGCGACGCTGCTGGGCGCGCGACCCGTCGTGTTCGACGCCACCGACCCCGCGGCCGTCGAAGCCGCACTGGCGGAGTTGCCGGACCGCGTCGACGTGCTCGTCAACAACGCCGGTGGCAACACGGACTTCCTCGACACCGGCGGCGAAGGGCTGGCCGGCTTCGCGGCCGCGTTCGAGCGGAACCTCCGGTCCAATGTGGTCAGTGCGGCCCTGGTGACGCACGCGTTGCGCGAGCGTTTCGCCGACGGCGCCCGGATCGTGACGATCGGCTCGATCGCCGCCCACACCGGCGCGGGCTCGTACGGCGCCGCGAAGGCCGCGGTCGAGGGCTGGAACGTGAGCGTGGCCAGGGAGTTCGGGGCGCGCGGGATCACCGCGAACGTCGTCGCGCCCGGGTTGGTCGGGGACACGGAGTTCTTCCACGGGCAGCTCAGCGACCGCCGTCGCGAGTGGCTGGTCGGCAACACGATGAACAAGCGGCCGGGCACGCCGGAAGACGTGGCGGCGGTGGTGGCGTTTCTGGCGAGCCCCGCCGCCGGGCACGTCACCGGCCAGGTGGTGCACGTCAACGGCGGGGCTCACCTGGGCAACTGAAGGCTTCCGGGCCCCGGCCGGAGCCGGGGATCGTGGCTGGAGGCCGGTCCCCGATCGCCAGGTCGGCGATGGCGCCCGGGGACCGGCGCGGTGCTGCCGCGGGAACGCTATCTTCGGACCGCGTCCAACACTCGTCGGGGGCGGGCGAAAACTCTTGGTACGAACCATGTTCCGCGTTCAAGCGCCGGGGCGACAGTGTCCCGGGCACCGGCTCGGTGTGTTTTTTCCATGATCACGCGGCGGGATCCGCAGCAGCTTGTCGAGGGTGCGGGCGGCGGAACGCCGGGTCGATCGCTTCGGGGCGAACACCGTGGCGAGAGCGACGACGGCGACGACCGACAGCACCGCGACGAGCACACCGGCACCCAGGAGGAGCATCAGCCGGTCACCGGCCATCGCGGCGACGGTGCCCGACACGACCACGTGCCGGGCGACTCCCCGACGTGCGTCCGCTGACTTCATGGAGACAGTCAGCCAGACGCGCCGGAGTTTTTCCGGGGGAACTTCGCGGGGTTCTAAAGTGGGTGTCATGGTCCGGAGTGGTCCGAGCGTCGCCGACCGTGCGCTGCTCGGCGAGCTGGCCGCACGGGGGTTGCGGGTGTCGCCGGCCCAGCTCGAGCGCTGGCGGGCACGTGGTCTGCTGCCCCGCAACGAACGCCGTGGTCGCGGACGTGGGCCCGGAGCGACTTCAACTGTCCGAACGGGGGCGCTCGAGGCCGCAGAAGCGCTGGCCAGGCGTACCCGGCAAGGGCGGGACGTGCGATTCGCCGTGGTGGACTGGTTCGCCGACGCCGGGCGCCCCGCGCTGAACGGGACACCGGTACCGGAACCCCCGGACGACGCGGTGCGGGACGCGCTGACCTGGGTTCTCGAAGGAGATCCGTTCTATTCGCTGCTCCGGGGTGCTCGCTCGGCGAGGACCGACGAGGACCGGGACGAGGTGTACCGGGTCATCGACGACTTCGTCGAAAGGCACGGCGCGTTGGAGCGCCCCCTTGATCCGGCGCTGGTGCGCAGCGCGCTCCTCGCGGGGGACGACCTTCCCGACGGTGCGGGGACGCCCGACGAGCTGCGCTCGGCGACGATCCAGCTCACCGCGGCGACCGCCTGGGGGATGGACGAGCTCGGTTCGGACCTGTACTTCGCGGTGTTCGCCCGTCTCTTTTCGGCCGAGACGATTTCGGCGGATTCGTTGGCGGAACTGTTCGAATCGCCTTCGGGCGGTGCGAACCTGAAGGCGGCGATGCGCGCGATCGCGAGCCACGATCCGGTCGAGGCGGTGCGTCGGGCAACCGCCGATGAGCTTCGCGCGGCTCGGACGGTCTCCGGCCTGCTGAACGGCTTCGGCGCCTTTTACTTCTTCCACGCCTTGCAGATGCCGGATACGCCGGGGCTGGCCCGGTTGCGCGCGGAGATCGACGCGCTGGGCATGCGTGATCTGTTGCTCATGCGGGCGGCCCACGCGTTGCGCACGCGGGGCTATGCGACAGGTGTCGTTTCTTGTCTCGACCGCTCCATGGCGAACCTGGCCGGGCACCTTCTCCGGCTGGTGCAGGAGGGCCCTCATCTGCTGGGCCGTCCGGACACCGAGCACGACGCCCATGCCTACATGGCGGAGTGGATCTCCGCTGTCGAGGGGCTCAGGCGGGCGTGACCTTCAGCAGCTTGTCGTCCGTTCCGTCCGAAGTCGTCACGTACAGGGCGCCGTCGGGGCCGCTTCGGGCGGCTCGGAGGCGGCCGAACTTGTCGTCGAACTCCGGGGGGAGGGTTACGTCCAGGACCTTGCCCGCCGGGTCCAAGTGGTACAGCAGGAGCTTCTGGCCCTTCAACGCCACCACGACCAGGGCGCCGTCGTTCTTGCCCCACTGGGGGCCGGTCAGGAAGGCGTTGCCGCTGATGGCCTCGGTGATCTTGCCGGAGGTCCACAGTGGACTCACGGCGTCCGGGAAGCGCTTGAGGTCCGTCATCGGGACGCTCTCGTCGTAGCTCGAGTCCGTGCCGCCCTTGGACGGGTCCCAGCCGTAGTTGGCGCCCGGCTTGAGGAGGTTGACCTCGTCGTCGAAGGTCGGGCCGTGCTCGGCTGTGATGACCTGGCCGCTGCCCGGGCGGATCGCCACGCCCTGGACGTTGCGGTGGCCGTAGGTGTAGATCAGCCGCTCGTGCGGGTCGGCCGAGGTGATGAACGGGTTGTCCGGCAACGGGCTGCCGGTCTTCGCGTCCAGTCGCAGGACCTTGCCGCCGAGGGAGTGGCGGTCCTGGGCGATCGACGCGCGGGCGGTGTCGCCCGTGCCGACCAGCAGGGCGCCGTCCGGGGCGAACGTCGGGCGGCAGCCGGAGTGGCGGCCGCTCGGGTTCACCGGCAGGCCGGTAAGCAGGTTCTTCACCTTGGTTGCGCTCGCGCCGTCGTCGGCCAGCTTCCACGTGACCAGCCGGATGTCGACGGCCTTGCCGCTCTCCTGGTGGTCCTGGCACGTGATGAACTCGCGGCTGGTCGCGAAGTCGGGGCTGACGACCATGCCGAGCAGCCCGCCTTCGCCCTGGACCAGGACGTCGGAGAAGTCGGCGCGGACTTCCGTCGCCGTTCCGCCGCGGACCAGCGCGAGCTTGCCGGGCCGCTGCGGCACGAGGATGCCGCCGTCGGGCAGGAACCCGATGTCCCAGCCGTGCTCGAGCCCGGCCGTCACCGTCTCGACCTTGAACTTCCCGCTCGTGGCCGCCGGGGTCGCCGCGGGCGGGACGCTCTGGACCGGCTCGCTCGCCGCCCCCGTACAGCCCGCGACCAGCACGGACACGACACCGATGAGACCCAGCACACGCCGCATAGGGTTCATCCTGCCATCAACCGGTGAAATCACCGTTCGCCACCGCGCGCGTGAGGAACTCCAGGTCGCGCGCGTCCGGGAGGTAGTGCCCGGCGCCCGGCAGCAGGTCGACCTCGGCGCCGGCCGCCTCGAGCCGCCGTTTCGTCGTCGCGGAGTCGACCATGGCGTCGGCCGCCCCGGCGACCGCGTACACGGGCATGGTCAGCCCGCCCAGCGCCGCGTCGCCGAAGACCGGGAACGGCCCGGTGCGGTACCGGTAGTTCGCCGCCACGAGCAGCTGATGCTCGACGATCGGCGACGACTCCGGCTCGCCCAGCGCCCCCGCCACGGACTTCCGCCGCCCCTTCTCGCCCAGCAGCCCCAGCAGCACGGCCTTGACGACGAAGCCCTTCTTCATCGGGCCCAGCCCGATCGGGCACCGCAGCGCCAGCGCCGTGACGCGCTCGGGCCGCCGGATCGCGTAGTCGAGCGCGAGCCAGCCGCCGAACGACGACGTCAGGAAAGCCGCCCGGGCCAGCGCGAAGTGGTCGAGCACCGCGTCCAGCCACGCCGCGTACCGGTCACCCTCGAGCGGTGGCCGCGCCTCGGCGCTCAGCCCCGGCTCGCCGATGACGTCGACCGCGTACACCCGGAACGCCCCGGCCAGCTCCGGCATCCGCTCGGCCCACTCCGCCGAGTTGCTCCCGGAGCCGTGCAGCAGCACCAGCGGCGGCGCGCTCTCCGGGCCGGACACCAGGACGAACGTCTCGCCCGCCGGCGTCGGCACCCGCACTTCCTCGTGGGGGACGGGCCAGGCCCGCAGGGCGCCGAGGTAACGCTCCCTGAGCAGGCGCGCACCGGCCTCACTCTTGTAGATCGTCATGCAAACTACTCTAAACTACCCTCCAAGTGAGTTAGATAGGGAGCGATCAGGAACCTGGGCGTACCAGTCCGGACTCGTAGGCGAATACCACCGCGTGCACCCGGTCGCGCAGCCGCAGCTTGCCGAGGATCCGCCCGACGTGCGTTTTCACCGTCGTCTCGCCGATGTAGAGCTTCGCGGCGATCTCGCCGTTCGAGAGCCCGCGCGCGATGAGCCCCAGCACGTCCTTCTCGCGGTCGGTCAGCGCGCCGAGCCGGGCGGTGTCCACCGGGTCGCGCTCGTCGGCGAGGTACCGGTCGAGCAGCCGCCGCGTGACCGACGGCGACACCATCGAGTCACCCCGCAGCACCCCGCGGATCGCCACGAGCATCTCTTCCGACGGCGCGTCCTTCACCAGGAACCCGCTGGCCCCGCCGCGCAACGCCGCGTACGCGTACTCGTCGAGGTCGAAGGTCGTGATGATCAGGACGCGCACCTCCGGCAGCTCGGCGCAGATCCGCGCGGTTGCCGCGACGCCGTCGAGCACCGGCATCCGGACGTCCATCAGCACCAGGTCGGGCCGCAGCTCCCGGGCCATGGCGACGGCCTCCTCGCCGTTGGCCGCCTCGCCCGCGACGACGAGGTCGTCCTGGCTTTCGACGATCATCCGCAGCCCGACGCGGACCAGCTGCTGGTCGTCGCAGAGCAGGATCCGGGTGGTCACGGCCCGACCACCAGGCTCGCGCACACGCGGTACCCGCCGTCGGGCAGCGGCCCGGTGGTCAGTTCGCCGTGGTACATCTCGACGCGCTGGCGCATCCCGGTCAGCCCGTGCCCGGACGACGGCAGGGCGGGGGCCGGCGACGCGCGGCCGCCGGTGTTCGTCACCTCGATCCGGACCCGTGGTGGCTCGAAGGCGACGCGGACGTGGCCCGTCGCGTCGGCCGGGGCGTGCTTGATCATGTTGGTCAGTGCCTCCTGGACGATCCGGTACGCCTGCAGCGCGGCACTCGCGGGCAGCTCGCCCGGGTCGCCGGTGACGTCGAGCGCGACGTCCCGCCCGGACTGCCCGACGAGCTCGCGCAGTTCGTCGAGCGTCGGCTGCGGACTGCGTGCCGCCTGGCCGGCGTGCAGGACTTCGAGCAGCCGCCGCAGTTCGGCCAGCGCGTCCCGGCCGGTGTGGACGATCGTGTCGAGCGTGCGGTCGACGACCGCGGGATCGCGGTGCCGGGCGAGCTTCGCGCCTTCGGCGTTCAGCACGATCACGCTCATGCTGTGCGCGACGACGTCGTGGAGCTCGCGCGCGATCCGGGTGCGCTCCTCCGCGACCGCGGCCCGCGACTGGGCTTCGCCGCGTTTCTCCTCCTCCGCGGTCAGCTGTTCCTTGGCGCGGAAGAACTCCCCGAGCGCCCACGCCGCGATGTGCAACGGCCAGATGCCGATGATGGTGATGGTCGGGTTGTCGGTGTAGGTACCCCAGAGGAAGCCCCACTCCCAGCCGAGCGCGAAGACCGCGACGGCGATCACCGCCGCGAACCGCCGGTCGCCCAGCTTCACGAGGTTGAACAGCACGACCGCCATGGCCAGTTCGGTGCGGCCGCGGTCGTACGCCCAGATCTCGTTGAGGTACACGCACGCGGCCCCGGCGACGATCAGCACCGCGGCCGTGCGCGGGAACCGCCGCCGCACGACCACCGGGAGCACGAAGACCATCGAGAGCGCGCGGACCGCCCAGGGGGTGTCCCCGGCCCAGTTCGGCGCGAGGAACAGGAACACCGCGTACAGCGGGAGATCCACTGTCCACCGGTGTCCGCGCACCCACTTCACGAGTCGTTCCACGCCACCGAACGTAACGCGGCGACCGGGCCCGCGTCGTCATCACTTCGGTCCGACCGGGTCCTCCCGAAGGAGGACACGACCGGTCGATCCGGCGGATTCGCGGCCACCCCCGCCGTTCCTAGCGTCGGGACCATGTCGATCACCAGTGAATTCCTCCGCCACCCGCTGCTGACGGGCGCGATCGCGCCCAGCTCGCCGCGCCTGGCGGAACCGATGACGGCGGGCCTCGGCCTGGAACGCGCGACGCGGGTCGCCGAGCTGGGCCCGGGCACCGGCGTCTTCACCGAAGCGGTTCTCGCGCTGCTCCGCCCTGAAGCGCGCCTGACCGCCGTCGAGATCAACCCGCGTTTCGCCGACGCGCTCCGCCAACGCTTTCCGCAGGTCGACGTCGTCACCGGCTCGGCGGAGCACCTCGAGCCCGACGGCGTCGACGTCGTCGTCTCCGGGCTGCCGTGGACGGCCATGACCGCGGCCCGGCAGCAGCGCATCCTCGACGCGGTCGTCGCGGCACTGGCCCCGGCCGGCCGGTTCACGACGTTCGCGTACGCCCACGCGGCCTGGACCCCGCCTGCGCGCCGCTTCGCCGCTTCACTGCGAAGCCGTTTCGCCGTCGTGGAACGGACTTCGGTGGTCTGGGGCAACCTGCCGCCCGCGTTCGTCTACCGCGCGGCGCTCCCGGTCGCGGTGGGGAGCGCCCGGCGTGGACAGCCTGCTGCGGCCGCTGCTTGACGCACCCCCGGCGGTCGTCTACCTGGTCTGCGCGCTGGTGATCGCCGCGGAAACCGCGCTGCTGCCGGGAATCGTGCTGCCGACGCTGTCGACGTTGCTGCTGATGGGTTTCCTCGCCGAGCGCGGCACGCTCGACCTCGGGCTCGCGCTGGCGGTGGCGGTCGCGGCGGCCGTCCTCGGCGACCAGCTCGCCTACTTCGAAGGACGGCACTGGGGGCCGCGGCTCGCGCGGCGCGTCGGCCGGAAGCGGTGGGACCGCGCGGAGTCGGTGCTCGCGCGGTACGGCGTCCCGGCGGTGATCGCCGGCCGCTGCCTGGTGGGGCTGCGGACGCTGGTGCCGCGCGTCGCGGGCTCGGCGGCGATGCCGTACCGCCGGTTCGCGGCGGGCAGCGTGGCGGCGGCGGTGCTGTGGGCGGGCGCGGAACTGCTGATCGGTCACACGACGGCGCTGGTCCTCTGAAGCCGTTCCGCGGTCTCGGCGTCCGCGGGCAGGAAGGTCTCCAGCTTCAGCTCCGACACCGTCACGTCCGCCGCCGTCGCGAACGTGGTGATCGCCGTGATCAGCCGCAGCTCGCCGGCGGAACTGGCCAGCCGGACCGGCACCGCGAACCCCAGGTGCTCCGGGCCCGGCGCGGTCGACGGCGGCAGGTAGCCCTCCAGCTCGGCGAGCTGGGCGGCCAGCCGCTCGTCCGGGATGCGGGCGAGGTCGTTGCGGAGGCGCTCGAGGATGTGCCGCGCCCAGTCGTCGAGGTTGCGCACGCGCGGCGCCATCCCGCGCGGGTGCAGCGCGAGCCGCAGCGTGTCGACCGGTTCTTCGAGCAGTTCCGGCGCGACACCCTCGGTGAGCAGCGTGAAGGCGTCGTTCTTCGCGACCAGCACGCCGTAGCGGTCGACGACGATCGCGGGGTAGGGGCGGTGGCCGTCGAGCAGCCGCCGCAGCCCGTCGAGCACCGGCCGGATCGCCGGGTCGCCGAGCCGCGTTTCGGGGTACGTCGGCGCGTAGCCGGCGGCGTGGAGCAGGCCGTTGCGCTCGCGCAGCGGCAGTTCGAGGGACTCGGCGACGCGCAGCACCATGCCGCGGCCGGGCACCGACCGCCCGCTTTCCATGAAGCTCACGTGCCGCTGCGTCGTGCCCGCGCGCAACGCCAGGTCGAGCTGGCTGAGCCGCCGCCGCGTGCGCCAGTCCTTGAGCGCCGTTCCGAAGTCCACGGGCCCATCCTGCTCGTCCGGTCCATTCCCCGCGGGGAATTGAGGGCATACCCCCTTTTCCACGACGCTTCGGCCATGACGAAATACGGCCTGGTCGTGCCGACCTACCAGCCCATCCTCGACGCCGGGCGGACCGCGCCCGAGCTGGTCGGCGTCGCCGTCGAAGCGGAACGCCTCGGCCTCGACTCGGTGTGGGTGGGCGACACCCTCGCGCGGGCGCCGCTGGACGCGTTCACCATGCTGAGCGCCTTCGCCGCCCGGACTTCCCGGGTGACACTGGGGACGTCCGCGCTGCTCCCGGCGTTGCGGGACCCGGTGCTCTCGGCGAACCAGCTGCTGTCGCTCGACCTGCTCAGCGGCGGCCGGCTCACGGTGGCGGCCGGCGCGGGGTTCGCCGGGCGCAGCGAGCCGGAGTTCGCGTTCGTGGGGGTGCCGTGGGAGCGGCGGCGGGCCCGCCTGGACGACATCGTGGGCCTGTGGCGGGCGGCGTGGCGCGGCGAATCGTCGTTCCACGGCGAGGTCCTGCACTACGACTCCCTGCCCGCGTTCCCCTCGCCGGCGCGGGACGGCGGCCCGCCGGTGTGGCTGGCCGCGTACACGCCGGGGGCGCTGGAGCGGGTCGGCCGGCTCTACGACGGCTGGCTGCCGTACCCGCCGGACCCCGCGGACTACGTGTCCGGCCTGGCCCGGATCCGCGCGCGGGCGACACGCGCGGTGACGCCCGCGCTGTTCGCGACGGTCCTGGTCGAGGACGATCCCGTGCGGGGCGGCGAGCTGCTCGAGGAGTACTGCCTGCGCAACTACGGGATGCCCGCCGACTTCGTCCAGGGCATCCAGATGCAGGTGACCGGGAGCGCCGCGGAGGTCGCTTCGCGGCTGCGGGAGTACGAAGGCGCGGAGCACGTTCTGCTGCGGATCGCGAGCACCGACCCGAAGGTGTTCGACGAGCAGCTGAGCAGGGTCGCGGAGGTGGCGGAACTGCTACGCGACCAGCGGTGACCGGAAACTTGTCGGGGGTGGCACGTAGGCTGGGATCGTGACCGAAGCTCCATTGTCCGGACTCCTCACCGCCATCCTTCCCGACCCGGCACTGCGCGGCGTGGTCGAGCGCGCCGGCGCGCCGCTGCTCGAACTGCAGGGCCCGATCGCCGCCCGGCAGCTCGTCGCGGCCGCCCTCGCGGCGGACGACGGCGCGGGCAAACCCGTGCTCGCCGTGACCGCCACCGGCCGCGAGGCCGACGAGCTGACCGCGTCCCTCGGCGCGCTGCTGGGCAAGCACCGCGTCACCGACTTCCCGAGCTGGGAGACCCTTCCGCACGAGCGGCTCTCGCCCCGCGCGGACACCGTCGGGCGCCGCCTGGAGGTGCTGCACCGGCTCAAGACCGGGGACGACTCCCTGCGCGTGGTCGTGGCGACCGTCCGCAGCCTGATCCAGCCGATGGCGCCCGGCCTCGGCTCGCTCGAGCCGATCGACCTCGTCGTCGGCGAAGAGGAGCCGTTCGAGGAGCTCCTCGAACGGCTCCTCGAACTGGCGTACACCCGCGTCGACATGGTCGAGAAGCGCGGCGAGTTCGCCGTCCGCGGCGGCATCCTCGACCTGTTCGGCCCGACCGCGCAGCACCCCGTCCGCGTCGAGTTCTGGGGCGACGAGGTCAGCGAGATCCGCGCGTTCGCCGTCTCCGACCAGCGGTCGCTGCCCGGCGAGATCCCGCGCGTCACCGCGCCCCCGTGCCGCGAGCTGCTGCTCACCGCGCCGGTCCGGGAGAAGGCCGCGGAGCTGGCGAAGACGTACGAAGCGGACGCGCACCTGGCCGAAATGCTCACCAAGCTGGCCGACGGCATCCCGGTCGAGGGCATGGAGGCGCTCATCCCGGTCCTCTGCGAAGGCGAGCTCGAGCTGCTCACCGACGCGATGCCGGTCGGCGCGCACGTGCTGCTCACCGACCCGGAGAAGATCCGCGCCCGCGCCGCCGACCTCGTCCGCACCGGCCAGGAGTTCCTCGAAGCGTCCTGGACGACGGCCGCGGCGGGCGGCCAGGCCCCGATCGACCTCGGCGCGTCCGCCTACCGCGGGCTCGGCGAGATCGCGTCCCACGCGCAGGACACCAAACGCGCCTGGTGGACGCTGACCCAGCTGACCACCGAAGACCCGGACGTCCTGCGGGTGTCCGTCGAAGCGGCGCCCGCTTACCGCGGCGAGCTCGAGCGCGCGATGACGGACCTGCGCGCCCACACGGCGGCGGGCGGCACGGCGGTGCTCGTCGTCGCCGGCCAGGGCACCGCGGCGCGCGCGGTCGAGCAGCTCTCGGGCGCGGACGTCCCGGCGACGCTGGCCGGCGACGGCCTCACCGGGATGCCCGCGGCGGGTCTGGTCACGGTCACCTGCGGCGGCCTGACGGACGGCTTCGTCTCGCCGGAGCGCGCACTGGTCGTGCTCACCGAGGCGGACCTGACCGGCCGCGGGTCCGGCGCCGGAACGTCCACAAAGGACCTCACCAGCAAGATGCCGTCCCGGCGGCGCAACGCGGTGGACCCGCTGGCGCTCAAGAACGGCGACTACGTCGTGCACGAACAGCACGGCATCGGCCGGTTCGTCGAGATGGTGCAGCGCACGGTCGCCGGCGCGACCCGCGAGTACCTGCTGCTGGAGTACGGGTCGTCCAAGCGCGGGCACCCGGGAGACCGGCTGTTCGTGCCGACCGACCAGCTCGACGAGGTGTCCAAGTACGTCGGCGGCGAGCTGCCCACGCTGAACAAGCTCGGCGGCTCCGACTGGAAGAACACCAAGGCCCGGGCCAAGAAGGCGGTCAAGGAGATCGCCGCCGAGCTGGTCCAGCTCTACGCCGCGCGCCAGGCCGCGCCCGGGCACGCGTTCGGCCCGGACACGCCGTGGCAGGGCGAGCTCGAGGACGCCTTCCCGTTCACCGAAACCAACGACCAGCTCGCCGCGATCGACGAGGTCAAGTCGGACATGGAACGCGGCGTCCCGATGGACCGCGTCATCTGCGGCGACGTCGGCTACGGCAAGACGGAGATCGCCGTGCGCGCGGCGTTCAAGGCGGTGCAGGACGGCAAGCAGGTCGCCGTGCTCGTGCCGACGACCCTGCTCGCGCAGCAGCACCTGAACACCTTCCACGAGCGCATGCGCTCGTTCCCGGTGACGATCAAGGGCCTGTCCCGGTTCACGAACAAGACCGAGTCGGACCTCATCCTGGAGCAGCTCGCCGCCGGCGAGGTCGACATCGTGATCGGCACGCACCGCCTGCTGCAGACGGGCATCCGGTACAAGGACCTCGGCCTCGTGATCGTCGACGAGGAGCAGCGCTTCGGTGTCGAGCACAAGGAACACATTAAGGCGCTGCGCACGCACGTCGACGTGCTGACGATGTCCGCGACCCCGATCCCGAGGACGCTGGAGATGTCGCTGGCCGGCATCCGCGAGATGTCGACGATCCTCACCCCGCCCGAGGACCGGCACCCGATCCTGACGTACGTCGGCTCGTACGACGACAAGCAGGTCGGCGCGGCGATCCGCCGTGAGCTGCTGCGCGACGGCCAGGTGTTCTACGTCCACAACCGCGTCTCGTCGATCGAGAAGGCCGCGCGGCACATCCGGGAGCTGGTGCCGGAGGCGCGCGTCGTCACCGCGCACGGGCAGATGAACGAGGACAAGCTCGAAAAGATCATCCAGGGCTTCTGGGAAAACGAGTACGACGTCCTGGTGTGCACCACGATCGTCGAGACCGGGCTCGACATCTCGAACGCGAACACGCTGCTCGTCGAACGCGGCGATCTGCTCGGGCTGGCGCAGCTGCACCAGCTGCGCGGCCGCGTCGGGCGCGGGCGCGAGCGCGGGTACGCGTACTTCCTGTACCCGCCGGAGGCCCCGCTGACGGAGACCGCGCACGACCGGCTGGCGACGATCGCGCAGAACACCGAGCTGGGCGCGGGTATGGCGGTCGCGATGAAGGACCTCGAGATCCGCGGCGCGGGCAACATCCTCGGCGCGGAGCAGTCCGGGCACATCGCGGGGGTCGGGTTCGACCTGTACGTGCGGTTGGTCGGCGAAGCGGTCGACGCGTTCCGGCGCCACGCGGGCGCGGAGCCGGCGGAGGACGAGGAACTCGCGGAGGTCCGCGTCGACCTCCCGATCGACGCCCACATCCCGCACGACTACGTCCCGGGCGAGCGCCTGCGGCTGGAGGCGTACCGCAAGATCGCGGCGGCGCCGGACACCGAGGGCCTCGACGCGGTGCGCGAAGAGCTGATCGACCGCTACGGCCAGCCGCCCGCACCGGTGAACCGGCTGCTGTCGGTGGCGCGCTTCCGGCACACGTGCCGCGAGGCGGGTGTGACGGAGGTGGCGGTCCAGGGGAACACGGTCCGGTTCGCGCCGTTGCCGCTGGCCGATTCGCAGATGGTCCGCCTGAAGCGGCTGTACCCGAAGGCGGTGTACAAGGCGGTGACGAACACGGTGTCGGTGCCCAAGCCGACGGAGGGCCCGGCGGGCGGCCGGATCGGCGCGCCGACGCTGCGGGACGAGGAGCTGCTGGACTGGTGCGCGAAGCTGCTGGGACAGCTGACGAAGAAGCCGGCGACGGTCTAGGGAGGCGTGCCCGGGGTCGCTGCTTGCTCGGGTGGCCGGCGGCGCCCGGGCGCTTGCGCTCCCAGACCGCGCGCGGCGGTGTGCGGGCGGCCGCGGGTTGCGGGCGGCGGCGGGGCTGCGGGTTGCGGACGGCAGCGGGGCCGGCAGTTGCGCACGGCGGCGGTGCCGCGGGTTGCGCACGGCGCCGGTGTGCGGGCGGCCGCGGGTTGCGCACGGCGGCGGTGCCGCGGATTGCGCACGGCAGCGGGGCCGGCGGTTGCGCACGGCGGCGCTCGGGCGGGCGAGCCCACCCCCTCTCAGCCCGCATGGCCCGCATGCGGTGGTGTGCCGGCGCGCGTGCGGACGGCGGCGCTCCGACTCAAGCAGTGAAGGCCACCTCGAGGGAGCACAAGATGGCCTTCACGGCTTCAAAGCTCAGCCGACTTCGCTGAACATCGGCGGGTGTGCCTCCGCCAGTCCCATCCGCACCTGCTCCACCGGTACCGGCACCGCGCCGGCTCCCGTCATCGGCAGTGGCCTCGGTTTCCTCGGCATTCGCGAGCCCGAACCCCCACCGCGTCCCGGGTACACCAGCAGGCCCCGGGTCGGATCCGGCACCGCGTCCAGCGCCGCCGTCACCACCGGCAGGGCGCGGAACGCGTCCCGCCGTTCTTCGTTCCCGAACTCGATTTCGAGCACCACACCCCACCGGTGCTCGTGCCACACCCACTGCTCGGCGCCGTTCGTCAGCGCCGCTTCGGCGAGTGCGTCACCGTAGGCGAGCCGCCACTTCGTGGCCGTGTGCTCACCGTCGAAGACTTCGATGGTCAGCCAATGGTCCATAAGTCGACATTACGGCCGCCGTCACCCCATGGGTGTTGCGGTTCGGCACCGATGGTGTGAGAGGGTATGCGTTGTGATGCGGATCATGGGGCGCCCTCGCGCGCTGGTCGCGGTCGTTGCCGGTGCACTTCTGCTCGCCGGGTGCGGTTCGGGCCCCAGCCAGGTCGGCAGCGCCGTCATCGTCGGCGACCGGTCGGTGTCGATCGACAGCGTCCAGTCGATGATCGACCAGGCCGTCCGCGAACACCCGTACGCGAAGAAGCTCGCCGGTGAGCACAAGCTCGACGTGCTGGGCCGCGAGATCGTCCGGCAGACCGTGCTCCACGAGCTGACCCTGCGCGCCACCAAGCAGGAAAACCTCGTCGCCGACCAGGCGAAGATCGCCGGGCTGGCCGCGCAGGTGACGCCCGCGCCGGTCACCGACACCGGGCAGGGCGACCAGGTTGCCGTCACGCAGATCGTCTCGAAGCTGCGTGACGCGAACGAGGTCGCGAGCGACGTCGTCCTGGAGCAGCAGCTCGCGCAGAAGTCGCTGGCGAAGCTGTCCGTCGGCGCGGACTACGTCGGCATCAGCGCCTCCTCGGACACCGACCAGGCCGCCCGCACCCGCGCTTTCGACCTCGCGAAGGAGTTCGCCGCCGACCCGGGCAAGGTGGCGGCCACCGTGCAGCAGGCGCAGCAGGACGCCCAGCAGGCGCAGCAGGCCCAGCAGACCGGGATGCCGGCCCCGCCGAGCGTGTACTCCGCCGGCCAGACCGCCGAACTCTTCGGTGCCGCGCAGTACCCCGGTCTCGCGCAGACCGCGCTCTTCGGCTCCGAAAAGAACAGCGTCGTCGTCTTCCAGGCGCAGAAGCCGCAGAGCGCGGACTGGTTCGTCTTCGTCATCCGCGCCCGCGGCACCGACAAGGCCGTGCCCGCCGACCAGGAAGCGCAGAAGCCGACCGACGCGCAGCTGACCTCGATCGGCACCCGGCTGCTGCAGCCCTACCTCGGGCAGAGCGGCCTGCGCGTCAACCCGCGCTACGGCGTGTGGGATGTTGTGGGCATGAACCTCGTGCCGAACTCCGACGCCACCCAGGGCATCGTGCTGCCCGTGCGCGGTGCCGCACCCGCGCAGCAGTGACCACGGGTGTCGTCGTGGTCGTCCGCGGGACGACACTTCCCGGCGCGGCACTGAAGATCCTGCGTGAATCGAACGCCGTCTACGCGGCCACGGACGTCGACCCCGCCGCGTTCGGGGTCCCGGCCGTCACCGAAGCGCCTTCGCTGCGGGACGTCGTGCTGCTCGCCGGGTCCCGGGACGAGCCCGCCGCGTCGCTGCTGATCGCGACGGGCGCGACCGTCATCGAGACGCCGGTGCCGCCGCTGGTCGAGGCCGCCGACGTGATGGACCGGCTCCGTTCGCCGGGTGGCTGCCCGTGGGACGCGGTCCAGACGCACGAATCGCTGCGGCAGTACCTGGTCGAGGAGACCTACGAACTGCTCGACGCCATCGAGGACGGCGACCGCGAAGCGCTGCGCGAGGAACTCGGCGACGTCCTCCTGCAGGTGCTGTTCCACGCGCGCGTCGCGGCCGAGGACCCGGCCGACCCGTTCGGCATCGACGACGTCGCCGCCGCGCTGGTCGCGAAGCTCGTCGGGCGGCACCCGCACGTGTTCGCCGACGCGGACAAGGTGCACACGGTCGAGCACCAGAACCTCAAGTGGGAAGAGCTGAAGCAGCGCGAGAAGCAGCGCAAGTCCATTGTGGACGGCGTGGCGCTCGGCCAGCCCGCGGTCGCGCTGGCGGGCAAGCTGGGGCAGCGCTCCGGGCGGGCGGGCATCCCGCTCGACCTCTTCCCCGAAGGCTCGGCCACGGCCGCCCAGCTGTTCCGCATCGCGGCCACCGCGCGCCGCGCGGGCGTCGACCCCGAAGGCGAGTTGCGGGCGCTGGCGAAGCAGTTCGCGCTGGACGTCCGGGGCGCCGAGCAGGCCGCCCGCGACGCCGGGCTGGAGCCGACGACCCTCGAAGCCGACGGCTGGCGGAAGTTCTGGCCCGCCCGTCCGGTGTGACGCAGCACACATCCGGGTGAGAACCGTTTCCGAGCACCGGGCGTCTTGCCCGGTGTGAGACACCTGCCACTGGACAGCGCAGACGAGGAGCACCTCGTCCGGCGCACGGCCAAGGGCGACCGCGCGGCGTTCGAGGAGCTCTACCGCCGCACGTCGCCCTGGCTCGCCGTGCGCCTGCGCCGCCGGTGCGCCGACGACCAGATCGTCGCCGAGGTCATGCAGGAGACGTACCTGGCGGTCTGGCGCGCGGCGGGTTCGTTCGCCGGGGCCGTCACCGGCGGGAGCGCGGTCGGCTGGGTGTGGACGATCGCCGCGCGCCGGCTGGTCGACGCCTTCCGCCGGCGCGCGCACCACGCGCAGCCACCGCCGGAGGTGGCGTTCGACTGCGCGCCGGTGGCGGCGGCCGAGGACGAGGCACTGGCGGTGGCACTCGGCGACGAGATCGGCGACGCGCTGCGCGACCTCGCGCCCGAGCTGCGGGCGGTCCTGCAGGCGATGGTGCTCGACGGGCTGACCGTCCGCGAGACCGCCGTCCTGCTGGGACTGCCGGAAGGAACCGTCAAGACCCGGGCCCGGCGGGCGCGGATCGCGATGCGGGAGGCACTGTCATGAACCACGCGCCGGACCGGCTCATCGCCGCGTACGCGACGGGCGGCGACCTCCCGGGTGACCTGCTGTGGGGCGTCGAAGCCCACCTCGAGGACTGCCGGGTGTGCCGGGCGCGGCTCGCCGAGGTGGCGCCCGTGCGCCCGGTGGTGGACGTCGTCTGGAACCGGCTCGCGCCCCAGCTCGAGGTCCGGCCGCCGGCCGAGCCGCGGCGGTGGCGGTGGCTCGACACCTGGGTCACGCCGGCGATGGCGCCGTGGCTGGCGATGATCGCGGCGGTCTGCCTGGTCGCGGTGCTGCTCGACGGCGTCTGGCACGCGGTGCTCGACGTGACGGCGGTGCAGCTCTTCGCGCCGGTGCTGCCCGTGCTCGGGGTCGCGGCGTCGTGGGCGCGGGGGCTCGACCCGGCGTACGAGGTCGTCACCGCGACGCCGCGGGCGGGGCTGTACCTGATCGTCCGGCGGACGGTGGCGGTGCTCGCCGTCGTGCTGCCGGTGCTCGGCGTCGCCGGCCGGCTGACCGGCACCGGGCCGGCGTTCTGGCTGCTGCCGAGCCTGGCGTTCACCACCGGCACGCTCGCGCTCGGCGGCGTGATCGGCGTCAGCCGGGCGGCGTACGCGCTGATCGCGGTGTGGGTGGCGATCGTCGTGCTGCCCGCGTTCGTCCAGCGGGGACAAGCGTTTGCGCTCACCACCGGCGCGCTGCCGGTGTGGGCGGGGATCTTCGCGCTGACCACGGTGGCCGTCGTCCTGCACAGGGCGGCGTACACCCGGCTCGGCGCGCACCACTAGGGAGGAAGACATGCGGGCAGTGGGGGCCGCCGAGGTCGCACCGGCGACCTACGCCTGGGAAATCCGGGCGCAGGGACTGAAGGTGCGGGTGGGGCGGCGGAAGATGGCCGTGGACGGGCTGGACCTGTCCCTCGGCAAGGGCGTGCACGGCTTGCTCGGGCCCAACGGCGCGGGCAAGACGACGCTGATCAGGGCACTGGCGACGGTGCTGCGGCCGGCGGCGGGCAGCCTGGCGCTGCTCGGCACGCAAGCCGGCGGCCACGCCGGCCAGCGCGGCCTGCGCCGTCGGATCGGTTACCTGCCGCAGAACTTCGGCTACTACAAGCGGTTCACGGTCCGGGAGTTCGTCGAGTACCTGGCCTGGCTCAAGGAGATGTCCAAAGAGGACATCCCGGGCGCGGTCCAGCGCGCGATCGAGCGCGTCGGCTTGGCCGACCGCGCCGACGACCGCATGAAAACCCTGTCCGGCGGCATGGTCCGGCGGGTGGGGATCGCGCAGGCGATCGTCAACGACCCGGACATCCTCCTGCTCGACGAGCCGACCGCGGGCCTCGACCCGGCGCAGCGCGTGCGGTTCCGGGAGCTGGTGCAGGAACTCGGCCGGGATTCGTGCGTGCTGATCTCGACGCACCTGGTGGAAGACGTCGCGACGGCGTGCACCGACGTCGTGCTGTTCGCCGAGGGGAAGCTGGTGTTCCAGGGCACCCCGGGCGAACTGGCCGAAGCGGGGACGCCGGAGCACGTCGGCGACAGCCCGATCGAGCGCGGCTATTCGGCGCTGCTGAACCACGAACCTGGCAAGGGTGCGTGGTGATGATCCTCCGCACCGAACTCCGGCGCTCCATCGCGCCCTGGGCCGGGCTGGCGCTCGTCGTCGTCGCGCTCGGGTTCCTCTTCCTGCTCTCCGGTCCGTGGTGGAAAGCGCCCGCGTCGTGGACCGCGCACAGCACCACCGCCGCGTTGTGGCTGCGGTTCCTGCTGGTCTTCCTCTGGCCCATCGTCGTCGGGGCCGGAGCCATCCAAGGCATGCGCGACAGCCGCTCCAGCGTGGTCGAGCTGCTCGCCACGACATCGCGTCCCGGGTGGCAGCGGGCGGCCCGGCTGGCCGGGGCCGTCGGCGGGCTGAGTGTGGCCGGTTACCTGGTCGTGTTCGCCGTGGGGGCCGTCGAAATCCTCGCGCACGGCGGGTTCTTCTCCCTCGGCTTCCTGCCGGTGCTGCTCGTCGGGTCGCTCGGGGTCCTCGCGGGCAGCTGGCTCGGGCTGGCGGTCGGGCGGCTGCTGCCGCACCCGCTGGCCGCGCCCGGGGCGGCCGTGCTGGCGTTCGTCCTGACGGTCCTCTGCTGGATGTCGCTCGAGAGCGGGCTGGAGCCGGTGCTCCCCACCCGGCTGGGACCGCTGGCGCCGTCGCTCGCGGAGCCGCGCGGGGAGATGGTGACGACCACCGTGGCGCTCGACCTCGGGCAGGGCGGGTGGTTCCTCGGGCTGGCCGTGACCTCGTTCCTGCTGCTGTCCGCGCGCTCCGTGCGGGCGCGACTGCTCGGCCTGCTGCCGCTGGTCGCCGGGGCCGCCGTCGCGTTGCCGTTGTTCCCGGCGGTGCCCGCCGACGCGCTCACCACCGACAGCGTTGCCGGCCGGAAGGTCTGCGACGGGCCGATCTGCGTGTCCGAACTGCACCGGGATCGGCTGGCCGCGTTGCGGGGACCCGGTCGCGAAGCGCTCGCGATGCTGGCGAAACTGCCCGATCCGCCCGCCCGGATCGAAGAGCAGGTCCGGCCGCCCTCGGTCACCGGGCCGGCTCCGCGCGATCCCCACGTCGTCTACCTGGACTTCCAGCGCAACGACCTCCTGCTCACGGCGGGCGCGGACGACCTGCGGCTGGCCGTGCTGACCGGCGCCGGCGTGCCCAGCTGCGAGCCGCCGAGCCACAGCAGCGTGCCGGACCAGGCCGCCCGTGCGATCGGCGCGGCCTACTTCACCGGGAAGCTGGAACCGCTGCCCGAATTCACGCGGAACTGGTTCAAGCGGGAATTCGGGGCGATCGAACAGGTGTGGAACCAGTTCCGCGCCCTGCCACCGGACGTCCAGGCCACCCGGATCGTCGCGCTGCGGCAGGCGCTGCTGACCTGCCGGGGCGAACCGCTCGACGTGCTCGTCCCCGGTGCCCTCCGATGAGGTGGGCGGTGCTGTACGCCCGCTCGCGCCGGCTTCCGGCGGCGACGGCCGCCCTGCTGGTGGTGACCTCGGGGGTGTGGTTCCTGGGGCGCGGCTCCTGGAACCCGATCCTGGTGGTCCTGACGCTGACGGCGGGCATCGCGGTGGCGGCGATCGGCCTGAGCGGGCAGGACGCGGACCTCGACCGGGTGGCGGCGCTGCCGTGGCCGCGGCGGCGGTTCGCGCACCTCGCGCTGATCGGCGTGGCCACCGGGGCGCTGGTGCTCGGCGTGCAGGAGCTGGGCCCGTCGGCGATCGACCCGGCGATCGTCACCCGGGACGCGGCGGGCCTGGCCGGCCTGGCGGGGCTGGCCGCCACGGTCGCGGGCGGGCAGTTCGGCTGGACGCTCCCGCTGCTCTGGTGCGCGATCAGCCCGTTCGTCCCGCCGGCGGACTCCACGGCGATCCGCGTCACGGCCTGGCTGCTGCAACCCGCCGGGACACCCGCGGCCACCTGGACGGCGGTAGTGCTCGCGGTCACCGGTGCGGTGGCATACACGGGCTGGGGAGGGCGTCGCTGAAGGACCCCGGAAGAGTGAATGAGGGAAAACCAACTCCCTCCATGTTAAACGTATATCGCATTGGGGGGCTTGCCGCAAGACCCCCGTCGTGCCGCAAAATCGTCGCCCTGAGCCGGAAAATCCCGGCTCAGGGATCCAACGGGGGTTTTGCGAGTGCGTGTTTTGCTGTCGACGTACGGGTCGCGCGGGGACGTCGAGCCGATGGCGGGGTTCGGGGCGGAGCTGCGGGCCCAGGGCGCCGAAGTGCGGGTGTGCGCCCCGCCTGACGAGGACTTCGCCCGGCGGCTGGCCGACGCCGGGGTCGAGTTCGTGCCGTACGGGCCGTCGGCCAAGGCGCTGACCAAGGCGGCGCCCGCGCCGTCGTCCCTGCCCGAGCGGGCCGCCCAGCTGATCGCGGCCCAGTTCGACGTCGTGGCCGCGGCGGCCGAGGGCTGCGACGTGGTGGTGGCGACCGGCATGCTGCCGACCATGGCCGGCGCGCTGTCGGTCGCGGAAAAGCTGGGCATCCGATCGGTGGTCGTGACCTTCCAGAAGGTCGTGCTGCCGTCCCCGCACCACGCGCCGCTGGCGTACCCGGGCAAGCCGTTCCCGGCGGGGGTGACCGACAACCGGGTGCTGTGGGAGCACGACGCCGAGAACGTGAACGCGCTGTTCCGCGAAGCGCTCAACACCCACCGCGTCGCGAACGGGCTGGCGCCGGTCGGCGACGTCCGCGGGTACGTCTTCGGAGACCGGACGTGGCTGGCCACGGACCCGGTGCTGGACCCGTGGGAGCCGGTGCCGGGCCTGGACGTCGTGCAGACCGGCGCGTGGATCGTGCCGGACGAACGGCCGCTGCCGGCCGCGCTGGAGGAGTTCCTGGCCGCGGGTGAGCCGCCGGTGTACGCGGGCTTCGGCAGCATGCCGATGGCCGCGGCGGCGGACGTCGCCCAGGTCGTCGTCGAGGCGGTGCGGGCGCGGGGGCGCCGCGTGGTCGTCTCGCGCGGCTGGGCCGACCTGGACCTGCTCGACGACCGCGACGACTGCTTCGCCGTCGGGGAGGTCAACCACCAGGAGCTCTTCGGCCGGGTCGCGGCCGTCGTGCACCACGGGGGCGCGGGCACCACGATGACCGCGACGCGGGCGGGCGCGGCCCAGGTCGTGGTGCCGCAGGCGACGGACCAGCCGTATTGGGCGGGCCGGGTGGCCGAGCTGGGCATCGGCGTCGCCCACGACGGCCCGGTGCCGACCGTCGCCTCGTTGTCCGCGGCGCTCGAGACGGCCTTGGCGACCTCGACCCGGGCCCGCGCGGCCGCGGTGGCCGCCACGATCCGCGCCGACGGCGCCGAAGTGGCCGCGAAGCTGCTGCTCGGCAGCCGTGAGACCCAGCCCGCCTGAACCAGCATCGAACGAACAAGGGGAGATTCATGATCGACGTGATCGTGGCCGGTGGCGGCCCGACGGGGACGATGCTGGCCGCCGAACTGCGGCTGCACGGCGTGCGGGTGCTCGTGCTGGAGCGGGAAGCCGAGCCGGTCAAGGAGGTCCGGTCGCTCGGCCTGCACGTGCGCAGCATCGAGGTGATGGCCCAGCGCGGCCTGCTCGACCGGTTCCTCGCCGAGGGCAAGCAGTTCCAGATGGCCGGCTACTTCGCCGGCATCGACAAGCCGTGGCCGGAGCGGCTGGACAGCGCGCACGCCTACGTCCTCGGCATCCCGCAGCCCGTCACCCAGCGGCTGCTGACCGAGCACGCCGTCGAGGCCGGCGCCGAGATCCGGCCCGGCAGCGAGGTGGTGGGGCTGAGCCAGGACGACGAGGGCGTCACGGTCGAGCTGGCCGGCGGTGAGCGGCTGCGGGCGCGCTACCTCGTCGGCTGCGACGGCGGGCGCAGCACCGTCCGGAAGCTGCTCGGCATCGGCTTCCCCGGGGAGCCGGCCCGGCACGAGACGCTGCTGGGCGAGATGGAGGTGACCGCGCCGGCCGAAGAGGTGGCCGCCATCGTGACCGAGATCCGCAAGACGGAGAAGTTCTTCGGGCTCGGCCCGCTCGGGAAAACCGGGCGGTACCGGGTGCTCGTGCCCGCCGAGCAGGTGCGCGAGGACCGGTCGGTCCCGCCGACGCTGGAGGAGTTCAAGGAGCGGCTGCGCGTGTACGCGGGCACCGACTTCGGCGTGCACTCGCCGCTGTGGCTGTCCCGCTTCGGCGACGCGACGAGGCTCGCCGAGCGCTACCGGGACGGCCGGGTCTTCCTCGCGGGCGACGCGGCGCACATCCACCCGCCGCTGGGCGGGCAGGGTCTCAACCTCGGGCTCCAGGACGCGGTGAACCTCGGCTGGAAACTGGCCGCCGAGCTCGGCGGGTGGGCGCCGGCGGGCCTGCTGGACACCTACCAGGCCGAACGGCACCCGGTGGCCGCCGACGTGCTCGACAACACGCGGGCCCAGGGCGAGCTGATGCGCCCCGACGCCGGGCCGCAGGCCCTGCGCCGGCTGCTGGCGAAGCTGATGGACTTCGAAGAGGTGAACCGGTACCTGATCGGGCGCATCGTCGGCATCGAGATCCGCTACGACTTCGGCGACGACCACGACCTCGTCGGACGGCGGCTGCGGGACGTCGAGCTGAAGGGCGGCCGGCTGTACGACCTGATGCACGGCGGCCGCGGGGTGCTGCTCGACCAGACCGGGCGCCTCTCGGTGGCCGGCTGGGCGGACCGGGTCGACCACGTCGTGGACGTCAGCGAAGAGCTGGACGTGCCCGCCGTGCTGGTGCGGCCGGACGGCCACGTGGCCTGGGCCGGCGAAGACCAGGGACAACTGCAGGACCGGCTGGCGCGGTGGTTCGGCGCGCCGGCCGAGGCGTGAGGGGACGCATGACGGAACACGAAACAGAACTGAAGGCCGAACGCGCCCACGTCGCCGGGCTCTACGACCGGCTCGACGCCGAACGCGAGCGCGTGCGCGACGCCTACCGGGAAGCGCTCGGCGGCAACGACCTCGGCGCCATGGAACGGGACGTCCGGGTGCGGGCGCTCGGCCGGGAGGTGCGGCGGCTGGACGTCGTCGACAACGGGCTGTGCTTCGGGCGGCTCGACGCCGTTTCGGGGGAGCGCTCCTACATCGGCCGGATCGGTCTCTTCGACGAGGAAAACGACCACGAACCGGTGCTGCTCGACTGGCGGGCGCCGGCCGCGCGGCCGTTCTACACCGCCACCGGCGCGCACCCGGAGGACATGCGCCGCCGCCGTCAGTTCCACACCCACCGGCGGGACGTGGTCGACTTCACCGACGAGGACCTCGGCCGCCCGGGCGGGGACGCGTCGGGGGACGCGGCGCTGCTCGCCGCCGTCAACGCCCCACGCGGTGAGGGCATGCGGGACATCGTCGCGACGATCCAGGCCGAGCAGGACGAGATCATCCGGCTCGACCACCCGGGCGTGCTGGTGATCGAAGGCGGGCCGGGCACCGGGAAGACGGTGGTGGCGCTGCACCGCGTCGCCTACCTGCTCTACACCCAGCGGGAGCGGATGGAACGCCACGGCGCGCTCGTGGTCGGGCCCAACCCGGCGTTCCTGAACCACATCGGGCGCGTGCTGCCGTCGCTCGGGGAAACCGACGTCGTCTTCACGACCACCGGCGACCTCGTGCCCGGCCTGCACGTCACGGCCGAGGACGCGCCGGAAGCCGCGCGGGTCAAGGGTTCCCGGAAGATCCTGGACGTGCTCGCGGCCGCCATCGCCGACCGGCAGCGGCTTCCCGCGGAGCCCGTGGAGATCCAGCTGCGGGACGTCACCGTCCGGATCGACGCCGCGACCGCGGAGTGGGCCCGGCAGGAAGCGCGGGACAGCGGGCAGCCGCACAACGAAGCCCGCGCGGTGTTCGCCGACATCGTCACCTACGTGCTCACCGAACGGGCGATGAAGCGGATCGGCCAGGGCTGGCTGAGCCGCGACGACCGCGAGGACTGGGAACGGTTCCGGGCCGAACTGGTCAAGGATCTCAACGCCGACGAGGTGTTCACCCGCACGCTCGACGAGCTGTGGCCGATCCTGACCCCGGAAACCCTGCTGGCGCAGCTGTATTCGTCGCCGGAACGGCTGCGCGCGGCGGGCGGTGACGCCGTTCTCGCGCGGGCCGAGGGCGCCGCCTGGACGGTGTCGGACGTGCCGCTGCTCGACGAGCTCGTCGACCTGCTGGGCCGGGACCTCGCGGCCGAGAAGGCGGTGGAGCGGGCAGCCGAGCGGGAGCGGAAGGCGAAGGCCGCCTACGCCGCCGACGTCCTGGACAACCTCATCGAGCGCGAGGACGTCGACGAGGACGTCGGCCTGGTCGCCAAGGACCTGCTCTACGGCGAGGACCTGGCGGACCGGTTCGTCGAAACCGACACGCGGACGCTCGTCGAGCGCGCCTCGGCGGACCGGGACTGGACCTACCGGCACGTCGTGGTCGACGAGGCCCAGGAACTGTCCGAAATGGACTGGCGGGTGCTGATGCGGCGGTGCCCCGGGCGGTCGTTCACGGTGGTGGGCGACCTCGCCCAGCGCCGGTCGGCGGCCGGGGCGCGGTCGTGGGGCGCGATGCTCGACCCGTACGTGCCCGGCCGCTGGGTCTACCGCTCGCTGACGGTGAACTACCGCACGCCGGCGGAGATCATGAGCGTCGCCGCCGCCGTGCTGGCCGGGTTCGCGCCCGACGTGCGGCCGCCGGAGTCGGTGCGCGCGTGCGGGGTCGCGCCGTGGGCGCGGCGGGTCGGCGACGGCGAACTCGCCGCGGCCGTCGAGGAGTTCACCGGCGCGGAAGCCGGGCGCGAAGGCACCAGCGTCGTGATCGGGCCGCCCGGGGTGCCGGGCGCGGTACCTCCGTCCGAGACGAAGGGCCTGGAGTTCGACGCCGTGCTGGTCGTGGACCCGGACCGGATCCTCGCCGACGGGCCCCGCGGCGCGGCCGAGCTCTACGTGGCGCTCACCCGCGCCACGCAGCGCCTCGGCGTCCTGCACCGGGGCCCGCTGCCGCGGGAGCTGGCCGGGCTCGCCGAGACCCCGGTGCCGGTGCCGTGACGCTCAGACGTCGCGGATGTTCGTCTCCAGCTCGAGCGGCTCGCGGTCCCAGTCCTCGACGCCGAAGGCGAGGATGCGCTCGGGGTGGATGCGGATCACGGCGTCGTCGAAGTGGTTGTCCGGGAGGTTGACGCCGGTCAGCGCTTCGGCGCGGCCGCGGATCTCCAGGCAGCGCACGCGCCACGGGTTCGTCGAGGGGAGGTCGTCGACGACGAAGGCGACCTGGTCGTCGGTCGCGATGTTGCGGAACTTCTTGCTGTTCCGCAGGTTGTGCCCGGTGACGTCGACGGTCTTCTCGTCCGGGTTGTAGCGGAAGCCGACCGGGTTGGCCTGCAGGGTCCCGTTCGGCTGCCGGGTGGCGAGGCGGCCCAGCGGCTGGGCGGCGAGGTATTCGAGCTCTGCTTCGGTGAACATGCCGCCCAGCCTCCGACTTCAAGCTCCCTTGAAGTCAAGCACCAGCTCGGCGAACCGCGTGGCGATCCGGCGGTGGGCCGCGGGGTCCGGGTGGAGGGCGTCCGGCAGCGGGAACTCGGCGAAGTCGGCTTCGCCGTACAGGGCGAGGCCGTCGAGGTAGCGCAGGTTCGGGTCCTCGGCCTGCCGCTGCGCGACGATCCGGGCCAGCTCGTCCCGGACGACTTCCAGGGTCAGCTTTCCCGCGGCCCGCTCGGCGGGATCCCCGGTCGCCCGGAACCGGACCTCGCCGGCGGCCAGCGCTTCGTGGTCGAAGTCGCCGGGCCCCGGCGTCTGCTCGTGGATCGGGCAGTACAACGGGGAAACGACGACCAGCGGCGTGTCCGGGTGGCCTTCGCGGATGGTGTCGAGGAAGCCGTGCACGGCCGGGCCGAACGCGCGCAGGCGCATCACGTCGGCGTTGACGACGTTGATGCCGAGCTTGACGCTGACCAGGTCGGCGGGGGTGTCGCGCAGCGCGCGGGCGGTGAACGGGTCGAGCAGCGCGTTGCCGCCGAACCCGAGGTTCACCAGGTCGACGCCGGCCGCGGTGGCGGCGAGCGCGGCCCAGGTGGTGGCCGGGCTGGCGGCGTTCGAGCCGTGGCTGATCGAGCTCCCGTGGTGCAGCCACACCCTTCGCCGGGGCAGCGGCTCGACGGGCGCGTCGGTGCGCAGGGCGAGCAGTTCGGTGATCTCGTGGTGCGGCAGCCAGATCTCGACGTCCTTGGGGTGCGCGCCCAGGTCGCCGAACCGCACGGTGCCGGGCGGGCCGTCGCGGTGCTCGCCGGCGCCGGTGCGCGGGTCGACGGTCAGGGTGTTGCCGCCGTCGACGTTCGCTTGGGCGACGAGCTCGCCGTCGACCAGCAGGTCGTACACGCCGTCCGGGCGCGGCGGCGCGCCGGCGTAGACCACCTTGGTGCGCCGGGTTTCCAGCTCGACGACGGCGGCGCTGGTCCGGAACCGCAGCCGCACGCCGGCGGGCTGCGCTTCGGCCATGGCCAGGCGCGGGTCGGTGTTCTGCGCGCGGGCCCGGGCGGGCAGGCGGTGCGGGGCGAGGCCGTGCCCGGTGCGCTCGAGTTCGAGGGCGCCGAGCACCAGGCCGTCGGTCAGGGGGGTGGTGATCATGAGGTGGGCCAATCGCGGAGAACGGTGTCGAGCACGGTCAGGATCCGGTGCCAGGACTCCTGGGAGGGCGGCGAGCTGTGGTCGAAGCCGCCTTGGGCCTCGAGGTCGACGTACCCGTGGAAGACGCTGCCGAGCAGCCGCACGGCGTGCGTCTCGTCCGGGCCGGTCACGGCGTAGCCGCGCAGGATCGCGCGCATCATCTCGGCGTGCCGGGGCCCGGCGCTCGCGGCGGCGGTTTCCGGGTCGAGCCGGAACCGCGTGGCGGCGTACCGGCCGGGGTGTTCCCGGGCGTAGTCGCGGTAGACGTCGGCGAAGGCGACGAGCGCGTCCTTGCCCGCCCGGCCCGCCAGCGCGGCGGCGGCGCGGTCGGCGAGCTCGTCCAGCGCGAGCAGCGCGATCTTCGCCCGCAGGTCATGCGCGTTCTTGACGTGCGAATACAGGCTCGCGACCTTGACGTCGAAGCGCCGCGCCAGCTCCGACGGCGTCACGTTGGCGAAGCCGGCCTCGTCGGCCAGCTCGGCGCCGGCGCGCACGACGCGTTCCGTGGTCAACCCGGCTCGAACCATGAACTCACTCCCTTTTGCCTAACGAGAGTGTAGCTCAGCCTAAAGCCCTTAGGAAAACAGGGCGTCCGCCCAGCTCGATTCACGGGTCACGCCCGGCGGGATCGCGAAGTGCGCCGAGCCCGTGTGCTGGACGTACTCCATCATCGCGTCCTTCGACGACAGCGCCTGCTGCATCGGGACGTACTGCTTGCGCGTGTCCCGGTTGAACGCCAGGAAGAACAGCCCCGCCTCCAGGTGCCCGACGCCGTCGGAACCGTCGACGAAGTTGTAGCCGCGGCGCAGGATGCGGACGCCGTTCAGGGCCTGGTGCGAGGCCAGCCGGACGTGGGCGTCCTCCGCGATCACCTTCTCGCCGCCCGCGCCGCCGACGTCGAGGTCCAGCTCGTCGAACTCCGCGGCCTGGCCCAGCGGGGCGCCGGTGCCCTTCGCGCGGCCGATGATCTTCTGCTGGCCGTCCAGGGACTCGCGGTCCCAGGTCTCGATGTGCATCCGGATCCGGCGCGCCACCAGGTACGAGCCGCCGGCCATCCAGGCCGGGCCGTCCGCGGCTTCGGCCCACACCTGGTCGCGCAGGATGTCGGTGTCCTCGGACTTGATGTTGTTCGTGCCGTCCTTGAAGCCGAACAGGTTCCGCGGGGTCGCCTGCGCCCGGGACGTCGACGAGCTGCGGCCGAACCCGAGCTGCGACCAGCGGACCTCGGTGACGCCGAAGCCGAGGCGCACCAGGTTGCGGACCGCGTGCACCGCGACCTGCGGGTCGTCCGCGCAGGCCTGGATGCACAGGTCGCCGCCGCTGCGGGCCGGGTCGAGCTTGTCCTTCGGGAACAGCGGCAGGTCGATCAGCTGCGGCGGCCGCTTGCCCGCCAGCCCGAACCGGCCGTCGAACAGCGACGGCCCGAAGCCGATGGTCAGCGTCAGGTTCGCGGCCGGCAGGTCGAGCGCCTCGCCGGTGTCGCCCGGCGGGGCGTACTGGCCGCCGTCGATCGCGCCGCCCGCCACGACCTCCTGGCCGGCGGTCATCCGGCGGGCGGCGTCGGTCCACGTCTTCAGCAGCTGCCGCAGCTTTTCGCGGTCGGGGGCTGTCACATCCAAAGCCACGAAGTGCAGGTTCGCCTGCGCCGGCGTGACGATCCCCGCCTGGTGCTCGCCGTGGAAGTCGACGGTGTTCACCGACGCCTCGGCGTTGCCGCTCGTCGCCTTGTCGATCCCGATGCCGGCGGCGGCGCCCGCCCCGGCGAGCGCGACACCCGCGCCCGCCAGGCCGAACAGCTTCCGCCGCGAAACCCGCGTGCCCTCTGCCGACGTCACTTCGAGACGACCTCCGCAACCTTGCTCAGCGGCTCGCTCAGCGCGTCGACGGCCGAAGCGAACTCCTTGACCTGGTCCTGGGAAAGGTCGGTGTAGAGCTTGAAGCCGTCACCCACGCGCTGCTTGTCCAGCAGGCCCTGGACGTTCGCGAACTCCTTGTCCAAAGTGGACGTCAGCGCGGCGTCCTTCGCCTGCAGGATCGGCCGCAGCGACGTGATCGCGCCCTTCGAACCGTCCAGGTTGGCCTGGAAGTCCCAGAGGTCGGTGTGCGAGAAGGTCTCCTCCTCGCCGGTGATCTTGCCGGTCGCGACCTCGTCGAGCAGGCCCTTGGCGCCGTTCGCGAGGTCGAGCGCGGTCAGCTCGAGGGTCTTGGACTTGGCGACCAGGTCCTTGACGTCGGTCAGCAGCTTGTCCGCGATCTGCGGGGTGTCGGCCTGCGGGCCGGAGACGAAGAGGTCCTTCTCGAGCCGGTGGAAGCCGGTGAACTTCTGGCCCGGTTCGAGGTCGGCCTCGCGGACGTCGATGGCCGGGTCGAGGTCGCCGAACTTCTCGGCCACCGGCTCGATGCGCTCGTAGTAGACGCGCGTGCGGGCGTACGCGGCCTTCGCCTCGTCGACCTTGCCCGTCTTGACGAGGCCGGCGAACTTGGCCGTCTCCTCCTCGAGCGCGGCGGTGTTGTTCGCGATGTAGTCGGCGTAGCTCTTGGTCGCCTGCGCCTTCTGCGCGTTGGCGTCGTTCTGCTTCGCGACGCCGCCGGTGACGGTGAAGTCGCCGCGGATGCCGGCGCCGGCCATGCCCGGCTTGCACGCGGTCTGGTACTTGCCGGCGTCGGCGACCTCGACGATCAGCCGCCGGTTCAGCCCGGGCGCGATGTTCTCGACCTCGCCCATGATCCGGTCGCCCTCGGCGTAGAGGTAGAACTCGGTGACCTTGGTGCCCTTGTTGGTGATCTCGAAGGTCACGTTGCCCGCGCCGGCCGTGGTGGCGGAAACCTCGCACGCGGTGTCGGACGCCGACACCTTGATCGGGCCGCCGTCCGCGGTGGCGCCCGCGGTGTCGCTCTTGCTGTCGCACGCGGCGAGCGTCACCAGCACGGCGGCGCCGGCCAGTACGGCCAGCGAGGGGGTCTTGCGCACGGTCACTCCTTCGAGGCGGCCGCGGCGGCGGGGACCGGCGCGGTCTTCTTGCTGGGCTTGAGGAAAAGGGGCAGCACGATGACGACGTAGGCGACCCACGCGATGGCCTGAAGCACGGTCGTCTGCTGCGAATAGTTGAAGATGCCCTTGAGCAGGGCGCCGTACCAGGACGTCTCGGGCAGCGTCGCCGAAGCGTCGAACGCCAGGGTGCCGATGCCCGGCAGGAACGCGGCCTCTTGCAGGTCGTGCAGGCCGTAGCCGAGCACGCCCGCGGCGACGAACACGAGCAGGACGCCGGTGATCGTGAAGAACTTGCCCAGGTTGAACCGGACGGCGCCCTTGTAGAGCAGCCAGGCGAGGACCACCGCGGCGAGGATGCCGGCGGCGAAGCCGATCAGCGGCTGCACGGTGTCCGACTGCGCGGTCTGGACGGCGGAGTAGAAGAACACCGCGGTCTCCAGGCCTTCGCGCCCGACCGCGAGGAACGACAGCAGCAGCACGGCCGCCGGGCCGACGTCCAGCGCGTCGTCCATCTTCCCGCGCAGCTCGGCGGCGATGCTCTTCGACGCCTTGCGCATCCAGAAGATCATCGCGGTGACGAACACGACGGCGACGATCGAGAGGCTCCCGCCGAGCAGCTCCTGGTGCTCGAACGACAGCTGCGCGGTCGTGTAGGTGAGGATCGCGCCGACGGCGACCGACAGCAGCACCGCGGCCCCGACACCGGGCCACACCCAGCGCAGCGCGTGCCGCCGGTCGGTCTTCACGAGGAAGGCCACGAGGATGCTGACGACCAGCGCGGCCTCCAGGCCTTCGCGCAGCCCGATCAGCGCACTCGAGAACAACACGGTTCCGCCTCCCTGAGTTTCTGCTCGCTCCAGGAAGTTTTTAGGTAAGGCTCACCTGTAAGTCCAGCCAGCGTACGTCGGCTCGAAACGATACAACCGGGCAAAAGGGACGCGACCGTGAAGTTAGGTTAGGGTAACCGCAGGTCAGGGCCCTGCGCGTCGACTCGATAACGAAATTTGTGATGTCGCTGGCAGCTGACCTGTTTTAACCCTCCGCTTGCCTGGTCAGGCGGCCGGGGGTCCCTCTTGAGTGGCTCCGTAACCTGATCGGGTGGCCGAAACCGCTGAGTCGACCGTCACGTCTCCGTCGTCGCCCCCGGGCGGCCCGCCGAGGCGGTACGTCGGCCGGATCGCCCTTTCGCTCGGGCTCGTGGTCACCGGCGTGGTCCTGGTCGTCACCATCGGCGTCCAGAACCCGGACGCGCCGGCCGAGCCGCCGGCCGTCCAGCCGGTGCTGGCCATCCCGCAGCAGCGCCCGCAGCCCGGCGCCGAAGCGCCGCGGGCCGGGCTCGCCGCCCCCGTCGACCGGCCGCAGGTGTCGGACCAGGCCGAGCTGGACGCGTGGGCGACCCGCGTCGCGGGCAAGACGCACATCCCGGCGCGCGTGGTCGCCGCGTACGGGCGGGCGGAAATGTGGATGCAGCGTCAGAAGGCGTCGTGCCACCTCTCGTGGGCGACGCTCGCGGGCATCGGCCGGGTCGAGACCGAGCGCGGGGACTTCGACCTCTCGGCGATCAGCGCGAGCGGCCGGCTGGTGAAGCCGGTGGTCGGCCCGCCCCTCGACGGCTCGCCCGGCGTCCCGGCGGTGCACGACTCCGACGGCGGCAAGCTCGACGGCGACAAGGCGTGGGACCACGCGATCGGCCCGATGCAGTTCTTGCCGTCGACGTGGAAGAAGTACCAGGAGCGGGCGAACGGCGACGGCGGCGCGCCGGACCCGCAGAACGTCGACGACGCGGCCTTCACGGCGGCCCGTTTCCTCTGCTCGGGCGGCGACGACCTCGGCACGCCGGCCGGCTGGTGGCGGGCGATCCTGTTCTACAACCAGGCGGTCGCCTACGGGCAGGACGTCTTCAGCGCGGCGGACGCCTACGCCGAAGCGAGCGTCGCGCCTTAGAGCTCCCTGTCGGCCAAGAACGGCGTGACGGCCATCAGCACGAGCAGCAGGACCCCGGCGTAAGCACCCAGTGTGGTGAAGATCGACATTTCGGTTCCTCCCTGTTCCGGTCTGGAACCAGCATCGCCGCCGGGAGGGGGTTCGCGGATCGGCCGACGGGCCCGGCCCGATCGGCCGAAAGTCTGATCCGCGACGGGCCGAACGGCCCTGGCGTCAGGAGTCGCGCAGCGCGATCCGCGCCTTGACCTCGTTGGCCGCTTCGAGGTACTCCGGCACCGGGTTCATCGCCGACGCCATCCGGATCTGGGCCAGCGCCTCGACGAACCGGCCGAGGCGCTGCAGGGTCCGGCCCAGGATGAACCGCGCGTAGTGGTCGGTCGGGTCCAGTTCCAGCACCCGGGTGAACGCCCGCTCGGCGCGCCGCAACTGCGCGGAGTGGAAGTACGCGCGCCCGGCCAGGAGGTGGACCGACGGCTTGTCGTCCTCGGACTCCAGCACGGGCTGCAGCACCTTCAGCGCGTCCAGCGGACGGCGGCGCGCGACCAGGTCTTCGGCCTGGCGGAAGGCATGGAACCGCGACTCCTCGGGAGGCTGCGAAGCAGCTGCGGCGTCCGTCATGGTCACTCCCACGTTACCCCGGAGGAGGGGGATGCACACGCCTGGCGAACGGGACGTGATGGACTGTGCCGCCATGAGCAGCGGCTACCGGGGCCTGGCGCCCTACCTCTACTACGCCGACGCCACCGCGGCGCTCGCGTGGCTGACCAGGGTCTTCGGGTTCGCCGAGGAAGTCCGGTTCAGCGACGCGTCCGGCGAGGTCTTCCAGGCGACCCTCCGCGCGGGCGACGCGCGGATCCAGATCGCCGGCGTCGGGGCGGACTACTGGCAGGCCAAGGGCGTCGACGGGCCGGTCGGCCAGCTCAACATCCTCTACGTCGACGACGTCGACGCGCACTTCGGGCGGATCGAGGCCGCGCTCGGGGACGAGGGCGAGCTGGACCCGCCGCAGGACCAGCCCTACGGCGCCCGGGTGTTCACCGTCGCCGATCTCGGCGGCAACAGCTGGACCTTCTGGCAGCAGACTTCGGAGACCGTGGAGCTGCCGCCGGGCTGGCAGGCGATCCGCACCGACGGGTGAGTGACCGGCCGTGCCTCCAACGGGTGAACTGCGGCGACGGCTAGGCTGGGCGCGAACCCGCAGGCACGACGCACCGAGGAGCATGGCGTGGCTCTCATCGAGCAGGTAGGCGCGCGCGAGATTCTGGACTCGCGCGGCAACCCGACGGTCGAGGTGGAGGTGGCTCTCGACGACGGCACCCTGGCGCGGGCCGCGGTCCCGTCGGGTGCGTCGACCGGTGAGCACGAAGCGGTCGAGCTGCGGGACGGTGACACCGGCCGCTACAACGGCAAGGGCGTCGAGCGCGCGGTCGCCGCGGTGCTCGACGAGATCGGCCCGGAGATGGTCGGCATCGAAGCCGTCGACCAGCGGATCGTCGACCAGAAGCTGGTCGACCTCGACGGCACGCCGGCGAAGTCCCGCCTCGGCGCGAACGCCATCCTCGGCGTCTCGCTGGCCGTCGCGAAGGCCGCCGCCGAGTCGGCCGAGCTGGAGCTGTTCCGCTACCTGGGCGGCCCGAACGCGCACGTGCTGCCGGTCCCGATGCTGAACATCCTCAACGGCGGTTCGCACGCGGACAGCAACGTCGACGTGCAGGAGTTCATGATCGCGCCGATCGGCGCGGAGACCTTCCGCGAGGCCCTGCGCTGGGGCGCCGAGGTCTACCACTCGCTGAAGTCGGTGCTGAAAGGCCGCGGCCTTTCGACCGGTCTGGGCGACGAAGGCGGCTTCGCGCCGAACCTGGCGAACAACCGCGAGGCGCTCGACCTGATCCTGCAGGCCATCGAGAAGGCCGGCTACGCCCCGGGCCGCGACGTCGCGCTCGCGCTGGACGTCGCCGCGACGGAGTTCTTCGCCGACGGCGCGTACACCTTCGAAGGCAGCAAGAAGAGCGCCGAGCAGATGTCGGCGTACTACGCCGAGCTGATCCGCGACTACCCGATGGTCTCCATCGAGGACCCGCTGAGCGAGGACGACTGGGACGGCTGGGTCACCCTGACCGCCGAGATCGGCGAGAAGGTCCAGATCGTCGGCGACGACCTGTTCGTCACCAACCCGGACCGCCTCGAAGAGGGCATCACCCGCCGCGCCGCGAACGCGCTGCTGGTGAAGGTCAACCAGATCGGCACCCTGTCCGAGACGCTCGACGCGATCTCGCTGGCCACGTCGTTCGGCTACAAGTCGATGATGAGCCACCGCTCCGGCGAGACCGAAGACACGTTCATCGCCGACCTCGCGGTCGCCACCGGCGTCGGGCAGATCAAGACCGGTGCCCCGGCCCGCGGCGAGCGGATCGCCAAGTACAACCAGCTGCTGCGCATCGAGGAGACCCTCGGCGACGCCGCCCGGTACGCCGGCGAGCTGGCCTTCCCGCGGTTCAGCGCCGAGGGCTGAGCCGGGCATGGCCGACCGGGGGAGGACGACGCGCAACCGCCGAGGCGGCGGCGGAGCCACGCGGGCCAACCGGCCCGCGCCCGCCCGCCGCCCCGAGGCGGTGCGGCGCCGCACCGGCGACGCGGACACCACCCGGGCCCGGCTGCGCCGGAGCCTGGCGGCGAAGCGCGCGTCCGGTGCGGCGAAGGTGCTCGGCATGTCCACCACCCGCCGCGCGGCGGTGGTGGCGATCGTGGTGTGCGCGCTGGCGTTCACCATCGCCGTTCCCCTGCGCACGTACCTCGCCCAGCGGACCGAGGTCCGCGAACAGCAGTCGCAGCAAGCACAGCTGCAGCAGGAGGTCGCTCAGCTCCAGGGCCGCAAGGCGGAGCTGAGCGACCCCGCGCAGATCGAGGCCGAGGCCCGGCGGCGGCTGCGGTACGTCAAGCCGGGCGAGACGCCCTACATCGTCCAGCTGCCGGAGGACAAGGCGCCGGACGCCGCTCCGCCGGCCGGGCAGCAGCAGGTGGCGGGCGGCTCCTGGTACGAGAACCTCTGGAACCAGGTCTCGGGCGGCTGAGGGCCACGCTCTAACCTGTTCGACGTGGACAACGCGCAGCAGCACCGGTTCGAGCCCGTCACCGAAGCCGACCGCGAGATCATCGCGGAGCAGCTCGGGCGGCCGCCGCGGGCGTTGCGCGCCGTCGCCGCACGGTGCCCGGGCGGGCACCCGTCGGTGGTGCAGACCAGTCCGCGGCTGGAGAACGGCACCCCGTTCCCGACGCTCTACTACCTGACGTGCCCGAAGCTGAACTCGATGATCGGCACCATCGAGGCGTCCGGGATCATGAAGGAGATGACCGACCGGCTCACCACCGACCCCGAGCTGGCCGCGCAGTACCAGCGCACGCACGAGACGTACCTCGCCGAGCGCGACGCCATCGAGCCGCTCGGGCACCAGGTCACCGCCGGCGGCATGCCCGGGCGCGTCAAGTGCCTGCACGTGCACGTGGCCCACACGCTGGCGGTCGGTCCCGGCGTGAACCCGTTCGGTGACGAGACCCTCGCCCTGCTTAAGGCGAACGGGTGGCCCTCGGGGGACTGTGCCGCGTAACGCTCGCGCCTGGTGAAGAGATAACTGGGCTGGGTGAGCGAAAACCTCCTTCGGGACTCTCGAAGGGGTGAAACCTTGCCTCGGGTAGGGCAGGCTGTCACCCGAGAGCGGGATCGATCCGGCCAGGAGGGCTCTGAGTCATGCGTGTGCGGCGACTGCCAGACGCAGTCGGGAGCTACACCCGAAGATTCGGGTTCCGGCACCGCACGGCGTACCCCCTAATCACCGGCATCTTCGCGGTGATCCCGGCGCTGCTCGCCGGCGGCGGCACGCTCGGCTGGCTCGGCGGCAGCGGTGACCACACCCGCGACGCCGCGCTCGGCCAGGGCTACGACCCCGGCCACGCCGCCATCCAGCAGATCGCCGTCGACGGCACCCTCCCCGGCGCGCCCACCCCGCTGCCGCTCCCGGCGTACGAACTCCCCGACGGCCCCCTCGGCATCCCCGCCACCGCGCTGGCCGCGTACCAGAACGCCGCCGACATCCTCGGCCGCGAGCAGGCCGCGTGCCACATCGACTGGGCCCTGATCGCCAGCATCGGCCGCATCGAGTCCAACCACGCCCGCGGCGGCTACGTCGACGCGAGCGGCACCACCCGCGAACCGATCCTCGGTCCGCAGCTCAACGGCCAGGGCGGGTTCGCCGCGATCCCGGACACCGACCAGGGCCTGCTCGACACCGACCCGGTGTGGGACCGCGCGGTCGGCCCGACCCAGTTCATCCCGGGCACCTGGAAGGGCTACGCGTCGGACGGCAACGGCGACGGCAAGTCCGACCCGAACAACATCTACGACGCGGCGCTGGCCACCGGCCGCTACCTGTGCTCCGGCGGGTTCGACCTGGCCAAGCCGGACCAGCTGCGCGGCGCGATCCACCGCTACAACAACTCCGACACGTACGTGAACACGGTGGTCCTGTGGGCCGACGCCTACCGCAACGGGATCATGCAGGTGCCGGACAGCACGGTCCCGATCGGCGCCCCGAACGCCGCGCTGGCCCCGGCACCGCCGTCGGTCCCGCCGCCCCCGGTGCCGACCACGACACCGACGAGCGCGCCGCCGACCACGCCGGGCACCTCGAGCGTGCCGACGTCGAAGCCGACGTTGCCGTGCGCCTCGCCGACGACGACGACGACCACGACCACGGTCATCAGCACGACGACCACGCCGCCGCCGGACACCACCCCGCCGCCGCCGGAATCCACGACGGGGCCGCCGGCCACGACCCCGGCCCCGACGTGCGGGCAGGTGGTCACGTCGGTCTCGACGACCACCACGACCACGACCGTGGGGACGACGACGCCCGCCGGTTAGGGTGATCGCATGCCTCGTGTTGCCGCGATCGACTGTGGGACCAACTCCATCCGCCTGCTCGTCGCCGAGCTGACGCCGCGCCACGACGGCACGGTCGACCTGCGCGACCTGCACCGTGAGATGCGGATCGTCCGGCTCGGCCAGGGTGTCGACGCCAGCGGGCAGCTCGCGCCCGAAGCCCTCGAACGCACGCGGGCCGCGCTCGCCGACTACACGGTCGCGGCGCGGCGCAAGGGGGCGGAGAAGGTGCGGATGGTCGCCACCTCCGCCACCCGGGACGCCAGGAACCGCGACGACTTCTTCCGGATGACCCGCGAGACCCTCGGCGTCGAGGCCGAAGTGATCAGCGGCGACGAGGAGGCCCGGCTCAGCTTCACCGGCGCCGTCGGGGAGCAGGACCCGGACGACGGCCCGTTCGTCGTGGTCGACGTCGGCGGCGGCTCGACCGAGCTGGTCCTCGGCACCTGGGACGGCAGGCAGGCCGAGGTGCTCGCGGCGAAGTCCGTCGACATCGGCTGCGTCCGCATCACCGAGCGCGCGCTGAAGAGCGACCCGCCGACCGCCGACGAGATCGCCACCGCGCGCGACCTCGCGGGCAAGGTCCTGACCGACGCGTTCGACGTCGTCGACGTCGCTCGCGCGCGCACGTGGATGGGCGTGGCCGGCACGGTGACCACGCTGTCCGCGATCGCGCTGGGACTGTCGGAGTACGACAGCGACCGCGTCCACCTGTCCAAGCTGAGCCCGGCGGACATCGACCGGCTGGCCTCGGAACTGCTGCAGAGCGACCACGCCACCCGCGCGGCGAACCCGGTGATCCACCCGGGCCGGGTCGACGTCATCGGCGGCGGCGCGGTGGTGGTCCAGACCCTGGCCGAGCAACTCGCGGCCCGCGGCGGCCCGACGGAGCTGGTGGTCAGCGAGCACGACATCCTCGACGGCATCGCCCTGTCCCTCGCCTGACCCCCGGCCGCCGCATGACCTTTGGCGAGGCCGCCCGGGCGGGGTGAGAGGGCCGTCTCCGGGCCCCCGCGCCGCAGGCCGGGACGCCGCGGCCGGTGCGTGCCCGCCGCCGATCCGAGTGACCGTCCGCACGTTCGAAAGGGCTTGTGCCGCAAGGGAAACCCTGGGTGAGCGCCCGATGACCAGCAGTCCGCGCTGGGCCGTCCGGAGCATCCGCTTTCCTACCTTGGTTGTGCTCCAACCAGGTGGTCCTGACGGTCGTCACTGATTTGCAACACCGCGATCCTGTGATCGGCTTCACCGCCCCCGATAGCGTGCGTCTCACCTTTCGGGCAGACGGAGATGGAGGGGATCATGCGGCGTTCGCGCAGGCTCTGGGGACCCACGGTGGTGATGACTTCGCTGGCACTCGTGCTCGCCGCGTGCGGTGGCGGGTCGGGTAGTTCCACGGGGGCCGGCGGGGCGGACCCGGACGGCGCCGTCAGCATCTACGGCACCGAACCGCAGAACTCGCTGGTCCCCACCAACACCAACGAGCTGGGCGGCACCAAGGCCGTCCAGCCGATGTTCGCCACGCTCGTCGGCTTCAAGGGAGCGGACGCACAGCCGTTCAACCTGATGGCCGACTCGATCACCACGACCGATTCCAAGGTCTACGACATCAAGATCAAGCAGGGCTGGAAGTTCCACGACGGCACCGAAGTGAAGGCGCACAACTTCGTCGATGCCTGGAACTACGGCGCCTACGCGCAGAACGGCCAGCTCAACACCGACTTCTTCTCGAACATCCAGGGCTACAAGGACGTCCACCCGGCGGACGAGAACGCCAAGCCCGCCACGGACAAGATGTCCGGCCTGGTCACCAAGGGCGACTACGAGTTCCAGGTGACGCTGGACGCGCCGTTCTCCGTCTTCGCCATCAAGATCGGATACACCGCGTTCGCGCCGCTGCCGGACTCCTTCTTCAAGGACCCCAAGGGCTTCGAGCAGCACCCGATCGGCAACGGCCCGCTGAAGTTCGTCTCGCGGACGCCGAACCAGGACATCAAGCTCACCCGCTTCGACGACTACAAGGGTGAGGACAAGGTCCACTTCAAGGACCTCGACATCAAGATCTACACCAGCCAGGAGACGGCCTACCAGGACCTGCTGAGCGGGCGCGTCGACTTCATGGAGGCGCTGCCGCCGTCGGCGGTCGCGGGCGGCAAGTACAAGGCCGACCTCGGCGACCGGCTCGTCACCGGCCACCTGCTCGGCATCAGCACCATCGCCGTGCCGTACTACGTGCCCGGCTACGACAACCTCGAGCTGCGCAAGGCGATCTCGATGGCGATCGACCGCGCGCAGATCACCAAGACCGTCATGAACGACACCTACGTGCCGGCCGACGGCTACATCTCGCAGGGCATCCCGGGCGCGCGGCCCGGCGTCTGCCAGTTCTGCAAGTTCGACCCCGCCGGCGCCAAGGAAGCCTTCGCGAAGTCCGGCTTCAAGGGCAAGCTGACCATCGCGTCCAACGCGGACGGCGGCCGCAAGGAACCGCTGGTCGCGGCGTGCAACAGCATCAAGAACACGCTCGGCGTCGAGTGCGACTTCGTGCCCGCGACCGACTTCGGCCAGTGGCGCAGCATCGTCACCGGCAAGAAGCTGACCGGCATGGGCCGGTCGGACTGGTCCGCGGACTACCCGTCCATCGAGGACTTCCTCAACCCGATCTACAAGACCGGCGGGTCCTCGAACGACTCCGACTACTCGAACCCGCAGGTCGACGCGATGCTCGCGCAGGCGGACGGCACCGCCGACAAGGACGCCGCCGTCAAGCTGTACCAGCAGGCCGAGGACCTGATCGCCAAGGACCTGCCCTCGATCCCGGTGTGGGACGAGAAGGGTGTCGCGGCGAAGTCGAAGAACCTGAAGTCGGCGGCGCTGGACTTCCGCCGCATGCCGGACTACCCGTCCATCGAGGTCCTGAAGAAGTAGTGGCGCGCTGACCTGCCGCAACCACCACCACGCCGTCGTGAGTGTTCAGAGCGGTTCCCACCGCCCTGAACACTCACGACGGCCGGCGCGCACTAGGAACTCGTCATGATCCGCTATGTCCTGCGACGGCTGCTCCAGCTGATCCCGGTCTTCTTCGGCACCACGTTCCTGATCTACGTCCTCGTCTGGGCCGTGCCCGGCGACCCGTTCTCCGGCAAGTGCGGTCAGACGGCCTGCCCGCAGGCCTACATCGCGCAGATGACGGAGAAGTTCCACCTGGGCGACAACGTGTTCGTCCAGTACTTCAAGTACCTCGGGAGCCTGTTCACCGGCGACTGGGGCGAAACCTTCAACGGCACCTCGGTCGGCGAGCTGATCGCGACGTCGTACCCGATCACGTTGCGCCTGGCCGTGGTCGCGGTCGTCATCGAGGCGGTCATCGGGCTCACCGCCGGCGTGTTGACCGGCCTGCGCGGCAAGGGTTTCCTCGACAACCTGGTGCTGGTCTCGACCACGTTCCTGATCTCGCTGCCGGTGTTCGTCACCGCGATCGTGCTGCAGCTGGCTCTGGGCAGCAACGGCCTCGGCCTGATCGAAGCCAGCGTGTCGGACAACCCGAGCGTCGGCGAGCTGATCGTGCCGGGCATCGCGCTCGGCAGCCTCTCGATGGCTTACGTCGCCAGGCTGTCGAGAACGAGCATCGCCGAGAACCGCCGCGCCGACTACGTGCGCACGGCGATCGCGAAGGGCCAGCCGAACAGCCGCGTCGTCGGCGTCCACCTGCTGCGCAACTCGGTGATCCCGGTGCTCACGTTCCTCGGCACCGACCTCGGCGCGCTGATGGGCGGCGCGATCGTCACCGAAGGCGTGTTCAACATCAACGGACTGGGCGGGCTCATCTTCCGCGGCATCCAGAACCGGGAGAGCGCGACCGTCGTCGGGGTCGTCGTCCTGCTGGTGGTGGTGTACCTGCTGATGAGCCTGATCGTCGACCTGCTGTACGCCGTTCTCGACCCGAGGATCCGCTATGACTGACCCGAACCTGGTGGGCGGCGGCGGGGCCGACGCGGCCGAGCTGTCCCGCGTCGACGACTCCGCCAAGGGCCCGCAGAAGCCCCGCAGCCTGTGGGGCGACGCCTGGCGCCAGCTGCGGCGCAAGCCCGCGTTCGTCGTCTCGGCCGTGATCATCGCCCTGATCGTGCTGATCGCGATCGCGCCCGGTCTGTTCAGCTCGCGCGACGCCGGCTTCAGCGATCTCACGCACGCCAACGAAGGCCCGTCCGGGGACGCCTGGTTCGGCTACGACAACCAGGGTTACGACGTCTACGCGCGCACCATTTACGGCGCCCGCGCGTCCCTGCTGGTCGGGGTCTTCTCGACGCTGCTGACCGTCCTCTTCGGATCGCTCGTCGGCATCCTGGCCGGCTACTACGGGCGGTTCGTCGACAGCCTCCTGTCCCGCTTCGGCGACATCTTCGCCGGCCTGCCGTTCGTGCTCGGCGCGATCGTCATCCTGACGACGTTCAACGCGCCCGGCGCGAACCCCGGCGCGGTCACCATCATCGTGCAGGTGGTCTGCTCGATCGCGGTGCTGAGCTGGCCGGTGGCCATGCGCATCATGCGCTCGGCGACGCTGGTGGCCAAGCAGCTCGACTACGTCAAGGCCGCGCGCGGCCTCGGCGCCAGCACCCCGCGGATCATCTTCCGGCACCTGCTGCCGAACACGATCGCGCCGGTGCTGGTGTACGCGACCATCGCGCTCGGCGCGTTCATCGGCGCCGAAGCGACGCTGGCCTACCTCGGCATCGGGGTGCGCCCGCCGGTGATCTCGTGGGGCGTGATGATCAGCGATTCGCGGGACTACTTCCGCGTCGACCCGCACATGCTGCTGTTCCCCGGTGCCTTCGTCACCCTGACCGTGCTGGCCTTCGTGATGCTCGGCGACGGCATCCGCGACGCGCTCGATCCGAAGTCGAGGTAGATCCCCTTGTCCGACAACGAACTCCTGCTCGAAGTAGAGGATCTGCACGTCGAGTTCCGCACCGCCGACGGCGTGGCGAACGTCCTCAACGGCGTCGGCTACTCGGTGCACGCCGGGGAAACCCTGGCCGTGCTCGGGGAATCCGGGTCCGGGAAGAGCGTCACGGCGCAGACCGTGATGGGCATCCTGGACATGCCGCCCGGCGTGATCACCGCCGGGGCCGTGCGCTGGCGCGGCGAAGACCTGCTGACGGCGTCGGAGGAACGGCGCCGCGAAGTCCGCGGCAGCGAAGTCGCGATGATCTTCCAGGACGCGCTTTCCGCGCTGAACCCGGTGTTCACCGTGGGCTTCCAGATCGAGGAACAGCTGCGCGTCCGGCTCGGGATGTCCAAGAAGGACGCCCGGAAGCGCGCGATCGAACTCCTCGACACCGTCCGCATCCCGGCCGCCGAGCGCCGGATCAAGGACTACCCGCACCAGTTCTCCGGCGGCATGCGCCAGCGCGCGATGATCGCGATGTCGCTCGCGCTCGACCCCGACCTGCTCATCGCCGACGAGCCGACCACCGCGCTCGACGTCACCGTGCAGGCCCAGATCATGGACCTGCTGGCCGAGATCCAGGCCGAGCGCAAGATGGGGCTGGTGCTCATCACCCACGACCTCGGGGTCGTCGCCGAGGTCGCCGACCGGATCGCGGTGATGTACGCGGGCCGGATCGTCGAGCAGGCCGACGTCGTCGAGCTGTTCCGCGCCCCGGCCCACCCCTACACCGCCGCGCTGATGGACTCGCTGCCGCGGCTGGACCTCAAAGGACAGACACTGGAGACCATCAAGGGCCTGCCGCCGAGCCTGCTCGACATCCCGCCCGGCTGCGCGTTCCACCCTCGGTGCAAGCGCGCCGAGGCCCGCTGTTCCGAGGAAGTCCCGCCACCGCTGGGGATCGGCTTCGGCCGGACCAGCGCGTGCCACTTCGCCGAAGAGGTGGTGAACTCCCGTGCCTGACCCCATCCTCTCGGTCACCGACCTGAAGAAGTACTTCCCGGTGCGCACCGGCATCCTGTTCAAGCGCACGATCGGGCAGGTCAAGGCGGTCGACGGCGTTTCGTTCGACCTGCAGCCCGGCGAAACCCTCGGCGTCGTCGGCGAATCCGGCTGCGGCAAGTCGACGTTGGCCCAGGTGCTGATGCGCCTGGAGGAGCCGACCGCCGGCACCGCGAAGTTCGAAGGCCGCGACATCTTTTCGATGCGCGGCGCCGAACTGCGCAAGCTGCGGCGCGAGATCCAGATCGTGCTGCAGGACCCGTACACCTCGCTCAACCCGCGGATGACGGTCGGCGACATCGTCGGCGAGCCCTTCGAAATCCACCCCGACGTCGCGCCGAAGGGGTCGCGCGCGGCGAAGGTGCGTGAGCTGCTGGACGTGGTCGGGCTCAACCCCGAGCACCTCAACCGCTACCCGCACCAGTTCTCCGGCGGGCAGCGCCAGCGCATCGGCATCGCGCGGGCGCTGGCCCTGCGGCCCAAGGTGATCATCTGCGACGAGCCGGTGTCCGCGTTGGACGTCTCCATCCAGGCGCAGGTGATGAACCTGCTCGGCGACCTGCAGAGCGAGTTCGGGCTGTCGTACGTGTTCATCGCGCACGACCTGTCGGTGGTGCGCCACCTGTCCACCCGGGTCGCGGTGATGTACCTCGGCAAGATCGTCGAAGTCGGCACCGACGAGGAGATCTACGAACGACCGTCCCACCCGTACACCCAGGCGCTGCTGTCCGCGGTGCCGGTGGCGGACCCGGCCGTGCGCGGCCGCCGCCAGGTGATCCGGCTGACCGGCGACGTGCCGAGTCCCCTGGATCCCCCGTCCGGGTGCCGGTTCCGCACGCGGTGCTGGAAAGCGCAGGAGAAGTGCGCGGAGGAGGTGCCCGAGCTGGTGCCGCGGACGGACGGTCACTTGTCAGCTTGTCACTTCGCGGAGCAGAAGTCGGTTGTTCCATAACGTCCGTTAGGCCGTTGTGGCTGCATTGTCCGGTCTATACGGTGCAGGAACCGCTTTCCCGAGGAGGAGAATCGTGAAGAGACCCAGGCTTTTCGCCGCGGCCATGGCCGTCCCGCTGTTCGGGGCGATCACGGCCGTCGCGGTGCCGGTGGCTTCGGCCCAGCCCGCGCTGGCCGGCCCGGCGACCGAGTTCACCGTGCTCGCCAAGGACGTCCAGAGCATCGCGACCGCGCAGCAGGCGATCCGGGCCGCGGGCGGCACGGTGCTGGAGACCAACTCGGCGGTCGGCCTGATCAAGGCCAGCGCCCCGGCCACCGGCTTCACCGAGCGCGTGTCCTCGAACCGCGCGGTCTTCGGCGCCGCCAAGGCGCAGGTCATCGGCTCGGTGCCGAAGGACGGCAAGAAAACCAAGAACAACAACGTCGAGAAGGAAGGCCGTGGCGCCGCCTCGAAGAAGGCCGCCGCGAACAAGGCCGTCGGGATGGACCCGCTGGACGACCAGCTCTGGGGCCTCAAGTCCGTCCGCTCGGACCTCTCGCGCACCAAGCAGCCCGGCAGCAAGCAGGTCAAGGTCGGCGTCATCGACACCGGCATCGACGGCACGCACCCGGACATCGCGCCGAACTTCGACGCGGCCGACTCGCGCAACTTCGTCAAGGACATCCCGTTCGACGTCAACGGCGTCGAGGTCGACGGCCCGTGCGAGTTCCGCGGCTGCGTCGACCCGGTCAACCACGACGACGGCGCGCACGGCACGCACGTCGCCGGCACGATCGCCGCGGCGGCGAACGGCTTCGGCATCTCGGGCGTCGCGCCGAACGTGTCGCTGGTGAACATCCGCGCCGGCCAGGACTCGGGCTACTTCTTCCTGCAGCCGACCGTCGACGCGCTGACCTACGCCGGCGACGCCGGCATCGACGTGGTCAACATGTCGTTCTACACCGACCCGTGGCTGTACAACTGCACGGCGAACCCGGCCGACTCGGCCGCGGAGCAGGCCGAGCAGCGCACGATCATCGAAGCCACGCAGCGCGCGCTGAACTACGCGCACAAGAAGGGCGTCACGATGGTCGTCGCGCTGGGCAACCAGCACACCGACCTGGGCGCGCCGCAGCCGGACACCACCAGCCCGGACTACCCGGCGAACACGACGCACCCGCGGCAGGTCGACAACAGCTCCTGCCTCAGCCTGCCGGTCGAGGGCAACCACACGATCGGCGTGAGCGCGTTCGGGCCGTCGCAGGCGAAGGCGGACTACTCGAACTACGGCACCGAGCAGATCTCGGTTTCCGCGCCGGGCGGCTACTTCCGCGACGGTTTCGGCACGCCGTGGTTCCGCACGGTCGAGAACGAGATCCTCTCGGCGTACCCGAAGAACGTCGGCGTCGTCGAGGGCAACATCGACGCGGACGGCAACATCACCGAGGCCGGCTTGGCCGCGGGCATCAAGAAGGCGACGGCGCCGGACGGCCGGGTCGGCTACTACCAGTGGCTGCAGGGCACGTCGATGGCGACCCCGCACGCGACCGGCGTCGCGGCGCTGATCGTTTCGCAGTACGGCAAGAAGTCCCACGGCGACTTCGGCCTGGACCCGGACAAGGTCCAGCGGGTCCTCGAGGGCACGGCGTCGGACATCGCCTGCCCGGTGCCGCGGACGGTCGACTACACCGACGAAGGCCGCGGGCCGGAGTTCACGGCCACCTGCGAAGGTGACGCGTCGTTCAACGGCTTCTACGGCAACGGCGCGGTCGACGCCTACGCGGCGGTGACCCGCGGGTCGCAGTACCTGAAGTAGAAGAATTTCGAACGAACCGCCCCGGACAGGCAACCTGTCCGGGGCGGTTCGCGTTTACCGCGGGACTGGGGGGAGTTCCGTTGAACGTGCGTGAACCGGCGCTACCGGTCGATCCGCGGTGGCCGGGCGAGCCGACGGTGCTGGAAGTGGGCCGGGCACGGCGGTGGCTCGCGCGGCGCGGGGTGGCGGTCTGGTTGCCGACCCGGGTGCTCGCCCTGCGCCTCGGCGGCCGGGGCATCGGTACTCGGGGGACTCCCGGTTTCGCGATCGTCCTCGCGGTGCTGTGGACGCTCACCGGGGTCGTGTTCAAGCGGAACGACCTGCCGGGGGAAGCGGCGGTCCTCGCCGTCCTCTACGCCTCGTTCCACGTGGCCCGCTGGCGCCGGGCGCAGCGGCGCGACCGGCTCGCCGAGAGCTTGACCGGGGCCACCGCACCACCGCCGCTGCGGGTGGCGGTCAGGCAGGTCGGCTGGTGGTACCTGGTGTCGACGGGCCTCACGTTCCTCGGCGGGGCGGCCTTGTGCGCGGCGGCGTTCCTGACCGGGCCGCGGTTCACCTGGAAGCACTGGTACCCGCCGGAGGTCGCGATCGGGGTGAACACGGTGGCGCTGGCCTTCGCCGCCGGCGCGACGGCGCTCGTGCTCGGCCGGGTGGTGCGCGGGCCGGTGATCGCCGAGGACGCGGCGTCGCACGCGGTCGACGGGGCGTTGCGCACCCTGGACCCCTACTTGTTCGCCCCGACCGCCCCGTACGTCGTGCTGGCGATGCCGGTGTACGTGGTCGATTGGGCGTGGCCGGGCCCGCTGGGCTGGATTTCGCTCGCGTACCTGGTGACGGTCTTCGCGCTCCAGCTGATCGGCTGGTTGCTGGCTCGCCGCCGGTCCCGCTCGCTCCCACCCGGCTGCTACGGGGGGTAAACCGGGCCGGCTCGTCGGGCGTTACCACGCGACAGGGGAGGTTCGATGGTGGAAGTGGCGTCGACGACGCTCGCCGAGAGGCAGGCCGCGCGGACGTGGCTGGCTCGCCACGGCGCGGAGGTGGACGAGCCGACGCCGCTGCTCGCCGTGCGCGTCGGGGCCCGGGTGCTGGCCACGCGGTCCTACCGGCTCTACAGCGCGCTTTCCTCCGTGTTCTGGATCGTCGCCGTGCTCCCGCCGATCCCGGTGCCGGCCCGGTTCCTGGGGTTCACCGCGCTCGTCGTGGCTTACCCGCTGCTGCAGTGGCGCCGGGTCCGCACGGCCGATCGCGCCGCCACCCGCGTGGTCGCCCCGGGCGCCCGGCCGTCGTTCCGGGTGGCGGCGGGACAGGTGGGCCGGTGGTACCTGGCGGCGGTGGCAACGACCTTCGGCGGCGGCGCGGTGCTGTGCGCGACGCTCGCCGCCGACCCGGTGGGCTGGGCCGCCGCGCTGGTGCTCGGCGCCGCGAGCGTGGCACTGGTCCTCGGCCAGGCCTTGCGCGCCCCGGTGATCGCCGAGGACGAGGCTTCACGCGCCGTCGACGCGGCCTTGCGGACCTACGACACCCGGGCGTTCGCGATGCCGTTCGCGTTCACGTTCCTCGCGTGGATCGACCTGTCCGCCGACTGGCCGTGGCCCCCGGCGCGGTTCGTACCGGTGGTCGCGTACTTCGTCCTGGGGGTGGTGCTCCACCTCCGCGCCGTGTTCGAGGTCCGGGACCGCCGCCTGCCGCCCGGCCACTACGGAACCGAGCCCCGGTGAGCGCCTTGACGGAAGCGGCGGTGGTTCGCCGTCGGGTTGGCGTCGCTGGTTTCTGGCGGTGCCGCTGATCACCTTCGGCGGCGGCGGCCTCAGGCCGCGTTCGGCGGAGTCACGGGAGAAGTTCGGACACGGTGAACCGGCGCGGCCGGGGCAGGGGGAGGTTTTCGTGGGTGGCGGGGTACCGAGACCGATCGACGCGGCGATGGCCGTGCAGTGGCTGGCCCGGCACGGGGTCGTCGTGGGGACGCCGGTCCCGCTGCTGTCCCTGCGTCTCGGCGTGCGGGAACGGATGCGCACCAAGCACCCCGGCGTGGGCTTGGCGGTGGGGTTGGTCATCGCCTTCGTCAACACCTTCGGCATGGAGGTGGCGCACGAGGCGTTCGGGGACCTGGCGGTCGGCAGTGGCTTCATCCTCGGCGCCCTGGTCGTCGTGGCGCAGGTCTGGCGCTGGGTGACGGTCCGCGAATCCGACCGGCCGGCGGCCGCGCTGGTGCGCCCGGCCGCGCGGCCGGCCCTGAGCTGGACCCTCGGTCTTCTCGGCGCCTGGTACCTGACATCGGCGGTGGTCGCCTACGCCGGCGGGCTGGTGCTCTTCCTCGCGCTGGCGCCGTCGGCCGCGCCGTTCTGGCTGGGGCTGCTGGCGCTCGGCGCCGTCCAGTCCGGGTTCGTCTGGTGGTCCGTGCTGCGCGAGCCGGTCGTCGCGGTCGATCCCGCGTCGTTCATGGTCGACGCGGTGCTGCGGGTGGAGGACGCGCACTCCTACGCGGCGCCGGCCGTCCTGCCGTACCTGGCCTGTGGTGACCTCCTCTTCGCGGTGCCGGTTCCGCCGTCGTCCCGGCCCGCGGTCGTCGCCTACGCGGTGCTCGCGGTCGGGACGCAGGTGGTCGGCTGGGTCCTGCACCGCCGGCGGTCCCGTGTCCTCCGGCCCACCCTGGCGGTGGTTCCCCGATGAGGTCCGAACCGAGCCGCGGCGAGTTCGTGCAGGCCGCGGTGTGGCTGGGCAAGCACGGCGTCCGCGTGGGGATCCCGACACCCCTGCTGGCGGCGCGCCTCGGCGTCCGCGCGGGCGGGGACCTGCGGACGCAGCTGATCCGGCTGGCGGTGTTCCTCGCGCTGGCGGTCGCCGCCGCGGTCGGCTACCAGTGCCTGCAGTACCTGCCCGGCGTCCGCGGCGTGGAGATGACCGAGAGCAAGATCCTCTACTTCGTGGTGGCCGGCTTCCAGCTGGCCTTCTGGTTCGCGATCCGGCGGCAGGACCGCCAGGCCGCGCACCGGCTGGGCGGCCGACGGCTCGACCGGCCGCGGCCGTCGTGGCGGGAGCTGCCGGTCGGCTGGTTCCTCGCGTCGGCGGCGGTGACGTTCGCCGGGGGAGCCGCACTCGGGATCACGATGTTCCTGGCGACCCCGTACAAGACCTACGCCTGGAGCTGGCTCGGCGTGCTCGCGCTGGGCGGAGTCGTCTCCGGCGTGATCGTGACCGGGATCGTGCGGCGGCCGGTGCTCGCGGAGGACGAGCCGTCCGCCGCCGTCGACGCGGTGGTGCGGATCGAGGACCTCTACCTGGCGATGCCGTCGTACTACGCGTGGCCGGTGCTCTTCGACCTGCTCACCGGCAACCGGCAACCGCCCGGCTCCGGGCCCTGGCTCATCGGGTACGCGGGACTCGCGCTGGCCCTGCAGATCGTCGGCGGCCTGCGCTACCGGCGGTACCGCCCGGCGCTCCCGCCGGGCGACTACGGCGTCCCGCTGCCGGCCCAGCCCGGGGTGGCCCGGTGATCGCGGTGACTCCCGCCGAGCGGGCGGCGGTCAAGTGGCTGGCGCTGCGCGGTGTCCGCGTTTCCGAGGCGACCGAGCTGCTGACCTACCGGCTGGGCGTCCGCCGCGGGAAGAGCGACGCCGGCGCCTTCACACCGGTGTTCGTCGCCAACGCGCTGCTCTGCGCCGGCCTGCTGGCCTACCAGCTGCTGCCCCCGAGCCACGCCGACCTGCCCGACGCCGGGATCCCGTGGTTCATCTGGACGTCGCTGGTCCTGACGAACTGGCTGCAGATCCGCGCCGGCGACCGGCGGGCGGTCGCCTGGCTGGGCGACCGGCGGCTGATCCGGCCCCGCCCGCGGTGGCGGGAGGTGGTGAACGGCTGGTACGCGGCCTCGCTGGCGGTCACGTTCGGCGGCGGCGCCGTCCTCGCGCTCACGATGGTGGCCGGCGGCTCGGTCTGGGCACGCTTCTGGCTCGGCCTGCTCGTCCTCGGCGCGGCGGTCGACGCCGTCGTCCTGACCGGCATCCTCCGGCGCCCGGTCATCGCGGAGGACGAGGGCTCGCTCGCGGTCGACACCGTGACGCGGCTCCAGGACGTCCACTTCGCCCTGCCGTCGTTGTTCGCCGTCCCGGTGGTCGCGGACCTCGGGTACACCGCCCTGCCGGGCAAGCCGTGGCTCGCCGGCTACGTCGCGCTGGCGGTGACCACGCACGTCATCGGGTGGTTCGCCCAGCGGCGGCGGGTTCCCCCGCTGCCGCCGGGCGCCCGCTACGGGCCGGAACTCAGCGGTTCGAAGCCTTCTTGACGAATTTCGCCAGGTCCTTCGACTGCTGCACCCGGGTCGGCTCGTGGACGTACATCATGTGCCCCGCCGGGTAGTACGCCGTGTCGATGTTCTCCCGCAGTTCCTCCGGGATCTGCAGGCGCGCCAGCACGTGCTCGGCCGCGAAGTAGGCCGTCGCGCCGTCGTAGTGGCCGAACGCCACGTGGACCTGCAGGTGCGGGTTCGTGCGCATCGCCGAGGCGAGCGAGTCGACCACCGACACCGAGCGGCCCTCGAACTCCTTGTACGACCAGGCCTTGAACGTGTCCTCGTGGATGATCTCGTACGGCAGGTCGTTCTCGTACCCGAGCTCCGCCCGCACGTAGTGGTTGAACGCCGCCGCGTAGGCGCCGATCACGCGGGAGATCGACGGGTCGTCGCTCATGTGCTCGCGGCCGCCGTCCGGCTCCCACGTCGTGAAGCGGCCGTCCATCCGGCCGACCGTCAGGCCCCGGTCGCGCAGCAGCTCGGTGAAGAACCGGACGTGCTCGATCCGCAGGTTCACCCGGTCCACATAGGACTCGGTGAGCCCGGTCAGCGACGCCAGCGTGGCCACCGCGTCGGTCCGGTCCTGCGTGGACAGCCGCGCACCGCGCGAAAGCGCCCACGGCAGGTCCTTCGCCGCGAAGTCTTCGGCGTCGGCCAGGACGTCGTCGAGCGGGCGGTCGCCGTGCAGGCCGTGGTAGTGCGCGATCGCCGCGTACGTCGGCACGTACAGCGAGTACGGCAGGTCGTTGCCCTCGGTGAACTGCAGCGTGCCCAGGTCGAGCACGGAGGAGATGAGCAGCAGGCCGTTCAGGTAGAGCCCGTGCCGGTCCTGCAGGTGCGCGGCCAGCCCGGCGGCGCGCAGCGTGCCGTAGGACTCGCCGGCCAGGAACTTCGGCGACAGCCAGCGCTGGTGCCGCGACACCCACAGCCGGATGATCTCGCCGACCGACTCGATGTCGCCCTGGTAGCCGTGGAAGTCCTTGGTCTCCTCGCCGCCCGCGACCCGCGAGTAGCCGGTCGACACCGGGTCGATGAAGACCAGGTCGCTGTGCACCAGCAGCGTCTCGGGGTTGTCGGCCAGCCCGTACGGCGGCGGCACGAGGTCGTCGACGTCGCCGGAGAGCACCCGGCGCGGGCCCAGCAGGCCCAGGTGCAGCCAGATGCTCGACGAGCCGGGGCCACCGTTGAAGGCGAACGTCACCGGCCGCGTGCCCGGGTCGGCGTCGTCGAGGGTGTAGGAGGTGACGAACACCTCCGCCTTCGCCTTGAAGCCCTCCGACTTGCCGTCCTTGACGACCTCCTTGCGGAGGACGACCCGGCCCGCCTTCGCCGTGTACGCGAGTTTCTTCCGCTTCACGGTCAGCGTGTGCTGGGTCGTGACGATGTCGTCGGTCGGCTCGGCCGGGATCTCCGCGGTGTCCGGCGTCTTCTTCTCGGGAGCCTCTTCGGGGGTCGTGTCCGCCATGGCCCCAACTTAGTTGTGGCAGGGTGACTTGGTGCACACCGGGGACTGGCCGTCGACGGCCGAGGAGGCCCTCGCCGTCCAGGAAGCGCTGCGCGGCCGGGTCGAACTCCACGGCGACCTGCCGGAGCTGCCGCCGACGGTGACCGGCCTCGACGTCGCCTACGACGAGGCCGACGGCATCGCCGCGGCGGTCGTCACCCTCGAAACCGCGGGGCTGACCGTGGTCGAGGAGCGGACGCACCGCGCGAAGGCCGTCTTCCCGTACGAGCCGGGCCTGTTCGCCTTCCGCGAGCTGCCGCCGCTGCTGGCCGCCCTCGGCGAGCTGGAACACCGGCCCGACGTCCTGGTCTGCGACGGCCACGGCCTCGCCCACCCGAGGCGCTTCGGCCTGGCCTGCCACCTCGGCGTGCTGACCGGGCTGCCCGCTTTCGGCGTCGGCAAGACGCGGTTCGTCGGCTCCCACGACGTGCCGGGGCCCGAGCGCGGGTCGTCGGTGCCGCTGGTCGACGCCGGGGAGGAGGTCGGCGCGGTGCTGCGGACCCAGGACGGCGTCAAACCGGTGTACGTCTCGGCCGGCCACCGGATCGACCTCGCGCACGCCTGCCGGCTGACCCTCGCGCTGACGCCGCGCTACCGGCTGCCGGAGACGACGCGGCTGGCCGACCGGCTGTCCCGGGAGGCGCTGAAATGAGGTCGCTGGCCGAGCTGGACGTCGCCGTGGCGGGGTGCCGCGCGTGCCCGCGGCTGGTGACCTGGCGCGAAGGCGTCGCGGGCACGAAGGCGGCCTTCCGCGGCGAGGAGTACTGGGCGCGCCCGGTCCCGGGTTTCGGGCCGCCGGACGCGTCGCTCGCGGTCGTCGGGCTGGCGCCGTCGGCGCACGGCGCGAACCGCACCGGCCGCATGTTCACCGGCGACCCGTCGGGTGACTTCCTCTTCCGGGTGCTGCACGAGGTCGGGCTCGCGTCGCAGCCGACGTCCGAGCGCGTCGGCGACGGCCTGGAGCTTTACGGCACGCGGCTCGTCTCACCGGTGCGCTGCGCCCCGCCGGAGAACAAGCCGACGCCGGCCGAGCGCGACACGTGCCGCCCGTGGCTCGCGGAGGAGCTGACGTTGTTACGTCCGACACTGCGCTCGATCGTGGTGCTCGGGGCGTTCGGCTGGCAGGCGTTACTGCCCGTGCTCGCGGCAGCGGGCTGGCCGGTCCCGCAGCCGCGTCCGGCGTTCGCCCACGGAGCCGTCCTGGAACTGGACGACCTGCGTGTTTTCGGCTGTTACCACGTGTCGCCGCGCAATGTCCAGACACACCGCGTGACCCACGACATGGTGGCGGCCGTCTTCCGCGCCGCGACCTCGGTGACAGGTCACGACTGAATCGTTACGGAAACCGCAGCGACGCTGGTCACAGCCGGATGGGGTCCCCGAGCGGGGTGCCCGCGAAGGTGTCACCATGAGGACATGGCTGCTGCGAAGTCGAAGTCGGAACCGACTCGGATCCTCGTCCTCGGTGGTGGGTACGTCGGGCTCTACACGGCGTACGGCCTCCAGAAGATGCTCCGGGCCAACGAGGCCTCCGTGACCGTCGTTGACCCGCAGCCCCACATGACCTACGCGCCGTTCCTCCCGGAGGCCGCGGCCGGCGCGATCGAGCCCCGGCACGTGGTCGTGCCGCTGCGGCGGGTGCTGAAGCGCTGCCACGTGCTGACCGCGCGCGTCACCAAGATCGAGAACGACAAGAAGTCCGTCACGGTCGAGGCCGCCGACGGCCACATCGAGCAGCTCGGCTACGACGTCCTGGTCGTCGCGCTCGGCGCCGTCGCGCGCATCCTGCCGATCCCCGGCCTGGTCGAAGAGGGCATCGCCTTCAAGACCATCGGCGAGGCGATCTACCTGCGCAACCACATCATGACCAAGCTCGACGAGGCCGCCAGCACGCTGGACCCCGAGCTCCGCAAGCGCCTGCTGACCTTCACGGTCGTCGGCGGCGGGTTCGCCGGCATCGAGGCGCTGGCCGAGCTCGAGGACATGACCCGGTTCGCGGTGGAGAACTACTACCCGAACATCCAGCCGTCCGACGTCCGCTGGGTGCTGGTCGAGGCCGCCGGGCGCATCCTGCCCGAGGTCCGCGAGACCCTGGGCGTGTACACGGTCGAGCAGCTGGAGAAGCGCGGCATCGAGGTCTACCTGTCGACCGCGGCGAAGTCGTTCGAAAACGGCCACGTCGTGCTTTCGGACGGCACGGAGTTCGACACCGACACGATCATCTGGACGGCGGGTGTGAAGGCCAACCCGGTGGTGGGCCAGTCGGACCTGCCGGTCGACAAGCGCGGCCGCCTCGAGGCGACGGCCGCCATGCAGGTCGTCGGCCACCCGGACGTCTGGACCGCGGGCGACAACGCGGCGATCCCGGACCTCTCCCGCACGGAGGAGGACCCGACGGCGACGTGCCCGCCGAACGCGCAGCACGCGGTCCGCCAGGCGACGCTGCTGGCGAAGAACATCATCAAGGTGCTCCGCGGCGGCAAGCCGAAGGACTACTACCACAAGAACCTCGGCGCGGTCGCGAGCCTCGGCCTGCACAAGGGCGTGGCCGACGCGCTGAACCTGAAGATCAAGGGCTTCCCGGCGTGGCTCTTCCACCGCGCGTACCACCTCAAGGCGATGCCGACGTGGAACCGCAAGATCCGCATCCTGTTCGACTGGATCCTGGGTGGGCTGTTCCGGCGTGAGGTGATCTCGCTGGGGCAGATCAACAACCCGAAGGATGAGTTCGCGCGCGTTTCGAAGTCCTGACGTTCGCGTTTCGAAGGCCTCCCGTGTCCGCATGGGAGGCCTTCGGCGTTTCAGTCCTCGGGCATGCCTTCGGTGGAGAACCGGACTCGCTCGTCTTTGAAAGCTCTGCTCGCTCGGGCTCATCGAAGTCGCCCGAAGAAATCATCGCGTTTCGCCAGGAACGCCCGGCTGAGCACGACCAAGCCGTGGCGGGCGGTCGCGAGCCCCTTGTCGATCGACAGCGACAGGCTGTCGCCCGCTTTCAGCGAGATGCCAGTTCCGTGACACCAGTCTTCACGATGGCGTGCGCGGGCGCCGTGGTGCCCCGCAAGTCGCTCTGGCCACTCGGCTCCCCGGCCGCGTACCCCACGACCCCGCCGCCCAGCACCGCGCCGATGGTGAACGCCAGTGCCACCGTCCGGAACGCGCGCCCGGCCCCGCAGTGGATCTCCATCCCGACCACTTCCCGTCACTATGACGATTACTGACCTGACGACGGTAACCCGTCCGGCCAGTTAGCGTCAAGGTGACGATTAAGGCCGGCTCCGCAGCATCGCCGGGTGCAACACGGTCGCCGGCCCCCGGCGGTACAGCGCCGCCGGGCGGCCGGGCTGCCGGGAAACGCGTTCGCCGGTCGGGATCAGGAATCCCTCCACCCCCATGATCTTGCGGTGGAAGTTGCGCGGGTCGAGCTGCTCGCCCCAGACGATTTCGTACACCTCGCGCAGGTCCGTCATCGTGAACTCCGGCGCGCAGAACGCCGCCGCGAGCGTCGTGTACTCCAGCTTGGCGCGGGCGCGCTCCACCGCGTCGGCGATGATCTTCTTGTGGTCGAACGCGATCCGCGTCCGGGGCCGCAGGACCTTCTCGACCGGCACCAGCACGGCGTCGCGCGCGTCGCCGCCCGCGATGGGCGCCGGGAGCTGGGGCGAGAACGCGACGTAGCAAACGGTGATCACCCGCTGCCGGGGGTCGCGGCCGGGCGCGCCGTACGTGCGCAGCTGCTCCAGGTGTAACGCTTCCGCGTCCAGACCCGTTTCTTCGGACAGCTCGCGGGTGGCGGCGTGGTCGAGGTCCTCGGACGCGGAGGCGAGGAAGCCGCCGGGGAGCGCGAGCATTCCCTCGAACGGGGGAATTCCCCGCTTGATCAGCATGATCTGCAGGGAACCGTCGTGGATGGTCAACACGGCCAGGTCGACGGCGAGCGCGACCTCGGGGATCGTCCACTCCTCGGCTTCAGGCATGTTCGACAGCCGGGGGAGCGACCGTGACGGAACTGTCCATAGTGCACAGTGTACCGCCCGGTCAATATTCGTCTCGTTGACGAGAACGGTCCGTCAGGACTACCTTGCACCCTGCAAATCGCAACGAGGGAGGAAACGCCATGGTGGAACGCGGGGAAGCGGTGGTCACGTGATCGTGGTCCTGACCGCACTGGAGATCGAGCGGGCCGCCGTGCTCGACCGGATGACCGGCGCCGCGGTCCGCGCGCACCGGGCCGGCACGCTGTTCCACGTCGGGCAGCTCGGCCGGCGCCGGGTCGCCCTCGGGCTCGTCGGGGCGGGCAACGCCGCGGCCGCCGCCGTCGCCGAGCGCGCCGTGGCGGAGTTCTCGCCGGCCGCGATGGTGTTCGTCGGCGTCGCGGGCGGGCTCCGCGACTGGACCCGGCTCGGCGACGTCGTCGTGGCCACCAAGGTCTACGCCTACCACGGCGGCCGCAGCACGGACGCCGGGATGCGGAGCAGCCCGCAGGCGTGGACCCCCTCCTACCGGCTGCTGGAGCTCGCCCGGTCGGTCGGGCGCGCGGGCGAATGGTGCGCCGCGGTGCCGGCGGGCGGCCGTCCCGGCGTCCACTTCGAGCCCGTCGCCTCCGGCGAGGTCGTGCTCGACTCGCGGACGTCCGAGGTCGCGCGGTGGCTGCACGAGAACTACACCGACGCCGTCGCCGTCGAAATGGAAAGCGCCGGCTTCGCGCTGGCCGGCCACCTCAACGACGACCTCCCGGTGGTCAGCGTCCGCGGCGTCAGCGACCGCGCGGGCGGCGCCAAGGACGTCACCGACGAGGCCGGTTGGCAGCCGGTCGCGGCCGGCAACGCGGCCGCCTTCGCCGAAGCGCTCATCGCCCAGATCGAGGACGAGGACGAGGACGCACCCGGCGGTCCGGCGGAGGAGCCGCGCGGGTTCAGCAACCAGAACGTCGCCAACGACCACGCGCGGGTGGGCCAGCAGATCGGCGCCGTGTACGGGGACTTGACCGTCGGGTCGCGACGAGGAGACCGGAAATGACGTTCCCCCAGGGGTTCCCCGGCGTGCGCAACGCCAACGAGGCGAGCGGCCAGGCGCACGTCGAGCAGCAGGTGGGTGCGATCTTCGGGGGCACCTTCCACCGCAACGAGACGACCTACCACATCCACGAGTCCGACCCGCCGGAGCGGAAGTTCGAGGTGGCCCTCAACCACCTGCAGGGCGGCACGTCCCGGATGGCGGAGTCGATCTTCCAGGACCTCCTGCACCACGGCGACGCGTCGACCCGGCTCGCGTACTACTACGCGCTGTCGGTGTTCAGCGAACGCTCCCTCAACGAGATCGACGACGAAGTCCACCTGCGGTTCCGTGCGGCGGACCTGACCGCGCGCCGGTTCCCGCACGACAGCTGGCGCGCCGCGTTCATCGTCGTGGCGGAGCTGGTTTCCTGCGTGTGGCGGCAAGAGATCGGGGAGACGCTCGATTCCGCCGACCTCGCGAAAGCGATCTCGAACTTCGGCGACCTGCCCAGGGAGCGGCAGGGCGAGATCACCCGGCACCTCCGCGGGGTCCTCGGCGGCGCGCTGCAGGACAGCCTGAACGCGGAGGACGCGCAGCGCGTCCGCGAGGAACGGCTGCAGCCGGACCGCGCGGGAAGGGCGTGGAAGTTCTTCGAGCCGGACCCCGCGGCGCCGCGGTACTTCACCACCCCGGCGACGTCGCTGACGCGGCCGGGGTGGGCGAAGCCGGTGCTCGGCGGCCTTGGCCTGCTGCTCGGCCTGATCACGTTCCTCGGTAGCTTCGGCACCGGCCGTCCCGGGATCGCGATCCCGGCGCTGCTGATCTTCGCGGCCGGTGTCGCGGCCGCGTTCTGGGGTGGCGCGGAACGGGAAGTGGCGCTGCGCCGGCTCATGCAGCGCGATCGCGAACACGGGATCCCGCTGCAGTACCAAGCCGCCGCTTCGCCGGGCCACTGGGTGCGGACGGACTTCGTCCAGCAGATCCACAAGCTGGTGGAGGCACGCTTCTGGGACGCGCGCCCGCACGTCGAAGGCAGCTGGCTGAACGACACCAGGGGCCTCTGCGAGTACTACAAGTGGCGGTTCGTGGCCCTGTTCGGCAACGCGCAGGTCGAGGCCAACGCCGTCGACTGGCTCATCCGCTGGCACGCCAAGCGGGTGGCGGCGCAGTGGCGCGCGGGGACGTTGTTCGCCTACCGGCAGGAGCTGCGGCCGTCGGGCACGGCGGTCGCCGTCCACCGGGCCGGGATCGGCGCGTCGATCGTCGGCGCGCTCACGATGGTGGGCGGGCAGAACGGGTTCGCCGTGGCCGCGCTCTTCCTGGCGGCGGGCGGGTTCTTCGCGCTGAAGGGCGCCACGGAGATCGTCGCGGACCGGCGGCACCGGGCCGAAGAGGAACTGCGCGGACAGCAGCTGCTCGCGGAAGAAGAGCAGGGTTTCGCGGACTGGCTCGCGGTCCTGCGCGACCGGCCGGACGACACGGAGATGGCGGACTGGCTCGACCTGGACAAGACGTTCCTGACGACCGAGGCGCTGCGCCGGTCCGGCCTGAGCAACCGGGACCTGGTCACCTACGTGGTGCTGACCGAAGGGGCGGCGAACGCGCTGCGGGCGCGGTTCATCCACGGTCCGATGCGGTACTCGCGCTACGTCGTGCTGATCTTCCTGCTGTCCGGGAGCGGCGTGCGCGAAATCGAGGTCGAACTCGATTTCCTCACCGGCAACGTGCACAACGAGCAGCGGACGTCGTTCCAGTACAGCTCGCTCGCCGCCGCGCGGGTCGCCGAAGTGGGCGTCCGGTACGCCGACGGCTGGCGCTACCAGATCCTCAACGGGGACCAGGCGACGCTCCTGCAGTCGGAATCCCTGCGGCGCCGCGCGTTGCGGCTCAGCCTGATCAGCGGCGAGCAGATTTCGGTGGTGGCGGAGAGCTTCGACGGCCTGACCGACTCCAGCCTCGAGAGCGGGACGGCGCTCCAGCGGATCGCGCTCGAGGTGTCCGGGATCTCCGGCGCCCTGCACGTCCTGGAAGCGGTTTCCGCGGAGGGGCGCGACTGGATCAGCCGCGAGCGGGAGCGACGCCGACGTCGCTCGGAAAACCGGCCCCGCGACGACCGCGGTCCCGGGTTGCTCGAGGCCGGTGCCGCCGAGGAATAGCGGTGTCCGCTGTTCCGGCCTTCTGCGCCGGAACAGCGGATTTCGCCGGATTGTCGGGAAAAACCGGTTGTGTGCCGGTGAGCGACATGGTCTGGACAACTGGGCCGGTGAGCGGGTAAACCCTTTCTTCACAACGCGGAATAAGTCCGCTCCGGCTCCCTCCCCTCACGGTCCCCTGGAGCTCCCATGCCCTTTTCCCGTACCAGAGCCGCTCTCGGCGCGGCGGCGCTGAGCGCCGCGGTCGTCGCGATCCCGTCCACCGCGGCCGCGGCCGGGCCGGCGTTCCCGGCCCACTACGCGGCGCCGTACCTGCAGATCAGCGACGCCGACGCCGGCCAGATGGCCGCCGACATGAACGCCACCGGCACGAAGTTCTTCACGCTGGCGTTCCTGACCCCGCAGTCCGGCTGCACGCCGGTCTGGGAGGCGAACGGCACCGGCGTCGGCTCGTTCAAGTCCCAGATCAGCTCCCTGCAGGCGGCGGGCGGCAACGTCATCCCGTCCTTCGGCGGCGCGGAGGGCGGTGAACTGGCCCAGACCTGCACGAACACGGCGAGCCTGACGGCGGCGTACGCGAACGTGGTCACCACCTACGGAACGCCCCGCCTCGACTTCGACATCGAGGGTGGCGTCCTGAACGACACGGCGTCGAACCAGCGCCGCAATTCGGCGCTGGCGGCGTTGCAGCAGCAGAACCCGGCGGTCCAGGTCGACTACACCCTCGCGGTCGACCCGACGGGCATCCCGTCGAACGAGCTCGACCTGCTGCGCGACGCGAAGAGCAAGGGCGTCAAGGTCAGCGTGGTCAACCTGATGGTGATGGACTTCTACGACGGCCAGCCGGTCCTGGGCGACGCCCTCTCGGCAGCACGCGCATCGGCCTCTCAGCTGGCGAGCCTGTACGGCATTTCGACGTCGGCGGCGTACGCCATGATGGGCCTGACCCCGATCGCCGGCCGCAACGACGACGGCGCCCAGTTCAGCCAGTCCGACGCCCAGCAGCTGGAGAGCTTCGCCGCGTCGAACGGCGTCGCGGAACTGTCGTTCTGGGAACTCCAGGACTACGACCGCGCAACGGGCTACGCGTACTCACGCATCTTCAACGCGATCACCGGCGGCACGACCACCCCGCCCCCGTCCACGGGCGGAACGATCACGGGCTACGGCGGCAAGTGCGTCGACGTGGCGGGCGCGTCGCCGGCGAACGGGACGGCGGTGGACCTGTACACGTGCAACGGCACGAACGCCCAGCAGTGGACGTCCTCGGCCGGCACGCTCCGCGCGTTGGGCAAGTGCCTGGACATCGCCTCGGCCGGGACGGCCAACGGAACCCGCGTGCAGCTGTACGACTGCAACGGAACGGGCGCCCAGCAGTGGACCCGGTCGGGCGCCCAGCTGGTGAACCCGGCCTCGGGCAAGTGCCTGGACGCGACGGGCCCCAGCTCGGCGGACGGGACACCCCTGCAGATCTGGACCTGCACGGGCGCGGCGAACCAGTCGTGGACGCTGAACTGAGCGCGTGACCTAGAGTGTGTGGTGCCCCCGTAGCCCAATCGGCAGAGGCAGTCGACTTAAAATCGACGCAGTGCGGGTTCGAGTCCCGTCGGGGGCACCAACGCAATCCGCACGTTGTCATCCCCCTGCCCGCTAGGGGTGGGCGTGGGTGCGCAGGAAGTCCAGCTGGTCGGTGACGACCCGCTCGAAAGGCTCGCCGGTGTAGATGTCGAAGTGCCCCGCCGGGTAGCGCCTGATCTGGCCGTGGGGTGCTTTGCCGGCGTGACGCAGGGTGGCTTCGGCGGGCGCGACCGTGTCGTCGTCGCACACGCAGAACAGGATCGGGCAGCGGACCCGCGCGGCTTTGCGGCCCGGTGCGTAGAGCGGGATCTGCAGGGCCACCCGGGCGGGGACGTCGTTGCGGTAGTCGGCCTCGGTCAGGCCGGAGGCGTGCAGCAGGCCGATGATGCCGTCGAACACGTCCGGGGCGTCGTCGGTGCTCATCAGGCCCAGTTCGCCCGGGCGGGCCGCGACCTTGATCCGCACCGGTGGCCGGCCGACGGCCGTTGCGGCGAGGTCCTTGCCGGCCGCGATGGTGAGCCGCGCGGTGGTGCGCGGGGACAGCGCCTGGGTCGAGGCGAGGCCGTCGGTGAACGGGCACTGGGCGATCGCCGCGATGATCCGCGGGTCCTCGGCGGCGGTGGTGATGGCGTGCCCGCCGGCGAACGAGGTGCCCCACAGCACCACCCGGTCGCCGTCGACCTCGGGCAGGGTGCGGGCGAAGGCGACCGCGGCGTGCCAGTCCTGGCGCTGGCGGCGGACGCTGAGCAGCTCGCGGGGCTGCCCGTCGCTCTCGCCGAAGTGGCGGTAGTCGAAGACCAGGCAGGCGTAGCCCTCAGCCTGGAAACGCCGGGCGAAGGCGTCCAGGCGCAGCGCCTTGACCGCGCCCAGCCCGTGGGCCATCACCAGAACCGGCGGCAGCGCTGCGGCGGTGGCGGGCAGGTACAGCCAGGCGTGGCAGCGGCCGTCCCCGGCGGGGAAGTGCAGGTCGCGGCGCTCGGGTGCGGAACCGGTCATGGCCACCTCTCTTGATGGGTATTCAAGAGAGGTTGGCGGTTTCTTGAATGCCTGTCAAGATGAGGTGTGCCGACCAACCGCCGCCCGGTCCCCAAGGAGCAGAAGCGTGAGGAGCTGCTGGCCGCCGCCGCGGAGCTGTTCGTGCGCGACGGCTACGACGCGACGTCGATGAGCAAGCTCGCCGCGCACGCCGGAGTCACCGCGAACACGCTGTACTGGTACTTCCGGGACAAGGACGAGCTGCTGGTCGCGGTCGCCGATCGCTACCTGCAGGGCCTGCTCCGCCACCACGCCACGGTCGCCGACCGGCCGCTCGCCGAGCAGCTGCGGTGGCTGGTGGAGCGCCTGCGTCCGGTCAAGCACCTGGTGGCGACCGTGCACAACCGCGTCGCGGCGGCGGAGTCGGTCGCCGCCTGGCACACCGGGTTCCACCGCAGCATCGAAGCGCTTTTCGAACGTCAGCTGCCCGGTCCGTTCCCCGCCGAACGCCGCGCCGCCGAGGCCGCCGCCGCGACCTTCGCCCTGGAAGGCGCCCTCGTCCACGACCTCGACGACACCACCACCGGCCAGCTCTGCGAAATCGTCGCGGCGCACCTGCGCGACGCCGTCGACCCCGATCGGCGGACGCCGACGGACGACGGCTCGGCCCGCTCGCCCCGATGAGCACGGCGACCTGTCCATCAAGGACGGTCGCCGGGCACGGGGGATCGAGGGCGCCACCGGCGAAAGCCGGCTGTGCTCGATCCTGCTCTCGGTCGCGGGATGGTCGCCGGCCGGAACCGGACGGTCAGGCGCCTGGGACGATGAGGATGGGGTAGGTGCGGTCGACGACGCAGAGGGCGTTGGTGGCCCACATCGCGAGCGAGCTGCCCACGCACCTCACGCCCGGCGTGGATTCCGTCTGGGCGGAGGCTGTTCCGGTGGCACCGAGGAGGATTCCGGTCGTCAACGTGATGGCACCGATCGTGGCAGTGATGCGTCGCATGGCGATACTCCTGTCCTAGAGCCGGTCTTCGTTGGTCGTGCCGTCGGGGATTGCCCCGGAACCGGGGTGGCGGAACGGATCGACGGCTCGTGACACCGTCTCGGGTGACACCCACTGGAGCCCCACAGCGGATCTCCCACGTCGGACGACCGTGTGTGGAGAGCACCGTGACCGCGATTCACGCTCTGATCTCCCCGATCGTGTTGCGGCACATCGCCGAAATTCAGCGGGATTGTCGCTATATCAGGTGAATCGACGATGTCGTGCCATATGTGCGATCGCTCGGCCCCGTGGAAGGGTTTCTGCTGGTCGGCGGCCTCGATATCGGCACTCGAATGGAAAGGATCCAGATCTGTGCGGCTCCTGGAGCGGGGTCAATTGAAAGGGGTGAATGGCATGTGGTTTGGTGGAGCGGTCGAATCGGCGTGATTGACCGCCGATGGTGGAAAAGCTGACGACAGGCGGGATCGAGATCGTGACGAGTGCGACGAAGCGGGGAGGCGACGTGGTGAATGCCGGTCGGATCCTCGTGCGCGCACTGGTCGTGATCGGCGGTGCTGTCGCGCTCTCCGCGGTCGCGTGGCTCACCGCGACGGCGTTCGCCAGCACCATCACCCAGATCGCCGACGGGCCGGGAACTCCGGCCGTCGTGACGGTCGCCGACGACCTGAAGCCGCCGACGCTCTCGGCGGTGACCGGTGCGACGCCCGCGCTTGTCCGCGTGCGCGACCTGTCCGGAGCGGTTGCGCACACGGACCACTTGGTCGATGTGCTCGAGGCGAACGTGACCGATGCCGTGGCTTCGACCCCCGCTGCCGTCCTCGCGGTCGGGCGCATCGCCGTGGTGGCGGCCGATTCGACGACGGGGCTGGTCGGCCCGGCCGACGACGCCCGCGACCTCGTCGGACACCCGCCCGCCGGCCCCGGTGCCGCAGGACCGGAAGACTCCGCGGGTTCCTCGGCCGGCACCGGCCCGAAGGAACGACCGGCCGGTCACTCCTCGGCGATCGCGGTCGGCGCGGCTACCGCAGCGATCGCGAGCGAGTCGCGCGCTGACCAGCGGGCTGACCTCGGTGCGGGTGGGCCCGGACGGTCAACGCTGCCGTCCTGCGTGGTTCCGGCCAGTACCGGTCTTGCCGCCGGTCACGACCGCAGTTCCAGCGACGCGGTCCAGCCGCCTGCCGCGGCACACCCGCGGTCGTCGCACAGCCGAAATGGCGTGTCGTGCCGAGCGGTGACGTCGACCGAGATCCAGCCCGGCGTCACACCGGACTGACCCCTCCGCCTTCTGGCTCGTAATCCCGCGGCGCATTCGTGTGCCTGGTGCGGGTACCCCTCAGGACGCCGGCCCGTGCCCAGTCCCGTCGGCTGATCCTGCCTGCTCTGCATTTTTCCCATTCCCTTTCGTCGACAACTTTTCGTTGTCCGGCGAACCATTTTAATGTTGATCGAAGGAGTATTTGTCATGCGCATCCAGACGAAGCGGACCCTGAAGGTCGCGCTGGTCAGTGGCGGCCTGCTGATGCTGGGCACCGGCGTTGCCTCCGCGGCCGAGACCGCCACCCCCGATGTCCCGGCCTCGTCGCTCGGTCAGCTGGCCACCGGGCTGCACGGGGTCGCGGACGGCGTGAACGGCGCCTCCGGAGACCTCCAGTCGGCGCGGCCGCTGCAGCAGGCAACGCCCGTAGCGGACCTGCAGCACCCGGTCCAGGCTCTCGGCACGGTGCTGCCCACGGACACCCGGCAACAACGTCCCGGCCCGGTCGCCGACGCTCCGGCCACCGCGACGGTGCTGCACACGGTGCCGGTGCACCTGTTCCAGCACGATCTGGCTCCGAGCGCCGACGTCGACGGCGATCTGCCGGAACAGGACCTCACCGCGCCACTGGGCAGTGAGCTGGCCGCTTCCGATCTGCCCGTGCTGCCGGTCGTCCTGCCGCTGACGGCGACGCCGGGCACGCTGCCGGGACAGGCGGCGGTAACGCCGATCGTCGGCCAGCTGGCGGAGCTGCCGCTGCGCGGGGACGTGTCGGCCCAGCCCCTGAACCCCAGTGCGGGGACTCGGGTCACCGGTTTGCGCACTTCCGCGGCGCCCCACGGGCAGCGAGCGGACGCGGGGACGATTCCGCTGCTGGGCGGGCTGCTGCCGAGCACCGGCGGAATCCTCCCGACACGGATGCCGGGGTTGACCGGGGTGCCCGACGTGGCCCAGCTGACCTCGCTCGCCGGGCTGACCCAGCTGGCCGGGAGCACTCCGCTCACCCACGGCGGGCGCTACAACGCCGGTGCGCTCACCTCGCCGGTGAGCCAGCACGGTTCGAACTCCCTCGAGTCGGCAACCGCACTCTTGAGCAAGTAGCCGCACCGCGCAGTCACGCTCAGGGCCGGAAGCACGAACGCTTCCGGCCCTGAGCTCGGTCCGGGCTCGGCCGTCATCCCGCCACAGGTGCCCTCCGGGCCCGGCCGTCCGTCGTGTGTTCGGAAGCCGGCCGAGGGCAAGGAAATCCGGTAACGCGGCCCCGTCAACGTCGTCAAGGACAGCGTGGTCGGCCAGGGCACGTACGCAGGAACCTGACGACCGGCGCGGCGGTGATCGCCTGGTCCGGCCCCGGCGTGCCTTGCGGCCACCGGATGGAGACCGAGACCGCCGAGGAATTGTTCCCGTAGTTCGTTTCCAGCAGTGTCCGGTCGTCGTTCACGGTGTTCACGAGCTCGTAAGTCCCTGAAGGCACGTGCGTGATGTCCAGCCACTGGAAGTCCACGTCGTACTTGTAGTCGTCACCGGACCCGACCGAGATGCCTTCCACCACCTCGAGAGCCGTCGGTTCGTGGTGGCGGCACCGGTTCGCGCGGAGGCGTCCGGCGAGGTCGGCGTCCGCGCCGGTGTCGCCCGGTACGTGCGTCAGGCGGTCGCTTCCGGCCACCGGGTACCGGTCGCCGAGGCAGAAGCCGTTCTTCCGATCGGTGACGATCGTCTTGCCCGCCGCGGAAACCAGCGCGAAGTGTTCGAAGTTCATCAGGTGCCAGTGCTGGTGCGCCATGGCCGGTTCGTAGTAGGTGAAGGCACGGGTGGCGCGCTGCGCGGACGCGTAGCCGGCCGGGATGGAACCGTCGGTGCCGTTGCGCAACGCCTGCCGGACCGACATGGTGCTCTGCCCCGTGCTGTCGCGGCGACCGTAGAGCAGCAAGGGCCCGTCGCCGACGTTTTCTTCCGAACTGGTGAAGCGCAGCCGGACGGCTTTGGCCGCGGTCGGCGGAACGCAGCGCCCGTTGGGTGCGGCGGGATCGACCACCAGGCACACGTCCCAGTCGCCGCACTGTGCGGGATCGCCCGCGTTGCCGCTCGCGCACCCCGGAGGGACCTGGCGGAGATCGGGCAGCAGCAGAGCAGCTGCGTCGGCGCGCGGAGCCGGGGCGGAGCCCGCGACCAGCACGGCCACCGCCGCCAACGTCACAAGTTTCTTGAGCAAGAGCTGGACCGTCCTGTCGATTCACACAATGGACTGATACGTCACGGGGTTCGGGTTCTCGGTGAGTAGCGTGCGGGCGAACACCGCCGTCGCAAAGGAAAACCATGTCGACCACCGCTGACATTCGCGAAGCCGTCACGAGTTGCCCGGAGGCGGCGGCCGGCGGGGCGACGCTCGTGTGCGGGACCCGGCCGGAACTCATCAAGCTGGCCCCGCTGGTGCGGTTGTTCGGCGATGGGTGTTCGGTCGTCTACACGGGACAGCACTACGACGAGTCGCTCTACTCGCGCATCCGCGTGGATCTCCCGCCGTCGAACCGGTTCCACGAACTCGGCGTCGGCGGCGGCCGGCGCGGGGACCAGCTCGGCCGGACGATCAGTGCCGTCGACGAGGTCCTCGCGGCCCACCGCGCCCGGGTGGTCATCGTGCAAGGCGACACGACCTCGGCGCTCGCCGGCGCGCTGGCGGCGAACGCGCACAGCCTTCCCCTCGTGCACGTCGAGGCCGGGCTGCGCAGCCACGACCGTGCGATGCCCGAAGAGCACAACCGGGTGCTGATCGACCACCTGGCCGACCTGTGCTGTGCGCCGACCGGGCTGAACCGCGAGAACCTCCTCGCCGAAAACGTCCCCGCCGAACGGATCGTGGTCACGGGCAACACCGTCGTGGAAGCGTTGCACACCGCGCTCCCGCCCGCCTGCGAACGCGAAGCCGTCTTGGCGGCCCGGGGCCTGGTGCGGGACGGTTACGCGCTGGCCACCCTGCACCGGCCGGAGAACGTCGACGATCCCGGGCCGCTGGCGCTGATCCTCAAGGAGCTGGGCCGGCTGCCGGTACCGGTGGTGTTCCCGTTGCACCCGCGCACCGCGAAGAGCGTGACGCGGTTCGGGCTGGGCCGGCTGCTCGAGCCGCTCGTCGTGCTGGAGCCCCAGGCCTACCCGGCTTTCCTCGCTTTGGCCGCGGAGGCGGCGGTGCTCGTGTCCGACTCGGGTGGCATCCAAGAGGAAGCGAGTGTCCTCAAGCGACCGGTGATCGTCGTGCGGCGGAGCACGGAGCGACCCGAGATCGCCGGGACGTTCGGAGTGCGGGTGCCCGCCGGACCGCGGATCGGGGAGGAGGCGGCACGCTGGCTCGAGGACGTCGCCGGTCACCGCGAGCGTCTCCGGTACCTCCCTTCGCCCTACGGTGACGGGACCGCGGCTGCCCGGATCGCGGCTGCCGCGGGCTCGGTTCCGGTTCACCGGACCGGTTCGGCGGCCGCGGGCTGATCGAGTTCGGCCGCGATCCGGTCGACGACGTCGTTCGCGAGCGCGACGCTGGAGTTCCAGCTCGTGACCTCGGGGTAGACGTGGGCCGTCGTCGCCAGGAGCAGGTTCGTGCCCGCCACCGCGACGGCGGGGCGCTGCGACAGGTAGCCCAGCGGGTACACGGGCTCGACGAACGGCGCCTTGAACACCCGCACGTCCTCGATCTCCTCCGGTCCGAGGTCCGGGTACAGCCCCCTGAGCTGAGCCGACCACCGGGCCGCGATCCCCGCCTCGTCGTCGAGGTACAGCTGCGAGTCGCGATCGGTGTAGCGCATGACGTAGACGAGGTGGCGACCGCCGGTGGCCTCCGTGCCGGCGAGCTCGGACATCGCGACGACACCGTCGAACTCGGTCCCCGAACGCAGCACCGGCGTCCAGTAGTGTCCGGTCAGCCGGCGGCGCAGGAAGAACACGGCGGTGACGACTCCCTGGTAGGGCAAGTCGGTCCGGGGCAGCCGCGCGGCCAGAGCGTCGTCGGCGATGCGTCGCAGCAGGGGCAGCGGCACGGTCGACACGACGTGGTCCGCGCCGAGCACCTCGCCCCCGTCCAAGGTGATGATCGAGCTGTCGCCCGCACTGTGCAGCCGCCGGACCGGGGTCGACGTCCGCACGGTTCCACCGGCCTGCTCGATGGAGTCCCGCACCGCGTCGATGATGGCCTTGTAGCCGCCTGCCGGGTAGCCGCGGGTGGCCACGTTGCGCTCGCGGCCCAGCCGCTGCCACAGGTACAGCGCGGGTACGTCGCCGAAGGACGGCCCGAACTTCGAGCCGAACATCGGCGCGAAGAGCCGGTCCCAGACGGTGTCCCCGTAGAGTCCGCGGAGCCAGTCCTCGGCGCGGAGCGCGTCGAGATCGCGTCCCCGCCCCAACCGCCGCAGCAGCACGGAGACCAGGCCGAAGCGCAGCCGGTCGCGCAGTCGCAAGGGGGAGAACCGCAGGAGGTCGAAAGCCGAGTTGAACGGGTACCGCCGTCCGGCCACGACCATGCCCATCGTCGTTTTCCGCCACCGGATCGAGTCCTTCAAGCCGAGCTCGTCCAGCAGCCCGAGCAGACCGGCGTCCGAAGGCATGATGCAGTGGTAGAACCGCTCGATCCACCGGTCGTCGTACGGGAAGAACGTTCCGAGGCCGCCGAGCTGGTCGCCGGCCTCCAGCAGGGTCACCCGGGTGCCGCGGTGGGCGAGGCGGTGTGCGGTGGCGAGGCCGCAGATGCCGCCGCCGATGACGGCGACGTGCGGGGCGGTGGTCGTTGGAGTCACCGGTGGGTCACAGCTTTCGGAAGGGCGCCGGGCTCAGCCGGTCGCGGGCGAGCAACTTCAGGTACTGCACGACGGTCCGCCGCAGCTTGAGCTTGCTCGGCCCCTGCTTGCGGTCGTACTGCAGGGTGAGCGGGACTTCGGTGATGACCGGCCGGCAGTGGCGGAGCTTGAGCAGGAGTTCGACCATGCACGCGAAACCCTGCTCTTCGATGAGCCGTTCGCCCCAGTGGGCGGTGGCGCGTTTGAGCAGGGACGCGCGGTAGGCGCGGTAGCCGCTGGTGAAGTCCCGGACGCCGTCGACGTCGAGGGTGTGGCGGAAGAGTTTCGCCGCGCCGCGCGACAACACCCGCCTCGCGGCCGGGGCGGTCCGGTCGTCGCCACCGGGGACGAAGCGCGAGCAGATCGCGACGTCGGCACCGGCGGCGATTTCCGCCCGCAGCCCGCGGATCAGCGCCGGATCGTGGGTGTCGTCGGCATCCATGACGACAACGGAGTCGTCGGGCCCGGCCTCTTCCAGCGCCGCGCGCAGCCCGGACAGCACGGCACGGCCGAGTCCGAGGTTGACCAGGTGCCGCACGACGCGGACATCGAGCCCGCCGAAACCCGATTCGGCCACCGCGACGGTCGCGTCGGCGGAACCGTCGTCGACGACCCAGACGGTGAGCCGTTCGGTGCCGGCCACTTCGGCGAGCCGTCGCAGCAGGGCCGGCAACGACGCTTCCTCGTTGAACGCGGGCAGGACGACGTGCGCCCGTCCACCGGTCGGTCTCTCGGCGCGGTCGGTTTCCGGGAGTGTGGCCAAGGTGGCTTCTTCGTGCACCACGGTTCCTTTGTTCGATCGGCTTGTCACCCGACCGGCATCGATCTCCGGCTGGTCGGCAGGACGTATTCGGCTATGTTGTGTGGTTTCTTTAGCGGCCTTGAATGTCCCCCGGAAGGATGGGCGTCAGCTTCACTCGATAGAACCGGCTTCGCCTCGAAAGGCTGACGCGTGAAGAAAAGGAAGAAATGACCACCACCACCGATCGCCCCCGAAGAGGCCGAGACCGATGACCGAACTGAGAGACGCGGTCGTCACCGGATCTCTGCCCTTTCCGCGCCGCCCGCGGCCGAATCTCCGGTCGGGAACCCCGGCGGGCTCCCGCCCGTTGCTGGCCCGGGTCAACGCGGTGGCCGTGCTGCTCCTCGCGCTCGACTGCGCCGCCTGGGCCACCGCGGTCGTGCGGACGGCCCCGGGACCCGCCGGTGCCGCGGTGACCGCTGCGGCGCTGGCCGGTGCCCGGTTGGGCGGGCGGGTGCACCGCCGCCGTCTCTGGCTTTCCTGGCTGCAGGACCTCCCGCGCTCCGTCACCACCGCCGCCCTCGCGTTCGCGCTCGTCACGGGCGTGGGGATCGTGGCCGGGATGGACGGAAACCGCACGGCGGCGATGCAGGAGGTCGTCCTGTTCTCCGCTGTCCTCGGCGAAAGCGTCCGTCCGCTGGTCTTCGCGCTCGGCAGGTGGGGACGTCGCCGGTTGCGGCGGTGCGACCGGGCCGTCGTCGTGGGGTCCGGGCACCTCGCCGGTGAGCTGGTCCGGACCATGCTCGAACACCCCGAGTTCGGCCTGCTGCCGGTCGGCGTGGCCGTGCCGGCCGGTGATCCCGCACCGGCCGGCCTGCCGATCGAGACGATCGGAGACGACCTCACCGAAGCCATCACCCGGTTGCGCGCGGGGACGGTGATCCTGGCCCCCGGCGACGACCGGGACAGCGCCGTCGTCGCCGCGATCAGCGCCCACCGGGCCGGCTGCGTCACCTTGGTGCTGCCGCACCTGTTCGAGCTCTGCCCGGACGGACCCGGAGTCGACCGGCTCCGCAGCTATCCGCTGGTGTGGCTGGGCGGTGTGCCGACCCGGCGGCCCAGCTGGTGGGTCAAGCGCTTCGTGGAGACGGCGCTGGCCGCGGCCGCGCTCGTCGTGCTCATGCCGGTCATCGCCGGGTGCGCGCTCGCCGTTCTGCTGGAAAGCGGCTTCCCGGTCTTCTTCCGCCAGGTGCGGGTGGGGATGGACGGCCGCACCTTCCTGCTCTACAAGCTGCGCAGTGTGCGACCGTCCGGTGTGGACGATTCGCAGGTTCGCTGGTCGGTCGCCGGGGACAGCCGGGTGGGGCCGGTCGGCCGGTTCCTGCGCAAGACGTCGCTGGACGAGCTCCCGCAGCTGTGGAACGTCGTGCGTGGTGACATGTCGCTGGTCGGGCCGCGGCCGGAACGGCCGGTGTTCGTGCACGAGTTTTCCGCCGTGCACGACCTGTACTGGGCGCGGCACCGCGTTCCGACCGGGCTGACCGGGCTGGCTCAGGTGCACGGCCTGCGCGGCGACACCTCGATCGCCGATCGGGCGCGCTACGACAACTACTACATCGCGAACTGGTCGCTCTGGCTGGACGTGAAGATCATCATCCTCACCGTGGGAGAACTGCTGTGCCGAAGGCAACGCTGATGCGCCGGAACCGCATCCGGGTCTGGACCGGTCTGCTCGTGCTGGTCGCCGGCTGCCTTTCCGGGTGCGTGACGAGTTCGGCGCAGGGGGTGTCGGTCCCGCCGCCGACGCCGTCGGCTCCGTGCGCGTGGTGGTACGGGATCGGCCGGCCGCCCACGGCCGGCCAGATCGAGCTGGCCGCCAAGCGGTACCGGTTCGTCGTGCTCAACGCCGACCAGGGCGCGGCGATGCGCCGGCTGCACCAGCTCAACCCGCAGGTGAAGGTGCTGGTGTACAAGGATCTTTCCAGCACCCGCAACTACCCGGGCGCCGTCGACGGTGGCCGTGACGCGGCCTTCCTGCCCAGCGGGATCGGCTACGTCGCCGCGCAGCAGGACCATCCCGACTGGTTCGCCACGGACCGCAACGGCCGCCGCATCGAGTGGCAGGGTTACCCGAAGCACTGGCAGATGACCGTGTGGAACCCGGACTACCAGCAGGCCTGGACCGACGCCGTCGTCGCGGAGACGACCCGCGAAGGCTGGGACGGGGTCCTGGCGGACAACGACTTCAACTCCTTGAGCCACTACTCGTCCGCGGTCCTCGCCGGAACCGCGAGCGTCGCGGAGACCGACCGGAAGCTCCGCGACGGGCTCGACGCGTTCCTCTCCCTCACCGGCGACGCCTTCGTGAAAGCGGGCAAGCTGCTGGTGCCCAACGTGTCCGAGACGCACCTGGTCCCGGGCCGGTGGACCGCGCACTCCCGCTTCGGCGGCGCCATGGAGGAGAACTTCGGCTTCCGCGAAGACGGCGGCACCGGTGGTCTCCTGACGTTCCGCGGCAACGAGTTCCAGGAGCTGCGTGCCCAGGCGGCGCTGGGCGAGTCGTTGCTGCTGCTGGTGACGCGGACGCGGAACGCCCGGGAGGAGCGGGCCGGGTACGCGAGCGCGGCGTTGCTCGCCGGCCCCCGGACCTGCTGGACCCGGGCGACGACCGACGACTACCGCGAACCCGAGTGGTCGACCCTGCAGGACAGCGGCCTCGGGGAGGCGGTGGACGCCGCGGGCCGCCTGCCGAACGGGGTCTGGACGCGGACGTTCAGCCACGGCTGGGTCGCGGTGAACACGACCGCGGCGACGCAGACGGTGACTCCCCCCGAGGGGCTCGTCGAGCCCGGCTCCCCGCCCCCGAGCCCGCCACCGGCTACGCCTCCGCCGACGCCTTCTCCGACACCCACGCCGATCACGCTCGAAGCCGCGGACGGAGTCGTGCTCGTCCAGCCGGCGAAACCCTAGCCCCGGCCAGCTCTTCGTACAGGGCCAGATGCCTTCGCGCGCAGGCTTCCGGCCGGTAGCGCGCGTCGGCGCGCGCGGCCAGGAGCCGCCCGATCCGGCCGGGATCCGGTTCGGCGAACAGGGTCCGGAGCCGGTCGGCGAGCGCGGGTACGTCACCGGGCGGGGCGAGGAAGGACGGGACACCGGCGACGTCGAGCATGTCGGCCACGCCGCCGGTCGCGGTGGCCACCACGGGCTTGCCCGCCGCCATCGCTTCGGCCACGACCAGCGGCTGTTGCTCCATCGAAGAGGGCAGCACCAGCGCGTCGGCCCCGGCCAGCAGCGCGGGCGCATCCGGCCGGAACCCGAGGAAGGTGACACGACCGGTGAGCGGGGACGTCTGCGCCGCTCGTTCCGCGTCGGCGCGCTGAGGGCCGTCGCCGACCACGGTGAGCCGGGCGTCCGGCGGCAACACACCGGGCAGGGCCAGCGCGGCCAGCAGATCGAGGATGCCCTTGCGGTCCACCAGCAGCCCGACGAAAACGAGGTGCCGCACCGGTCCGCGCGGCGGGTCCGGCTCGGCCGGGTCGACGCAGTTGTCGATGTGCGTCAGCCGCGCCACGGGCAGCTTCAAGCGGCGGTGCAGGAAACGGCCCATCGCTTCGGCGGGCACGACCGTGCGGTCGAGGAGCCGGGCGACCACGGCGTCGGCCGCGAGGACGGTCCTGGTGTAGGCGGCCGGACCGGCGGTGGGGCGCTCGCCGCGGAACCACGGCTCGGTCACGTCGTCCGGCACTCCGTGGTAGGTCTGGACCAGTGCGGGCCGCGGGCCGCGGCCCGCACGCAAGCCCGCGATCACCAGGCCGGCGCGCCGGTCCTGCGCGTGCACGACGTCGGGCTGCCACCCGCGGATCGCGGCCCGGGCGCGCGCCGCCGCCGTGAGGTCGTGTTTGCCGGCCACCCGCAGCTCCTCGTGCAGTCCCCGGACCGATTTGGCGCCGCGAGCGGGCGTGGGACCGAAGATCCGCACGTCGAGGTCACGGGCTGCGAGTGCGGTCGCCAACCGGACGGTGACGTCGACCGGGCCGCCTCGATCCTGGGTGAGCAAGTAGGCGATCCGGGTCATGAGACGTGCTCCCTGCGGTTGAGGTCGTCGACGAGGGCGGCGATCCGCGCGGTCATGTGGCCGCGGTCGAAGGACAGTTCCGCGCGCCGGCGGCCGCGTTTCCCCTCCAAGGTGGCCAGCTCCGGATCGGCGAGGCGGGCCGAGACGGCGTCCGCGAGGCCGGCGAGGTCGCCGGGCGGCAGCACCGCGCCGGCGGCGGAGACGCTCTGGAGGACGCCGCCGACGTCGAACGCGACCACCGGCCGGGCGCACGCCATGGCCTCCAGCGGGACGAGGGCCATGCCCTCGGCGCGGGACGGGAGGACCACGACGTCCGCGGCGGTGTACCACGCCACCGGGTCGTCGGTGTGCCCAGGCCAGAGCACGGATTCGTGGCCCGCCAAGGGGTGCCGCTCCCGCCACACGGCACCCATCGGCCCGTCGCCGGCGAGCACGAGCCGGGCGCCCGGCACCCGCCGCAGCACCGCGGGCCAGGCCGACAGCAGCTGGTCCTGGCCCTTGAGCTCGGCCAGCCGGCCGAGGCAGACGGCGATCGGGGCGTGCTCGGGCAGGCCGAGCCGACGGCGGGCCGAGCCGCGGTCACCGGGGGAGAACCGCACGGTGTCGACGCCGTTGCAGACCACCTCGGCTCTCGCCCGCACGCCGGCGGCCCGGCCGGCGACGAGTTCGTCGTCGCTCACGCACACGACGAGATCGGTCCAGCGCGAGGCGAACCGCTCCCACGCCGCGGTCGCGCGGCGCAGCGGCCCGCGGGCGGTCTCGAAGGACCACAAGTGCGGCTGGAAGACCGTCGCCCGGCCACCGCGCACGGCCAGCCGGCCGGCCAGCCCGGCTTTCGAACTGTGCAGGTGCACGACATCCGGGTCCAGCTCGGACAGGAGCCGGTGCAGCCGCAGCGTTTCGGCGACGGAACGCACACCGGGGGAACGGGTCGCCGTCCAGGCGCGGACGGGGACGCCGAGTTCGCGGGCACGGCGGGCCAGCCAGCCCGACGGCGGGCACACGACGGTCACCGAGCAGCCCCGGTTTCGCTGGGCCACCGCGAGTTCCAGCACGACGACGGCGACGCCGGCCGCCACCGGCTGGGAAACGTGCACGACTCTCATCCGTGGCCACCTCGGCGCAGTTCGGCGAGGGCGGGTCGCTGCAGCAGCAGGGTCGCGCCGGCGTAGGTCGCCATGAGGAGCAGGGCCTCGGCGATCCCGCCCGGCAAGGATTCCGCGGTCCCGAACCACCCGGCGTGGGCCAGCGTGACGGTGGGCACGGCCGCGGCGGCACACGCGAGCAGGACGCGAACCACCATCCCGGCCAGCTTCGCCACCGGGGGCGCCACGCCGATCCCGGCCAGCAGCCGCCACGCGAACGGCACGACCAGCCACGCCGCGCCGAGCTGCACCGCGGCGACGGCCCCGATCCCCGCACTGGTCAGCAAAACCAGCCCCAGCCCCAGCAGGACCAGGTGCGTCGTCTCCAGCACGAGGTACCGCCGGACGTGCCCGGTGGCCTTCAGCGCCTGGTACCAGATCTGCAGCAGGCAGATCCCCGCGCCGTAGCCCGACAACAGCACGAGCGGGGCCGCCGCGTCCGCCCACCGGGCACCCAGGAGCACGACGCGGTCGGCGAGCAGCGCCAGCGCGAGGTACAGGCCACCGGTCACGACGAGCACCGCCCCCGTGAACCGGGCGACGGCCTCGTCCAGTGCCCGGCCCTCGCGCCGCAACCGCGCGAACACCGGGAAGGCGACCGCGCCGAGCACGACCGCCACCATGATGTACGGCACCCAGGCCAGCCGGTAAGCCAGCGAATAGACGCCGACCGCGGCCGGCCCGAGCACGTGTCCCACCGCGAGGTAGTCGAGGTTGACCAGCAGGGCGGCCACGACCGCGGCCGGGCCGACCACCGCGATCCACCGCAGCGCCTCCCCGGCCGCGCCGGTGTCCCAGCACGGGCGCACCCCGCCGCGGACGAGCGAGCCCAGCAGCGGCTGGGCAACCGCGGTGCAGAGCAGGCCGAGCACCAGCGACACCGGCCCGGCCCCGCCCACCGCGAGCACCACGGTCAGCGCGGCGCCCAGCACCGCGCCGCCGGCGTCGGGCACGATCCGGCGCCGGAAGTCGAGCTCCCGGTGCATCAGGCCCAGCTGCACACCGCCCGCCGCCGAGAACGGCAAGCCGAGCGCGGCCAAGCGGACCAAGCCGGCCGCCTCCGGGGTGCCGAGCAGCGCGGTGAGGGGACCGGCGACGGCCACCAGGGCCGCGGTCAGAAACAGGGATGCGCCGACGCTCGACGTCAGCAGGGTGCCCGCCACCCGGCGCGGGTCCCGCTCGGTGCGGCCGATCAGGTCGTAGACGCCGATCGACTGCACCACCTGGCCGAGGTTGACCACCGCCACCGCCAGCGCCACGGCCCCGAGCTGCCCCTCGGTCAGCAGGGCCGCCAGCACCAGCGTGACCAGCATCTGGCTGCTCTTGCTGACGAGGTTGACCACGCCGAGCCACAGGGAACCGCGGACCGCGCGGCTCCCGAGCGTGTCGGTCATCCGGCCACCACGGGTTCGGCGGTCCGCGCCGGAGTCAGCCGGACCGCGGCGAACACCGCCAAGCCCCACGCGAGGACCACGGCGAGACCGTCCACCGTGACCGCCGCCCGGGCCCCGAACACCGAGACCACCGCGGTGTCCACTGTGTACAGATGCGCGAAGGGGACGGCCAGCGCGAGGACCGCCGCGGCCGCGGCGCCCCAGCCCGGCTCGGCGCGGTGCCGCCACCCCAGCGCGGCCGTCGCCGCCATCGCGGGCACGGCGATCAGCACGTCGCCGGGCTGGTGCACCACGCAGACCACCACGGCCAGGCACGTCAGCAGGTCGGCGACCGGCCCCGCCGAGACCCGGTCGAGGCGCCGGACCAGCAGCACGCTCACGACCAGCACCGCGGCCAAAACCACCAGCTCAACCCCGGAAGGCGCCCAGCCCGTGACGCGGAACAGCACCGCGGCGACGTCGATCCGTTGCGCTGTCGGCGAATCCACCGCGCCGTAGTCGGTCGCCCGCGCGTGGGTGAGGTTCGCGGTCACGACGTCGAGGAACGAGCCGATCCCGCCACCGCGCACCACCAGGAGCAGCACGACCGGAAGACTGGCCGCCGCCGCGATCGCGGTGCCCCGCACCGCCACCCGGTGCGAGCCACGGGCGAACAGCAGGACGGCCAGCGGGAAGCCGTATTGCGGCTTCAGCCACGCCAGCGCGAGCGCCACCGCCGCCCACCCCGGCCGGTCCCGCCTCGCCAGCAGGGCACCCGCGGCGCCGAGGGCGATCAGCGGGTTGACCTGGCCGACGTAGAGCTGCGCCTTCCCCACCTGGCTCGCCACCAGGAGCGCGGAGACCACGACCGCGGTGACCGCGAACGGCACCGGGACGTGCCGCCGGACCGCGTGCGCGGCCAGCGCCCCGAGCGCGACCAGCAGCAGCAACGAGAACACCGAGAACGCGACCGCGCCGGCCCGGTACCCCGCCACGGCGAACGGCGCGTGCAGCAGGAGGTGGTAGGGCTGGTAGAGGTTGAAGTCCTGGCGCACCGGCCAGTGCGCGAACATCGCGGCGGGATCGTAGGGGTTGCCGCCGCCGAGGAACTCCCGGATCGGGAAGTACAGGGCGTCGCGGAAGTCCTGCAGCCTTTCCTCCGCCAGGTCGGCCGGCGTCGGCAGCGGCACCCGCCACGACGGCGCGAGCGCGTGCCACGCACCCAGCACCCCGGCGACGGCCGCGACGAGGAGCACGGACCGCTGTTTAGGGCTCATGCCAGCACCACCGCCACGAGCACGGCGTCGCCCGGCAGCACCCCGGTGACAGCGGTCAGCTCGTCATGGCCGCGTCCGCCGGCCGCCACCGCGACCACCGACGTGCCGGCTCCGCTTTGCCCGTCCGGCAGACCGGCTCCCAGCTTCGCCGCGACCTCCGCGAGGTGCGGGCTCACCGGCAGCACGCGAACGGGACGGCCGGCCGCGCGGCACAGGACGGCGAGCCGGTCGGCGGTCGCCGGATCGCCCTCGGGCAGCACCGCCACCGGGCGCCGGATGCCCGCCGCGGCCAGCGCCCGGCGCAGCGAGCGTGGTCCGCCGGCCGGGGAAAGCCGGCGGACCGCCGCCGTCGCCAGCCCCGCGGCGACCGCGGCCACCAAGGCCAGCCCGGTCACCAGGGTCGCGTCCGGGGCCACCGCGATCACCTCGGGCCGCGGATCCAGCGTCCGCAGCTTGCCGGCCGGGGCGAGCAGGTCCGCCTTGATCACCGCTTGGCCCAGCGCCGCCGCTGCCGCGCCCGCCTGCCCGGCCGACGGCGCCCGCACCGAAAGGCGGGCGAGGCCGGACGCCGGCACCAGCTCCACGGACACGTGCTCGCCGAGTTCGCCGGGACCGTAGCCGGACACCGGAGCCGCCGCCTGCAGCACGGACGGGCTGCGGGCCAGCTCGACGAGCGCGGGCAGGGCGAGTGACACGACTTCGCCGTACTGCGGCGCCGCTTCCGGGGTGGCGACGGGCCCGGCGAGCAGGCTGACCCGGCCCTGGTACTCGGCGCCGCGCGTGAGGCCGGCGACGAGCACGATCGCCCCGGCCAGCAGCGCCACCGCGACGCTCAGCAGGACGGTGCGCGGGAAGCGCGTCAAGAGATCCTTCACCGGGCACCTCGGAGCAGTTCGTCGTAGGACTTCATCAGCGTGTGCGCGTCGTACTCCCGCTCGACGGCGCGGCGCCCGTCGGTGCCCGCGCGGTCCCGCCTGGCCCGGTCGGACAGCAGCGTGTTCAGCGCTTCGGCCGTCGCCGCCGGATCGGCGGGGGGCACCAGGAGCCCGCCGCCGTCCGCGAGGACCTCGGCGACCCCGCCGACGTCGGTGGCGACCACCGGCCGGCCCGCCGCCATCGACTCGAGCACCGCCAGCGGCAGGCCCTCCCAGTCGCTGGTGAGGACGGTGACGTCCGCGGCCGCGAGCAGATCGGGTACGTCCGCCCGGGTGCCGAGGAACTCGACCCGGCGGCCCAGCGCCTCGGCGCGCCGCTCGAGGTCCGCGCGCAGGCTGCCGTCACCCGCCAGCCACAGCACGGCGTCGCACTCGACCGCGGCCCAGGCGTCCAGCAGCACGTCGTGGCGCTTCTGCGGCTCCAGCCGGGCGAGGCAGAGCGCGACTGGCGTCCGCTCCGGGACACCGAGGGACGCGCGCACCTCCGCGCGCCCGAAGACCGGCGGCCGGGCGAACACGGCGTTGCGGATGACCCTCGGCCGGTCCGCACCCGCTTCGGCGAGCCGGTCCGCGGTGGCGGGGGAGACGGCGACGACTCCGTCGGACACGTGGCGCAGGACCCTGGCGGCGGCGGGGTAGTCGTCCTCGGCGACGCCGTGGAAGACGGTCAGCACGGGCCGCCGCCGGGGCAGGACGGCCAGCCGGGCCACCAGGCTCGCGCCGACGTTGTGGGCCAGCACGACGTCGGGCCGGAACCGCGCGACCGCGCGGCGAGTGGCCCAGGCCGCCTTCAGCACCCCCGCCTTGCTGCGGCGGGCGAGCGGGACGGGGAACACCTGCGTGCCGGCCGCGGCCAGCGCGTCGGCGCGGAAGCCCCCGGCACTGGCGACCGCGGACACCCAGCCGTACTCCTCGCCCCGGCCGGCCATCCCGGCCACGAGTGTTTCCGCTCCGCCGGACCCCATCTCACTGATCACGTGCAGCACCCGCATCGGCGCTTTCCCCTCCTTCTCGGCGAATCCGCGTTTCGGCCGCGACGGCCAGCGCGGTCAGCGACCACAACGGCAGGTAGTACTGCTCGGACAGGAACGTCGAGGTCACCAGCACGGCGAGCAGCGCCGCCTGGATCGCGGCCGCTTCCGTCCGCCGCGGACCGGAACCGGCCCGCCGGACCGTCCGCTCGCTCGCGACCGCGGCGACGCCGGGCACCGCGGCGAACAACGCGAACCCCGGCAGGCCCAGCTCGGCGGCGACCTCGAGGTACATGTTGTGCGCCACCGGTGTCTGTTCGTCGACTTCGGCGTCGTGCGACTCCGCGGCGTACTGCTCGCGGAACCCGCCGGGGCCGACGCCGAGCACCGGGTGGGCGGTCACCATCCGGGCGGCCGCCTGCCAGCGCAGCTCCCGTGTGTCCACATTGGACGCGGCGATGAACGTCTTCTCCCGCACGGCGCGGTCCAGGTGCGGCCCGGCGACCAGCAATGCGCCGGCACCCACCACGACGACCGCCGCGGTCGCGGCGGCCAGCACCCGCCACGGCACTACCCGGCGCAGCAGCAACCAGCCGACCGCGGCGGCCAGGCCCAGCGCACCCCCGCGCGAGAACGTCGCCGCCGCCCCCACGACCAGGACTACTCCGGTCGTGGCCAAGGGCACGCTCCAGCGCCGTCGATCCAGGGCCGCGAGCAGGGGAAGCGCGGCGACGAGGAAGTAGGCCAGGTCGTTCGGGTCCGGTTGCGGGCCGCTCGCGCGGGCCTGGCCTTCGACGACGAGGCTGTACAGCGCGCCGGTGCCGGCGACCGTCGCGCCCGCGGCCGCGGCCAGCAGCAGCCACCGGATCGGCACCTCGTGGCTCGCGACGTCGGCCAGCACCGCCGTGACCACCAGGAACGGCAGCCACCGCACGGTGTACTCCGCGGTGAACGGGCCGCTGGAGTGCAGCGCCGCCGTCGCCGCCAGCACCACGGCGAGCGACGCGAGCACCGCGTCCAGTGGCGTCGGCGGGGGGAAGCGCCGCTCGCGGATGCGCACGGCGAGCCAGGTCGCCGTGAGCAGCGCGGGCGCTAGCTTGCCGAGCTGGCCCTGCACGGCCGTGAGGTACCCCTCGACCGGCGCCAGCCCGACGGTGGCGCAGGCGAGGACCCGCAGCAGGGTGACCGCCCGCGTCCCGGTGCGGGCCGGGACGACGACGGCGAACGCGGTCACCGCCCGTCGTCCAGCCGCGTGACGGGACGGGTCCGCCGCACGTCCGCGCGGCGGACGTATTCGCCGGTGCCGACGACGTCGAAGTGCGCGCGCAGCGCGGAAAGCACCCAGCCCAGCCACGCCGCTTTCCGGCCGGCCGGCGCCGCCATGCCGGGGAAGAACTCCATGCCGGGCGCCTCGGCGCCACCGAGGACGTCGGTCGGGTGCACCAGCAGGGAAGGGGCGACTCCCCGGGCGAGGCACAACCTCAGCGCCGCCCGGAAGTAGCCACGCGCCACCCTCGGGGAAAACTCGTGCAGCTGCACGAGGTAGGAGCAGTGGATCGGCGTGCGCAGCAAGGGCATCGTCGTCACCGGCAGCTCCACGAGGGCGCTGCCGTCGCACGTGCGCCAGCGGTAGGCGTGCACCGGTGCCGCCACGCGGGAAAAGCCGCCGAACAGCTCGTTCGCGGCTCCGTGCGGTGCGGTGCGGTTGTGGTAGGCGCGGGCCAGCGGACCGATCCACGTCGGCAGGGTGCTGGCGTCGTAGGCGTAACCCCGTTCGGCGAGCAGCTCGATCAAGTCGCGCGTGACGCTGTAACCAGGACCGCGGAAGCCGTGGGGCCGCGGCGCTCCGGCGGCGACGATCGCTTCCTCGGTCCGGCTCAGCTCGTCCTCGAGCCGGTCGCGGGAATAGCGGTGCAGCCAGGGTTCGTGACCGAACGAGTGGTTGGCGACCTCGTGCCCCGCCGCGGCGATCCCGGCGACCGCCTCGGCACCGTCCTCGCGGACGACGTCGGCGCCCACGGCGAACACCGTCGTCGTGAGCCGGTGCTCGCCGAAGATCTCCAGCAGCCGGGGGACCGCGGCGGGGAGAAAGCTGGGGTGGTCCCGCCAGCTCGGGTCGCCGTGGGTTTTCAGGTAGGCCCAGAGGTTGTCGAGGTCGACCGACACGCTCGCGAGCGGCCGCGGGGTCACGCGGCCTCCCGGGCGAGCCGGTTTGCGCCGGTGCGCGACTGCGCGCCGAGCAGGAGGACACCGCACACCACCACGGCGAGCCCGAAGGCGACCCAGGGGCCGTGTCCGCCGAGGACGTGGTCGCCGAGCACGGTGATGCCGGTGACCGACGCCAGCACGAGGGTGGTGGCATCCGCGGTGGCCACGACGGCCGCCGCCGGCCCGCGCTGCAGCGCGACGGCCATCGACGCCTGGCCGAGCACGGCCGCGACCAGCATCAGCCAGGTCAGCGGATTACCCGGTACGGCAACGAGATCGAGGTGGGCGAGCGAGCGGCTCGCGACCGCGACGACGGCGAACGCCACTCCGGACAGCACCGCGGCCGGCAGGAACGCACCCGTCCGGCCGGCCGGGATCATGGCCAGCCCGGTCCCGAGCACGACGACGGCGAGCGTCGCGGTGCCGGCGGGCCGGAGGTCGTCGGCCACCGAGGTCGCCGACGACCCCGCGAGCACCACGAGCCCGGTCGCCAGCAGCACCAGCGTCGCGACCTCTCCGGCGCGGATCCGCCAGCCCAGGACCGCGACCCCGAACACCGTGGCCAGGCCGATCGCCGAGGACGACGCGGTTTGGACGAGGTACAGCGGCAACGACGCGCGCGCGAAGAACGCCAATGCGAAGCCCCCGGCTTGCCCGGCGAAGCCGAGGAGGTACAGCCGGTCGGCAGCCAGCCGGGCGAGCAACCCCAGCCCGGTGCCCGGCCGGTTCTCGGCCCGGTGGGCAGCGACGCTCTGGGCGACGATCCCCGCGGCGTAACACACCGCGGACGCCACCAGCACTGCGTAATCCATCACGAACGACTCCCTAGCCGGGTACCGCGGACGGGTTCCGGCTGACAACAGGGGCGGGTGCCCACGTCGCAGCGTAGGAACGGCCAACGGGTTTCTCGTTCGAAGGACCGGAAAAGGGGTTTTGTGACGCAGTGGCACGGTGGGCGCGCGAAAATCAAGCCCTAACGCGTGAAGTGAAAAGGGGTTCGAGCGGGGACGAGCCACACTGCGTAATGGGGATCCGGATTTCCCGACGCACCTGGCCTGAATATCCGGCGGCCGGCCCATTCAGCCGGCCGATTCGCCCGAACGACCTGGCGTGAATATCTCGGGACGTCGGGTAGGTACCCATTCGAGTTACGCGAACCCCGGTCAGGGGCTCGCGCACCCCACACGATCGGCGAAACCGGCTGGAATGAATAGCACGCCATCAGTACGTTCTCCCCACCGAGGCGGAACACACCTTCATTGCCGTCGCCGCTGTCTCACCATCAATCGAGGGAGTAACCCATGCTGAAGAAGATCGGTTTCATCGCGGCCGCCATGGCGGCCGGCGCATTCGTGACCGGCGGGATCGCGGCCGCCGGAACGCCGGACGAGGACGGGCACCACCACGGTCACCACGGCTACGACTACACCGGTCAGGTCGGCGTGGTCAACCTGAACAACACCGACGTGCTGCACAACGTCAACGGCACGGTCGGCTTCTGCGGCAACGACGTCAACGTGCTCGGCGTCCAGGTGCCGGTCCGCGACTCGCTGGACGGGATCGGCGTGCCGGTCCTGTCGCCGGGCGAGACCGAGGCCAGCGGCGAGTCGCCGTACAACTGCGCCTCGGGCGGCGTCACCGACGGCGGCACCAGCCAGGACAACTGAGTCCGCCTGCCGAGCCGCCCTTGGTGTACAAGGAAGGGCGACTGATCGCCCCAAGCCGAAACCGCCGCGCCCATTCCGGCGCGGCGGTTTCGGCTTGGTTCTTCCGGCCCGGCACTGCGGGGAGGCCCGGCCTGCCCGGCCCTCCCGCGTCGACGAGGAGGCCACCGCATGCCCTCCACCGCCGGACCCCGCAGTCACTTCGAACTCGGACTTTCCGTCCAGACCCGGTTCGCCGTAACCACGACTGCCGACGCGGCCACCGTCGCCGTCATCGGCGACCTCGACCTGTCGAACACGGCGCAACTGCGGGAACGGCTGGACGACGAACTGACGCTGCGTCCCGCCGCGCTCATCATCGACCTCGCCGCCGTGGGGTTCTGCTCCGCCGGCGCCCTGTCGGTCCTGGTCGACACCGTCACCAGCGCCGACGCCCGCGGACTCGCCTGCGCGGTCATCGCCCACCAGCGCGCCGTGGTCCGCCCGATCAGGCTCCTGCGCCTCGACCGCATCCTGCCGGTCCACGCCGACCGGGCCGACGCGGAGAAATGGCTGTCGCTGGTAGCGCGGCTACGGTGAGCCCCACTGGGCGAGGAAACGGGGTGACGTCGGGGAAGGCGAAACGAGCCGTGACCGGGACGGTGTGTTCGGCCGGCGGCAGGTGCCAGGTGATCACCCTCAATTTCCCGTGCCGGAGGACCTCCGGCGGACAGATTTCTTTCGGGTGCTCGGACAACCGTGTGGGTTCGTTACCTCCTCGCCGCCGAAACCACACGATCGGCTACTCCTGCATGCGGGGGGAGTACGGCCCTGGAAAGAAATTTGAGTACGTTTGCCGCGGAATGCGACGACTGGCTCCGACGGTGCGCCCGCGGGCATTCGCGGTCGTCGTGTTCCGTTGTACGAGAAGAGACCGCGGCGATGCTGCAGCGGCTGCTCGACGGCGGTACCGTCGATGTTGTGGTGCAAATCGCCGGCCCGGCGACCCGGTGGTGGGGTTGAACCGGGTGGCGCGGTAGTGCGGTCTCACAAGAGGTGAGGAGGCCATGGTCATGCCGTCGATGTCCGTCCCGCGGCCGCGGGATCCACGTCGCCGCCCGCCGGCGACGTTGTCAGTGGGCCGGACCGGCGAAGCGAGCGTGGTCATCGCAGCGGGCGAGCTCGACTTGTCCGTCACCGCTCAGCTCTCCGCGTTGCTGGCCGGGGAACTACGCCGCCAACCACCGGCGCTCGTCTGCGACACCTCGGCGGTCCAGTTCTGCGCCGCACGCATCCTGACGATCTTGATCGACGCCACCGCCGACGCGGCCGTGGCTCAGGTGCCGTTCGCCGTGGCCGGGCGACCACGAGCGCTGGTGCGGCCGATCACCGCGCTGGGGCTGCAGCACGTTCTGCCCGTTCACCGCAGCGTCGCCGAAGCTCTGAACTGGCTGGCGTTGTCCGTCGATCCGACCAGCCTGGACGCCGGCGGGTACCCGCCAAGCGCGTGAGGTCCGCGCCGGCCACAGCCGAAACTCGCTAGTTCTCCAGTGCGCTTTCACTCCACCGCACGCGCGACCCCGTCCACCGTGACGTCCGGAACGCGGGTCGGCAGCGCCCACTCGATCGGGCTACCCGGCGCGCCCGTACTCACCCCGCACAGCCGGGTGCTCCGGCAGCCAGCTTGCCGTCCCGAGCCGCCGTTGTGCGTTGTGTCGGCGACCCATCGATGGGGTGAAGGTCGCGTCGGCGAGGGTGAAATACGCGGCGTCCGAGTGGCATCATGGACGCGCTCAGCGTCGAGTGCACTGTTCCGAATGGACATCCCGAGAGGCTTCCGCCGAGTGATCAAGATTTGCCAAGGCCGTGACGGAAACGGCGCGAAGCGCCTCGTCTTCAACTTGCCCACCGACGAGCCTCCGGGTCGCGTCAGCGTCGTGGGATCGTTCAACGGCTGGACTCCCGGCCGGCACCACTTGCAACCCCACACCACCGGCCGCCGCACCGCCACCGTCGAAGTCGCCCCCGACGCCGCCGTCCAGTTCCGCTACCTCGGGGAGAACGGCTATTGGTTCGACGACCCCGATAATCCGGACGCACTCGATCGGGCCGACAACACATCGGCGTAGGAACGGCAAGCCGCGACCGGGCCAGCGCAAATTCTCCGACTGGGAGCCTGTCCGACGTCGCTCGCGGTTGGAGAGAGTCCTCCGCCTCGGCGCGCTGCTCATCGCCGCCGCGACCGCAGTGGGAACCGGTGCTGCGGGTGTCGACTTCGCCCGTGGGCGTCCCGACGTGCAGAGGGTGGCCGAGCTGGGTCAGGGGCACCATTCACGCTGGTCAGGGCTCTGGTTTGGGGCGTTGGTCGACCAATCGCCGCGCTTGCACTGCCCCGCCGTCGACCGGTGTTCCGCCCTCCCGATCCCCAAGATGGTCACTCGAGTGTGAAACATTCAGCCCGCCTCAGCGATATTGAACAGCACTGAGATCGCTGAGGTCGGAGGCACATCGATGGGGCGGCGCCGAGGGTTCTTCGCCGAAATGCAGTACCAGGCTGCCAAGGCGCAGAAGGAGCGAGCGCGTCAAGCCGCTACTGCCGAGCGCGAGCGTGTGCGCCTGGAGAGGGAGATGCACCGCGCTGCCGCGGCTGCGGCAGCTGCGCGAGAGCGGATGACGCGCGCTGACGCGCAGGCGGCCGTCCAGGCGGAACGGGAGGCCAAGCGGCTCCACGTCGAGGCCCAGCAGATGCGAGTCGAGTCGCTCAACGCGGACTTGCGGGAAGAGCTGGCGGCCATCGACGGTGTCCTCGAGTCGACCTTGGCCGTCGACGACTACGTCGACCTGGAAAAACTTCGCCGCGTCGCTCAGCACCCGCCGTTCCAGTCGGCGTACTTGGTTCCATTGCCCCCGCCGGCGCCGGTCGTGGCTCCTCCCGAGCCGGTCTTCCGGCCTCCGGTGCCGCCTACCGGTATTTCGGCGGTCTTCGCCAAGAAGAAACACGCGGCGACCACGGCGGTTGCCCAGGGGCAATTCGAGCAGGCGCACGCGATGTGGCGGGCGTTCGTAGCGCAGATTCCCCAGCAGCAACGGGCCGCAGCCGAACAACACCAGGCTGCGGAGGGCGAGCGGTTGCGGAGGCTGGCCGGTGACCGAAAGCGGTACGACGCCGAGTGCGCTGAACGCCAGCGGGAGGTCGACGAGGAGAACCGGCGCCTCGACGACCTGATCGGCAGGCTTGCGGCGGGTGAAGCCGAGGCAGTGGAGGAGTACGTCGGCATCGTCTTCGGCAACTCGATCTACCCGGACGTCATCGCCGCCCACAGCGACATCGACTTCTCGTTCAGTCCGGAATTCCGCGAACTGTCGATCACACTCGTGTTCCCGCCGCCCGAAGCGATCCCGGCGACCAAGTCCTTCCGGTACGTGCGCGCGAGCGACGAGATCGCGGAGACCAAGCTGGCGCAGCGGGATTCCACGATCAGGTACGCCGACTTGATCAACAACATGACGTTGCGCACCGTCCACGAGGTCTGGGAATCGGACCGCAACGGCAAGATCGACAGCATTTCGCTGGTCGGCGGCGTCAACCACGTCGATCCGGCTGTCGGCAAGGACGTGTTCGTCCGGCTGATCGCCTTGGCGGTCGACCGCGCGGACTTCCTGGAGATCGACCTGGCGCGGATCACGCCATCCGAGACTTTGAAACACCTTCGTGCCGTGGTGTCCAAGGCACCCCACCGCTTGACGCCGATCGACGACAAGAAGGGCGTTCGTGGATGACGTCCTTCGGCACGGGGAAGGTCCGGTGAACGGGCTCCGATTCGCTCCGCCGCCAGGGTGGCCGCCGCCGGAGCCGGGCTGGGTGCCGCCGCCGGGCTGGCAGCCGCACCCGTCTTGGCCGCCCGCACCGCCGGGCTGGCAGTTCTGGGTTGCCGAAGTGCAGCAGGAAGAACCAACGGCTTCGGGTTCTGCTTGGGAAGAACTGGCACCCGCGACGGGAACGCTTGCGCCCGATGTCCCCGACGCACGGCCCGGCGGCGACGAGTCAGACGAAATCCGGTTCGTGGCCGAGCGGGAATTGCAGGCCCTTCGCGAGCAGATCGACCAGGCGAGGAGTGAGCTGGTCGAGCTCGACGATGCGGCTTTGCTGCAGCAGGTCGGCATCTACGAGTACCACCACCCGCTCGAGAACGCCGTGCAGTACAAGGAGGCGCTGACCGCGATCCGTCAGCAGGTGAAGGACTTCGTCAAGAACGGCAGCGCCATCCTCGCCGCCGAACGGTTCGCCTACAACAACTCGCTGGCGCAGGGGCGGAAGATGACCGCCGACTTCTCGAAGTTGATGCTCCGGGCGTACAACGCCGAGGCCGACAACTGCGTGCGGTCGGTGCGCGCCGGTACGGTGGCTTCGGCGAAACAGCGACTCGAGAGGTCGGTCGAATCGATCGCGAAGCTCGGCAAAATGATGGAGATGCGAGTCTCGACGGAGTACCACGAGCTTCGCCTGCGTGAGATAGAGCTGACGGGGGACTACCAGTTCAAGCTGCAGGAGGAACGCGAAGCGGCTCGGGCCGAACGCGAACTTCTGCGTGAGGAGAAGCGCGCTGAAGCCGAGTTGCAGGCTGAACGTGAGCGCTTGGAGAAAGAACGCGACCACTACAGCAATGCACTCGCGAGACTCGCGGAGCAAGGCAAGCACGACGAGGCCGGCGAGCTGCGTGAACGGCTGTCCGCCATCGAGTCGGCGATCACGCAGAACGACTACCGCATCGCCAACATCCGGGCCGGCTATGTGTACGTCATCAGCAACATCGGTGCTTTCGGTGAGAACGTGGTGAAGATCGGGATGACCCGACGTCGCGAGCCGAACGACCGCATCCACGAACTGGGTGACGCGTCGGTTCCCTTTCCCTTCGACACCCACCTGTTGTACTTCTCGAAGGATGCCGTCGCGCTCGAGAACGAGCTGCACACCATGTTCGCCGACCGGCGGCTGAACCGGGTCAACCTGCGCCGCGAGTTCTTTTTCATCACACCGCAGGAAGTTCGTGCCGCGCTGGCGGAGAAGCTGGGGAACGTCCTCGAGTTCAACGACAACCCGGAGGCCTCGCAGTACTTCCAAAGCCGCTCAGGGTGGCCTGAAGCCAGCCAGCGCCGGCGCGACACCGAAGGGATCAGCCGGCGTTCACCGTCACCGGGAACTTCGCCGGCCCCCGCAGTTGATCCGCCCGTTCCACTCCAGCTGCCCCGCGAACCCCAGGTCCGGGAACCGCTGCACCAGGCGGCTGATCGCCACCTGACCTTCCAGCCGGGCCAAAGCCGCACCCAGACAGTGGTGGGGCCCCGCGCCGAACGAAACCTGGTGGCGGGCCTCCGGGCGGTCCAACCGCAACTCGTCAGCGTCCGGCCCGAAGAACCGCTCGTCCCGGTTAGCCGAGGCCAAGCAAGCCAGCACAAATGTCCCCGCCGGGATTTCCTTCCCCGCCACCGAATACGGCGAAGTCGTGATCCGCCGCGTCTGCTGCACCGGCGAGTCGTACCGCAAGAACTCCTCCACCGCGTTCGACGCCAACTCCGGCCGAGAGCGCAGCAAAACCAGCTGATCCGGGTTCCGCAGCAACGCGTTCACCCCGTTGGCGATCAGGTTGACCGTCGTCTCGTGGCCCGCCACGTACAGCAGCACCACCTGGGCCACCAGCTCGTCGCCGTCCAGGACCTGGCCGTCGTGTTCCGCTGCGATCAACGCCGTAAGCAGGTCGTCCGCCGGGTGGTTGCGCTTCCACTCGATCACCGAACGGGTGATCGCCGACAGCTCGGCGTCCGCCGACGCGATCGCCCGGGCCGTTTCCTCGTCCGCCACGATCTCCAGCGAGCGCACCAGGGTTCCGCTCAGCTCGCGGATGCGCGCGTGGTCCGTCGGCGGCATGCCGAGCATCGTCGAGATCACCGCGAACGGCAGCGGGAACGCCAGTTCCTCGACCAGGTCCGACGTGCCCTTCTCCGCCATCCGGTCCAACGAGGCGTCGACGAGCGAGACGATCTGCGGTTCCAACGCCGCGACGGCCCGGCGGGTGAACACCTTCGTCACCAGGGACCGGAGGCGGGTGTGGTCGGGCGGGTCGCGGTCGAGCATCGACAGGTTCAGCGCGCCGGGGTTCGCGTCCGGGGTCAGCGCGGCCTGCTGGTCGAGGAACGGGCCCGCGGCCAGGTTCTCGATCTCCACCGACAGCCCCGCGCGCAGCAGCGCCGAGACGTCTTCGTAGCGCGAGACGAACCAGAAGCCCAGCGGGTGGCTCTGCACCGGGTCCTCGTCGCGCAGCAGCCGGTACTGCGCGTACGGGTCTTCGAAGAACCCCGGTGCGAACGGGTTGAACAGCAGCTCGTCGGTGTTCGTCATGCAAACCCCCGGAGATACGCCGTGTCGGTGACATACGCAGTGTATGTCGTATGCTCTGCGCATGTCGACCGTCAAGAGCCGGCGGGAGCAGTACTCCGAGGCCACCCGGGCCGCCCTGCTGGTGGCGGCCACCCGCCGGTTCGGCGAGCACGGCTTCAGCGGCACCGCGCTGGAGGACATCGCCGCCGACATCCAGGCGACGCGCGGCGCCATCTACCACCACTTCGCGAACAAGACGGCGCTCTTCGAGGCCGTGTTCGAGCAGCTGGAAACCGAGGCGATGGAACTGTCCGCGAGCGCGGCCGCCCGCGCTGCGGACCCGTGGGCGGCGGCCTTCGCGGCGCTCGACGCGTTCCTCGACCGCTGCTGCGACCCGGTGTACGGCCGGCTCGTCTGGCAGGAAGCGCCGATCGCCCTCGGCTGGGTGCGCTGGCAGGCGGCCGAAGCGCAGTTCGCCTACGGCCTCGTCGAGCAGCTGATCAAGGCGCTGGTGGACGGCGGCGACTTCGACGAGCAGCCGCTGGAGACGACGACCCGGCTGGTGTTCGGCATGCTCGGCACGGCCGGGATGGCGCTGGCCGAGGCGTCCGATGTGGACAAACCACAGCTGAAGGCGGAGTACACGTCCGTCATCGGGAGGATGGCTTCCGGGTTGCGCAGACCGGCTTGACAGCGCCCCGGCGATGATTCGCCGGAGGCGACGCCGATCCGTCCGGAAAGAACAGTGCCGTGCGCCTTTTTCAAGAGGATTTCTGCGGCTATTCGGACACATTCGTGTTTAAGGGGGCACCCTGCGTAGCACTTGTGGTGTCTGTGTAAGCTCCGGATTCGCTTGACCGGGTGATCACTCACCCGAATCGGTGGCCGCCGCGATCGACGCTGCTCATCTGCGCGGTCCCCACGTCGTGGTTCGGGCTCGGATAGGAGATTTATGCAGGTCAGGTCCACTCTCGTGCGTGGCGGGATCGCGGTTCTCGCCGCGGCCGCCGCGGTCATGGTCGGCGCCCCGTCGGCCCTCGCGGACGACGGCGCGGCGCGCGGCCGGGTCAGCGAAAACGCCGGCACCGTCGGCTACCGGCTGAACCTCGACGGCGGTGGTGACTACATCACCAAGCTGTTCTCGCTGAAGCTGACCGACGGCAGCACGCTGAAGCTCTACTGCGTGCAGATCACCGTCGGCATGCGCACCGACGTCGACATGGTCGAGCGCCCGTGGAACAAGTACCCCGCCGCGAACTCGCCCTTCGAGAAGAACAGCGCGAAGATCAACTGGGTGCTGCACCACGGCTACCCGGGTGTCGCGCTCGACGCGCTGGGCAGCGCGCTGGCGAAGTCCGGCGTCAAGGTCAACGACGGCATCTCCGAGCGCGAGGCCATCGCCGCGACGCAGGCCGCCGTGTGGCACTTCAGCGACGGCGTGAACCTGAACCTCACGAAGCCGCTGGCCGAGGACAACCCGGCCGAGGCCAACGCCGACGTCGCGTCGCTGTACAGCTACCTGACCGGTGACGAGAACAAGGGCATCGGCGAGCAGCCGAAGCCGGCGCTGAACATCGCGTCGCCGAAGACCGAGGGCAAGGCCGGCACCAAGATCGGCCCGTTCGAGGTCGCCACGTCCGGTGACATCACGTCGCTCACCACCGAGCTGCCCGAGGGCGTCAAGGTCACCGACGCCGACGGCAAGGAGCTGAAGACCGCGGACGTCAAGGACGGCAGCAAGCTGTTCGTCGACGTCCCGGCCGAGGCGAAGCCGGGCAACGGCTCGTTCTCGCTCAAGGTCACCGGCGAGCTGGACACCGGCCGCCTGTTCGTCGCCGACAACTACGCCAAGAAGCCGGCGCAGTCGCTGATCGTCGCCGACTCGGAGAAGACCCAGGTGACCGCGAAGGCGGCCGCGACCTGGACCGAGGCGGGCGCCCCGGCCACCAGCACCGCGCCGACCACCACCCCGGGTGGCGCGCAGTCCGGTGGCGGCGACCTGGCCAACACCGGTGTCGACGCCGCGGTTCCGTTCGGCGTGGGCGGCCTGCTGCTGGGCGGTGGCGCGCTGATGCTGCTGGTGAACCGGCGTCGCAGCCGCGCGTAAGCAAGACCCGTGAACGGGGCCGGTCCACTGTGGACCGGCCCCGTTTTCGTGTCCGGACTACGACGTTCGGATTGCGATCATCGGGGCACAACCGGACGAAACGCCCGGTAATTGGTCTAGACTTTTCCGCCATGCGCGGTACCACCGTTCCGCCGGGGACGCCCTGCCCGCCGCCGCGGGCCGGCGAACTGCCGATGCACCGGCTGGAGGTGCCGGCCCCGAACGCGCCGCCGATCGCCGTCGGCACGTTCGATTCGATCGGGCCGCTGGCGCGTGCGGATTTCCCGCACCGGCACACCTTCCACGAGCTCGTCCACGTCACCGGCGGCACCGGGACGCACGTCGTCGAGCTGGCGCGCTGGCCGCTGCGGCCGCCGCACCTCGGCTTCATCGCCCCGGGGCAGGTGCACCAGTGGGCGGACGTCCGCGGCCTGACCGGCCACGTCGTCGTGTTCACCGACGACTTCCTCCTCGACTACCCGGCCGACCGCGAGCTGCTGCGACGCCTCAGCGCACGGCCGTGGCTGGGGCTGGACGCCCGCGCGAACGCCGGCGTCACGCGGCTCATCGCCGATCTGGAGGACGAATACCGCCGCGGTGGCGACGACGCCGAGTCGGTGCTGCGGGCGCTGCTGCACGTCCTCGTCGTGCGCGCGGGACGGCTGCCGGGGACGCCGGAAGCGCCGCCCGCGCCCGCCGGGGCGGTGGCCGCGGAGTTCGCCCGGCTCGCCGCCCGCACCGAGCTCGGGCTGTGGTCGGTGACCGCGCACGCCGAACGCATCGGCGTCACCCCCGGTCACCTCACCGAAGCGGTGAAGGCGGCGACCGGCCGCACCGCCGCGCAGCTGCTGCGCGAGGCCCGGACGCGGGAGGCCCAGCGGTTCCTGCTCCGGACGGACCTGACCGTCCGGCAGGTCGCGAGCCGCGTCGGGTTCGCCGACCCGGCCTACTTCTGCCGGTTCTTCCGCCGCGAGACCGGGCTCAGCCCCGGCGACTTCCGCCGCGTCGGGGAGATTCACCACGACTGACCGGTCCAGTCCATCGTCGCCCGCCCGGTGCGCTGCCTACGTTCGAGGGGATCCCCCGACGCCCCCACGAGGAGCAAGGCATGGACGAAGAGAACAAGCTCAGCCGCAAGACGGTGCTCAAGGCCGCGCTCGCGGCGGGTGTCGCCGCGCCGGTCGCGCTGATCGGCGGCCCCGCGCTCGCCCGCACCACCGTCGCCACCGGCACCGTCCCGGCGCTGACCCCCGAGTGCCACGACGGCGACGAGCCGACGATCGAGCAGACCGAAGGCCCCTACTTCAAGCCGAACTCACCCGAGCGGACCAACCTCGTCACGCCCGGCACCCAGGGCACCCGGCTCACCGTCACCGGGTACGTCTTCGGCCTCGCGTGCCAGCCGGTGAACCGCGCGCTGCTGGACTTCTGGCAGGCCGACGTCAACGGCGCCTACGACAACACCGGCTACACGTTCCGCGGCCACCAGTACACCAACGCCCAGGGCGCGTTCACGCTCTCCACGATCGTGCCCGGCCTCTACCCGGGCCGGACGCGGCACATCCACGTCAAGGTGCAGGCCCCCGGCCGGCCGATCCTGACCACGCAGCTCTACTTCCCCAACGAGCCGCGCAACAACACCGACACGATCTTCGACGCGCGGCTGCTGATGACCGTGCGCGACAACGGCTCCGCGAAGGAGGCCGCGTTCGACTTCGTGCTGAACGTGCCGCAGACCGGCACCCCGACCCGGCCGACGTCCACGACGACGCCGACGAGCGGGCCGACCACCTCCACGCCGCCCGGGGGCACCTCCTGGGCGGTGGGCACCACCTACGCGGCGGGTGCCCGGGTCACCTACGGCGGCGGGGGATACGTGTGCCTGCAGGGGCACACGGCCCAGCCGGGCTGGGAACCCCCGAACGTCCCCGCCCTGTGGCGGGCCGGGTGACGTCCCCGCCGAGGCGCTCCTGAGGAGGGAGGGAAGAACCGGCGGGTCCCGGTCCGCACACCGGGGCCCGCCGACCCCAGAATCCGCCCGTTAGGGGTCGACGCGGGGCGGGGCGCCTGCCAGATTGGCGAGCATGAGCATTTCCCTCGAGGCCGCGGAGTGGATCCGGCGCTTCCACCCGGCGCCGACCGCGCCGGCGCGGCTGGTGTGCTTCCCGCACGCCGGGGGCTCGGCGAGCTACTTCCACCCCGTGTCGGCCGCGCTGGCGCCGTCGGTGGAGGTGCTGGCCGTGCAGTACCCCGGCCGCCAGGACCGCTACGCCGAACCGCCGGTGGACGACCTGTTCGTGCTCGCCGACCAGCTGGTGGACGTGCTCGCGCCGGAGCTCACCGGGCCGGTCGCGTTCTTCGGCCACAGCATGGGCGCGAGCCTGGCGTTCGAGGTGGCGCGGCGGCTCGAGGAGCGCGGCACGCGGCTGCTCGCGCTGTTCGTCTCCGGGCGGCGCGCGCCTTCGGCGTTCCGCGACGAGCGGGTGCACGAGAAGGCCGACGACGAACTGCTGGCCGAGGTCAAACGGCTCAGCGGCACCGATTCGCGGGTGCTGGAGGACGACGAGATCCTCCGCATGGTGCTGCCCGCGCTGCGCAGCGACTACAAGGCCGCGGAGCTCTACCGCTACCGCCCGGGCCCGGACGTGGGCTGCCCGGTCGTCGCCCTGATCGGCGACCGCGACCCGAAGGTCACCGAGGCCGAGGCGCGGCAGTGGGCGGAGCGCACGTCCGGCGGGTTCGAGCTGCACTCGTACCCGGGCGGGCACTTCTACCTCAACGACCACGCCGCGGCGGTCATCCGGCTGATCGGCGAACGGCTCGCCCGCTGAGCGAGCGAGCCGTCCGCGTCCCGGATCAGCAGTAGAGGTTCGCGCCGGGGTCGACGCCGAGGACCGAAGCGATCTGGCGGTACTTCGAGACCCGGCTCTCGACCTGGGCGGGGTTGCCGCCGTTGCACTCGATCGAGCCGTTGATGCTGCGGATCGTTTCGCCGAAGCCGCGGCCGTTGACCATCGCGTTGTGCGGGGTCATCGTGCCGGGGCCGCTCTGGGTGTTCCAGTACCAGAGCCCGGTCTTCCACGCGACGGCCGAGTTCTGCTCGACCTGCCAGGGGTTGCCGAGCAGGTCGATGCCGAGCGCGTCACCCGCGGCCTTGTAGTTGAAGTTCCAGCTCAGCTGGATCGGGCCGCGCCCGTAGTACGCCGCCTGGCCCGCGGGGCAGCCGTAGGACTGGCTGTAGTCACAGTAGTGCGGGTAGTTGGCCGTGTTCTGCTCGACGATGTAGACGAGGCCGCCGGTCTCGTGGTTGACGTTCGCGAGGAACGCCGCCGCTTCCTGCTTCTTCACGGTGTCGCTGCCCGTGTTCGCGAAGCCGGGGTAGGCCGACAGGGCCGCGGTCAGGCCGCTGTAGCTGTAGAAGCTGTTGCGGCCGGGGAAGATCTGGTTGAACTGGGCCTCGCTGACGACGAACGAGCCGGGGTTGCCCGGGTTCGTGCCGCCGCCGCAGTCGTACGGTTCCCAGTACCAGGTGCTGATGACGGGGTCGTAGCCCGGGTTGGCGTTCTTGGCGCGGTAGTAGCCGCCGTTGGTGTACTTGACGACCGCGCCGACGTCGTACCACTGGCCGGCGACCCAGTTGGGCGCGGTGCAGGTCGTGCCGCCCCCACCGTCACAGCTGTAGGGCTCCCAGTACCAGGTGCTGATGATCGGGTCGTAGCCCGGATTCGCGTTCTTGGCGCGGTAGTAGCTGCCGTTGGTGTACTTGACGACCGCGCCCACGTCGTACCACTGGCCCGCGACCCAGTTGGGCCCGCTGCAGGCGGCGGCCGCGGCCCGCGGGGCCTGGCCGGTGGCGGCGGGCACGCCGAGCACGAGTGCGGCGGCGGCGGCGAATGCTGACAGGACCGCGACAAGACGTCTTCTCAAGACTGGCTCACTCCTTCGGCCACGACGGAGTCCGGGCGCGGGGGCGCCCGGTGTCGGAGGGGGTTGTGCTCATCCGGCCGAGACGAGGGTGACACCGGTCACTAGAGCAGATTGGTCTAGTCCAGTCAAGAAACCCGGCGATCCGGGCAACGGGTCTGCGCGAACGTCCGCCGGGACGCGGCCCTGGATCCGGTCGGCGAGGCGGTACTTCACCGCGGGATCACGCGGTTTCGAGGTCGTGGCCGTGCGTGGGTTCGAGCGCGGGAGTGGCCGGGACGGTGCCCGGCCGTCCCTCGTCACCGCGCTTGCGGGATCCGCACCCGTGCGGCCGGCGCGAACTGCAGGATGCGCTGCAGCCGGGCGCGGCCCAGCCGGTGGAGCATCTCCCCGAGCTCCTCCGGCGCGATGCTCCCTTCGAGGTCGACCCGCGTCACCTTGACGACGCGGTCGATCTCCGAGGCGGGGAGCCGCCCCGCGAACTCCCCGGCCAGCCACACCCCGACCTCGTCCACGACGTCGTCCGCCCGGTGGCTCCGTACGGTCATCGCTCTCCTCGTTTCGGATCGCCCTGCTTCTCCAGGTCGAAGCCGGAAAATCCCGGTCCGACGCAGGTCGGACGACGCAGCCGGGGACCCATGACGCGGAATCGCCGAAGTTCCGCGCACAAATGCTTTCCGTGTCGTGACCGGTGGGTACCGTGACCGCTTTTGTCACTCACACGGACCGTCTGCCGCCGGTAGTTGTCCGCCGATCGGGTGGAAAACGAGGGAACCTCGCCGATGGCGCGTCCCGGCCAGGACCCTGGAGACGTCCGGTAGTGCGGGTGTTCCTTCGCGGGACGCGGAAACGGAGACGCGATCGATGGGCCGGTACGACCGGACCGACCTCGGGGCCTACAGCCTGGGGTTGCTCGAGACCGCCGAGGCGGCGCGCGTGGAGCGGCACCTGGCGGCGTGCCAGGACTGCCGCCAGGAGGTCCGCGAGTTCGAGGCCGTCCGCAGCATGCTCGACCACCTCGCCGAGGTGAAGTCCACTTAGGACGGTCGCCGGAAACTGTCGGTGCCCGCCGGTACGGTCCGCGGCGTGACCGACGACCAGTTCCTCGACCCCACCCGGGCCACGTACGCGATCGTGGCCGAGAGCTACGACAGCTTCGTGCCCCCGCTCGCCGAAGACGTCCAGGACCGCGCGCTGTTCACGGCGTTCGCCGACCTCGTCCGCGACGGCCCGGTCGCCGATCTCGGCTGCGGCACGGGTCGCGTGACGGCGTTCCTGGCCGAAGCCGGCCTGGACGTCGTCGGTGTCGACTTGTCGCCGGAGATGCTCGCCGTCGCCCGTCGTGAACATCCTGACCTGCGGTTTTTCGAGGGATCGCTGCTCGCGCTGGACCTGCCGGACGGCGGTCTCGCCGGCGCGGTGGCGTGGTATTCGATCATCCACACCCCGCCGTGGCGGCTGCCTGCGGTGTGCGCCGAGCTGTTCCGGGTGCTGCGCCCGGGCGGCTACCTGCAGCTGGGCTTCCACGTCGGCGACCGGCGGCACCACCGCAGCGACGGCTACGGCCACGACGGGTTTTCGCTCGACATCTACTGGCTGCCGGTGGAGCGGGTCTGCGGGCTGGTGACCGACGCCGGGTTCGAGGTCGTCACGCAGGTGCTGCGCGATCCGGCGGCGCGGGTGCCGCAGGGGAGGGTGCTGGCGCGGAAACCGGAGTGAACTTCAGCGGGACGCGGCGGCCTTGATCGTCCGCAGCACGGGCGCGGTCTCCAGCGTCCGGATCGCGTCGAGCGCACCCAGCCGGTGGGTCAGGTAGTGGTGCAACGCGGCCGCGTCCGGGCAGAGGGCGAGCGCGACCAGGTTGGCCGGGCCGGTCGTCGCGGCGACGAGGGCGAGTTCCGGGTGCGTCGCCAGCGTCTTCGCGACGTGGTCGAGGTGCGCCGGCGCGACGCCCATCCAGAGCAGCGCCTGCGTCGTCGCGCCCAGCAGGGCGGGGTCGAACTCGAGGTCGAAGAACACGGTGCCGCCGGCCTGGAGATCGGCCAGCCGCCGGGCCACGGTCGCCGCCGACCAGCCGGTGGCCGTGGCCAGCTCGGCGAGGCTCGCGCGCCCGTCGCGCTGGAGCGCGGCCAGCACGCGGCGTCGTCACCGGTCAGCGGCTTGCCTTCGCCCGGCGACGGCGGTGTCAGCGCCGCGTCGAGCGCGTTCGCCCGGCCGAGCCACGCGGTCGGGCCATCGAAGTAGCGGTGCAGGAGCTGGTGCGCCGACACGGCCGTGACGCTCCCCGTGCGCGGGATGTCCCGCAGCAGCAGCGAATGGTCGCTCGCGGCGGGCGTCTGGACGTTCACGCAGATTTCGGTGCCGCCGGAAATGAGCTTGATCCACGCGGTATCGGCGCGGCGCGCGGGCGAGGTCCCGCGCGGCGTGCGGTGTCGCGGTCAGCCGGACCATCCACTCGGCTTGCCCGGCGCGTTGCGGATCCGGCAAGCCGACGACGCGAAGTCCCGCTTCGGCGCGAAGCCGCCGGTAGCGCCGCGCGACGGTCTGCGTGGAGACACCGAGGACGTCACCAACCTTCGTGAACGGCGCCCGGCCGTCGACGTGCAGCGCGCGGTCGAGCACGGCGGCGTTCGATCCAGAGTGGCGGCCAACGAAGGGGACACCTCGTGCCGACCACCACGCGTCACCGCTGGGCCGCACTCGCCGTGCTGCTGACCGCCGAGGCGATGATCCTGCTCGACGCCACGATCGTCCAGGTCGCGGGCCCGGCGATCCACACGGCGCTCCCGGGCCCGGCCGCCGACATCCCGTGGTTCAGCGCGGCGTACACGCTGCCGTTCGCGGCGTTCCTGATCACGGGCGGCCGCCTCGGCGACGTCCTGGGGCGCGCCAAGGTGTTCAAGATCGGCGTGGCGGGCTTCGTGCTCGCGTCGCTGGCGTGCGCGATCGCCCCGGACGCGAGCGTGCTGATCGGCGCACGGGCAGTGCAGGGAGCGGCAGCGGCGCTGGTCATCCCGCAGACGATCGGCTTGATTCGCGCCCTTTTCGAGGGCGACGAGCTGGCGAAGGCCCTGGGCACGATTGGCCCGGTGATGGGCCTGTCGGCGGTGACCGGACCACTGCTGGGCGGATTCCTCACACAGGCGGCGTCGTGGCGGGCGGTGTTCTTGGTGAACGTCCCGCTCGGCCTCGCGATGCTCCTGGCCGCCGGCTGCTGCGCGAGGATCGGGCCACCACCCACCCGCTCGACCCAGCCGGAGCGCAGTCACGTGCAGCTCGACCCGCCGCCGGATCGCGGCTCGACCAGGTCGGCACCGCAGGTCTGGGTGAAGATCGGGCGGCCGCCCGCCCGCGGCTCGACCCGGTCAGTACGGGGCTGCGCGGGGAACGGCCTGCTATCCGCCCGGGGTTCGATCCGGCCGGTACGGGGCTACGCGAGGAAAATCCCGCTACCCGCCTGGGGCTCGATTCGGTCGGTACGGGGCTGCGTGAGGAACGGCCTGCTATCCGCCCGGGGTTCGATCCGGCCGGTACGGGGCTACGCGAGGAAAATCCCGCTGCCCGCCTGGGGCTCGATTCAGTCGGTACGGGGCTGCGCGGGGAACGGCCTGCTACCCGCCCGCGGCTCGACCCGGCCGGCACGCGGCTGCGTGAGGAACAGCCTGCTACCCGCCCGCGGCTCAACCCACCCGGCGCGGGGCTGCGCGAGAAACAGCCCACTACCCGCCCACAGCTCGACCCGGCCGACGTGGCGGGGCCGCGCAAAGACCGAGCCACCCCTCGCCCGCGGCTCGACCTGGTCGGCACCTCGCTCGTCGTCGCCGGCGTAGGACTGCTCGTGTTCCCGCTGATCGACCCCGCCGGGACCGACTGGCGCCTGCTCGTCGCCGGTGCCGGGTTGCTCGTCGGGTTCGGGTTCCACCAGCGCCGGTCGGCCGCGCCGCTGGTCGAGCCGAGCCTCTTCGCCCACCGCGGGTTCCCGGCCGCGCTCGTCGGCTCGCTGCTGTTCTTCGCGGCGATGACCGGGCTGATGCAGGTCGTGCCGATGCAGCTCCAGCTCGGCCTCGGCGCCGACGTCCGCACCGCGGGCCTCACGCTGCTGCCGCTCTCGGCCGGGCTCGCCGTGTCGTCGTGGTTCGCCGGGGCGAAGCTGGTACCTCGGTCGGCGCGCGCGTGGTGTTCGGCGGGCTGGCGCTGTTGCTGGTCGGCATCCTCGCCGCGATCGCCGTCGACGCCTCGGTGCGTGGCTACCCGTGGCCGCTGCCGGTCGCGCTCGCGCTGTGCGGGCTCGGGATGGGCACGTTCACGGTGCCGTTCTTCACCGCGGCGCTGGCCCGCGTCCGGCCGCACGAGACGGGCTCGGCGGCCGGGCTGCTCAACGCCGTGCAGCAGCTGGGCGGCACCCTCGGCGTCGCCCTCCTCGGCGGGCTCTACCTGGGCAGCGGCACGGCGGCGGCACCGCTCGGCCTCGGGGCCGGGCTGGTGGCCGCCGCCGCTGCCGCCGTGGTTCCGCTCAGTAGTCGTCGCGGCCGGTGAACTGCTGCTCCAGCAGCTCCGCCGCGCCGGCGACGAGCTCGAGGGGGTCGGTGAACTCGTTGATGTCGAGGTTGATCAGCGGGAGCGAGTGGCGCAGCACGAGGTGGTCGCCCATCACGGCGATCCCGCCCACCACGATCGCCTCGCCGACCTCGGTCAGCACGGCGAGGAGGTCGACCTCGTCGTGCCGGGCGAACGGCGTCGCGATCTGCACCCAGTCCTCGCGCTGGTCGAGGATCTCGCGGGCGATCACGACGATCTGGGCGCGCTGTTCGGTGTCGGGATCGTCGCCGAAGATCAGGCGGATGCGGATCTCGTCGGGCTCGTCGCGCACCACCCGGTACGACTCCCTGATGTAAGCGACCAGATCGTCCCACTGCGCCACGCTTTTCTCCGTTCTCGTGCCTGTGTGCGCGCTCAGCGTAGCGATCAGGGGGCGCCGATCCGGTCGAGATCGGCGAGAACGTCGGCGGGCAGTTCGAGCTCGGCGGCGGCGAGGTTCTCCCGCAGGTGCTCCGGCGACGAGGTCCCCGGGATCAGCAGCATCGACGGCGACCGCTGCAGCAGCCAGGCGAGCGCGACCTGCATCGGCGTGGCCCCGACCCGCGCGGCGCAGTCGTCGAGCGCCCCGGACTGCAGCGGGCTGAACCCGCCGAGCGGGAAGTACGGCACGAAGGCGATCCCTTCGGCGGCGCACTTGTCGACGAGGTCGTCGTTCTCGCGGTGCGCGAGGTTGTACTGGTTCTGCACGCACACGACGGGCGCGATGGCCTTGGCCTCGTCGAGCTGCTCGGCGGTGACGTGGCTGACGCCGAGGTGCCGGATCAGCCCCTGCCGCCGCAGGTCCGCGAGCACCCCGAACGGTTCGGCGAGCGACATCGGCACGGGGTAGTCCCCGGCGGCGTTGCTCAGCCGGAGGTTGACGACGTCGAGCGCGTCGACGCCGAGGTTCCGCAGGTTGTCGTGCACGGCCTGGGTGAGCTCATCGGCCGACAGCGCGGCCGGCCAAGCCTTGTCCTCGCTGCGCTTCGCGCCGACTTTCGTGACGATGCACAGGTTTTCGGGGTACGGGTGGAGCGCTTCCTTGATGACCGCGTTCACGGTGTGCGGCCCGTAGTAGTCACTGGTGTCGAGGTGGGTGACCCCGGCCCCGACGGCTTCCTTCAGCACGGCGACGGCGGTGTCGTGATCCCGCGGCGGCCCCCACACGCCGGGGCCGGCCAGCTGCATGGCGCCGTATCCCATGCGGGTGACCGGGATTTCGCCGCCGAGGGGGTAGGTGCCGCCCAGGTTCGCCATGGCGCTCCTTTGCTTCGAGTGCGTCTCGTGAGGAGTCTAGGCGAGGTCCTCACGCGACCGGTTTTGTCGGTGGTGCGCGGTAGGATTGAATTGGGGGCTGCTCACGACGATTTCCGTTGTGGGGCAAGGGAAATCATTGGTCGGTTTCACCCGATCCAGCGATGATCTTTCGTACGCTTGTTCGGTAGCGTTGGTGGTGTGGCCGGGAGAGTCGACCTGCGAAAGGAGATCGTCATGAAGGCCTGAGACTGCTCGACCTAGGAGGAATGGCATTGCGAAGAACCACCCTGGTTCCGATCCGGGACAATCTCTCGGTGGATGCGAAGACGCACGTCGACAACACCATCGATGCGGGCCGGGACATCGGAACGGTCGTGCAGGCAGGCACCATCGGAACTGTCAACCTGGCCGCATCTCCGGCCGGCACCGCCGTGGCCGTGGTGCTGCCGGTGCGAAGTGACGTCGGAAAGTACGCCGAGGTCTTCGTGGGCCGCGAGGACGAAGTCGAGCGCCTGTCGTCGCAGCTGCAGCCCGGTTCCGGGGCTTCGGTCTCGTACGTCGCCGGGATGGGCGGTGTGGGCAAGACGGCGTTGGCGTTGCACTGCGCGCGGGCTGTGGGCGAAGCCGGTTGGTTCCCCGGTGGCGTCTTCTCGGCGGACATGCAGGGTTACCGAACTGACGGCGGCGTTCCCGCACGAGCGATGCTGCGACCGTTGATGCGGCTCCTGGGGGCCGACCCCCACGAGATCCCCGTGGACGTGGGCGAGCAACTGGCCGCCTACCAGCAGGTGCTCGACCAGTTGGACCGGTCGGGTAACGCGGTCCTGCTGGTTCTCGACAACGTCTCCAGCGCGGAACAGATCCAGGGGTTGCTCCCCGCCGGCGGTGTTCACCGGGTGGTGATCACGACCCGCGAAACCCTGAGCCTTCCCGGGGCTCGCGGTTTCTCCCTCGATGTGCTGACGAACGAGAACGCGAGCGTTTTGCTCGACAGGGCCATCTGCGATCTGACTCCGGACGAGCGGCGGCTGTCCGCGGATCCGATCGGGACGCGGGAACTGATCCGTACTTGCGGGCGGCTCCCGCTGGCTTTGCGGATCGTCGCGGCCCTGCTCGTGGACGAACCCGCGTTGACACCCGCCCGGCTGGCCGCCGAACTGACCGAGGCCGGGATCGTGGGCTTCGCGCACGGTGAGCGAGCGTTGGCGGCGGTGCTCGACCTTTCCTGGCACCGCTTGCTCCGCCGCAACCGGGCCGCGGCCCGGCTGTTGCGGCTGCTCTGCCTGACCGTGGGGCCGGATTGCCCCACGGAAGTCGCCGCCGTGCTCAACGGCTCGTCCGACGCTCGCACTGTGCCACTGCTCCGCACGCTGCGTCAGGCACATCTGCTCGCCCATGCCGACCAGCGCTGGCGGATGCACGACCTCGTTCGTGCCCATGCGGAAACCTGCGACGCCGGTCTCAGCGTGTCCGATCTTCAGGCGGCTGACACCCGCCTGGTCGACCACTACGTCTTCACCACACAAGACGCCGTGTTTCGCATGGCCGACCTTGCGAAAAGACCAGGTCACCACCGTTTCGACCGCACCGAAGATGCCGACCGCTGGCTGGTCACCGAATACCCCACGCTGCTCGCGGTCGCGCACAAGACCGCTGAAGCAGGGAACCACCGCTACGCCATGGTTCTGTGCAGTCACTTGTTCGCGTACCAGAACAGGCACGGCTACCTGACCGATCTGCTCATGACCTCCCGACTCGGTTATGCCGGCGCGTGCCTTTCCGGCGAGATCGCGGCCCGCGCGGACGCGGCGAGCAACCTCGGCATCGCGCTGAACAAAGTCGGACTGATCGCCGAGGCGATCGACTTGTTCCGGGTCGCCATCGACCTGCACACCGAGAACGGCAGCACCCACGATGCCGCGAAGGCCTGGAACAACCTGGGAAACACGCTCGGCGCGGCGGGGCGGCGCGACGAGGCGGTGCACGCTTGCCGCACCGCCGTCGACGCTTACCGGAGAGCCGGCAACGTTCGGAAAGAGGCGGCCGCGTGGATCAACCTGGGTAGCGCACTGGCAGCTGATGAGCAGCCGGAGAACGCGGTCCTCGCCTTTGAGAAAGCCGCCGAGATGTGCCGGGAGATCGGCGACGTGGGGACCGAGGTGACGGCCTGGTCCAGTGCGGCGGGCGCGCTGCTGGACGCGGGCCAGTCCGAGGACGCCGTCCGGGCGGGCAACACCGCCGTCGCGGTCGGCCAGGCGAACCGGAACGTCGCGGCCGAGGCCGCCGCGTGGGCGAGCCTCGGCTTCCTCTACCAGCGCCTCGGCCGCTCCCGGGAAGCCGATGACGCTTGCCGGCGGAGCATCGCGATGGAGGGCCGGGAAGAACCGACGGGGACGGTCGCGTTGCGGTGGACCCAGTTGGGCCACGCGAGATCCGAAGAGGGGGACTACACCGGAGCCGCAGCGGCGCACCGGGAAGCTGTTCGCGCTTACCGCCGCATCGGCGACTGGCACGGCGAGGCGATGACATCGAACAACCTCGGGCACGTTCTGGCGGAGTCGGGCGATCGTCGAGGAGCGGCGGCCGCGCACCAGACCGCGCTGAGTCTCACCCGGGCTCACGACGACCTTTTCGGGCAGGCCATGACGCTGGCGAACATCGGTGCCCTGAACAACAGGACGGGGGAGGTAGCCGCGGCCGGTGCGGCCTTCAGCGACGCGACTGCCCTGTTCCGCCGCATCGGAGATGCCAAACGAGAAGCCGATGCGTGGCTTCACCGCGGCATCTGCCTGCACGACCACACTCGGGCGGAAGCGATTGCCGCTTACAAAAACGCGTTGTCCATCTATACGGAGGCGAACAACAAAGAGGGCATCTCGTCGGCAACCCGATGGCTGGTGAGTTTGCTGGTCCCCCGATGACGAACGAACCCCGGAAGCAGGTGATCGCTACCCGAGCTGGTCGCGGCGACGGCTCAACGACGCCGTCTCCGCGGTGTTCCCCGCCAGCTCGATGGCCCGGTCGTACGCCTCCCGCGATTCCGCGCTCCGGCCCAACCGGCGCAAGAGATCGGCGCGAGTGGCGTGGAACGAGTGGTAGCCGGCCAACTTCGGCTCAAGACGGTTTACCGCCGCCAGTGCCACGTCCGGGCCGTCGAGTTCGGCGACCGCGATGGCCCGGTTGAGGGCGACGATCGGTGACGGGTCGATGCGGACGAGCTGGTTGTACAGGGCCAGGACCTGCGACCAGTCCGTGTCGCGCATGTCGCGGGCGGACGTGTGCACGGCGTTGATCGCCGCGAGGATCTGGTAGCGGCCCGGCGCCACCCCGGCGGCGAGGCGTTCGCGCACCAGCTGGTGGCCCTCGGCGATCAGGGACGTGTCCCAGGCTCCGCGATCCTGCTCGTCGAGGGCGACCAGCTCACCGCCGGCGGAGAGGCGGGCGGGGCGGCGGGCCTCGGTGAGGAGCATCAGGGCCAGCAGGCCCGTCACTTCGCCGTCGGACGGGAGGAGGGCGCGGATCAGGCGGGTGAGGCGGATCGCCTCGGCGGTCAGGTCCTGGCGGACGGGGTCGGTGTCCGGGCCCGTCGCGAGGTAGCCCTCGTTGAAAACCAGGAAAAGCACCGCCAGCACACCGGACACACGGGAAGGGAGGTCCTCGGCGGAGGGCACACGATACGGAATGCGAGCGGCTTTGATCTTGGCCTTCGCGCGGGTGATCCGCTGGCCCATCGTGGTCTCGGCGACCAGGAAGGCGCGGGCGATCTCGGGCACCGTCAGGCCGCCGACCATGCGCAACGTCAGCGCCAGGCGGGCGTCCGTCGCCAGCGCCGGGTGGCAGCAGGTGAAGATCAGCCTGAGCCGGTCGTCGTCGATGGCGCCGAGGGGCTCGGGTGGGTCGTCGTCGTACACCATCAGAGCCTCCTTCTGCTTGTCGTCGCGTTTGCTCTCGCGGCGGATGCGGTCGATCGCCTTGCGGTTGGCGGTGGTGGTCAGCCACGCGCCGGGGTTGGGCGGAACGCCGTCGGACGGCCAGCGCTCGACGGCCGTCGCGAACGCCTCGGCCGCCGACTCCTCGGCGATGTCGAGGTCACCGAAGCGTCTGGTCAGCGCGGCCACCACCCGGGCCCACTCCTCGCGGTGGGCCCGGGTCACCGCCTCCTCGACGTCGCTCACTGGAACGGCCGGACCTCGATCTTGCGGTCGCAGACCTGGGACGCCTCGGTGGCGAGCTTGAGCGCGACGTCCAGATCGGGGGCCTCCCACACCCAGATCCCGGCGAGGTACTCCTTGGACTCGAGAAAGGGCCCGTCGGTGAGCACCGCCTGCTCGCCGCGGCTGTCGACGACCGTGGCCGCGTCGGTGTCCGCGAGGCCGCCCGCGAAAACCCAGTAGCCCTCCTCGATCAGGCGGTCGTTGAACGCGCTGATGGCGGGCTGCCGGTCCGTGCTGCCGGGGTTGTCCTTGTCGTCGATGACGGAAACCAGGTAGCGCATCGGGAAATCAACTCCTGTGGTTCGGGGGATGAGGACTTCACACCGCCGGCGCGTACTGCGGGCGACCGGCCGGCCGGAAGACCTGGATCGTGACGCCCTTCGAGTCGACCCGCGACTCGACCAGGTCGAGCGCGAGATCGGGGCCGCTGTCCGGGAACAGCCGCGTGCCCTGGCCGACGACGACCGGGATCACCAGCAGGATCATCTCGTCGACCAGGTCGTTCGCCAGCAGCCACCGGGTCAGCGTGCCACTGCCGTGCACCTGCAGCTCGCCACCCGGCTTGGCCTTCAGCTCGCGGACGGCCGCCGCGAGGTCGCCGGGCAGCACCGTCGTGCCCGGCCACCGCGGGTCGGTGAGCGTGGCCGAGGCGACGTACTTCGGGGTTTCGGCCAGTGCCACGCCGATGGGGCTGGTGCGCAGTTGCTCGATCGTTCCCCAGGAGCCGGCGAACAGGTCGTAGGTGCGCCGGCCGAACAGGAACGCGTCCGCGCGCTGGTAGGTCCGCGCGATGAACGCCCGGGTCTCGTCGTCGCCCTTGCCGAGGGCCCAGCCGCCGCGGTCGAACCCGTTGCGGCGGTCCTCGGCGGACGCGCCGCCGTTGCCCTGCACGACTCCGTCGACGGTCAGCTGGGTCACGGTCGTCAGCTTCATGATCGGGGCTCCTCGGCCTCGGTGCCGCCCCCGCGGGCGGCCTCACCCCTGCTACGAACACCCTCGCGCCGATCCGACACCGTCGCCGGAATTATTTTCGGAGACCCGCGGCGGACGCCACGAGGGCCATCGGCCAGCGCGCCGACGGCGGCCACGGCCCGGCCACGGCGGCCAGCTGTTCGGCGGGGAGCCGGCCGCCGGTGGCGAGGCAGCAGCGGACGAGGGCGCGGACCTCGTCGACCGCCGGGCCCAGCTCGCGGTCCGGCGCCGGGCCGGTGGCGGCCGGGCCTGCCAGGATCGGCGCGCCCTGCCCGCCTGGCCCGAGGTCGACCGCTGGGCCCGGCTCGACGTCTCGTGCCGGGCTCGGCCTGAGGTCTCGTGCCGGGGTTGGCCTGAGGTCTCGTGCCGGGCCCAGCTCGAGGTCCCACAGCTTCAACGCGTGCACGGCCGCTCGTCGCGACAACTCCGGCGTCGACGCGTACCAGTGCCCGCTCATCCGGCTCCGCGGCGGATCACCGGGTGGCGGCGGCCGCCGGCCGAGCCGCTTCTCGTGCACACGCGACGCCACGTAAGCCGTGACCTCCGCGCGCCACACCGCACGGCTGGCCTCCAGCGCCTCCAACGCGCGCAGCAAAGCCCGCTCGTGCCGCTGGTACGGCCCGGCCAGCTCGGCGAGGAAGCTCAGCGTCGCCCGGTGCCCGATCGGGTGGTAGAGACCCACGCACGAACACAGGGCCGCGACCCGCCGGCCGTGCGCCAAGCGACCGTCCCGCACCCGGCGTGCCCGCTCTCCGAACCCCATCGGGCGACACTACCGATCTCGCGGCGGCGCATCGAGCGGGAAAACTCAGGCGCAGAGGCCCTTGCCCCGCAGCACGCGCGTCACCGACTCCTGCACCCGCGCCGCCGGCAGCTCGCCGGACTGGACCGCCTTCACGAGCCGGTCCAGCACCTCGTCGACGCGGCCGCCGGAGGACCACAACGCCTGGTCCGCGCCGGCCTGCAAGGCCTTCAGCACCGCTTCCGGCAGCGAATACTGCGCCGTGATCGCCTTCATCGCGCCGAGGTCGTCGGTGAGCACCGGCCCGGTGAAGCCGAACTCGCCGCGCAGCAGCTGGTAGGCGGGCGGGGAAAGGGACGCCGGGACCCCGCCGGTCAGGTCGGGGACGTCGAGGTGGCCGACCATCACCGCGACCGGGCCGTAGTCGGCGAGGTCGCGGTAGGGGACCAGGTCGACCGAGCGCAGCTGCGCGAGCGGGGGCGTCACCACCGTGCCCTTGTGGGAGTCGCCCGAGCCGTGGCCGTGGCCGGGGAAGTGCTTCAGCACCGGCTGGATGCCCGCGTCGCGCAGGCCCTCCGCGAACGCCATCGCGTACGTCTTCACGCGCGCCGGGTCCGGGCTGAAGGACCGGTCGCCGATCACGTCGTCGTCCTCGGCGCCGGTGACGTCGGTGTCCGGGGCGAAGTCGACCGTCACGCCGCGGGCGCGCAGCTGGCGGCCGCGGTCGGCGGCCAGGGCGCGGACCTGCGCCGGGGACTTCGTCGCGGCCATCGTCCGGGCCGACGGGATGTCGCCGTCGAGGTCGTCGATGCGCTGGACGCGCCCGCCCTCCTCGTCGACCGACACCGCGACCGGGACCTTGGCCACCGCCTGGACCGCGGCCAGGGCGCGGTCTTTCAACAACGCTGTTGCGTTACCCCCGACGAAGATGCCGCCGACCTGGTGTTCGCGCACCAGGGAGACCGTGGCGGCGGGGTTGTCGCCGGTGACCCCGACGACGACCAGCTGCGCGACCTGGGCGCGGACGCCGAGGAGGCCGGCCTGCGACGCGCAGTCGCCCGGACGGGCCAGGCGTGACGTCGGCGCGGGCGCCGCGGGCGGAACAGCCGCGCTGAAGGAAGAAGGAGCGGGGGAGGCCAGGGGCAGCGCCAGCCCGGGCACGGTCCGCGGTTGCAGGCCCACGACCAGCAGACACCCGGCCACGATGGAGAACGCCACCCCGAAGGCGGCAAGACGTCGGCGGTTCATCGGTCCCTTCACTCGTCGGCGTGCCCCACGACCGTAGTCGACTTCACGGCGTGAAGAACGGCTCCATCGCGGTTAGAGAATTCGTGAAGGCGCCATCAGCAGAGTGAGGTTGTCGGAAAATGGCTGAGGAGGGCTCGATGGAGCAGGTGCGAGTGGCGGCGTGGGCGTCGGACCCGATCGCCCTGACCGGGCTGATCAACCACCTGAAGACGCGCCCGGAGCTGCTGGTCGTGCCGCGGGCCCGCCGGGGCGAGGCGGCGGTGCTGGTGTTCGCCGTCGGCCAGGTCGACCGGGAGGTCGTCGCCGCGCTGCGGGCCGCGGCCGCCGAGTCGCCGGCCGCGATCGTGCTGGTCGCCGGGCACGTCGACCCGGCGCACCTGAGCGTGCTCGCCGACTGCCACGTCTCCGCCGTGCTGCCGCGCACGGCGCTCGACCGGCTCACCGAGAACGTGCTCGCCGCCGCACGGGGGCGCACGACGTCGTTGCGGGACCAGGTCGAGGCGCTGGCGCAGGAAGGCAGCGGCGCCGCGTTGACGCCGCGCGAGGTGGATGTGCTTCGCCTGATGGCCGAAGGCTGGGACACTGCCGAGATCGCGGGCCGGCTCTGCTACTCGGAGCGGACCGTGAAGAACGTCATCTACGCCATGACCAACCGGCTCAACCTGCGCAACCGGCCGCACGCGGTCGCGTACGCCGTACGGGCCGGGGTGATCTGAGGGAGCCCGTGCCCACGACCGTCCGCCGGACCGCCGCCGCGGTCGCCGCGTTGACCCTGCTCGCCGCCTGCAGCCCCGCCGACTCCGGTGGCCCGACGAAGCTCACGATCGCCACCTTCGGCGAATTCGGCTACGCGCCGCTGATCGCGGAGTACCAGAAGCTGCACCCGGACATCACGGTGCAGAACCGCGTCACCGACTTCGACACCCACCACAAAAGTCTCGCGACGCAGCTCGCCACCGGCCGCGGTGCCGCCGACGTCGTCGCGATCGAGGAGCAGTACATCCCGCAGTACCGGAAGGCGAAGGACAAGTTCGCCGACCTCGCCTCCTTCGGCGCCCGCGACCTCCAGCCGCAGTGGGCGCCGTGGAAGTGGGCGCAGGGCACCGACGGCGGCTTCGTGCTCGGCCTCGGCACCGACATGGGCAGCCTAGCCCTCTGCTACCGGCGCGACCTCTTCCAGGACGCCGGCCTGCCGACCGACCGCGACGAGGTCGCGAAGCTGATCCCCGACTGGCCCGCCTACGCCGCCGCGGCCGACCGCTTCACGGCGAAGACGCCCGGCGTGAAGTTCGCGGACTCGGCGGGCACCGTCTACACGGCGATGCTCAACCAGTCGCCGGAGAACTACTTCTCCCAGCGGGACGACTCCTTCATCGCCGACACCAATCCCAGCGTGCGCACCGCCTTCGACCTCTCCGGCGGGATCGCCGCGAAAGGGCAGACGGCGGCGGCGACCACGTTCACGCAGGCGTGGAACGTCGCGATCAAGCAGGGTTCGTTCGCCACTGTCGCGTGCCCGGCGTGGATGCTCAGCCAGATCAAGGAAGCCGGCGGGGACGCCAACAAGGGCAAGTGGGACGTCACGACGGTGCCCGGCAAGAGCGGCAACCAGGGCGGCTCGTTCCTGACCGTGCCCAAGCAGGGCGCGCACCAGAAGGAGGCCTACGAGCTCGCCCGCTGGCTGACCGCGCCGGAGCAGCAGAAGAAGCTCTTCCTCTCCGACGGCATCCTGCCCAGCGAACCGTCCGTCTACGAAGACCCGCAGGTCGTCGCGCACACCGATCCGTACTTCGGGGACGCGCCGATCGGCCGGATCTTCGCGGCGTCGGCCGAGCAGCTGCGGCCGAACTACCGGGGCCTGCACGACGCCGACGTCCGGCCGGAGTTCGGCCGCGCGCTCGGGCGGATCGAGGACAGGACGCAGACCGTCGACCAGGCCTGGGCGCAGGCCGTCCAGCAAGCCCGAGCGCTGCTGAAGTAGTGCGCCACCGGCTCGCCCGCTTCGACCGCGAAGTCACCCCGCTGCTGTTCGTCGCGCCGTTCTTCGGGCTGTTCGCGGTCTTCGGCGCGTACCCGCTGCTCTACACGGCGTGGGTTTCGCTGCACGACTGGAACCTGCTCGAAGGCGGCCAGGGCCGGCTCGGCCTCGCCAACTACGGCGAGCTGCTCGCCGACCCGCACTTCTACAACGCGCTCGCCAACACGGTGAGCATCTTCCTGCTGGCCGCGGTCCCGGAATTCCTGCTGGCACTGGGCATCGCGGCGTTGCTCGACCGGCCGTTGCGCGCCGCGACCTGGTGGCGCACCGGGATCCTGCTGCCGAACGTCGTTTCCGTCGTCGCGATCGGGCTGGTGTTCGGGCAGCTGTTCAGCCGCGACTACGGCGTCGTCAACGAGGTGCTCGGCTGGGCCGGCATCGCGCCGGTCAACTGGCAGGCGACGACGTGGACGTCGCACTTCGCCGTGGCGAGCATGGTGCTCTGGCGCTGGACCGGCTACAACGCGCTGATCTACCTGGCCGCGATGCAGGCCGTCCCGAACGACCTCTACGAAGCCGCGGAGCTCGACGGCGCCTCGCGGTGGCGGACGTTCTGGTCGATCACCGTGCCGGGCATCCGGCCCGCGATCGCGTTCACCGCGGTGGCCGGCACGGTCAACGGCCTCCAGCTCTTCGCCGAGCCGCAGCTGTTCGACGCCGGTGGGTCCGGGGCCACCGGCGGCAACGACCGCCAGTTCCAGACCCTCGTCATGTACCTGTACGAAAAGGGCTTCACCCAGTTCAACGCCGGGTACGCGGCGGCGCTGACGTGGGTGATGTTCGTGGTCTGCGCGCTGTTCGCGCTGGTCAACTACCGGCTGGTGCGCCGGTTCGTGAGGGCGGCGTGACCGCGCGGCGCCGCCCGGGCGGCTGGGTGTACGCGGTGCTGACCGGTGTGCTCGGCGCGTCCGTGTTCCCGCTGTACTGGTCGTTCGTGGTGGCCACGCGCGACAACTCGGCGATCGGGGAGGCGGCGCCGGTGCTGGTGCCGGGCGGGCACCTCGTCGAGAACGTGCGCCGCGTCTTCGACACCGTCGACTTCTGGCTCGCCATCGGGAACTCGCTGATCGTCGCGACCACCGTCATGGCGGCCAACGTCGTGCTGGCGAGCCTCGCCGGGTTCGCCTTCGCGCGCCTGCGTTTCCGCGGCCGGAACACGCTGTTCCTGCTGGTCGTCGGCTCGGCGATGGTGCCGGCGCAGCTCGGCGTGATCCCGCTGTACCTCGTCGTCGGCGACCTCGGCTGGTACGGGCGGCTGGAAGCGGTGATCGTGCCGGCGCTGGTCAGCGCCTTCAGCGTGTTCTGGATGCGCCAGGCCTGCGAGAACGCGATCAGCGCCGACCTCGTCGACGCCGCCACCGTCGACGGCTGTTCGATCCTGCGCACCTACTGGCACGTCGCCGTGCCCGCGTTGCGCGCGCCGGCCGCGGTGCTCGCGATGCTCACCTTCATGGCCACGTGGAACGACTACTTCTGGCCGCTCGTGGTACTCGACCCCAACGAAACACCGACCGTGCAGGTGGCCCTTTCGCGGCTGGCGAGCGGCTACTACACCGACTACGCGCTGATGCTCACCGGCGCGACCGTCGGCGTCGTGCCCGTCATCGCGCTGTTCCTGCTGCTGGGGCGCTACCTCGTCAAGGGAATCCTGAAAGGGGCACCAGTGTGACCGGACCCGAATTCCCGCCGGGGTTCCTGTGGGGCGCGGCGACCGCGTCGTACCAGGTGGAAGGCGGCGTCGGCGAAGGCGGCCGCGGACCGTCCATTTGGGACACGTTCGCGGCCGCCGACGGCAAGGTGCTCGGCGGCGCGACCGGCGAAGTCGCCTGCGACCACTACCACCGCTACCCCGAAGACGTCGGCCTGCTGGCGGACCTCGGCCTGAACGCCTACCGCTTTTCGGTCGCCTGGCCGCGCGTGATGCCGGACGGGCGGACGACGTCGGCGGCCGGCCTCGCCTTCTACGACCGGCTGGTCGACGAGCTCCTGAGCCGGGCCGTCGTCCCGGTGCTGACGCTCTACCACTGGGACCTCCCGCAGGCGCTGGAAGACGACGGTGGCTGGCCGGAACGCGACACGGCCCGGCGGTTCGCCGACTACGCCGCGGTCGTGCACGACGCCCTCGGCGACCGCGTCAACCAGTGGACGACGGTCAACGAACCGTTCTGCGCGGCCTTCCTCGGCTATGGCAGCGGCGTGCACGCGCCCGGCGTCCAGGACCACGACACCGCGCTGGTCGCGGCCCACCACCTGCTGCTCGGACACGGCCTCGCGACGCGCGCGCTGAACGAGCAGGCGCGCCCGGGGCACGAGTTCTCGCTGGCGCTGAACTTCGCCCCGGCGATCCCGGACGGCGACACCCCCGCCCACCGCGAGGCGGCCCGGAAGTTCGACGGCATCCACAACCGGTTCTTCCTGGACCCCGTGCTGGGCAAGGGATATCCGGAAGACGTCATGGCGGACGTCGAGCACCACGGCGGCCGGTTCGCCGCGGCCGTGCGCGACGGCGACACCGACGTGATCGCGGCGGCGATCGACTGGCTGGGCGTGAACTACTACGCCCCCGCGCGCGTCACCCCGCTCGAAGACCCGCTGGGCCCCGGCAACTGCCCGCTGCCCGGCTTGCGCGGGTTGGACGTGCTGCCCGCGCCGCCGCCGCTGACGGCGTTCGGCTGGGAGCAGTCGCCGGGCACGCTGACCGAGCTGCTGACGTGGATCCACGAGCGCTCCGGCGGGCTGCCGCTGGTCGTCGCCGAGAACGGCGCGTCCTTTGTGGACGAGGTGGTCGACGGCCGGGTGCACGACCACGACCGCGTCCACTACTTCGCCGAGCACCTGGAGGCGGTGCACGACGCCCTGCGCGGCGGCGCCGACGTCCGCGGGTACTTCGCCTGGTCGCTACTCGACAACTTCGAGTGGGCGATGGGCTACACGCAGCGCTTCGGCCTGGTGCACGTCGACTTCGACACACAGCGGCGGACCGTCAAGGACTCCGGCCGGTTCCTCGGCCGGGTCGCGAAGGCCAACGCGCTAGGTGCGCCGCCGGACGGCGTCGGCGACGCCGGAGCGTGAAGGCGTTTCCAGCTTCCCGAGCAGCCGGGCCACGTGCGCCTGGACCGTCCGCCGCGGCAGCGACAGCTCGGCCGCGATGTCCGGGTTGGAGCGGCCTTCGGCGACGAGACCGGCGATGCGGACCTCGATCGCCGTGAGCGACTCCCAGCCGTGCCCGGGCCGGATCGGCGAGAACACCGCACCGCGCCGGACACCGAGGCGGCGCAGCCGGGTTTCCGCGCGCCGCAGGTCCCAGCGCGCGGACAACGCCGTGTAGAGCTCGGCGGCCTCCTCGAACGCCGCTTGCGCCGCGTCCAGCCGGCCCGCGCCGGCCAGCAGCACGGCCGCGTCTTCCAGCGCGGCCGCCAGTTCCGGGCGGCGGCCGACCGCGCGGAAGTGCTCCGCCGTGGCCAGCACCGCGGCCGGGTCGTCCTCGATCAGCCCGCGGCACCACGACGCCGCCGCGTGCGCCCGCGCCGGCCGTCGTTCCTTCGCCGCCTCTTCTTCGCAGACGTCGAGAGCGCGGCGGGCGCGGCCGGGGTCGTCCTGCTCCATCGCCAGCCGCACGAACGCCGGCAACCACTGGTGCCGCAGCATCATCGCCGCGTACGTCGGGTTCAGGATCGGCTCGAGGACGGTCAGCGCGCGGACCCGGTCGCCGCGCTGCTCGGCGGCGAGGGCGTCGGCGACCAGCAGGAAGTCGAAGCTCTCGCGCTCGGCGCCGGTCGCCGGGGCGTACTCCTCCGCCGCGTCGAGGTGGGCCGCGGCCTGGGCGCGGTCGTCGCGGCGGCCCGCGATCAGCGCCGCGACGCCGTGCAGCAGCAGCGCGGCCGGGCCCGGCTCGCGCAGGCCGTAGAACGTGATCGCCGGGCCGTCCTCGATGACCGTGTCCAGCTCGACCAGCGCCTCGTCCCAGCGGCCTTCCCAGTACCGGTGCACCGCCGCGGACACCTGCAGCCCGACCGGCAGCGCGTGCCGTGCCGCGACTTCTCCGGCCGCGCGCAGGGCGTCGCCCGCTTCGGCCAGGCGGTCGAGGTTCTGCAGCGTGAAGACGCGGTTGTCGAGCAGGTCGAGGTGCAGGTCGGCCAGCTCGTGCTCGTCGCCGACGGCCTCGATCGCCGCGTCGACGTGGCCGAGCGCGCGGTCGTGCTCGCGGCGCACGGAATCGACCAGCCACAACGTCTGCAGCGCGTGCGCGGTCACGTACCGGTCGCCGCCGGCGAGCGACTTCGTTTCGCGCGCCGCCTTTTCCGCGGTGTCCAAATCGGACAGATCGCCGCGCCGGAAGTTGGCCAGCAGCTGCCGGTGCTTGACCCGCCAGAGCTCGGGCACGGCCGGGTCGTCGACCGCGCCGGTCAGCGTCGCGACCGCGCCTTCGGTGTCGCCGCGACGGTGCCGCAGCGCCGCGGCCACGTGCCGCATCTCCTCGACGGCGTCCGGGTCGGTGGCCACCTCGATGGCCTGCTGCGCCTGGGTTTCCGGGCTGCGTTCCAGCCGGAACAGCACCTTGACCAGCGCGACGAGCAGGACTTCCCGGCGGGGGTCGGCACCGTCGATCGCGGCCAGGGCCCGTTCCAGCAGCTCGACGGCGATCAGCGGCGCCCGGTTGGAGACGGCCGCGTGGTGCCCGGTGAGCCAGTCCAGCACCCATTCGTCCACTGTGGCCGGTGCGGCCACCAGCTGTTCGGCGACGCGCTTGACCGGCGCGCCGATCCGGGCGAGCGCCTCGGCTGCCTGCCGGTGCAGCGCCGCCCGCGTCGCGCCGGGCAACCGGTCGTAAAGCGCTTGGCGCAGCAGGGGATGGCGGAACGCGAGCTGCGTCCCGGTGTCGATGAGGACGTTCGCCGCTACGGCTTCTTCGAGCGGCTCCAGCAGGTCCGACGGCCGGGTGCCGAGCACCGCGGCGACGTCCCCGACCGCGAACTCCATGCCCAGCAACGCGCCCCAGCGCAGCACTTCCTGCGTCCGCGCGGTCAGGAAGTCGAGCCGCCGGTCGACCGCGGCGACCAGCGAACCGGGCGCCTCGAACTCGGCCGGGTCGCCGACGTCGGCCTCGCCGCCGCTCACCTCGACCGCGCCGGCGCGCAGCAGGACGTCGACCATTTCCTTGACGTACAACGGGTTCCCGGCGCCACGAGCGGCCAGCTCGCGCAGCCCCGGCCCCGGCGGCGCCCCGATCCGGTCCTCGATCAGCCGGCCGACGTCTTCGCCGGTCAGCGGCGCGAGGTCGAGGACGACGCCGTCGCGCGCCTGGACACCGCGGCGCAGCTGGGCGAGCTCGGCGCGGTCGGGCGCCGGGCGGGTCGCGGCCACCAGCAGCAGCGGCAGCTGGCGGGTCGCCGCGCAGAGCCGGTGCCAGACCAGCACGGACGCCTCGTCGGCCCACTGGAGGTCGTCGATCACCAGCACCTGCGGCGAGTGCGCGCAGAGTTCGTCGACCAGGGCCAGCAGCCGGTCGACGGCGCCGAGCACCGGGTCGGCCGGGCCCCAGCTGCGCCGCACCGGCCCCTCGCCGGCGAGCTCCTGGGCCACCCGCGCGCGCCGCGGGTCGGCCGAATGCACGTCGATCGCCAGGCACTCCAGGATGACCTGCAGCGGGAACCGGGTGCTCAGCTCGTCCGCGGCGGCGGAAAGCCGCTGGTAGCCGGGGCCGTCGGGCAGCGAACCGGCGAGCAGCTCGGACTTGCCGATGCCCGCCTCGCCCTCGATCCAGACGGCCCGCCCCCGCCCGGCGCGGACGTCGGCGACGAGTTCGGCGAGGGTCCTGGTTTCGGCTTCCCGCCCGAACAGCCGGTGCCCGGTGACCACGATGGGCGCCGCGGGCGCGTCGAGCCCGGGGTCCTGGGCGAGGATCCGCTGGTGGAGCCGTTGCAGCGCCGGTCCGGGCTCGACGCCGAGCTCCTCGACGAGGGTGGCGCGGGCGTCGCGGAAGACGTCGAGCGCGTCGGAGTGCCGCCCGCTGCGGTAGAGGGCGAGCATGAGCGACTCGCGCAGGGATTCCCGCAGCGGGTGCTCGCCGGCCAGCACGGCCAGCTCCGGCGCGAGGTCGAGGTGCCCGCCGAGGGCCAGCACCGCTTCGGCGCGCCGCTCGAGCGTGTTCAGCCGCAGCTCGGCGAGGTATTCGCGGTGCCGCTCGGCGAACCCGCCCGGCACCCCGGAAAGCGCTTCACCCTGCCAGAGGGCGAGGGCGGCGTCGAGCTCGGTGACGGCGGCCCGCGGGTCGCCCTGGCGGAGGTGGTCCTGCGCGAGCTCGCGGTGCCGTTCGAACACGGCCGCGTCGAGCGCGTCTTCGGCGAGCAGCAAGGAGTACCCGGCCGGGTCCGACAGCAGGACACTGGCCGCCGACCAGCGCGACCGGTCCGGTTCGAGCGCGCGGCGGAGCCCGGAGACGTAGGTGTGGACGCTGCCCTCGACACTCGCGGGCGCGGAGTCGCCCCAGACACCGGCGATCAGCTCGGCCCGGTGGACCGGCCGCCCGGCGTTGACCGCGAGCACCGCGAAGATGGCACGCTGACGCGCGGGGCCGAGGCCGATTTCGGCCGCCCCGCGCCAGGCCCGCAGCGGGCCGAGCACACCCACCCGCAGGCCGGTGTCCGCATCCCCTGCCATGTCAGTGCCGTCCCCTCTGGGGCGTGCGCCCCAGACCCCGTTTCCCCCAGGGACATCTCGGTAACGACTACACCGGTGACCTTACTGACGTGGCAACCCCCACCCGGGTTGCGCTCGACCCGAAGCGGTGCCGTGCGGTCACTCGCCGGCGGCGGCTCGCTGGCGGACCGCGTGGGCGCGCCTGATGCCGAAGGGCTGCATGCGGGCCTCCGCGCGGCGGACGTCCCACACCGCGCCCATCCCCGTGTACGCCGTCAGCGCGGTCCGGAACGCCGTTCGCGCCTCGTCCAGCCGGTCCGACTCGGCCAGCAGGATCGCCGCGTCCTCCGTCGCCTTCGCCTGCTTGAGCAGCCGACCGGCCGCCCGGTAGTGGCCGGCGGCGGTGAGCACCGGCTCGGGGTCGCCGGCCACCAGGCCGCGGCAGTGCGCGGCCGCCGCCGCGTGGGCCGGCGGGACGTCTCCCTCGACGTCGAGCAGGCGCAACGCCTGGTGGGCGCGCTGCCCCTCGCCGAGGCGCAGGGCGAGCCGGACCAGGTCCGGGAGCCACTGGTGGCGGGCCGCCGGCGGGTAGTTCTCCTCCAGCAGCGGCAGCAACGCGGCCAGCGCCGCCTCCGGGCGGTCGTCCTGCTCGGCCAGCAACGCCCGCGCCGCGAGCAGGAAGTCGCCGCCGTCGGGCTCCAGGCCCGGGGGCCACTGGCGCCGGTCGGCCGCTTCGAGGTGCGTCCTGGCCCGGCCCGGGTCGCCGCGGTGGCCGGCGATCAGCGCGCCGACCCCGTGCACCAGCAGCGCCGAGCCGGGGCTGCGCAGCACGTACGACGCCGTTTCCGCGCCGTCGCGGATCACCGCGTCCAGCTCGTCGAGGGCCTCGGGCCAGCGGCCCAGCCAGTAGTAGTGCACCGCGCCGGCCAGGTGCATCTCGCCCGGCACCGCGCGGGTCGCGGCGATCCGGCGGGCGGCGTCGAGCGGCTCCGCGGCCTCCTCGAGGCTGTCGAGCTTCGGCACGGACAGCGCCGCGTCGTCCAGCGGGTGCAGCCCGGCGGGCGCCAGCGCGGTCTCCTCGCCGAGCCGCTCCAGCGTGGCCAGCAGCGACTCGTGCCGCCCGCGCCACATCTCCGGGACGTCGGTGTCGTCGAGGGTCCGCTTCAGCTCGGCGGTCGCCTCGGCGAAGTCGCCGCGCCGGTAGTAGACGTAGGCGAGGATCCAGCGCATCTCCGCCGCGCGCCTGCTGTCGGCCGTCCGCGCCACGACCGACCGCGCCTCGGCCTCGGGCTCCCGGCCGAGCCAGAACAGCAGCCGGGCCAGGGTCGCGGTCAGCGTCTCGCGCGCCTCCGGCGGCAGCGTGCCCTGCGTGACGGCGTGGCGCAGCAGGTCCACGGCGATCCGCGGGGTCTCGGTGGCGACCGTCCCGATGTGGTCCAGCAGCCACGTCGTCACCCACGGGTCGACCTGCGCGGGCGCGGCGGCGAGCTGTTCGGCGACGCGGACCGCGGGCGCCCCCGCGGCGGCGAACGCCTCGGCCAGCTGCCGGTGCAGCGCCACGCGCATCGCCGCCGGTGTCTTTTCGTAGAGCACCCGGCGCACCAGCGGGTGCCGGAACGCCAGCCGGTCGCCCGACTCGACGAGCACCCCGGACGCGATCGCCTCGTCGACCGCGCCGACCAGCGCCGTCGGCGGCCGTTCGGTGGCGACGGCGATGTCCGACAGCGAGAACTCGCGGCCCAGCATCGCGGCCCAGCGCAGGGTGTCGCGCGTGCCGCTGGAGAGGAAGCTCAGGTACAGCGTGATCCGCGACCCCAGCGGCGCCGGGATGGTCTGGCACGAGTTGCCGTCCAGGTGCGCGTGGACGCCGTCGAGCACGATCATCGACTGCGCCAGCAGCGTCTCGACGATTTCCCTGGTGTAGCGCGGGTTTCCGGCGCCGTAGGAGACGAGCAGCCCCAAGCCGGGGCCGGGCGGCGCCCCGACCAGCTCGGTGGCCAGCTCCCGGGCCGCGCTTTCGGTCAGCGGCGGCAGCGTCAGGACCGTCGTGTCATCGTTGTCAAGCTCGGCTCGCAGCTCGTCGAGCGCGGCCGGGCGTGGCACCGGGCGGCAGGCGCCGACGAGCAGCAGCGGCAGCTGCCGCGTCTCCCGGCTGAGGTACCGCCAGACGCCGAGGGTGGCGTCGTCGGCCCAGTGCAGGTCGTCGACCACGAGCACCAGCGGCGCCTCCGCGCACAGCTCGCGGACCAGCGCGAGCAGGCCGTCGACCGGATCTTCGCCGGGGTGCTCGGCGAGCCGGGCGGCGAGGACGGCCCGGTGCCCGGCGGCGCCCGCGTGCACGCCCAGCGCGTCGAGCAACGGCCGCAGGGCGAACCGCTGGTCGAGCGAGTCGGCGGCGGCGAAGGCGGGCTGGAGGTCTTCGGCCATGGCGAGCACTTCGGCCAGCAGTGCCGTCCGGCCGCTGCCCGGCTCGCCTTCGAGCCACACCGACCGGCCGATCCCCGCTTCGAGCCCGTCGACGGCTTCGCGCAGCCGGGCCAGCTCGGCTTCCCGGCCGAGGAAGAGGTCGGCGCGCTCGGGCATCGCCGCGACCGGGAGCCGCGTCGGGCGCGGCGGTGGCGTGGGCTTCGGTTCCGGCGCGGGCGCGGGCTTTTCCCGCAGCTGGTCGTAGAGCCGCCGCAGCGCCGGGCCGGGCTCGGTGCCGGACGACTCGACGAGCCGGTCGCGGACGTCGGTGTAGACGGCGATCGCTTCGGTCCGCCGGTCGGCGCGGACCAGCGCCCGCATGAGGAGCCCGCGCAGCGTTTCGCGGAACGGGTGCTCACGGGTCAGCGCGGTCAGCTCGGCGACGAGCTCGGCGTGCCCGCCCGACTCCAGGACGACCTCGGCCCGCCGCTCGACCGTCGCGAGCCGCACCTCGGTCAGCCGCGCGCGCTGGGCGGCGGCGAACGGCCCGGGCAGGCCGGACAGCGGGACGCCGTGCCAGAGCGCGAGCGCTTCCTCGAGGTCCTCGCGCGCGCCGCGGAGGTCACCGGCCGACTGCTTGCGCTGCGCCTGTTCGCGCAGGGCTTCGAACCGGTGGACGTCGATCGCGCCCGCGTCGAGGCGCAGGGAGTAGCCGGACCCGATCGACGCGAGCAGCTGCGGGCCTTCGCCTTTGGCGCGGCCGGGCTCGAGCGCCCGCCGCAGGCCGGAGACGTAGGTGTAGATGGAACCCTGCGCGCTCTGCGGCGGCGCTTCGCCCCAGACGGCGTCGATCAGCTCCTCGCGCGAGACCGTGCGGCTCGGGTTCATCGCCAGGGCGGCGAGGACCGTCCGCCGGTGCGCGGAGCCGAGGTCGAGCTCCACTTCGCCGTGCCACGCCTTGACCGGGCCGAGCAGCTGGACACCCAGCTCGGTTGGGGGGTCCAGGGGGGCTTGCCCCCCGGCCGGGGTCTGGGGCTTGGCCCCAGAGGGAGGCAGTGCGGAGCCGTCCGCAGCCGACATCGGTCTCCCTTCGTGCGCTGACGAAACGTCACGCGCCGGATGCCTGACGTGAGCATACGCGGCCATCGTGAACCGGCAGGCAATGATGGCGGACATTCGGGCAACGGCCGGGAGCGGGGGTTCCGCCGGTGCGCGGGGTTTGCCACCCTCGGGACGCCCGAGAGGAGTTCCCGCATGGCCACAGCGGCGCCGACGGACGAGATGCAGCGGGCGGCCGCCCGCTTCGCGCACACCATCGAAGCGGCCCGCTCCCGGCTTCGCGACGTCAACAGCGAGATGGCGGAGGTGCAGGCGTCGTGGCGGGGCGAGGACGCGGTGCGCTTCGGCCAGGCCATGAGCGACTGGGAGCAGGAGTACGACGTGATCCTCTCGCGGCTGGCCCGGCTGCTCGAGACGACGGGCGGCGGCCCGGTGCCGCGGCAGCGCGTGCCGTGACGCGCCAGGAGCTCGAGTTCAGCTACGCCGGTCTGGTGCTCGACCGGATGGGGGCGATCACCGGCGAGCTCGGCGAGCTGCTCGCCGAGCTGGAGACCGACGTCGAGCCGGAGCTGGCGGGCTGGACCGCGGCGGCTCAGGAGGAGTACCGGCGGGCCAAGCGCGAGTGGGCGCGCGCGGCCGAGCGGATGCCGGGCTGCCTGGAACGGGCGCGCACGGCGGTCGGGGGACTGGAGACGTCTTCACGCGCGTGAAGACGGAATAGGGAAGGCGTGAAGGCGCGCCCGCCACACTGCGTCCATGAAGCCCGTGGAAGTGACCGTCCTCGCCTCGGACCCGATCACGCACGCCGGCGCCGAGAGCCTGCTGGAGTCCCATCCGGACATCCGGGTGACCGACCTGGTCCCGGACGTCCTGCTGGTGATGGAGGAGCACGTCACCGAGGCCGTGCTGGGCGAGATCCGCGCGGCCAAGGCGTCCCACGTGGTCCTGGTCGTCGAGCACTTCCGCGAGAGCGACCTGATGTCGGTGCTGGAGTGCGGGGTCGTGGCGATCCTGCCGCGGCGCGAAACGGGCGGCGCCGAGCTGGTGACGGCGGTGCTCGCGGCGGGCGACGGCACGGCCAACCTGCCGCCGCGGCTGCAGGGGGCGCTGCTCTCGCAGGTCCAGCGGATGCGCAAGGACGTGCTGGAGCCGAACGGGCTGACGCTGTCCGGGCTCGCCGCGCGCGAGTGCGACGTCCTGAGGCTGGTCGCCGAGGGTTTCGGGACCGAGGAGATCGCGGCGAAGCTGTGCTACTCCGAGCGGACGGTGAAGAACGTCCTCTACGGCCTGATGACCCGCTGCGGCCTCAACAACCGCGCCCACGCCGTCGCTTACGCGCTGCGAGCGGGAGCCATCTGAGCCGTTCCGTGGGCTAGGGTCGCGATCATGGTGCTGACGGCAGTGGAGATCGCGGCCTCCGTCCGGGCCGGGACCCTCGACCCGGTGCAGGTGACCCGGGAAGCGCTGGACCGGATCGGCGCGGCCGACGGCGTCGTCGGTGCCTTCCGGCGGGTGCGCGCCGAAGAGGCGCTGAAGGAAGCCGCGGAGGTCGCCGCGCGGCCCGATCTCGCGTCGCTGCCGCTGGCCGGGGTGCCTGTCGCCGTCAAGGACGTCACGGAGATCGAGGGCGAGTTCGCTTCGCACGGTTCGCCGGCCGGCCCGTCTTCACCGGCCACCGCGGACGGCTTGGTCGCGACGCGGCTGCGGGCCGCGGGCGCGGTGCTCGTCGGGCTGACGCGCGTGCCGGAGCTGTGCATCTGGCCGATGAGCGACACCCCGGACGGCATCGCCCGCAACCCGTGGGACCCGACGTACGCCTCGGGCGGCTCGTCCGGCGGCAGCGCGGCGGCGGTGGCGGCCGGCCTGGTCCCGCTGGCCCACGGCACCGACGGCATGGGCTCGGTCCGCCTGCCGGCCGCGATGTGCGGGCTGGTCGGCCTGAAGCCGGGCGCCGACCGGCTGGCCGAGGGCGGCTGGTTCGGCATGTCGGTGCACGGCCCGCTGGCCACGACGGTCGCGGACACGGCGGTGCTGTTCTCGGTCCTGGCCGCGGACCCGTCGCTGGCCTCGGTGCCGACGCCCGAGCCGGTCCGGATCGGCATGTCCACGACGGTGCCCCTGCTGCACACGCCGGTCCCGAAGGAGCTGGTGGCGGCGGTCTCGACCGCGGCGGGTCACTTGTCCGCAGCGGGCCACACGCTGTCCACGGCGGCCCCGCGCTACCCGGCCACGATGGTCCTGGGCATGACGGCCCGCTGGCTGGCGGGCCCGGCCGTCCAGGCGGAGGGCTTCTCGTTCTCCGGGCTGCAGCGGCGGACGCGCGCACACGTCCGCGCGGGACGGCTGATCCAGCGTGCGGGGCTGATCCGCGAGCGGACGCGGGAGCTGTGGCTGGCGCGGGCGTCGGAGTTCTTCGAAGGCCACGACGTGCTGATGACGCCGACGTTGTCGCACTGGCCGGTGAAGGCGGGCCGCTGGCACGAGAAGCGGTGGCTGACGAACGTGCTGCCGTCGACGCGCTTGGCCGGCTTCACGGGCCAGTGGAACTTCGCGGGCTACCCGGCGATCACGGTCCCGGTGGGGCGCTCGGTCGTTTCGGGCCTGCCGACGTCGGTCCAGCTGGTGACCCGCCCGGGCGGCGAGTCCCTGCTGCTGGGCCTGGCGGCCCAGCTGGAGTCGGCCAACCCCTGGCCCCGCACCGCCCGCAAGTAAAGCGCCCCAACGCCACGTTGGGTGCGTCAGACGCACCCAACGCCGCATCGGGGCGCTTGGGGGTGTCTAGGAGCCGGGCTTGCTCGCGGTCGGGGAAAGCGGCTTGGCGCCGTTCCCGTTGCCGTTGGCCGGCTTCGTGGCCGGGCCGTTCGAGTTCGCCGGGGCGTTGCCCGGCTTCGCCGCGGGTGCCGGCTTTGCCTGCTGCGGCGCGGGCTTCGCGGCCTGAGCCGGCTTCGGCGCCACCGCGGGCTTCGCGGGGATCTGCGGCTGCACCACCGGGACGACCGGGGCCGACGGCGTGGTCGCCGATTCCGTGTCGCCGCCCACCAGCTTCGACGCCTGGGGGATCACCGCTTCCTCCGGCAGCGTCGCGAGCTGCGTCTCGCTGCGGTTGAGGATGTCCTCCGCCATCGCCAGGCTCTTGCGGGCCTGCTCGCGGATCTCCGCCAGCCGCTCGACCTTGCGGTTCGCCACCGTCGTGCGCTGGGCGGCCTGGGTGGTCGCCTCGTCGAGGCGGCGCTTGGCCTCCGCCGTGGCCTCGTCGAGCCGTCGCTTGGCCTCCGCCGTCGCCTCGGCGATCCGGCGCTCGGCCTGGTTCTTGCTCGCCGTGCGCTGGTCGGCGATGTGCTTGTCCAGCGCCGTCTTCTGCGCGGACTGGGAGGCGTCGAACTCGCGCTCGATCTTCCGCCGCTTCCGCTCCGCCTCGTTGTCGAGCAGCTCGCGCCGCTGGGCCGCCTCGACGGTCAGCCGCTGCACCTCGGCGCGCGTCTCCGCCAGCGCGTTCTCGTGCTCGGAGTGCAGCAGGTCGGCCTGCTTGTCCAGCTCCGCGACCAGCTTCGTGTACCGCTCACGCAGCTTCGTCGACGCCTCGGTCGAGCCCGCCCACGTCTTCTCCGCGGCGGCCTCGGCGCGCTTGACGATCTCGTCCGCGCGCGCCTGCGCGAGCGTCACCGTGCGTTGCATCCGCTCGTCGAGGTCCTCGAGCCGCTCCGGCGGTTTCTTGAGCTCCTCGACGCGCGCTTCGAGCGAAGCGACCTGCTGCCGGGCGGATTCCGCCTCCCTGGCCGCGCTCGCGGCCTGCGCCACGGCGGCGTCGCGTTCGCTGAGCACCCGGCGCAGCTGCGCCTCGACGTGGTCGAGGTATTGGCGGACTTCGTTGCGGTCGAAGCCGTGCCAGGCCTGGGTGTACTCACGACGGAGGGGGAGGAGGCCGTTGAGGGCGGTTGCGGCGGGGTCGCGCTCAGGAACCATGCGCCCGACCGTACCTGGGCACGGACCGCTTACGCCCTTCGGCTTAACAAATCACCAACACGTGTCGTGGTCCGGGCGGCGCGTCGCCGGAACGGCCGCACCCCGGAAACGCTGCGTCACCAGTGAAACCCGCGCGACAGCCGGGCGAGCGCCATCGCCGCGCGGGAAAGGTGTTTCTCGCCACGGCCGATCTTCAACCCGCCCGAACCACCCGCCGCGGCCGAGTCCGGGAAGATCCGGAAACCCTGGTACGCGACGGCGTCGGTGAGGCCCGGCGTGAGCGTGTACGCCAGCCCGATCGCCTGCCCGGCGGGCGTGCCGATGTGCTTGGGCCGCTCGACGAGCGCCTTCAGCACCATGTCCGCGGCCTGTTCCGGCGACTTCGTCGGGAACGCGTCGTAGATCTTCGTCGGGCGGATCATCGGCGTGCGCACCAGCGGCATGTGGATGGTGGTGAAGGTGATCCCGTCGCCGTGCGTCTCGGTGGCGGCGATCCGCGAGAAGTAGTCCAGCGCCGCCTTCGACGCCGCGTACGCCGAGAAGCGCGGCGCGATGCCCTGCACGCCGATCGACGACACGTTGACAATGTGCCCGAACTTGCGCTCCGACATGTGCGGCAGCACCGCGAGGATCAGCCGGACGGCGCCGAAGTAGTTGATCGCCATCGCGCGCTCGTAGTCGTGCATCCGGTCGTAGGACAGCTTGATCGACCGGCGGATCGACCGGCCGGCGTTGTTGACCAGCATGTCGATCCGGCCGTGCTCGGCCAGCATCGCGTCGACGGCCTTGCGCACCGAGTCCTCGTCGGTCAGGTCGGCCGGGTACACCGACGCGGTACCGCCGGCGGCGACGATCTCGTCGCGGACCTCCTCGAGTTCGTGCTGGCGCCGGGCGACGAGCAGCGGCACGCCACCCGCCGCGGCGACCTTCAGCGCCGTCGCGCGCCCGATGCCCGACGACGCGCCGGTGATGATCACGCGGCGGCCGTCCAGCTCGCCGCGCGGGCCGTGCTGGCGCGCGCGGAACGGGTCGAGGTGCTCGCGCCAGTAGCGCCACAGCGTCGGCGCGTACTCCGCCAGCCGGGGGACCTCGACGTTGCCGGCCAGCGCCTTGCGCGTCTCGGCCGAGGAGAACACCGACGGGAACGCCATGGTGTCCAGCAGCACCGGCGGGATGCCGAAGCGCTCCATGACGGCGTCGCGGGCGATGGTGACGCCGGGGATGTGCTCGGTCAGCTTGACCAGTCCGACGATCCGCTTGGAGAGGCCTTCGCCCAGCTGGACGGAGATCGTCGGCGCGCCCGCGGCCCGCGCGAAGGCGTTGTAAACGGACACGACCGGCTGCGGCTCGGGGTTGACCAGGTGGAAGGCGCGGCCGTCGAGCCCGGGCTTGACCACGAGTTCCAGCAGCGCCTTGGCGACGTAGTCGACCGGCACGATGTTGGTGTCGCCGAGGTCGGGGCCGACGATCGGCAGCACGTCGGGCAGCCCGGCGAGCCGGTTGATCGCGGGGAAGAGGTAGTAGGGGCCGTCGATCTTGTCCATTTCGCCGGTTTCGGAGTGTCCGACGACGACCGCGGGCCGGTACACCCGCCACGGCACCTCGGTCTGCTCGCGGACGATCTTCTCGGCCTCGAACTTCGTCCGGTGGTACGGCGTGATCAGCCGCTGCCCGGCGTCGAACATCTCCTCGGTGAAGACGCCTTCGTGGTCACCCGCGACGGCGACCGACGAGACGTGGTGCAGGCAGCCGGCGCGCAGGTCGGCGGCGAGGTCGACGACGCTGCGCGTGCCGTCCACATTGGCCTTGACGCTGGCCTCGTCGTCGGCGGTGAGGTCGTAGAGCGCGGCGAGGTGGACGACGTGGTCGACGTGCCCGCGCAGCTCCTCGCGGTCCGCTTCGGACACGCCGAGCAGCGGCTCCCCGAGATCCCCGGTCACCAGCGTGACGCGGTCGGAGTGCGGCCACTGGTCGACGAGCGCGGCCAGCTTGGCCTTGCTCGACGCGCGGACCAGCAGCGCGATGCGGTCGTCGTCGGGGCGGGAGAGCAGCAGCCGGGTGAACTGGCGCCCGATCAGTCCGGTCGCCCCGGTCACCAAGAACGTCGCCATCGTCTTCACACCTCTCGCTCCACGCCCTGACCCTGGGCATTCTGCTGCATCGGGGTGTTCGTGACCACCGTGGCGCGACGTGAAGTTACTCACGGGTAACTTATGCGGGCTCCGCGATGACGATGCGGTTCTCTTCGTAGCCGTCCGAACCGCCGACCCAGCGGCCGCCACAGGTCGCCAGCACCACGCGGTGCGGGCCGGACTGGCCGAAGAGGTCGTCGGCCTGCGCGGGCAGGTCGTTCTTGTGGACGGTGAGCAGCTGGGAGATGCGGTAGCGCCAGGTCTTCCCGGCGTTGTCCACGATGGTCACCTCGGCGCCGATCCGGGCGCTCCACAGCTCGGCGAACGGCCCGGTGGCGCCCCGCCAGTTGACGTGCCCGGCGAAGACGCTGGCACCGCCGGCCGCGTCGAGCTCGGCGCCCCACCAGGTCGCCTGGCCGAGGTTGTCGGGGACGGGCAGTTCACCGCCGGGGCCGAGGTCCTTGCGCACGAGGGTGGCGGTACCGCCGGCGGGGAGCCGCACGGTGCCGGGTTGCTGCGGAGCCGGCGGCGCGGTGGACGGCTGCGCGGCCGGGGCGGCGGGGGTGCTCGTCGCCGGCGTCGGCGGCCGCGGTGGTGTGGAGGTGGGTGCGGCCGGCCGGGCGGCGGGGGCGGCGGCACCGGCGGCGGGCAGCGCGGTCCCGGCCACTACGGCCACGGGTGGTGAGGTGACCACGGAGGACCCCAGTTGAAGGCCGACGACGGTCGCGGCCCCGAGCGCGAACCCGACGAGCAACCGCCCCCGACGCGCCTTCGGCCCACCCGGGCGGCGGCGATCGCCGGGTTGCTGGACGGAGGTGGCCCAGCCGGTGCCCTGCTGCTGCGAACCGTCGGCGGTCGCCCAGCTGGTTGCCGGGTGCTGCGGGTCGTGGTCGTCGGCCAAGCCGGTGCCCTGCTGCTGTGAACCGTCGGCGGTCGCCCGGCCGGGAGCCTGGTGCTGCCGGTCGTAAGCGGTGGCCCAGTCGGTGCCCTGAGGTTGCGAACCGTCGGCGGCTGCCCAGCTGGTTGCCGGGTGCTGCGGGTCGTGGTCGGCGGCCAAGCCGGTGCCCTGCTGCTGCGAAGCATCGCCGGCCGCGGCCCAGTCGGTGCCCCGGTGCCGCTGCTCCTCACCAGCCGCCCAGCCCACTCCCTGGTGCCACTCCTCGATGAACCAGCTCTCGCCCCGCCAGCGCTCGCCGGCGTCGTTCGCCACGCCGTTACCTCCGCGAAGCGCGCCGTGCCGCGAAGCCCGCCAGGCCGGCGCCCAGCAGCACCAGCAAGCCGATCCCCGCCAGGCCCAGCCCCGAATAGCTCGTCTCGACCGTCCCCCGCATCATCGCGACCGGGGCGTCGCCGGCCGGGATCGCGCGCGGGACCTCGTTCGGCTTGTTCGACACCGTCAGCGCCAGCGTCTCGCCCGGTTTCACCGTGCCGCACGCCGACGGCGGGTTGCCCGGGTCGTAAGCGTTCGTGTACCCCGGCGGCGGGCTCGCCTCCACCACGCAGATCTCCTGCGGTGCCCGGAGGTCCTCGACCGTCACCCCGCCGGTCGCGCCGTCGGTCGTGACGACCGCGGGCTTGCCGTCGGCGCCCGTCAGGGGCTTGCCGTCCGCACCGAGGGCCGCGGACGTCTTGTCCGCGCCCGTGATCCGCAGGACCGCGCCGCCGACGCCCTTGCCCGTGTTCGCGTCCGTCTTCGTCACCTGCACCTTGCCGGGCTTCGCGACTTCGACGACGCCCTGCGCGGTCAGCTCCTGCTCGCCGCCGGTGGAGACGACGCGCTGCGCCGCCGTGTCGACCGGCAGCCGGACGTAGGGCCGGGCGGCCGGCGCGGACAGCGACGCCACCAGCTTCGGCCGCTCGCCCGTCGGGGTCAGCTTCACCTTCACCGTGCCGTCGGGGCCGGTCTTCAGCGTGACGTCCTTCGCGGCGGCCTGCGGGCTCGAGTTGCCCGCCGGGTCCCCCGCCGGTTCGCCGAGGGTGCCGGCCGTCGCCGTCAGCTTCACCGCGACGTCCGGGACGCCCTTGCCCTTGGCGTTCTTCACGGTCGCGGTCCACTCGGCCGGTTCACCGAGGTGCTGGTCGCCCTTCGGCGCGGTCACCGACGCCGTCCACGGCCCGCGGTTGGTCTCGGCGTCGGTCCGCAACCGCTTGACGGCGTCGGCGGAGTCCTTGCTCATCGCCTTCAGGTACCCGTCCTCGTCGTAGGCGATCTCGTCCGCGGGCAGGTTCGGGTCGCGGTCGGTGGAGGTGCGTGACGGCGCGGTCCACGAGTGCAGCAGGTGCGCGAGCGCGGTCGCCTCGTCGGGGTTCTTCGTGCCGCCGTAGCGCAGCAGCAGGTACGAGATGTTCGCCGCCACGTCCGCGGGCAGCTTCGTGCCCCACTTCGTCAGCAGTTCGTCGCCGGGCTTGTACGGCTCGTCGGTGTTCGGCGCGCGGAGCCGGAAGCTCACGCAGAACACCTGCTCCCCGCCGACGACGTACGACCCCAGCCAGACCGGGCGCGGCGCCGGGTCGGCGCCGACCCGGTGGCCGATGCCCTCCTGGCTCGCGGCCGACGCCGCGGTCGCGGAGAGCGCGCCGAGCAGCGTCGCGGCGAACAGGGCGATGAGCACGCGGATGCCCGCGCGCGGGCGTGTCGACCACCTCATGGTGTGCAGGCTCCTTCGTCGGCCGCGCGGCGACGGCTCACAGCGTCTCCGCAGGTCACACGATTGATCAACTCCCCGACGCGCGTACGGTGAACGACCGGGCACGCCAGGTGAGCGTCGCGCCGAGGGGGCCCGGCTGTCTACCGCCCTTCGAGTGGCGGTCGCTGAACGGTCGTGATCGTGGTCGCATAACGTGTCCGCCGTGGCCAGGGGGCCGCCGTCGAGTAAAGTCGTCTTTACTCGACGGGAACCGCACGTCCCCGGCGGTCGTTGAACCCGATGCAGCGTCGATCCACAAAGCAGCAGATCCAGGAGGATCAGGTGCGTTCCAGTAGCAACCCGGCGTTCCGCAACCTGCCCCACGGCGGAACCCAGACTTACGGGCAGTACGGCCCCCCGGTGGGCTTCAACCAACCCCAGGGCGGCGTGCCCGGGTACGGCCCCGGCCAGGCCGCCTCCGGCGAGGGCGACCGCCCGATGACCGTCGACGACGTCGTCGTCAAGACCGGCATGAGCCTCGGCGTCGCGCTGCTCGTCGGGATCGTCACCGCGATCTGGGCCCAGAACACGCTGGCCGAGACCGGCCGGCTGTCCGGCCCGCTCCTCGGCGCGATGCTCGGCGGCCTGGTCGTCGGGCTCGTGATCTCCCTGGTGATTATTTTCCGCCAGAAGCCGAGCGGTCCGCTGACCCTCGTCTACTCCGCCGCCGAAGGCCTGTTCCTCGGTGCGCTGAGCGGCGTCTTCGAGGTCGTCTACCCGGGCATCGCGCTGCAGGCGATCATCGGCACCGCGGGTGTCTTCATCGGCATGCTGGTGGTCTACAAGACCGGCGCGGTGAAGGTGACGCCGAAGCTGACGAAGTGGATCGTCGGCGCCGTCGTCGGGGTCGCGATCCTGATGCTGTTCAACCTGATCAGTGCGCTGGTCTTCGGCTTCAACCCGCTGCGTGACGGCGGCCCGCTCGCCATCATCTTCAGCATCGTCTGCATCGGCATCGCGGCGTTCAGCTTCCTGCTCGACTTCGACCAGGCCGACCGGATGATCCGCGAGGGCATGCCGTCGAAGTGGGCCTGGTACACCGCGTTCGGCCTGATGACCACGCTGGTCTGGCTGTACCTGGAGATCCTCCGGCTGCTGTCCTACCTTCGTGAGTAACTCTGGCTCATAGCTTCCGAATGACTACACAGTGAAGGCGCTCCGTAATCAACGGGGCGCCTTTTCTGTGGGTAATTCGTGCATTCGGGGACCCCGCTGCGGATCCCGCTCACCCTGCGTGTTTGATGTGCCGGTCGGTTCTTCATTTCACATGTGTGAGGTTCACAGTGAGCGTTCCCCCTCCGGCCCCCGGGGGCCAGCAGCCGGTGGGTCAGCCCGATCCCTACGGACCGCCTCCCGGCGGTCAGCCGCAGCAGCAGTACGGCCAGCCCGGCACGCCGCCGCACGGCCAGCCGCAGGGGCAGCCCGGCCAGTACGGCCCGCCGCCGGGGCAGTTCCCGCCCGGGCAGTTCCCGCCCGGCCAGGGCTTCCCGCCCGCGCCGCCGGTGCCGAAGAAGTCGAAGGCCGGCACGTTCATCAAGTTCGGCATCGTCGGCGTCGTCGTGATCGTCGCCGTCGTCGTGGGGATCGTTTCGTTCGCGAACTCGCCCGCCAGCTCCGCCGCCGGTGACTGCCTCACGATCACCGAGTTCACCCGGGGCGGGGACGACCCGGCGAAGGCCGACTGCAACGACCCGAAGGCCAACGTCAAGATCGCCGCCAAGCTCGACAGCGCGTCCGACCAGTGCCCCGGCGGGTCCGACGCCGGCTACGACACCTACTCGGTCAGCGGCCGCAGCTCGTACAAGCTGTGCCTGATGATCAACGCGAAGCAGGGCGACTGCCTCGCGAACTTCACGTCGAAGACCAAGGGCTACCTGAAGGTGCCCTGCTCCGACCCGACGAAGGACGCGGAACTCGTGAAGGTCATCGAAGGCCAGGCGAACCAGAACCTCTGCGAGGGCACCGAGGCCACCAACGCCGCGGTCTATCCGCAGCCGCCGACGACGATGTGCGTCAAAGCGAACAGCTGACCGCCGGCCGGCGGGTGGCCTCTCGAACAAAGAGCCACCCGCCGGGTTCCGTCAGGGGGACACGGCGTCGATGGTCCAGCCCTGGGGCGTGAACGTTCCACCGGGGAATATCTTCGCCCACTCGCCCGTGCAGTTGTTGTACTGCCACACCCGCATCGCTTGGCGCTGGCGGTTGTACGCGACGCGGTATTCCTTGGTGTCGATGCACTTGAGCGGGTACCCAACGGTGGAGCTGTCGGGGGTGCCTGGCGCGGATGCCAAGTACCACATGCAGAACCGGCCTTCCGAGCAATCCTGCAAGGACGCCGTCGCGGTCGCAGTGGTTAGCGCGGAAAACGATATCGCTGCGGTCACTATTGCCGCGGCGCGGCGAACTGATGTCTTCATCGACCCCTCATTTTCGTTGCGGCTATTCAGGCCAAGATCGAATCTAGAGTTGATCGGTTTCCTTGCGTAGGGACTGATCGGGTGAAGGTCGTCTCGGGTCAGGCGGACAAGGGTCTCTGCGAGGGCACGGAGGCCACGCGCGTGGCCGTCTACCCGTCGCCGGCGACGACGATGTGCGTCAAGACGAACGAATAGCCCGCCGGTCACCGCGGCTCGTCCCACAGTGTGCGACGAGCTGCGGTGAATCGATCACCGGATCTAGCTTTGGCGGGTGGCGACGACCGAATCCCCAGCCGGTGACCAGAAGTTCCTCGAATTCCCCACCTCCTGCGCCGCGCCGGTGCCGCGGCCGGAGGATCCCGTCCGCGTCGTGCCGCTGGCCGTCGCGGGTGCGCTCGCGGCCGGCCTGACCTGGTACGTCTGGGCGAGCCACGGCGCCAAGTTCGGCGTCCTGCTGCTGCTCGGCCTGGGCCTCGGGCTGGCGCTGTTCCACTCGCGCTTCGGCTTCACGTCGGCGTGGCGCCAGCTCATCGCCGTCGGCAACGGCCAGGGCCTGCGGGCCCACACCCTCCTGCTCGGCACCGCCGCGACGCTCATCGCGCTGATCGCGGGCACCGGCAGCGGGCTGTTCGGCAGCAAGCCGGCCCCGACGGCGGGCGCGCTCGGCCTCGCCCTCTTCGTCGGCGCGACGCTCTTCGCGATCGGCATGCAGCTCGGCGGCGCGTGCGCGTCCGGCACGCTCTTCGCGGTCGGGTCCGGCCAGTCGACGATCGTGCTGACCCTCGGCGGCTTTATCGCCGGCTCGGTGCTCTACACGTGGGCGTACCCGGTGCTGTCCGGCTGGCCCGAGTTCAAGGGCGTGCTGCTGGCCGACCACGTCGGCTGGTTCGGCTCCTGGGCGATCACGATCGCCGTGCTCGCCGCGATCGTCCTGGGCACGCGCGCGGTGCAGCGCCGCCGGACGCCGCCGCCGACCGACGTCGTGCCGACCGCGCGCGGCTTCGCCCGTGTCTTCCGCGGTTCGTGGCCGATGCTCGCCGGCGCGGTCGTGCTGGGCGTGCTGGCCGGCGCGGTGTTCCTGGTCTCCGGCGGCATCTGGGGCGTCACGAGCGCGTTTTCGTTGTGGGGCGCGAAGATCCTGCAGGTCTTCGGGCTGCACCCGGAGTCGTGGGAGTTCTGGCGGCAGAAGGCGAACGCGACGTCGCTGGCCAACCCGATCTGGCGCGACAAGACCAGCCTGACCGACATCGGCATCATGATCGGCGCCGCGGTGGCCGCCGCGGCCGCGGGTGCGTGGAAGATCCACAGCTCGATCCCGTGGCGCACGGCCGTCGCCGCGCTCCTCGGCGGGATCCTGATGGGCGTCGGCGCGCGGATGGCGGGCGGCTGCAACATCGGCGCGTACCTCGGCGGCATCTCCACCGGCAGCCTGCACGGCTGGCTGTGGGGCGTCTTCGCCCTCGGCGGCACGTGGGTCGGCCTGAAGCTGCGCCCGCTGTTCGGCCTGGCGAACCCGGTGCCGACCGACAGCGTCTGCTGAAACCACGGCGAAGGCCCCCACTCGCGAGCGGGGGCCTTCGCCCGTTTTTCAGCAGACACCGTCGTGATCAGGAAAGGCGCTCGATGATCAGCGCCATGCCCTGGCCACCGCCGACGCACATCGTCTCGAGGCCGAACTGCTTGTCGTGGTGCTGCAGCGAGTTGATCAGCGTCGAGGTGATCCGGGCGCCGGTCATGCCGAACGGGTGACCGACCGCGATCGCGCCGCCGTTGACGTTCAGCCGGTCCAGGTCGATGCCCAGGTCCTGGTACGACGGGATGACCTGCGCGGCGAAGGCCTCGTTGATCTCGACGAGGTCGATGTCGCCGATGGACAGCCCCGCGCGCGAGAGCGCCTGCTTGGACGCCTCGACCGGGCCGTAGCCCATGATCTCCGGCGAAAGGCCGGTCACGCCGGTGGACACGATCCGCGCCAGCGGGGTCAGGCCCAGCTCGCGCGCCTTGGTGTCGGACATGATGACCAGCGCCGCGGCGCCGTCGTTGAGCGCGCAGCAGTTGCCGGCGGTGACCCGGCCGTCCGGGCGGAAGACCGGCTTGAGGCCGGAGACGCCCTCGACCGTGACGCCGGCGCGCGGGCCGTCGTCCTTCGAGACGACCGTGCCGTCCGCCAGGGTCACCGGCGTGATGTCCTTGGCCCAGAAGCCGTCCGCGATGGCCTTCTCGGCGAGGTTCTGCGAGCGGACGCCGAACTCGTCCATCTCCTCGCGGGAAACGCCCTTGAGCCGGGCGAGGTTCTCCGCGGTCTGGCCCATCGCGATGTAGACGTCCGGGACGTTGCCCTCGGTGCGCGGGTCGGTCCAGGTGTCGGTGCCGGACTCCGCGGTCGCCTTGGTGCGGCTTTCGGCGTCGGCGAAGAGCGGGTTGTGGGTGTCGGGCCAGGAGTCCGAGCTGCCCTTCGAGAACCGCGACACGGTCTCGACGCCGGCCGAGATGAAGACGTCGCCCTCGCCGGCCTTGATCGCGTGGAAGGCCATCCGCGTGGTCTGCAAGCTCGACGAGCAGTACCGGGTGACGGTGCAGCCGGGCAGGTGGTCGTAGCCCAGCTCGACGGCGACCGCGCGGCCCATGTTGAAGCCGGACTCGCCGCCGGGCAGGCCGCAGCCGAGCATCAGGTCGTCGATGTCGGTGGGGTCCAGCTGCGGCACCTTGGCCAGCGCGGCCTGGACCATCTGCACGGTCAGGTCGTCGGGCCGCAGGCTGACCAGCGAGCCCTTGTTGGCGCGCCCGATGGGCGAACGCGCGGCGGAGACGATGACGGCTTCGGGCATGACGGACACATCCTCGTATCGACGGTCACTAAGCGGTTGCTCACATAGTGCCGCCTGGATCCCGGCTCGCAAAGTCGAAGCCGGTGTGAGCTTGCCTGGCCCTACCGGATCCGGAACCGCTCGCGGTACTCGCCCGGCGTCGTGGTCAGCCGGCGGCGGAACGAGCGGGTCAGCGTGGACACCGTGCCGAAACCGCAGGTGGTGGCGACGCGCGAGAGCGTGTCGTCGGTGGTTTCCAGCCGGTGCCGGGCGGCCTCGACGCGCGCGTGCTCGACGTACGCGGCCGGCGTCATGCCCAGCTCCGCCTTGAACACGCGCGTGAGCTGCCGGTCGGTGAGGTGGGCGTGCGCGGCCAGGTCGGCGACCGTCAGCGGCTCGGCGAGGTGGGTGGCGACGTGGTGGCGCAGCTCTTCCACCCGCCGGGTCGCGGACGCCGGTTCGAGGGACACGCTGAACTGGCTCTGCCCGCCGGGCCGCCGGAGGAACATGACGAGCTGGCGGGCGACGCGGGCCGCCGGCTCCGGGCCGAAGTCGTCCTCCACCAGCGCGAGCGCGAGGTCGAGGCAGGCGGTCAGCCCGGCGCCGGTCCACACCTCGCCGTCGCGGACGAAGATCGGGTCGGCGTCGACGGCGACCCCGGGGTGTTCGGCGGCGAGCTGCCGGGCGGTGGACCAGTGCGTGGTGGCGCGCCTGCCCTCGAGCAGCCCGGCGGCCGCGAGCACGTGCGCGCCGACGCAGACGGACGCCACCCGCCGCGCGCTCCCGGCCAGCTCGCGCACGGCGTCGACGACGGCGGGATCGCACACGGCGACGATCTCCCGGTTCTCCCCGACGGTCACCGCACCCGGCACGATCAAGGTGTCGATCGCCCGGCCGGTCAGCTCCCCGAAGGTCACGTCCGGCAGCACGCGCACGCCGGCGGACGTCGTCACCGGGTCCGCCGCCCCGGCCGCGAGGACGACGCGGTAGCCCGACGGCCGGTCCAGTTCCCGGTGCAGCAGCGAGAAAACCTCGGCGGGACCGGTGACGTCGAGCAGGTCGGCCCCGTCGAACAGGACCACGACGATCAGCCGTTCCATCGGTCTTCGCTCCATGTCGGTTTCTGCGTCTCGCATGTCATTGCCGACACGCTCGGCCGACTTTAGCGTCGGTGGGGTCAACGAGAGCGGAAGGACGACAAATGCCGAGGACGACGCTGCGGGAGCTCAACGGGCTCGACCGGACCCCCGCCGCACTGGCCGGGTCGACGCTGGTCCTGGTCGACTACCAGAACACGTACACGCGCGGGGTCATGGAACTGGACGGCTGGCGGCCCGCGCTGACCGCCGCCAAGGACCTGCTCACCGCGGCGCGGGCGGCGGGCGCGAAGGTGATCCACGTCGTCCACGACGGCGGCGCGGGCAGCGCGTACGACGTCCGGACCGACATCGGCGCCATCCACCCGGACGTCGCCCCGGTCGACGGCGAGCCGGTGGTGGTGAAGGCCGCGCCGAACGCCTTCGTGGGCACGGATCTGGGCGAGCGGATCGACGCGGCGGGCCACGAGGACGTGATCGTCGTGGGCTTCATGACCAACATGTGCGTCACGTTCACCGCGGAGGGCGCGTTCCTGCGCGGCAACACCCCGACGGTGGTGGCGGAGGCGTGCGCGACCCGCCCGCTGGCGACGGCGGTCGCGGAGGTGACTTCGGAGCAGCTGCACCACAGCGCGCTGGCGACGATCGCGGATCTGTACGGGGTGGTCGTGGCGAGCGCGGCCGATCTGCGGTAGCGCGGCCCGGCGTTTCGGTGGTGTCCGCTCGGGAGCCGGGCCGTGGGCGGGCGGTCGCGGTGGTGGGCCGGGCCGGATCCGGGCGCCGGGTTTCGGTGGCGCTCGCCCGGAAGTCGGCCGCGGGCGGTGACCGGACCCGAGCGTGGCCGATCTGCGGTAGCCCGGCCCGGCGTTTCGGTGGTGTCCGCTCGGGAGCCGGGCCGCGGGCGGGCGGTCGCGGTGGTGGGCCGGGCCGGATCCGGGCGCCGGGTTTCGGTGGCGCTCGCCCGCAAGCCGGCCGCGGGCGGTGACCGGACCCGAGCGTGGCCGATCTGCGGTAGCCCGGCCCGGCGTTTCGGTGGTGTCCGCCCGGGAGCGGGCCCCGGGTGGCGGTCTCGGTGGCGGCCGCCCGGGTGGCGGTCGCGGCAGCGGGCCGGGCCGGATCCGGGCGCCGGGTTTCGGTGGCGCTCGCCCGGAAGTCGGCTGCGGGCGGTGTGGTCGCGGCCGGTGACCGGACCCGAGCGCGGCCGAACCCGGTGTGCGACCGGGCGGTGACTGGCAGGATCGAACCCCGTGGCCAACGAACTCGAGCGCGTGCTGCGGACCAGGACGATCCTGCTGTGGGGCGCCGGGCTCCTGGTGCTCGCCGCGCTGGCGGCCACCCTCCTGCTCGCCCTGCTGGGCGGCGGCCGTCCGGAGGACTCCGCCCGGCTCGACGCGCTCAAGACCGCCGCCAACATCGTCGTCGGGACCGGGGGTGCCGCCGCGCTGCTGCTCGCCGCGCGGCGGCAGCGGTCCGCCGAGCTGGATCTGGTGCAGAAGGACCACGACGCCACCGAACGGCGGGTCACCGAGATCTACGGCAAGGCCGCCGACCAGCTCGGCAGCGACAAGGCGCCCGTGCGGCTCGCCGGGCTCTACTCGCTCGAACGGCTCGCCGGCGGGTACCCGGAGCACCGGCAGACGATCGTCAACGTCCTCTGCGCCTACCTGCGGATGCCGTACGTGCAAGGCGACGAACACCGCGAGGAGCTGCAGGTCCGCAAGACCGCGCAGCGCATCCTCCTGATGCACCTGCGGCCCGGGAAGCCCGAAGCGCCGAACACCGGGTACTGGCCGGACATCGACCTCGACTTTTCCGGTGCGACTCTGGTCGGGCTCACCCTCACGCACTGCGTGATCCGTTCGATCGTCTGCTACGACGCGGAGTTTCTCGAACTCACGCTGTTCCGCGGTACCGAATTCCGCACCAAAGCCGACTTCAACAAGGCCGAGTTCAAAGATCGCGTCGATTTCCGGGGAACCGTTTTCGGCGGCGAGCGCGACTCCTTCAACGGCGCCGTTTTCGCTGGTCCGGCCGATTTCGGCACGAAGACGACCGCGCGGCTCGCCGGTGCGGAGGCGCAACGCGGGTTTCCGCGGACCTGGCCGCCGGGCTGGGAAGAACGGCCGATCGCCGACCGGCCGGGCTGGGCGGAATTGACACGAAAGGGTGAGCCGGGGCAACCGGCGGGCCGATAGGATCGTGTTTCCGATGAAGTCGCCGTTCCACGACACGGGAGGTGAACTGGCGATGATCACCACCTGGGCCGCTCGCTCCGGGCCCTTGATCCTGCGGACGGACTGCCGCGTGCCGATCGGCGCCGGGCGGACCCTCCGGGACGGGATGACGGCTCAGCGTGCGGCGGCCCTCGGGCCGGAACCGGTGTGGACGAGCGGCTTGGTGGCTGCCTGAAGGGTCCTCGCCGGGCGGTCCGACCTCGCCATCGCTGCCCGGCATCGCCGACGCGCACCCGGAGGCCCCCGGACCCCGATCGCGCGTGAGTGGACCGTGAGGTGGACAACGCCACCGGTCGGCCGTTTAGGCTGGCGGTCGTGGAGTACGCAGAGCACATCGCAGACCTCGTGGGCAACACCCCGCTGGTCAAGCTGAACTCGTTGACCAAGGGGCTCAAGCCGCTCGTGCTGGCCAAGGTCGAGTACCTGAACCCGGGTGGCTCGGTCAAGGACCGGATCGCGCTGCGCATGATCGAGGCGGCCGAACGCTCCGGTGAGCTGCGCCCCGGCGGCACGATCGTGGAACCGACGTCCGGGAACACCGGCGTCGGCCTGGCCATGGTCGCGCAGCGCAAGGGCTACCAGTGCGTCTTCGTCTGCCCGGACAAGGTCAGCGAAGACAAGCGCAACGTCCTCAAGGCCTACGGCGCCCGCGTCGTGGTCTGCCCGACCGCGGTCGCGCCCGAGCACCCGGACTCCTACTACAACGTCTCCGACCGCCTGGTCCGCGAGATCGACGGCGCCTGGAAGCCCAACCAGTACGCCAACGCGCAGAACCCGGAGAGCCACTACCTCTCCACCGGGCCCGAGCTGTGGAAGCAGACCGACGGCAAGATCACGCACTTCGTCGCGGGCGTCGGCACCGGCGGCACGATCTCCGGCACCGGCAAGTACCTCAAGGAGGTCAGCGACGGCCGCGTGCAGGTGGTCGGTGCCGACCCGGAGGGCTCGGTCTACTCCGGCGGCAGCGGCCGGCCGTACCTGGTCGAGGGCGTCGGCGAGGACTTCTGGCCGGACACCTACGACCGGAACATCGCCGACGAGATCATCCCGATCTCCGACGCCGACTCCTTCCAGGTCACCCGCCGGCTCGCGCTGGAAGAGGGCCTGCTGGTCGGCGGCTCCTGCGGGATGGCCGTCGCCGCCGCGCTGAAGCTCGCCGAGCGGCTCACCGAGGACGACGTCGTGGTCGTGCTGCTGCCCGACGGCGGCCGCGGCTACCTGACGAAGGTCTTCAACGACACCTGGATGTCCTCCTACGGCTTCCTGCCGCCGGACTCCTCCGGCGCGACGGTCGCCGACGTGCTCACCAAGAAGAGCGGGCACCTGCCGACGCTGGTGCACTCGCACCCGAACGAGACGGTCGCCGAGGCCATCGCGATCCTGGCCGAGTTCGGCGTCAGCCAGATGCCCGTGGTCAGCGCGGAGCCGCCGGTGATGGCGGCCGAGGTCGTCGGCGCGGTCAACGAGCGCGACCTGCTCGACGCGCTGTTCACCGGCAAGGCGCAGCTGGCCGACCGGCTCGACCGGCACATGTCGCCGCCGCTGCCCACGATCGGCGGCGGTGAGCAGGTGGGTTCCGCGATGACCGCGCTCGAGAGCGCGGACGGCGCCCTCGTGCTGGTCGACGGCAAGCCCGCCGGGGTCGTCACCCGGCACGACCTCCTGGGCTTTCTGGCCGGACGCTGAACAACGGCTGAGAAGTGTCTTGATCGGCGGACCCGGCAGGGGCGTTACGAGCGCCCTGCCGGGTGATCCGATAGCGTGAGCGCGAGTAGAACACTTTCGCGTCCTCGTCAAGGGGGTTCAAGACCCACATGAGTGCACCGCAGCCACCGAACCAGCCGTGGGGTGGCGGCCAGCCACCTCAAGGCCCGCCGAGTGGCCCCCAGCCGCAGCAGGACCCGTTCGGCAGCCCGGAACCGACCCAGGTCGTCCAGCCCGCCCAGCCTCAGCAGGGCGGTTCCCCGTTCGGGGAGACGCCTGAGCCGACCCAGGTCGTCCAGCCGGGTGACGGCGGGGCGGGCGCGACCCAGGCGATGCCGCCGGTCGACGCGAACGCGACCCAGATGGTGAACCCGGTCGGCGGCGGCGACGCCCCGGTCGCGGACTCCACGCAGCTGGTGCCCCCGGGCTCCCAGCCGCCGGCGATCCCGTACACCCCGCCGCCGAGCGCGGCCGACAACCCGGCCGCGGCGTTCGGCCAGCAGCAGGGCGGGTTCGGTCAGCCGGACCAGGGCGGCTTCGGCCACCCCGGTCAGCAGGGCGGGTTCGGGCAGCAGCCGGGCGGCTTCGGCCAGCCGGGGCAGCAGCCCCCGCAGGGCTTCGGCGGTCCCGGCTTCGGCGGCCCGCAGCAGCCCGGTTTCGGCGGGCAGCCGCAGCAGCCGTTCGGTGCCGCTCCGGCGGCAGGCGGCGGCAACGGCCTCTTCGGCTACATCGCCGGCGGCGTCGTCGCGGTGCTCGGCCTGATCGCGCTGATCATCTCCTTCGGCTACATGGGCGACGCGAGCGACTACTCGAAGCTCTTCGACAGCGCGCCGAGCCAGGAAGCCATCAAGGACGTCCTCGACCGGCTGGGCATCATCGGCCCGGGCACCGTGTGGTTCTACGTCGTGATGATCCTGGTGGGCTCGCTGCTCTCCCTGGCCGGCGGTGTCGGCCTGGCGCTCGCGGGCAAGCTGGGCGGCATCAAGAAGTTCGTCCCGATCGTGGTCGTCGCGGGCGGCGCGCTCCTCACGCTGTTCGCGCTGCTGCTCAAGATCGGCATGACGCCGAACGCCGAGGCGCTCGCGCAGGTTTCGGCGTCCGCCAAGGACACCTTCGGGCTCGGGCTGCCGCCGCTGATCATCGGCGTCCTCGTCCTCATCGCGGGCGTGCTCGGCCTGGTGCCGGCGACCGCGCAGTTCGTCGGCCTCGGCGGTGGCGGCGGTGCCGCCGCACCGGCCGGGCCGCAGGGCTTCGGCGGTCCGCCCCAGGGCTTCGGCGGCCCGCAGCAGCCGGGCGGCTTCGGCCAGCCGGGTCAGCCCGGCCCGCCGCCGCAGCAGCAGGGATACGGCCAGCCGCCGCAGGGTTACGGCCCGCCCCCGGGCTACGGCCAGCCGGGCGGCCCCAACCCGGCCAGCGGCGGGTTCCCGCAGCCGTCGAGCGGGGGCTTCGGGCAGCCGGGCCAGCCGCCGCAGCAGGGTGGCTACGGCCAGCCGGGCCAGCCGCCGCACGGCTACCCGCAGCAGCCGGGGCAGCAGCAGGGCTACGGCCAGCCGCCGGGCCAGCAGGGCCCGCCGAGCGGCGGGTTCGGCCAGCCCGGCCAGCCGCCGCAGCAGTGGTGAACTGAGCGCCTTTCGTGCCCCGGAGCCTTTCGGCTCCGGGGCACGCTGCATTTATAGCGGAATTCGCAATTGTCCGAAGAGGACAAAAGGCGTCCGTGCGATCGCGTGACATGATTTCTGCCGCTACCGCACAATAATGATCTTGGGTTCCGCCGTCCGGCCGAATTCCGTTCCGTTTCCGGACTACTTCCCGCATTCCGGTCTAAGGTGAGCGCCGTCGTACTTGAGCTTGCCCGATGGGGGACTGGTGACCGGCTATCCGGTAGCGCGTTCGCATTCGTATTCATCGACTCGGCCATCCGGAGTAACGGCGGTGCTCGCGGGTCTTCTCGGAATTCCGGCCGCGGTCGCGGCGGGCTACGTACCGGTCAAGATCTTTCTCGACATGCCCGCCGAATTCAGCCTCGGCGCATTGCCGGGTCTGGTGCTGGCGGACTTCGCCGGCTACCTCGTCGCGGGGCTCGTCCTGCTCATCGGTTCCCTGGCCACGCTGTTCCGCGCGACGGCGGGCGCGGTCCTGCTCGGCATCGGCGCGCTGCTGGCCATCGGGGCGCTGCTCACCGAGCCGCTGTCGGTCGGCGTACCGCCGGCCCGCTTCGCCGACGCGATGTTCACCCACGGCGGCCTCGCCATGGTCGACCGGGTCGGCCTCGCCACGCTGGCGGTGCTCGTGCTGGTCCTCGCGTTCCTGCCGCCGACGTTCCGCTACCTGCGCTACCGCGCCGCGCTGCCGGTGATGTCCGGTCCGGGTGCGTACCCGTCTTCGTCGCGGAGCTGGTGACTTCCGCCCCCGAGGAGCACGCACGGTAACCGGCCGTATCCTCATCAGCCGTACCCGCCCCGGCCGCAGGGCGGCCGACCACCGGGCCGGTGACCGCTTGACCACCTCCACCGAAGGCCGCACCGCCCTCGCCGCCGCGGCGCTCGCGCTGCTCGGCGGGCTGCTCTACGCCGCGGGGTTCGTCCTCGACGTCGTCACGCTGGTCCGCTTCCCGGCCGACGCCGCCCGCGCCGGCCTCCACGCGGCGGTCGACGCCGTCCTCGCGTCGGTCCTGCTGTCCGGTGGCGTCCTGCTGCCGCGGCAGCACCCGGCCGGCCGCCTCGGCTGCGTGGCCGGCAGCACGGCGGCGCTGCTCGCGACGCTGACGTCGCTGGTGCTGGCGGCCACCGGGCTCGCCGTGGTCGACCTCGGCGGCCCGGGCGACCTGGCCGCCGGCGGGGTCGCCGCGCTCGCGCTGGTGCTGCCGCCGTCGGTCGCCACCCTGGCGCTGGCCGCCTCCCGCCCGGCCGCCCGCTGGGTCGGGGTGAGCACCGCCTGATCTCCGGCCGTGCGGAGTTGGAAGGCGCCGGTGTCGATCTCCGCGGGCCCGGTGACCTGGGCCGCAGGCGGACCGGCTCACCCGACTGAGACCCATCCCACCTGACGGGAATGTTCAGGCCAGGCCTTACGCTGAACAGATGGTGGACGACTACTCCGAACTGGGCTTCGAGACCCGCGCGATTCACGCGGGGCAGAAGCCCGACCCCCGCACCGGCGCGGTGATCGTGCCGATCTACCAGACCTCGACCTACGCGCAGGACGGCGTGGGCGGGACCCGCGAGGGCGACTACGAGTACTCGCGCACCGCGAACCCGACCCGTTCGGCGCTGGAGGAGGCGCTGGCCTCGCTGGAAGGCGGCCGGCACGCGCTGGCCTTCGCGTCCGGCATGGCCGCGTCCGACGTGGTGCTGCGCAGTACCCTGCGCCCGGGTGACCACCTCGTGCTCGGCAACGACGCTTACGGCGGCACGTTCCGCCTGATCGACAAGGTGCTCAGCCTCTGGGGCGTCGAGCACACCGTCGCGAACCTGGCCGACCTCGACGAGGTGCGCGCGGCGATCCGCCCCGAGACCAAGCTGATCTGGTGCGAGTCGCCTACCAACCCGATGCTCGGCATCGCCGACATCGCGGGGCTGGCCGGGGTGGCGCACGACGCCGGCGCCCGCCTGGTCGTCGACAACACCTTCGCGACGCCGTACCTGCAGAACCCGCTCTCGCTGGGCGCGGACATCGTCCTGCACTCGACGACGAAGTACCTCGGCGGGCACTCCGACGTCGTCGGCGGCGCGATCATCACGAACGAGGACGAGCTGCGCGAGCAGTTCTTCTTCCTCCGCAACTCCGCCGGCGCGGTGCCCGGCCCGTTCGACGCCTGGCTGACGCTGCGCGGCATCAAGACCCTCGCCCTGCGCATGGAGCGCCACAGCGACAACGCCGAGCGCATCGTGCAGGCGCTGGTCAACCACCCGAAGGTGGCGAAGGTCTACTACCCGGGCCTGCCGGAACACCCCGGCCACGAGATCGCCGCGAAGCAGATGCGGCGCTTCGGCGGCATGGTCTCGTTCAGCCACGCGGACGGTGAGCAGGCGGCGTTGGACGTCGCTTCACGTACGAAGCTGTTCATCCTCGCGGAGTCGCTCGGCGGCATCGAGTCGCTGATCGAGCACCCGGGCAAGATGACGCACGCGAGCACGGCGGGCTCGACCCTGCAGGTCCCGGCGGACCTGCTGCGCCTTTCCGTCGGCATCGAAGACGGCCGCGACCTGGTCGCCGACCTGCTGGCGGCGCTGGACTGAGTCAGTCCAGCTCTTCGGCCAGCCCCACGATGATCCCCTCGGGACCGCGGACGTAGCACAGCCGGAAGATGCCCCCGTACGGCTCGATCTCGCCCACGAGCTCGGCGCCGTGCGGGCGCAGGCGGTCGAGGACGTCGTCGAGGTTCTCGTCGAGCGCGAACATGATCCGGCGGTAGCCGAGCGTGTTCGACGGCGCGACCTTCGGCTCCGGCACGACGGCCTTGGGCTGGTGGAACTGCGCCAGCTCGATGCCGCCCTGGCCGTCCGGCATCCGCAGCATCGCGATGTCCTGCTTGACGTCCTCGAGCCCGATCACGCGCTCCGCGAAGCGCCCTTCGAGCGGGCCCTTGCCCTCGAGCCGCATGCCCAGCTCGACGAAGAACGCGATCACCGCGTCCAGGTCGTCGACGACGATGAGGATGTTGTCCATCCGTTTGAGCGCCAACGGGGTTCCTCAGGGGTTGTAGTTGCCGTGCACCACGCCGCCGGACTTCGGCGTACCCGCGGCCGGCAGCTTCGCGCCGTCGACGCAGCCGCCGACCAGCTCGACGTGGCTGTCGTGGCGGATGTACTGGGCCGGTGAGCCGCAGGAGACGCTGTCCACCGTGATGTACGCGGCTCCGGTGAGCGCCGCGGCCGAGGCCAGCCCGATCACGAGCGGGACCAGCCCGGCGGACCGGGTGGCGCGAGCCCGTCGAGCGTCGTTCCCCCGTGCCATGAGTTGCTCCCTGTTTACCGCGTGTTGACGGGACCCAGGGTACCCGGCCCGCGGTCCGGTCAACCTGTGGATCTCCTGAGTGGCATAGTCCGGCCCATGGAACTCGTCACCCTCGAGCGCATCCAAGCCGCCCGGGAGCTCCTGACCGGAGTGACCCGGGTGACGCCGATGGAGCACGCACGCGACCTGCGGAAGCTCCACGGCGGTCCGGTCCACCTGAAGTGCGAAAACCTGCAGCGCACCGGCTCGTTCAAGATCCGCGGCGCCTACACCCGCATCGCCGGCCTGACCCCGGCCGAGCGCGAGCGGGGCGTCGTCGCGGCCAGTGCCGGCAACCACGCGCAGGGCGTCGCGCTGGCGTCGTCGCTGCTCGGCGCCAAGTCCACCGTCTTCATGCCGCTGCGGGCCCCGCTGCCGAAGCTGGCCGCGACCCGCGGGTACGGCGCCGAGGTGCACCTCCACGGCGCGCTGCTGGAGGAGACGCTCCGCGCCGCCGTCGAGTTCGGCGAGCGGACCGGCGCGGTGTTCATCCACCCCTTCGACCACCCGGACGTCATCGCCGGCCAGGGCACGGTCGGCCTGGAGATCCTCGAGCAGGTGCCGGGCGTGAAGACCATCCTGGTCGCCACCGGGGGCGGCGGGCTGGTCGGCGGGGTCGCGTCGGCGGTCAAGGCGCTGCGCCCGGACGTCCGCGTCGTCGGCGTCCAGGCCGCGGAGGCCGCCGCGTACCCGCCTTCGCTGGCCGCGGGCGCGCCGGTGCGGCTGGGCCAGACCTCGACCATGGCCGACGGGATCGCGGTCGGCGAGCCCGGCCTGGTCAGCTTCGCGCACGTCGAGTCGCTGGTCGACGACGTCGTCACGGTGTCCGAGCAGTACCTGTCCCGCGCGGTGCTGCTCTGCCTGGAGCGCCGCAAGCTGGTCGTCGAGCCGGCCGGCGCGGCGCCCGTCGCGGCGCTGCTGCAGCACGTCGGCGCCTTCGAACCGCCGGTCGTCGCCATCCTCTCCGGCGGCAACGTCGACCCGGTGCTGCTCCTGCAGATCATCCAGCACGGCATGACCGCCGGCGGCCGCTACCTGCGCCTCCGGCTGCGCGTCCCGGACCGCCCCGGCTCCCTGGTCGGCGTGCTGTCGTGCGTCAGCGAGCTCGGCGCGAACGTGCTCGACGTCGAGCACTCGCGCATCTCCGGCACCCTCGACCTCGGCGAGGCCGACGTCGTACTGGCGCTGGAGACCCGCGGCCCCGAGCACTGCAAGGACGTCGAGCGCGCGCTGACCGACGCCGGTTACACCGTGGTCTGAGGCCGCTTCCGGGGGATCCGGGTGGCGGAGCCCCCCCCGGATCCCCCGGATGTCACAGCTGTTCGCCGGTGATGGCCGTGAGCGCGAGGTCCTTCGCGGTCTCCGGCACCTCCGCCGGCGCGGTGAAGCGTCGGGCCCGGATGTGGGCGACCAGCTCCGGGTCCGGCGGCACGCCGTGTTCGCGCAGGTAGTACGCGACCGCGCCGGGCCACGCCCAGGCGCCGTCGGTGCGGAAGTTCATCGGCACCGCGTCCCCGCGGTCGGGCGCGAACGCGTCCGGCCCGTTGCTGCGGGACGCCAGGATCACCGGCGCCGCGTCGAGGTAGGTCAGCACCCGCTCGATCTCGGCGGGCAGGAGCGGCTGGCGGCGGATCAGCGGGCGCCCGGAGGCGTCGAGGCCGTCGTAGATGCGCGGGGTGCGCACCTCGCCGTCACCCGGCGGCGGCGTGAGCGGGGGCAGTCCCGCGCCCTCGCGCAGCCAGCCCGGGATGTGCTCCTCCGCGCGCGGGAAGAACCGCAGCTCGTCCTGGAACCCGATCGGCGGGGGCTGCTGCCGGAACGGCGGCTCGAGGTCCGGCCGCACGAAGTCGACGTCGGGCGCCTGCCCCGGCTCGAAGACGAGGATCGCGCCCAGCCAGGTGCCGAAGCCGGGCTGGTACATGCCCGACCGCAGCACGCCGAGCAGCCGCACGGCCTCCGGCGGCGGCTGCGCCACGCGAGGCCGCCCGTCCGGAGCGGTCACCAGCAGGTCGGACTCGACGTGCCGGCCCGCGGCCCGGTACTCCACCCGCAGCTGCTGCCAGCCCGGCGGGATCGCCGCGGTGAGCGCCGCGCCGATCTGCCGGACGATCTCCTGCTGCTGGTCCGGGCGCAGCGGCCCCGGTGGCTGGGTCATGGTCAGGCTCCTTCGGCGCCTTGGCGCAGCCAGTCGGGCATGCGCCGCTCGGTGCGCGGGTAGCGCCGCAGCTCTTCGGCGAACGCCCCGGCGGGCGGCCGCTCCTGGAAGCCCGGGTCCTCGGTGGCGTTGAACTGCGCCTTGACCGAGTCGGGGAACTTCATCTCGTACTTCACGCTCACCCAGGTGCCGCGGCCTTCGGACAGCGAGGCGGCGCGGTGGCGCCGGAGCAGGTCGAGCACCTGCTCCGGCGGGGTCCACGGGTAGACCGTGCCGGTGATCGAGTGCACGACCGCGCCCGACTCCTCGTGGTCGCCGACCGCCCGGTACTGCAGCTGGAGGTAGTCCCAGCCCGCGGGGAGCGTGAACTTCAGGTAGTCGGCGACGTTCTTCAGCAGCGCGTTGGGCTCGTCGGGCGGCTGCTCCCCGCCGGCCTCGCCCTTGACGCCCTCCCGGTACCAGGCAGGCGTCCACTCCTCGTCGCGGAAGTAGGCCTCGAAGTCCTGGTGCCAGACGTCGGCCTCGAGCGGCGGGTCCCACAGCGGGTCGAGGTCGAAGTTGTAGGAGACGCGGTACTCGCCGTCCGGCTCGATGACCAGCCGCAGCGACAGCCAGGTGCCGCGGCCGCGCAGGTACTTCTTGTTGCGCAGCTCGAACAGCAGCGGACTGACGTCGGGCGGAGGCTCCATGCGCGCGGCCGCGCCGTCGGGCATCACGACGGCCAGGGAGATCTCCTCGACCGCCGCGGTCAGCCGGACGGTCATGTCGATCCGCCGCCAGCCTTCGGGAGCGGCGTCCATCAGCCAGCCGCCGATCCAGCGGACCACCTGGTCCTCGTCCGCCTCCCGCAGGTCAGGTCCGGGTGGGGGGTACCACGGGGGCTGGGTTCGGGACATTCGGGAAGCTCCTGTAGTTGTACGTGCGGGTGCCGTCGGGGTGGATTCTCTCGGACATCACGTGCAGCCGGTCGGGTGTCTCCCCGGTCGACGGCGCGTCGGCGTAGACGCGTGTCGTGCCGTGGTCGCCACCGCCCCGCTCGAACGTCTGGCGGTCGATCTCCATCTGCCGCCAGTTGTCCGGGTTGCCGACGCTGTGGTTCTGCTCGTAGAGCTGGGGAACCATGCCCATCCGGCCCTGCAGCCCACCCGACCGGTGGTCGGCGGTGTGCCCGCCGCGGTTGACGGTGCTGCCCGGGTGGTCTTCCAGCCCGACGTGGCCGGTGCGCTCCTGCGGGCCGAGCCCGACCCGCTTCGTCGCCGGGCTGGTGTAGTCCGGCTCCCACGACACGGCGGCGTTGCCGTGCTCGTCGACGTGGTAGTGCATGTTCTCGGCGCCGATCTCGTACTTGGCGCCGCGCACCGGCATGCCGTCGGGCCGGCCGGCGTGCTGGTCGTGCATCGTGTGCTGATCACCCGTCTCCGGGTTGATCATGCCGCGCTCGTTGTCGTGCCACGTCTTGATGTGCGTGAACTCCGGCGGGTTGTCACCGCTGGTGTAGAACGTGCCGTGCCACTGATCGGTACCGTCGGGCGCCTTCGAATAGACCTCGTACCGGCTGTTGGGCTTGAGGTCCTCCGGCGGCGTGGCCCCGAACGGACCGTCACCGTTGTGCCCCGGGTCGTACCCGGTGATCCGCCGCTCCACCGGCGGCGGCGTCAACGGCGGATCGAAGTGGTCGATGTCCAGCTCGGGACGCCCGTCCGCGTCGGTGTGGAACTCGAACTGCCCCTCACCGGTGCTGACCCGGTAGTCGACGTCCCCGTGCAGGTGCGAAGCGTCCGGGTTCCCGACCTCGACGCCGTTGTTCCCGACCCGCGTGTTCGGCACGTCGGCGTCGATGTGCGTGATCCGCGGCGGGGTCTCACCGTTCGTGTAGACCCGGGTGAACCGCCCGTCCGGATCGGTGACCTCGTAGCGCGTGTTCGGCTCCAGGTGCCGCGGGTTCGCCGGGTCGAAGAACCGCTCGTGCCGCCCGAGCGTGACGTCCTCGTGCCGCGTGAACTCCGGCTCCCGCCAGCCCTCGCCGAGGTCGTGCATGTCCGGGTGGTCCTTGCCCCGCGCGAACGCACTGTCGGCATCGACGTCGTGCGCGTCCCCGTGGTGGCTGTCCGGCGCGAACCCGTCCTCGCCGGCCCGATGGGTCGAGCCGTCGGGGTGGTGGGTGTTCCATTCGCCGTCGGGTGGGATGCGGGGGCGCATGCGTCCGTCGGGGCCGATTTCGTAGTCGGAGGAGAAGACGCGTCCGTGGGAGTCGGTCCAGGCGGGTTTGGTGGGTGCGGTGACGTCGGTGTCGAGTTCGCGGGAGAGGCGGTGGGCGAAGTCGTTGGAGGAGGCGTCGCAGCCGATGAGCCGGATGGGGCGGCCGTCGTAGTCGGGGTTGCGGCGGAGGATGTCGGCGAATT